>JARKNW010000027.1 GCA_029976075.1 Pleomorphomonas sp.
GGGGGAAGTCGAGCGCCCGGAACTCGTTCCACTCGGTGACGATGCAGAGAGCATCGGCCCCCTCGGCCGCCTCGTAGGCGCTGCCGACATAGGCGATACCGTCGATCAGCTTTTTGGCGTTGTCCATGCCCTCGGGATCGAAGCCGCGCACCTTGGCACCGGCGTCCTGCAAGGCCTGGATGATGGAGATCGCAGGGCTGTCGCGCATGTCGTCGGTCATCGGCTTGAAGGTCAGGCCGAGCACGGCCACCGTCTTGCCGCGCACGTCGCCGCCCACTGCCTGCACCACCTTGCGCGCCATCGCCCGCTTGCGCGTGTCGTTCACCGCCACGGTGGTCTCGATGAGGCGGATCGGGCTGTCATAGTCCTGAGCGGTCTTGACCAGCGCCAGCGTGTCCTTGGGGAAGCAGGAGCCGCCGTAGCCGGGGCCGGCATGCAGAAACTTCGCCCCGATGCGGCCGTCGAGGCCGATGCCGCGCGCCACCTGCTGCACGTCGGCGCCCACCTTCTCGCAGAGATCGGCGATCTCGTTGATGAAGGTGATCTTCATGGCAAGGAAGGCGTTGCCGGCATACTTGATCAACTCGGAGGTGCGGCGCTTGGTGAACAGCAGTGGCGCCTGGTTGAGATAGAGCGGCCGGTAGACCTCGGTCATCACTTCCTTGGCTCGCTCGTCCTCGTAGCCGATGACGATGCGGTCGGGCCGCTTGAAGTCGTCGATCGCCGCGCCTTCGCGCAGGAACTCGGGGTTGGAGACGACGGCGACGTCGGCGCTGGGGTTGGTCTCGCGGATGATGCGCTCCACCTCGTCGCCGGTACCGACCGGCACGGTCGACTTGGTGACCACCACGGTGAAGCCCTTCACCGCCGCGGCGATCTCGCGGGCCGCCGCATAGACATAGGAGAGGTCGGCATGACCGTCGCCACGTCTCGATGGCGTGCCGACGGCGATGAACACCACGTCGGCCTCGGCCACCGGACCGGCGAGCTCGGTGGTAAACGTCAGGCGCCCCGCCTTGACGTTGCCCTCGACCAGCGCGTCAAGGCCCGGCTCGTAGATGGGGATCTCGCCGCGCTTCAGCGCATCGATCTTCTCCACCGCCTTGTCCATGCAGACGACGTCATGGCCGAAATCGGCAAAACACGTCCCGGATACAAGGCCAACGTACCCAGACCCTATCATTACGATCTTCATGAAATAACCTTGCGCTCTAATTCAGGAGCGTTTTGAAAGAGCCTCAAATCGCCTTCAAATAACCAAACTTTTCCAACAAAACCTCGTAGGCTAGCCATGCACAATAACAGCGCTCATCAAGTGCAGTTGGAAGCACCGCACTTACACCCGTCTAGCGTGCGATCTGCCCCATCCACAATCAACATAGCGCTGTTTTGCCAAGATCTACCAAGCAAGGACGGGGGGCAAACTTTCCACGCTACCGCAGTCCGGGTGAAACCACTGTTCCACCAAGCCGACGCTGATTATGCACCTGACAGCCTTCAGTTCAGAGGGCAACCCCGAATCCTGTGTCGCCTGCCACTCAAAATGCGACAGGCAGCCGGACACTTGCGTCTACAGCACACTACATGCCCAAAACATGACAACCCGAAGGCGCGCTCAACATTTAGCGCTCGAGCTTTAACAGCGCAGCTGGAAAATCGGTAATTATGAGCAGAAGAGCCGTTCCGCCCAAAGGCGGGATGAGGACATCCATGTAATAATGACGAACGTAGATAAAGGGAATAGTATCTGCATATATATTAGGCTTAAGTCTAATACTAAGTCACTTTTGATAAAGCAACTCAAGCCGATTACCTCAAGAACGCTAAGAGCCTGCCATTCGACCGGTCCGGATGCCTCGCGATCACGCCCGCCCACAGCCTAGCAAGGGCAGTAAACTCCGTATTCCCGCTGGGTTCCTCGATCATCGGGCGCCGGCGCCACACGCATCCGCCACCAACCACCCCAACTCCGTCAGCCATCAGCTGGCCCTTCGTCACCATCCGGTTTCGTCGTCGCCCAGCCTTCACTCTACTCCTCGGCCTCCTCCATGATGACGGTGTTCACGACCAGTTCGAATTATTCGAGGATTTCCGGTGTGCTGCGCTCCACGTCTGAGCACACCGCCTCTCTTGGAACATAGATGAGACACACTATATCTTCAGTGAATCCATCAATTACAAAGGACTCGGGACGTTGCTCCACATATTTCTCGCATTTGACATGATGATTTCGGTCGGTGGCGCCTCGGCGGTAACACGCTGTCGGCCAGGCTTGAATAGCGTCACCACTCAGACCCGAAATTGATCTCCGTCCCATAACGGCACTATCAAGCAGAGCGGAAGCGCTACGGCCTTGATACGCAGAGAAAGTGGGACTGCGGTTCCAAGCCGTGTTTCCAAAGCATGGTGCTCAAAGAGTCAGGCTGTCAGTGACAGCGCACTCGTTAGCTCGGCTCCTTCTCGACACTCATCGCATCAGGTTCTCGATATGCCCGGTTTCTGTGCGAACCTCGGTACTGAGTTTTGTCGGGGCGAGGAGCAAAGGTCGGAGTAACTTGGCGGGCCCAGGAGTTCGCCGCTTGCGAGGCACGTCACTTACGATAAAGGCATCAACCGGGATAATCCCGCTCTTGCCATCGGTGCGGATGATGACATCGAGGCGAGGCACTGAGGAGCGTTCGCGCGCGACCAGATACGATACCCTGTAACTGTTGAAGCTTCCATCTCTGCGATGGCCCCAAACTACATTTCGGATCAGACGAAGTCTATTTGCGATTCTGAGCCCGGCCGGACGAGGACGAACGACCTCTCGAAATAGTCGCCACGGCAGCCATCCCAGCAGCGAAAACCGTAGCGAAACCAGGTATTTGAACTGAAAAGTCGATACTGCTGTGAGCCAATACCAGCACTAATATCGCTAAACCCAAAATCGGATAAGCCCGAAGGCTTCGCCTGGTCCCGATCCCCCGCGCCAAAGTCCAGACAAGGACAGCCACACCGACGAGTAGCAAGGCGAAAAATACCCAGCCCAATCCCAAATATGCTTCCAGATAAACGGAATGGGCGCGGTCCCAAACCCCGGCGACCCCACATAGTGCGTCCCGATAAGCCGGGAAAAAGAGACGAAAGGTAGCGAAGCCCACACCGGTCAGCTGATTGTCTTTGGCCGACTGCAAGATTGCGGGCGCGACGCAGAAACGTAAGTCGTCCAGACCTTGAACTTCCGCTCGGAACAACGCCCGATCCGCAAAAACAGCGCCGACGAGCATTACCCCTGCTCCCCCACCAACAACCCTCCCGACGCGCCACGCCAAACGCTGGCGACTCGACGAAAACGCTCCCCGCCCATTCCGTTCTTCGGTCTTAGCCCAGAGAACGGAAGGCACCAGAAGCAGATAGGCGACAAAAGTGCATCCAACACCTCCGCGAGATTTTGTGAGCAATAGAGCGGCTGTTGATCCCGAAAAACAAGCAAACATCAGCGCAAGATGCCAAATAGCCCGCCTTTGTTCGCTGGGAAAGCGTTTTCCAAACATCAGATTTCGAAAATCTATTACCCGTGCCTCGATATAAATACCAACAAAAGAGATCATAGAAACCAAGCCGTAGAATGTGCCCGCAGTATTTCTATTGGCAAAAGGAGCCGTCAAACTATCCAGATAATAGCGCTTTTCCTCAAGGAGCAGCGTATGCGGAGAAAAAGTAAATTCACAAATCGCCCATATTGCCAAAGCGCCGCCAAACAGCGCGATAAATGAAAGCAGGCGCCGCGCTTCTTCATCGGATGGAAACAGCACCAAAGCAGTGATAAAGACGACAAATGGAGCAATAAGGTTCGCCAATGCCGCCAGGCTGTCGGCCGGAGCGACGGAAATAGTCTTCGGATGAGCAGAGACGAACGCGCCAAGGTCTTGCCAGGTCGGGTTGGCCAACTTGTCCAAGGGCAAGGTTTGTATAATCACCCACCCCGCCAACACGAGTGCCAGAACTATCGCAACCCTGCAAACAGGGGCCGTCGCTTTCGGTTCACCCTGCGTTGCCAATGCAAAAATGGCAATCACGCTTAACAAAAGCGTAAAGATTGAACCCGCGAGAGGATTAACCGCACCGTATGTGAGTAATCCAAACGCGACAAAACCAAAAAAGATATAGGATAGCAACCGACGCGTCATTATCCCGAAGCGCTCCATTGTGTGCGTTCATCCACGACAGAATTGCGGCGGCACCATTTCCGTCTGCGCTAGGTCTCACAACGGAGCCTGCGTTCCTTACCCGCGCCACTTTGTCTACCCGTTTGTCCGGCTCTCGGTTACCAACCGACAGACAAGTATTTTCATCTCCACAGATGGAATGGGATCACAGTCTCATCATTCTTAAAAAGACACTAGACATTATACTTCATATGTCGATACCCAAATAGCATTGAAGGCTTATTCAGGCACCATCCACTTACACAAAAGAGAAGACTTATCCCTGCGCAACAACCGACCGGAACACCACCGAGGCGTCGAGAGTCAATATTTTACAATCATGGCATGGTCGGTCGTTTCCAAACAGAGACGATCCAGGCCCTCCAGGGTCTTCATCGGCGCTGATTATTCTTGCTGAGACCGCACTTAGGCGGCAACATCGCTTCTGGCCAAAAACGCCGAGTAAGCAGAGGCGACCCCTTCCATAAGACCGATGGCCGGCTTCCACCCAAGCGACCTGATCTTGTCGGCACTCATCAGCTTGCGCGGTGTGCCATCCGGTTTAGTGAGGTCGTGGACGATGTCCCCCTTGAAACCTACCACCTCACAAACGAGTTTCGTGAGGTCGAGAATGGAGAGGTCCTCGCCCGAGCCTACGTTCACGTGCTCCAAGTCCGAATAGACCTTCATCAGATGCACGCACGCATCAGCACAGTCATCGACGTGGAGGAACTCGCGGAGCGGCTTGCCTGTGCCCCATATGGTGATTTGCTTGTCGCCGCGGATCTTTGCCTCGTGCGCCTTTCGGATCAGCGCCGGCATGACGTGGCTGGAACTGAGATCAAAATTATCGCCAGGTCCATAAAGATTGGTCGGCATCGCAGAGATGAAGTCGGCGCCATGTTGCTTGCGGTAAGCTTGGCAGAGCTT
This sequence comes from Pleomorphomonas sp., assembly GCA_029976075.1. Lineage (GTDB taxonomy): Bacteria > Pseudomonadota > Alphaproteobacteria > Rhizobiales > Pleomorphomonadaceae > Pleomorphomonas. The sequence goes on from JARKNW010000027.1 coordinate 5,121, forward strand.
GATGCCGGCAATCTTGGCGATAGCGTACCATTCGTTGGTCGGCTCGAGCTCTCCCGTGAGCAGCGCGCTTTCGACAATCGGCTGATCTGCGAACTTGGGATAGATGCACGATGAGCCAAGGAAGCAAAGCTTCTCAACGTCGGCTCGGAAGGAAGCCTCAATGACATTGGCTTCGATCATCAGGTTGTCGTAGAGGAAATCTGCTGGATAAGTGCTATTGGCTAGGATGCCGCCGACCTTGGCTGCCGCCACGAACACCGCGTCGGGCTTTTGCTGTTCGACCCAGGCGCGAACGGCTGCCTGATCCTTGAGATCGAGTTCGCCGCGGCCCGCTGTCAGGACCTCACAGTCCTCGGAGGCGAGCCGGCGAACGATGGCTGAGCCGACCATACCGCGATGCCCAGCCACCCAGACCTTCTTGCCTTTGAGATCATAGGCGGCCATCTCAGGCCTCCTTCATTACGGTCGCAGTCTGCATCACCTTGAGATCTTCATTGACCATCTCGCGGCAAAGCTCGCGCACCGTGGTCTCGTGTTTCCAGCCGAGTTTCTCTTGCGCCTTGGTCGGATCACCGATCAGAAGCTCGACTTCCGTCGGGCGGAAGTAACGCGGATCGACTTCTACGACCACCTTGCCTGTGAGGCTATCGATGCCCTTTTCCTCGACACCTTCACCGCGCCATTCAAGATGAATGCCGACATCCTCGAAGGCCCAGCTGACAAACTGACGGACCTCGGTGGTCACACCGCTGGCAAGCACGTAATCGCCTGGCTCATCTTGCTGCAGCATCAACCACATGCCACGCACATATTCTCGGGCGTGGCCCCAGTCGCGCTTGGCGCTGAGATTACCGAGATAGAGCTTTTCCTGCTTACCAAGCCGAATGGCCGCTGCGGCACGGCTGATCTTGCGCGTCACGAAAGTCTCGCCGCGAAGCGGGCTCTCGTGGTTGAACAGAATGCCGTTCGAAGCGTGCAGGCCGTAGGCCTCGCGATAGTTCACGACGATCCAGTAGGCGTAAAGCTTGGCAGCGGCATAAGGCGAGCGAGGATAGAAGGGCGTCGTTTCGCGCTGTGGCACTTCCTGCACGAGGCCGTAAAGCTCTGAGGTCGAAGCCTGATAAAAGCGCGTCTTCTTTTCCATCCCAAGGATACGGATCGCCTCGAGAAGCCGAAGCGTGCCGATACCGTCCGCTTGGGCAGTATATTCCGGTGTTTCGAAGGACACCTGAACGTGGGATTGAGCGGCGAGATTATAGATTTCGTCAGGCTTGGTTTCCTGGACGATGCGGATCAGGTTGGTCGAATCCGTCATGTCACCGTAATGGAGATGAAACCGAGCATTTTCGACGTGTGGGTCTTGGTAGATGCTCTCAATACGGCCAGTGTTGAACGACGATGACCGACGCTTGATGCCATGAACAGTGTAGCCCTTGTCCAGCAAGAGCTGCGAAAGATAGGCCCCATCCTGGCCGGTGATACCCGTAACGAGGGCAACTTTTCCTGAAGACACCAAAACCACCTTTTACTTCGGCCATAGCGAGAGCCCATGGGCTCTGCCCACAATCCCCACCAGCCCTTATCGAAAGCCACTTTCGATAAGCACCGTCAGGGCAGGCATATCAAGTTCGATAAAGCCACACGTTCGATAAGCGTTACACCCTGGACGTGCCCGCCTCAACCAGCCTCACGCCCAGCGCCCATGAAACCGGAGACCCAACATACCGAGCCCAACGCTACGGCCAACATGTCCATGGGCAAAAGCTACCGCACTCCGGGTGAAATGGCTTCACCCTGGCCCGATTGTACCACCGTCGCAAACGAACAGCCCAAAAGACCGTCCCTTACGCCTCGACCGGAGGCTATCACTTACCAAAACCAAGCCAGATGCAATCAGGCAACCTTCAGGATCATATCCCGGGATACGCCTGCACGCACTTGGCCACCCATCAAACTCATCAACAACACCAGCCGGTTGCGCCCATCAAGGCGCTCGATCACACCAAGCTGCTCGGCAAAAGGCCCTGCCCTCAACCGTACCGTCATGCCGGGTTGCAGCGGATCGACAAACTCCAAAATGCCTTCCGCATTGGTCGACGCCACCAGTGTTTCCACGACACCCGGCTTGATCGCCAAGGGTGTTTCGCCGTTGGTCACCAGCGAGCGTACACCCAGCGTGCCATTGATCGACCGCCAGCGTGCCCGCAGCGGATCCATGCGCACGAAAACATAACCACGGAAAACAGGCGCCGTCGTCGCGATCGTCTTGCGAGCGTGGCGGCGCACCACCTTCTCAAGCGGAGAAAACGTAAAGAAGCCCTGGCGGCGGAGGTTATCGACCGCGACACCCTCCCGCTGCGGCTGTGTCATGGCAGCGAACCAGCGCTCGCCATCTTGAGACCGCTCAATCGCGGCCTCGGACACCTCAGCAGCCTTTTGGAACGATAAACTCTCCATAAGGCCCCTTTTAACGTCAAAAACACAAACGCCGCAGCGCCTGAGGTTCCAAAGCGAGACTTCACCCGGACCAATGACAAGCCTGTTCGTTTACTGCAATTATCCTGCCAGTCTATCCATCCTCGCCAAGGCAGCCAAGCTAGGCGGCACTGGCGACGAAAACATGACATCTCACCAACTGCGTTCAACGAAACCAGCCACGGCGCTCCCTTTGAAAACAATAGTCTAACTTATAAAGGCCCCGGCCTCGCGGCTGGGAAAATGAAAACACGGCCAGAAAGCCGGATGGCAATACATGTCCCCAACCATCCGGAAAATCAGTTAGTCAACGGTACTTTCGAATGAGTGAGGCTGTCAACAGTTGCCTTAAGCAAGAGGACCTCAAGTGCGACCTGTGGTGAATCCGCGCGACAGGGGGACGCGACAGCGCGAAGACACTCGACATGAGCGTCCGGTTTGTCTCCAACTGCTGGTATTCGGCAATGCAGCGCCCCCCCGTTGCCCTCGGCCGCTCCTGAATGGCCGTCGAGGCTTGGCTTGGGAATGTTGATGGGCTCACCATAGAGAATGCCGCCGGAACAGCTTGGGGATAGGCGGCACGATGAGGCCCAGGCCACTGAGCTCGTTACTGCTGCACCCGGTCAGAGAAACGTCGCTCAACGCCCTGCAGAGTTGCTTGTGGCCCCCTTCGTCCAGGCGGCTGTCCTGAGCCTTGTCGATCGAGGTCTTCTAGACGTTCACCGCGTCCTTGACGCATCCGCCATTAGGGTCGAGCTTGCCAACTCGGAGTTGTTCGCACGGCACAAGGCGGGGGACTTCAAACCCGACCCCATCACTCTCGCCCGCTCGATCCGTTGGGGTGCCACGGCCTGACCCCTTCTCTTTTTCTGCCCCGCTTCCCAGCGGACAGTCGCCTTTCCTCACCGCCCGGAAAATCAGACATGCGCCCATACCGCGATCGCCAAAGAAGCCTGGAACAGCTTTCCCAGTACATCGGAACCTGGGTGGATGAGCTCGGGGCTTTCGAGCTCAAGGCTCGGCAGGCGTTGGGTCCTTTCCTCGAAACGGGCCCGGACACCACGCGTCGGCGAGTCGCCGTTGGCGACGGCTGGAGCGATCGCCACGGCATTCATCGCTTCGAGCTTGATGAGGCGATAATGCTCCCCGAAGGGGCTGGCGTGGAACTCCGCTTCGATTTTGGCGGCGAGTCGCTGGTACGCCTCATCGGCAGTAACGGAACGCTCCTCGACAGCTTTTCCGCCAACCCGCGTCATCGCCGGTTCGATGCACCACGCGGCGTTCCCTTCCGAATCCATGTGGAGGCAGCCGCACGCACGCTGTTCGGAATCCCCAATCGGCAACCCCGTATCGGCATGGCCGAGATCTATCAGTATTACCCTGAAATCAGGCATCTGCGTCGACAGCTGGAAACCCTCAGAGACACCGCCGGCGCCGCCGACGACAAGGAACTGGCGCGTGCGCTATTCGAGACAGGCGCCATCGTCGTTGCCGACCTGCGCCTGCCGACGAAAACCTCCGACATCGGACCACGCCTCGCCGATCGGGGCTGGGCGTCTTCCATCTGGGAACGGAGTTTCGAGCCGACGTCCGAGCCTGCACCGCTCTCGCGCGAAGCTATCGCCTCAGTGGTGAAGGCGAGCCGCCACTTCGACGAACTCGTCGCCGAGTTGCGTGCCGCCTATCCCAAGCAGGGCAATGTTCTGGTCAGCGGCCATGCCCACATCGACTATGCCTGGCTTTGGCCTCAGCCCGAAACCGTGCGCAAGATCGTCAGGACCTTTTCGAGCGTCAACTCGCTGATGAAACGCTATCCGGATTTTCGCTTCCTGCAGTCATCGTCGATCTTCTACGCCCATGTCGAAGAGGAAGATCCAGCCCTGTTCGAGGAGATTCGGCGCTGGATCGCCGAGGGACGATGGGAGCCGATCGGCGGCATGCTGATCGAGTGCGACACCAACATGCCCTCGGCCGAAGCCTTCCTGCGCCAGTTCGTGCTGGGGCAGAACTATTTTCTGAGGCATTTCGGGCGGATCAGCCAGGTCGCCTGGCTGCCGGATACCTTCGGCTTTACAGGCGCCATGCCGCAGATCATGAGGCACGCCGGCATCGAAGCGCTGGTGACCATCAAGGTGACCTGGAACGAGACAAATCGGCTCACCGACAATCTGTTCCGCTGGCAGGGCAACGACGGCTCGCAGGTGTTCGTTCACACTTTCGATGCCTCGTCGCACGAAGGCTACAACATGACGATCTCGCCGCCAGCCCTGCTGGAGGTCTGGCGCAATCACACTGGCAAAGACCTCTCGGACACGGTGATCGCGTCCTATGGCTGGGGGGACGGCGGCGGCGGGCCGGATCCGGACCAGATCGAGTCCCTGCCCCTCCTCAATGCCATGCCGGCTATCCCGACCGTCAGTCACGGTGCGTTGGAGCCGCACGTTCTCGGCCTGGCCAAGAGCTTGAAGGGCGCTACGCTGCCGGTCTGGCGAGGTGAACTCTATCTCGAGTATCACCGCGCCACGCTCACAACACAGGCGCGCGTCAAGCAGCTTAACCGGCGTGCGGAAGCCGGCCTCGTTGCCGCCGAGGCGCTGTCGGTGATCGATGCGCTGGACGGCGGATCGTTCGACATGCCCGATCTTGCCGCCGACTGGACGCTGCTTTTGCGCAACCAGTTCCACGACATTCTTCCGGGTTCGTCGATCCGCGAGGTCTACGAGCAGACGGAAATGGAGCTTTCCAGCGTCGTCGATCATGCCACCACCATCGGCCGCGAACGTCTTGCCGAGATCGCCGCCCGGCGCTCGGGGCCGCGCGAAGGCATACTCGTCGCCAACATATCGGGATCGGCCAAGACGACGCTTCAACTCGAAAGCCAGAGTCCGCTGCCGGTGGCACTCAACCCGCAGCCGATCGAAGGCGGCTATGTCACAACCATCGATCGCTCGGTTGCGCCTCTGTCGCTGGCCTTCGTTGGGACGGGCGGCGCGCGAACCGTCACAACCGACGGCACAACCCTCGAGAACGACTTCGTCCGGGTGGCGCTTGATGAGTCCAGTCGCCTTGCCAGCTTGATCGACAAACGCTGTGGTCGCGAGTTGCTCGATGGACCTGGCAATCAGTTGATGTTTTACCGCAACGACTTGCCGCGACAATACGATGCCTGGGACATCGAGCCCGGATTTGAGCTCGGCGAAGAGGAGTGGCTGTCGTTTGAGAGTCGCCGGGTGACGGCCAACGGTCCGCATCTTGCCGAAATCGAGATCATCCGTCGTCATTCGGCCAGCACCATCCGTCAGCGGTTGCGCCTTTGGGCCAACAGCCCTCGCCTTGAGGTGGTCACCGATCTCGACTGGCACGACCGCCGCACCTATCTGCGTGCCGTGTTCCCGGTCACCGTATTGGCGGAGGAGGCGGTGTTCGATCAGGCAATCGGCGTCACCCGGCGTCCGACCCACGACAACACCACCTGGCAGCGCGCCCAGTTCGAGGCTTGCGGCCACCGCTTTGCCTCGCTCGCCGAAACCGATTGGGGCGCGGCGCTGTTGTCGGCCGACAAGTATGGCTTCTCGGCCAAGGGCAACTGCTTGACGCTGAGCCTCATCCGCGGACCGATGTACCCCGACATGCTGGCCGATGAAGGCAAGCACCACTTCGTCTATGCCATTCTTCCGCATGACGGTCGGTGGTGGAGCGAAGAGGTGCAGGCGGAGGCTGATCTCGTCGCCACGCCGCCGGTCTTTGTCAGGGCAAGCAGCGATGCCGAGTATGACATCGCACCCATTTCAGTTTCAGGCCAGCAGGTACGCCTGCACGCCTTGAAGCCGTCGGAAGATGGCGAGGGCTATGTCGTGCGCTTGTCAGAGGCTGCCGGGCGGCGCGGGGCTTTTTCACTCGTCTTGCCAGATGGAAAAGCCGCAACGCCTGTTGATGCTCTCGAGCGGATCAAGGCGGTGGACGACCATGTCCTCGGCCGTCCGTTCGGCCTGGCCAGCTATCGGTTTTGATCGTCCGGTTGGCGTCCCCGCGCGGCAGAGGGCGCCAGCTCAGACCTGGATGACGAAGTTGACGCGGTTGCTGGGCGTCAGAAGCAGCGAGCGCTGCAGTGGCGTGCCCGCATCGTCGAATACCGTCTTTTCCACTTCGAACAGCGGCTCGCCGCTACGGCAGTGCAGGTGTTCGCGTTCGTCAGGCCCGGCGAGACGCACGTTGATGACCCGGCGCGCATGGCGGACCTCGCGACCATAACGAGTCTTCAGCAGGCGATAGATCGAGCTGGCGCTGGCGATCTCCGTGGCAAGATCAGGGAACAATGCCAGCGGGAAATCGGAGATCTCGATGGTCATCGGCGCATCGGCGGCCATGATCAGTCGCCTGATGGTCAGGATCGGGGCCCCCTTGGTAATGGCGAGTTTCTGGGCGAGGGCGCTGTCGGCGGCGCCTTCCGTAACGCCGAGCAACACCTTGCTCACCTTGTAGCCCTGCAGCGAATAGGTCTCGGAAAAGCCGGCGAGATCGACCAGGCTGGTCTCCATGCGGCGGAAGGAAACGAAGGTGCCCTTGCCATGCCGCTTCTCCAGAAGACCTTCCTCCTGCAGCTCGCTGATCGCCCGTCGCACGGTGATCCGGCTGACCGCATATTGCTCGCAGAGCTGGGTCTCGGTGGGTACCGGCTCGCCCGGTGCATAGCGTCCACTCCGGATCGCTTCCGTCAGACTGTTCTTGAGCTGAAGATACAACGGCGAGGCGTCTTGCCGTGCAAGGCTGTCGACAGGCTGGGACAAGACGACTTTTCTCCTCGTTGCGGAGGCTCCGGTGAGCTGCGATCACCGTGCCACACAGGCCTCGAAAAGCCACCGATACCACAGCAGGCTCGCAGGGTGCCCGATTTCCATGATGCTTTATCGCGACTTTCCGACCAAGTGCCATGCCTCGAAAACAGCGTTGACAGACCTTGGCAGGCCATATTAGCTATATGACGTCATAGGACGTTATCAAGGATTCAATCATGACGGAAGTGGTGAAGAACGTCGAGGCGGCGGTGAAGGCAGCGGCCGCCCGCGCAGCGGTGACGGACATCTTCTTCGTAGCCTGCGGCGGTTCCAATGCGCTGCTCATGTCCGGCCACTATGCGGTCGAACGCGAGGCCGAGAAGATCGCCAGCTTCTCCTACAGCTCCGCCGAGTTCCTGGCGCGGGCGCCCAAGCGTCTCGGCAAGAGCTCGGTCGTCATCCTGTGCTCGCACTCGGGCAACACGCCGGAAACGGTGGCCGCCGCCAAGTATGCCCGCGACGCCGGCGCACTGACCATCGCCTTTACCAACCTCGAGAACTCGCCGCTCGATCAGGCGTCCGAGGCCACCATCCTCTACCAGTACAACCCGCTGGCCGTTTCCGAAGACCATGCGGCGCCCATGCTGATGCGCCTCGTCTTCGGCATCCTCGCCGCCCGCGAGGGCAACGGCAAGCTCGCCAAGGTCGAGAAGGCGCTGGCCAGCATGTCGAAGACGATCGAGGGCGTCATCGCCCATCACAAGCCGTCGATCGCTGCCTGGGCCGAAAGCTACAAGCGTGAGCCGGTGATCTACACCATGGGTTCGGGCGCCAACTGGGGCTCGGCTTATTCCTTCGCCATCTGCATCCTGCAGGAAATGCAGTGGGTGCACTCGGCGGCCATCCATGCCGGCGAGTACTTCCATGGCCCGTTCGAAGTCACCGACTTCGACGTGCCGTTCATCATCCTCAAAGGCCTTGGCAACGCCCGCAAGATGGACGAGCGCGCGCTCGCTTTCGCCGAGAAGTATTCCAAGCGTCTTCTCGTGCTCGACGCCGCCGAGTTCGGCCTCGAGAAACTGGCCGGCGACGCGGCCGAGTACCTTACGCCGATGCTGTTCACGGCGCTCTTGCGCGCCTACGCCGTGGCGCTCGCCGACAGCCGCGGCCATCCGTTGACCGTTCGCCGCTACATGTGGCGCATGGAATACTGATAACGTCGGAGGGCGGGGCGGAATGCCGCCCTGCCCGCACTTCCCCCGCGTGGAGTTGGCCGTGCCGCGACGGCCGAAAGGATGAGTGATGGCTGCTTCGGAGTCCTCGCCGGCCCTGCTCGGCATTGGCGATAATGTAGTGGATTTCTATAGGGATCGCGGCGAGTTCTTCCCCGGCGGCAACGCCGTCAACGTGCCGGTGCTGGCCAAGCGCTACGGCCTTTCACGAACCGGCTACATCGGCCTCATCGGCAGCGACATAGAAGGCGCGCATGTCCGGGACAGCCTTGCGCGGGAGGGCATCTGGATCGATCGGCTCCGGCAGGCGGTCGGTCCGAACGGCAAAGCTGTCGTATCGCTCGACGACAAGGGTGACCGAGTCTTTCTGGGTTCCAACAAGGGGGGCATCCAGCGCGCTCTTTCCCTCCGCATGGACGCCGAGGACATCGACGCCATCGAAAGCTTCCGCAATGTCCATACGTCTGTGTTCAGCTACCTGGAATCCGAGCTTCCCAAGGTGCGGGCGCATGCGGAAACGCTGACCTTCGATTTCTCGACACATCGCGATCCCGCCTATATCGCTTCGGTCGCACCGCATATCACCGGCGCCTTTCTGTCCGGCTCGGGCCTCTCCGATACCGATATCGACAGTCTCATCCAGTATGTTTCCGGGTTCGGCGTAACTACGGTCGGCGTGACGCGTGGCAGCGACGGAGCTTTCTGGCTCGCCGATGGACGACGTTATCGCCAAGGCATCAAGCCCGCGGATGTTGTCGATACACTGGGCGCCGGCGATTCATTCCTCGCCGGCTACCTCACGGGTGTCTTGTCCGGTCGGCCGGTTGAAGCGGCGCTCGATTTCGCAGCCGAATGCGCAGCGGCCACCTGCGGTTACTTCGGAGCCTTCGGTTACCCTCATCCCGCCAAGGACTGAGCCGCCCGTGCCCGTCAGGATAGACCATCACCCCCATCCGGCCGCGGCCCGACGGCGGTCAGGTGGCCGCCGTCAGGCAGCGTGGCACACCGATCGAACCACGCTCGATGAACCGGGTGGGCAAGACGCAATGGCGGGCGGGTGGCGTTTCGCCGTTGATGCGGGCAATCAGCAGCTCGGCCGCCTGCGTGCCCATGTCATAGACCGGCTGGTCGATGACACTGATCGGCGGCGTCGTCACCGACGTCCATTCGGCGTCATAGAAGGAGACCAGCGACAAGTCGTCGGGGATACGCAGGCCGCGTGCCTGCATCGCCTTGAAGATCTCGAAGGCAACGAGACTATCCGAGGCCAGAATGGCCGTCGGTGGTTCGACCGCGGACAACAGGCGTTCGACCGAAGCGCGTTGCTGGCCGGCAGCGGCATTGCCTGCAAGACAGATGTTGCCCTCGGGCGCGTCGATGCCAGCGGCATGGCAAGCCGCCAGAAAGCCGTCGATACGCGCCTTGACGGACGATGTATAAAGCTGCTCCGGCCCGGTGAAGACCGGAGGCTCCGCGTTGAGCGCGGTGACGTAGGCGAGGTGGCGATGACCAGCCTCGATGAGGCGCATCGTGGCGGCGAACGCCGCGTCCCGATCATCTGTCGCGACCACGTCGGCCGCCAGACCTTCGATCGGCCGGTCGAACAGCACCAATGGCCGTCGCGACCGAACGATATCCCTGAGATGGGCGACGTTGCGGTTGTCGGCCGGCGTGACGATAAGCCCATCCACCCGCTTGCCGACCAGGACCTTCAGCGCCGCCTTCTCCGCTTCCACTTCTTCGCCAGAGTTGGCCAGAATGACGTTGAAGCCGTGCCGGTGAGCCGTATCGGAAATGCTGCGCACGGCAATGCCGAAGAAGGCATTCTCGATATCACCCACCACAATGCCGATGGTGCCGGACTTTCCTGTACTCACCGAACGCGCCAGTTCGTTGGGGCGGTAGTCGAGCGCCTTGGCAGCAGCCTGAACACGCAGCTTCACTTCATCGCTGACCGGGCCGTAGCCGCCGAGCACGCGGGCCGCGGTAGCCTTGGAGACTTCGGCGCGCCGTGCCACGTCGGCCACCGTCACGGCACGAAAGGGAGAAGTTTTCCTATCCATGGCCTGTAGCACTACATAGCGATTGACGTCACGTCAATGTCGCAATAACCTCCGAATTGAGACCGGTCTCACACTACATTGTGACCGTGATGAACGTAGAGGATAAGTGTGTCGATCAGCCGTTCACCAACATCTGTCGGCGCCAATGAACAATCACAGGTTCCGCCGCGCGTCGTGGGGATACGACGCATGGTGGAAACTTGTAGGTGCGAAGTTGAGTAGCATTTACTTCGCCTTTCAAAGAAATCCAGTCGGGAACTCGATCGGGCTTCCGCTTGGAACAGGGGTTACCGCCACCGGGGTAAGGCATGGCGGAAACAGACGACAGCAAGCTAAACAACAAGGAGAACAGCACATGATCAGCAGTGCAATGAAAGGATTGGGCCGCCAGATCCGCACCTTCGGTCTCATGGCCGCTCTTGTCGCTACCGGCACCTCGGCGGTCACGGCCGCCAGCGACAACCCCTACGGCCTGATCGACCCAGCGACCATCAGCGTCGGCACCATGGGCGACTCCAAGCCCTACGCCTTCGTCGACGCCAACGGCCAGTTCAGTGGTTTCGACATCGAGTTTTTCCTCAACGTCGTCTCGCGCATGGGCTTCGACAAGGATCACGTCACCTTCACCGGGCAGGACTTCTCGGCCCTCATGCCGTCTGTGGCCAACGGCCGGTTTGATGTGGCGGTTGCCGCCATCGGCACGACCGAAGCCCGCAAGAAGACCGTCGACTTCTCGGATGGTTATCTTGCCGGTTACCTGACGGTGCTGACGTCCGATGCCTCGATCACCACTCCGGAAGGCCTCAAGGGCAAGCGGCTTGGTGTCGTGCAGGGTACGCTGCAGGAGATTTACGCCGAGAAGAACTTCACCAGTTCGGACATCGTGAAGTTCCCCGATAACAACTCGGCCGTTTCCGGCCTGAACAACGGTACCGTGGATGCTCACTTCCTCGATTACGAGGCGGCCAAGCAATATGGCGAGACTTATCCGGCGCTAAAGCTTGCGGTCAACATCCCGTCCTTCGACGCACCGGCCGGCTTTGTCGTCCGCAAGGGCAACGACGCCTTCCGGGAGGCCCTCAACAAGAACCTGCATGCCGCGATGGAAGACGGAACGTGGCGTGACCTTTACCAGAAGTGGTTCCCGGGTTCGCCGATGCCCGACCAATACCTGCCGTCGAAGAAGTAAGCCTGCCATCCGCGCCCGAACATCACTTCGGGCGCGGCGACCGGTCCTAGCGAAAGCCGTCTGGGCGCCCCCTGCCGGACGGCCCCCTCGACCGGGACGCTTTGTTGCGTGCCCGGTTTCTTTTTGTGTCGCTCTGCAAGCCGACTTGGGAAGTCTTCCACAATGGAATGGTTCGAGAACGTTCGTCGCAGCTTTCTGGACTTCGATGCGATGGCGGCCGTGTTGCCGAACATGCTGTTCATCGGTCTCAAGAATACGCTCATTCTCGCCTTCGCCTCGACGATTCTCGGCGTACTGGTCGGCATCGTTCTCGCGGTGATGGGCATCTCCCGATCGAGCTGGGTGAGATTGCCGGCCCGTCTCTATACCGACATCTTTCGCGGCCTGCCGGCCATCCTGACCATCCTGATCATCGGTCAGGGCTTTGCCCGCATCGGCCGCCAGATCTTTGGCCCTTCCCCCTATCCGCTTGGCATCATCGCACTCAGCCTGATCGCCGGGGCCTACATCGGCGAAATCTTCCGCTCCGGCATCCAGAGCGTCGAGCGCGGCCAGATGGAAGCCTGCCGAGCGCTGTCCATGAGCTACGGCCAGGGCATGCGCCTCATCGTCATTCCTCAGGGCATCCGGCGCGTACTGCCGGCACTGGTCAACCAGTTCATCGGCAACGTCAAGGATTCGAGCCTGGTCTACTTCCTCGGCCTGCTTGCCTCCGAGCGGGAGATCTTCCGTGTCGGTCAGGACCAGGCGGTGGTGACGGGCAACCTGTCGCCACTGCTGCTTGCCGGCATCTTCTACCTCGTCATCACGGTACCGCTCACCCATCTCGTCAATTACGTCGACAACCGACTCCGGACCGGGCGCCGCCCGACGACGCTGGTTTCCGGGCTCGAAGAGGTGGGCGAACTGCAAGGCAGCGTCGCGACCGCCGAGGACACCACCGACAAGCTGCCGACCTTCAAGGGCGGTAGTCTTACCGTGCGGGGTCTCGGCATGGCGTACGGCGAACTCGACGTGCTGAAAGACATCAACCTCGCTGTGAAAGCCGGCACGGTGACCTGCATCATCGGCCCATCAGGCTCGGGCAAGTCGACGTTGTTGCGCTGTCTTAACCGGCTGGTGGAGCCGAAAGCCGGCGACGTGAGCATCGACGGCGCCTCGATCCTCACCATGAAGCCGGAAACGCTGCGGCGGCGCGTCGGCATGGTGTTCCAGCAGTTCAATCTGTTCCCCGACCACACGGCGCTCGAAAACGTCATGCTGGCGCTCACCAAGGTGAAGAAGATGCCGCCGGCCGAAGCCCGACGCATCGCCGAAGCCCGCCTTTCCGACGTCGGGCTTGCCAGCCGCATGGATCACCGGCCGAGCAGCCTTTCCGGTGGTCAGCAGCAACGCGTCGCCATCGCGCGCGCGCTCGCCATGGCACCGGAGGTCATCCTGTTCGACGAGGTGACCAGCGCCCTCGATCCGGAACTGGTCAAGGGTGTCCTCAACCTGATGTCCGATCTCGGTCGGCGCGGCATGACCATGGTGGTGGTAACCCACGAGATGGGCTTTGCCCGCAAGGTGGCCGATCAGGTCGTCTTCATGGACGAGGGGCGCATTGTCGAGGCAGGTACGCCGGACGACATCTTCGATCGGCCCAACAGCCCTCGCCTGCGGCGCTTCCTCAACGAGGTTCTATAGAAAGCCTCAGACCTGGTTGGGGTCGCAGCTTGGCCTATGGCTACAGCAACGGCCCTACCAGCCGCGCCAGATTCTCGGCAAGGCTCATGGCAAGCGGTCGCCGCCGCCATTGCAAAAGATCAAGACGGTCACTCAAGGCAATGCAGCGGGCTTGCTGATCGACCAGCTCGGCGACTTGCGTCGGCTCGTAGAGCAGCAAGCTGATCTCGGCATTCAGCATGAAGGATCTGAGGTCGGCATTTCCTGAGCCGATGACGCCTATCCGGCCATCGATGGAGACATGCTTGGCGTGCAGGAGATGGCTGCGATAGCGGTGGATGCGCACGCCCATCGACATCAACTCGTCGTAGAACGACCGCTGGGCGAGGCGCACCAGCCGCTGATCAACCACGCGGGAGACAACGAGATCTATGGTGACGCCACGATATGCAGCCGTCTGAAGGGCGGCGAGCAGGGCCTCGTCCGGGATCAAATAGGGACTGACCAGCGTGACTTGCGTCCTGGCGGCGTGGATGAGGGCAACCAGAAGCCGTTCGAAACCAGGCACGCCGTAGTCGGGACCGCTCGGCATAACCTGAACCGCTGCCTCGGCCGTGGCGGGTATCGGCGGCAAGGGAAGTATCTCTTTGGTCTCGAGATACCAATCGCTGGCAAAGACCGCAGCCACGGCGACCGCAACAGGCCCCTCTACCCGAGCGACCAACTCGTCGTTGGTGACACCACGCTTGAAATTCCGATCGACGATGTTTTGCGAACCGACATAGGCGAGGCGGCCATCAATGACGGCAATCTTGCGATGATTGCGAAGATCGGCCCGCGCCCGCCGCACCGTTGTCCACCAGCGCACCGGCAAGGCCAGTTTGCACGGCACGCCTTCCTCGGCGAGGAGGGTCAGCGTCCGACGTGCCCATGGACGCGAGCCGATGGCGTCGATCAGCACGCGGACATCGACGCCACGACGGGCGGCCCGGCCAAGAGCTGCAGCGACTTTCTTGCCGGTACTATCGTCTGCAAAGATATAGGTCAGCAGGTGGACACTGGATTTGGCCGCATCGATGTCAACCGTCAGACTATCGATCGACAGATCGTAGTCCGAAAGCAACGCGAGATCTGAAGCGCCAGTCTCAGGAAACTCGCCGAGACGTTCCGCAAGCTCGGCGATAACGGGCGCGGGATGGACGGGAGGTGGCAGGAGTGCCGCCATTCGCCGCCGAAGAGTCGATGCCTCTGCAAAACGTTGCTGCCGCCAGGCGGGAAAGCGCGATCGGCCGATCAGCCGATAGAGCACCAGCGCTGGCACGGGCAGGAAGAACACCAGCAGCAACCAGCTACGGGCCGCTTCAGGCGGTCGTCGCAACGGCACGACCACCACCATGACAAGGCGGATCGACCATTCGACCAACAGGTAGATGAGCGCCAGATGTTCGGTCCAGACCAACCACATGCCCTCCCCCAGCCCTAGCCATTTCTCTATGGCCGAGATGGCGGCGCATATCCAGTGCCCTCAAGGCTACGAGGCGGTTGAGTAAAACGAATGATCGGCAGACTGCCAAACACAAGCCAACGGGCTTGGACATAGTGCCGGATATGCCGTGAGCGCGTCTCGCAGACGCCCCCCCTGGGAACCACCCGCCGACCGGCCGAGCGTGCATCGGCCACTCCGCAAAGAACACGCTGGCCGAGGCGCTAAATGTGGCCCGGATATCTATCCGTATAAATACCCAATCAAAAAGGAGTTGATGGTTTGCACTTTACATGACAAAGCCTCTTTCGTAAAGTTTTGCTCATCACCCACGGTGACGGCATACGGGCGAGGTTGCAAGCGCATGACGAACAGGGAGCGGACCGGACACCACAAAGATACCGGAACACGCGACCCCATGGCGGCTGCGGCGCATATCCGTATGTTGCTACCTGCGCTATCACAGGGGGAGCAGAATGTTGCCCTCTGGTTGTTGGAACGCGGAAATTTGACGAATAACCCAAAGATCGGTGAAGTCGCTGCCGCTTTGGGTATTTCGGAAGCCATGGTCGTCAAGGTGTCGCGCCGACTGGGCTATGGCGGCTTCAAGGAGCTGCGCGCCGACCTGATGGCCTATTACGCCAACCTTCGGGTGGAGATCGACGAGGAGCTGCGCCGGGAAGATACCATCCCGCAGATTGTCCGCAAGGTGTTTGCGACCGAGCGGTCGGCGCTCGAGGAAGTCGAGAGCATTCTGGACATCGACGCCATCGCCGAGGCGTCACGCATCTTCATCAAGGCGCGTCACCGTGACCTTTACGGCGTCGGCGGCTCGGCCACGGTCTGTGCCGACGCCTCCCACAAGTTCCTGCGGATCGGCATACGCTCGAGCGTCTTCTCCGACGCACACCTGATCGCCATGTCGGCAAGCCTTCTCGAAGCGGGCGATGCCGCCTTGGTGGTCTCGCACTCCGGCGAATCCAAGGATGTGATCCTCGGCGCGGAAGTTGCCCGCGCCTCAGGTGCCAAGGTGATCACCATCACCAACTCGATCGCTTCGACATTGGCCCGCAATTCGGATGTCGTGCTGTGCGCACCGGCCAAGGAAGCCCCGTTGATGGGGCAGAACGCCGCCGCTCGCATCGCCCAGCTCGCCATCCTCGACACGATGTTCATCTGCCTGGCGCGCGAGGACTACGAGACCGCCGAGCGGAACCTGAACAAGGTGCTGACTTCGGTCGCCGTCTATTCGACGAACGACCGCGGACGGACCGAAAGACGCGGCACGCCCCGCGCTGAGAAAAATTCGCCGGACGGCGTCCAGCCGGCGAAGGAAACCGCAAGGAAAAGGGTGGAGTTATGAAAATCAGAGGCTTGCTCATCGCTACCGTCGCCGCCGCCGGCATGCTGGGCTTTTCCGCCAGTGCCATGGCCGCCGATTACGCCATCGTCCTCAAGACACTGTCCAACCCCTTCTGGGTGCAGATGAAGGACGGCATCCAGGCCAAGGCCAAGGAACTCGGCGTTGAGGTCGACATCGTCGCTTCGCCGTCGGAAGAGGACTTCCAGGCCCAGCTGCAGCTGTTCGAGGACATGCTGAACCGCGACTACAAGGGCTTTGGCTTCGCGCCGCTGTCGCCGGTGAACCTGGTCAATCCGGCTGCCGCCGCCTACAAGAAGGGCAAGCCGATCGTCAACATCGACGAGAAGGTCGACATGAAGGCCCTGCAGGCTGCCGGTGCCAACGTCGAGGCCTTCGTCACCACCGACAACGTCAAGGTGGGCGAGAAGGGTGCCAAGTTCATCATCGACAAGCTGGGCGCGGCGGGCGGCGAAGTCGCCATCGTCGAGGGCAAGGCGGGTAACGCCTCGGGTCTCGCCCGTCACGACGGTGCCAAGGCCGCCTTCGACGCGACCTCCAACGTCAAGCTCGTGGCCAGCCAGCCGGCCGACTGGGATCGTCTGAAGGCGCTCGACGTCGCCACCAACATCCTGCAGTCGTCACCCGACCTCAAGGCGTTCTACTGCGCCAACGACACCATGGCGCTCGGCGTCATGCAGGCCGTGCAGAACGCCGGCAAGGCCGGCAAGGTGCTGGTCGTCGGCACCGACGGTGCGCCGGAAGCCCGCGAGATGGTGGCCGCCGGTCGCCTGACCGCCACCGTCGCCCAGGACCCGGCCAAGATCGGCGCCACCAGCCTCCAGTTGCTGGTTGACGCAGTCAAGGCCGGCAAGCTGACCCCGGTCGGCACCGAGCCCAAGCAGGTGGCGGTGGACTCGGTTCTCGTCACCAAGTGATCGCACTGACCGGAACGAGGCGGCCGCCGCGCATGCGGCCGCCCCATTCCCCCTCCGTCCGGCGCGTCACTCCCCCGGCGCGCCGGACGATTTCTGAACAGCTCTCCGATCGGACGATACTGGAGCAACCTACGTTCTGAAGAACGCGCCGTATTGCTCTATCTCTTTGTCATGCATTGGATTTTTCGAGAAGTATCCGCTTCTCCCGTCCGATGCCCTAGCGAGTTCGACATGTCAAACCTGGCTCCGAACACTGCCGGTCCGGCCGGCACCGAAGCGGCCGCCCCGATCGTCCGCATGGTCGGCATCGAAAAGCATTTTAACAACGTTTCGGTCCTGAAGGGTGTCAACCTCGACATCCGCCCTGGTGAAGTTCACGTCCTGCTGGGCGAAAACGGCGCCGGCAAATCGACGCTGATGAAGATTCTCACCGGCATTCACGAACCCACTGGTGGCGAGATCGTGCTCGACGGCGTGTCGCACGCGCTGGTTACGCCGAGACAGGCCAGCGACGCCGGAATTTCGATCATCTATCAGGAACTCTCGGTCATCAACGAGCTGTCGGCGCTCGAGAATCTGTTCGTCGGCCGCCTGCCGGTCAGGCGCCGCCTCGGCGTTCCGGTCGTCGACTGGAAGCTGATGGAGACGGAAGCACGATCGATCATCGGCCGTCTCGGCCTCGGCAGTCTCGATCTTCATAAGCCGGTCGGCGAAATGCCGATCGCCCACCGCCAGATCATCGAAATCGCCAAATCGCTGATGAAGAATGTCCGCGTGCTCGTCATGGACGAGCCGACGTCCTCTCTGACGTCGGTGGAGACGGAGCGGCTGTTCACCCTTGTCCGTCAGTTGAAAGCCGAGGGAACGGCCGTCCTGTTCATCTCGCACAAGCTCGATGAAGTGCGCGAAATCGGCGACACTTTCTCGGTCCTGAAGGACGGCGTTTCCACCGGTCACGGTCGCATAGCCGACTATACCAACGACGACCTCGTCCGCATGATGGTTGGTCGCGTGGTCAAGCAGCGCTTCCTGGCCGAGGGCCCGATCGACCGCACGTCGATGCCGGTGCTGAAGGTGGAGAATGTCACCAGCGCCGATCGCAAACGGGTCCGCGACGTCAGCTTCGAAGTCCACCATGGCGAGGTTCTGGGCTTTGCCGGTCTCGTCGGCTCCGGCCGTACCGACCTCATGAACTGCCTGTTCGGCGCCGAGCCACGCGCCGCCGGCAAGATCATCCTCAACGGTACCGACATCACGCCGAACAATCCCGTCGAGGCGGTGAAGTCCGGCATGGCCTACCTGACCGAGAACCGCCGCCAGACCGGCTTCACGCCCAACTTCACCATTGAAGGTAACATCGCCGTCACCAAATCGGTGAAGGATGCGCCGCTGCGGGGCACCTGGGGCCTCGTCGACCGCAAGGCTGAACACACCATCGCGGAAGAGCAGCGCCAACAGCTGTCCATCCGTTGTGCCGGCGTAGACCAGAGCATCCTGGAGCTCTCGGGCGGCAATCAGCAGAAGGTACTGGTCGGCAAGTGGATGTCGATCGCCCCCTCGGTCATCATCTTCGACGAACCGACGCGCGGCATCGACGTCGGCGCCAAGTCGCAGATCCACGAAATCATCCGGACGCTCGCCAACGCCGGCAAGGCGGTGATCATGGTGTCGTCCGAACTCCCCGAAATCCTGGCCGTCTGCGACCGCGTCGCTGTGTTCCGCAACGGTCGCATCATGGACGTCCTCGACGGTGCAACGGCAACCGAGGAGTCCATTCTGAGCGTCGCAATGAGGGACGGCAAATGAGCCAGCGCGTAAAACTCGGCAAACTCTGGGACATCTACGGGACGCTCTGCATCCTTCTAGTGATCGTGGTGCTGTTCAGCGCCCTGTCTCCCACCTATTTCACTCGCCCCGAAAACATCGTGCAGATCTTCCTGCAGAGCTCGATCACCATCATGATCGCGCTCGGCGAGTTCTTCCCGATCCTGATTGCCGGCATCGACCTTTCAGTCGGTTCGGTGCTGGCCCTCACCGGAATGATCACGGCCCAACTGATGGTCGCCGGTTTCGATCCGACGCTCGCCGTATTGCTGGGTGGCGTCGGCGGCGGCCTGGTGCTCGGCGCGATCAACGGCCTGCTCGTCAACTTCACCGGCCTGCATCCCTTCATCATCACGCTCGGCACCAATGCCATCTTCCGCGGCGTGACGATGATCATCTCCGGGGCAAGCCCGGTGTTCGGCTTCTCCTACGACTTCGTCGACACGGTAACCGGCTTCGTCGGCTTCATTCCCGTGCCGGTGATCTTCGCCCTGTCGTTTGCCGCCATTCTCTGGTTCTTCACCGCCAAGACGCGCCTCGGCCGCAATATCTACGCCGTTGGCGGCAACAAGGAATCGGCCTTCTATTCCGGCATCGACGTCAAGCTGCACACGCTGATCGTGTTCATGATCTCCGGCCTCTGCGCGGGTCTTGCCGGCGTGTTGTCCATCGCCCGCCTCGGCGCGGCCGAACCGGCCGCCGGCACGGGCTTCGAGACCTATGCCATCGCGGCGGTGATCATCGGCGGTACCAGCTTCTTCGGCGGCAAGGGACGCATTCCCTCTGTGGTGATCGGCGGCCTGATCATCGGCACCATCAACAACGGCCTCAACATCCTGCGCGTTCCCACGTTCTACCAACTGGTGGTGATGGGCGGCCTGATCATCTCGGCCGTGGCGCTTGATCGTCTGATCGGCCGCATGCGCTGACACGAAACTCGTCAGCTACCATATGAAGAGCCCCGTCCCGCCCATTCCTCCCCGGCGGGGCGGCCAGCCCCCGCCTTTTCTCATTGCGACGGGGGGCCTGCCGGACAATCCGGCCCAGATCAGGACGACCCGATGAAGATCAAGATCTCCCCCTCCCTGATGTGCATGGACCTCCTGCGTTTCAAGGAACAGCTTACCTTCCTCGACAGCCACGCCGACTTCCTGCACATCGACATCATGGACGGCCATTACGTCCCGAACCTGACCTTATCGCCGTTTTTCATGGAGAACGTCGCCAAGGTCTCGAAGCTGCCTATGGATTGCCACCTGATGACCACGGACCCGTGGATGTGGGTGCCGATCATGGCCAAGGCGGGAGCCGGCTTCATCTCCCCACAGGCCGAGACCATCAACGCGATCGCCTTCCGCATCATCGCCAAGATCCGCGAACTCGGCTGCAAACCCGGCATCGTCCTCAACCCCTCGACGCCGCTTGACACGATCCGTCATTACATTCACCTCATCGACAAGATCACCATCATGACGGTCGACCCCGGCTATGCCGGCCAGCCGTTCATCGAGGAGATGCTGGAGAAGATCGCCGAAGCCAAGCGCCTTCGCGAGGAGCGAGGTCTCAAGTTCCTGATCGAGATCGACGGTTCGTGCAACAAGCGTACCTATGCGCGCCTTGCCGCCGCCGGCGCCGATGTGTTCATCGTCGGTACGTCCGGTCTCTTCAACAATCACCAAGACATTGCCGAAGCCTGGAAGATCATGGTCGCCGACATCGAGGCCGCCGTCGGAGCCGCAGCATGAGCGTCTTTGCCGGCATCGACCTCGGCGGCACGCACACTCGATTTGCCGTGATGGCGGACGACAAGTTCGTGCTGTCCGAAAAATACGTGACTGCCGACCTGATGGCTGCCGGGCCGAAGCTTGCCGGCGTCATCGCCCGCTATCGCGAGGTGGTCGGTCGTGCCGGGCTGAAGCCGCAGGCGGTTGGCATCGGCCTGCCGGCGACGCTGGATGCCGATCGCCATGTTGTGCTGTCGGCTCCCAATGTGGATGGCCTTGATGGTCTCGATGTCGTTTCCCTTCTCGGAGACGCCTTCGCAGTACCGGTCGTCGCGGAACGGGACGTCAACTTCCAGTTCTTCCACGACATGAAGGCCAGCGGGCGGACACCCAAGGTGGCACTCGGCGTCTATATCGGCACCGGCGTCGGCAATGCCGTGTGGATCAACGGCTTCTATACCGGCGCCCATGGTTCGGCTGCCGAGCTTGGCCACATTCCGGTGCCGGGCGCTAGCGGCACCTGCGGCTGCGGCAAGGTCGGTTGCCTCGAGACGGTATGCTGTGGTCGCTGGCTGAAGGGCTGGCAGGAACGCAATGCGCCGAACACCCCGATATCCGAGATCTTCGCCCGTCATGGCAACCACCCGGATATCCGCAGCTTCGTCGAAACGGCGGCGATGAGCGTCGCCACCGCCGTCAACATCATCGATCCCGAACTGGTGTTTCTCGGTGGCGGCGTGCTCGAGATGCCGGACTTCCCCTTCGAAACACTGAAAATGCGGCTTCTCGCCCATGCCCGTGCGCCTTTCCCGCGCGACGTGCTCGAGGTGCGGCTTGCTTCCAACCTCGGCGATAGCGGTGCGCGTGGCGCCTGCCTGTATGTCGCCGGCAAATTCGGAGCCGTCCAATGACCGGCAAGTACAGAATCGTCATCTCCTCGGACCATGTCGGCGTCGATCTCAGGAAGACCGTCGCCGCCCATCTCGTGGCGCTCGGTCACACGGTCGAAGACGTCGGTCCGGTGACAACCGAGCGGACCGACTACCCCAAATGGGGTGAAAAGGCTGCCCGCATCGTTCAGGCGGGTGGCGCCGACTTCGGCGTCGTCATCTGCGGGACCGGCTTCGGCATCTCGCTCGCAGCCAACAAGCTCAAGGGCATCCGCTGCGTTGTCTGCTCGGAGCCTTACACGGCGCGCCTGTCGCGGCAGCACAACAACGCCAACATGCTGGCCTTCGGCGCTCGCGTCGTCGGGCAGGATCTGGCGCTGATGATCGTTGACGAGTTCTTCGCCGCCGAGTTCGAAGGTGGCCGCCATTCTCGCCGCGTCGACATGATCGGTGAACTTGAGCGGGCTGATTGATCGGTTCGAACCGATCGCCTGTCACAAACGTGCCGCGCGCCCCTCAGGACGCGCGGCTGTTTTTCATGAGGGCTTCGACTTCCTTCCGGGTTGGCGCCGCCTCTGAGGAACCTTCCTTGGTACAGGCAAGCGCGCCAGCGGCCGCCGCGAAACGAACGGCAGCTTCCACGGTCATTCCCTCGGCGAGCGCCACAGCCAGGCCGCCGGCAAAGCAGTCGCCGGCGGCCACCGTGTCGATGGCATTCACCGCGAATGGGGACACATGGCCCTTGAAGGCGGCACTATCGACGTAAACGCCACGGGCGCCCATCTTGACGAGAGCGATCGACAGGCCTGTCTCCCTCAGCCGGTGGGCCGCAGCTGCCGCCGCCTCGATATCGGTCGGCGCGATGCCGGTCAGCGCCTCGGTCTCGATCTCGTTGGGCGTCAGGGCATCGAACAGACGGATGGTTTCCGCGGGGAACGGAAATGTCGGGACCGGTGCCGGATCAAGAATGGTGAGCGCACCGGCTCGCCGTGCCAGTTCGACCGCTTTCAGCGTTGCCGGAAAGGGATGCTCAAGCTGGGCAAGCAGTACCTTCGCGTTGAGAAAATGCGGCGCCGCCGCTTCAACCTGCTCTATTGCGAGGCCAGTATTGGCGCCGGGAATAACCGTAATGGCGTTCTCGCCGTGGGCATCGACGCCAATCACGGCGATGCCGGTCGACAGTTGGCTATCGATGGCAAGGTGGCCGGGATCGACGCCGAGATCGACAAGCCGCGTGCGGATGAAGTCGCCGAAGGAATCGGCACCAACACGTCCAATGAATCTCACCGGGGCACCGAGGCGCGCCACGGCTACCGACTGATTGGCTCCCTTGCCGCCGAGTACCATGGAGTAGCGATGGCCGGTGAGCGACTCGCCGGGACGCGGCGCGCGATCGGCGTAGGTGACGATGTCGACGTTAACTGAACCGATAACGATGACGGACACAACAATCTCCACGCGGAGCAGGAACGACAGCGAGGGCCGAGGAAACACTCCTCACAAGGAGGGTACGCGCCCACGGCGAGGCCGTTGTATCGTCGAGACTATCACCGGGAAAGCAGCCTTTTCGGACAGGCAGACGCGCGTTGTGCCGCGATCGCTATCAAGCAGCAGCGCGGATCTTGCCACGCGCGCCGGCGCGCCGTTCGGCTCTGAAGGAAGAGGGCGTACGTCCGATCAGCCGCAGGAAGTTGCGGTTGAAGGTCGACAGCGTCTCATAGCCGACATCCATGGCGATCGACGTCACCATGTCCTCGGTTTCCGACAAAAGCTGGCATGCCTTGTAGATTCTGAGATGGTTGATGTACTCGGCGCAGGAGCAGCGCAGATGCCGTTCGAAAAGACGCGAGAAGGCCGGCAGTCCCATGCCCTCCGTCGCGGCGACTTCGCGGCAGGTAAGGCCCGGTCGGTTGAAGTTGGCGGCAATGTAGGCCAGCATCCGCTCCAGCCGACGGGGCTGAGCGCACTGATGCTCCAAGCCTTTCAGCGAGAGCGAGCGACGCTCGACATCCTGATCCAGCACTCGCATCAGTTCGAAGAACAGCGCCATGCGCTCGAACCCGTCCGCGACGAGCAACCCCTCCATAAGGCCAGCGGCCTCGGCGGCGGCGGCTGGCGAAAACTCAATCCCCGAACGCGTTGCCTCCAGCAGGGCCGAAAGGCTGGCACAGTCGGAGAACTCGGCCATGCACCGCTCGGCAAAACCACCACCCATCTGGAATACCAGGTCGCGATCGCGAATACGGCCGTTGCCGTCGCGATCGGCGCCGTCGGACACCCACATGTGCGGCAGGTTCGGGCCGGTCATGACCAGATTGCCAGGCCCGAACTCGCCGGCATAGGTGCCCACATAGAATTGCCCCGAGCTGCGGCGGATCAGATGCAGTTCATACTCGGGATGGTGATGCCAACCCGAATAGGCAAAGGGATAGTCATGCGAATAGACGCGGAACGTGCGCTCGAGCGGCGCCTCGATCACCTCCAAGACGGGCTTTGTCTGACCCACCCTCGCCTCCCTCGGTGGATGTTGGACTGTCCGTGACCAGCCGACCTTAACAGACTTGGTCGGGAACGCCGAGACCGGTTTTCTCATGCCTCGATCGGAAGCTGGCCTTTGCCCTCGGGGAAACTCCCTTCAAGCAGTACCGGAAGCCGCCAGAGCGGCCCCCGGCATTGCGCCTTCTCAGAACGTGATCTGGACCTTGACGTCGGACGGGCTCTGCTTGGCCGCCCGCTCGAAAGCCTCGATCGACTTGTCGAACGGATAGCTCGCCGAGATCAGCGGCTTCAGATCGATCTTGCCAGAACCGAGCAGCGCCAGCGTCCGATCCCACACGTTGGCATAGCGGAAGATGCCGGTCAGGCTGATTTCCTTGACCTCCAGCGCCACCACATCGAGCGGCACACGGTCCTGCGGCATGCCGACCAGAACCACCCGGCCACCCTGCGTCACCACGTCCAGCATGTTGTCGAAGGCCTTCGGGCTGCCGCTCGCCTCGAAGAACAGGTCGGCGCCCTTGCCGGCCGTCCGCCTGGCGACCACGTCGGCCAGCTTCTCTTTCGTCAGATCGACCGCAACGACACCGGGCACCTTGGCGATGATGTCGAGCTTGGCCTTGGCGACGTCGCTGACGATCACCTCCGAACAGCCGGAAGCCAACGCGGCAAACGCCACCATCATGCCGATGGTACCGGCGCCGGCCACCACCGCGACGTCGCCGGGGCGGATCGCCCCCTTGGCCGCCGCGTAGACGCCGATCGCCAGCGGCTCGACCATCGCGCCCTCGGCAAACGACACGCTGTCGGGCAGCTTGTAGGTCAGCGCCGCCGGATGAACCACTTCCGGCGTCAGGCAGCCATGGATCGGCGGCGTCGCCCAGAAGCGCACGGCCGGATCGAGATTGTAATGGCCTTCCAGGGTCTGGCGCGAGCCGAAGTCGGGAATGCCCGGCTCCATGCAGACGCGATCGCCGACCTTCAGATGGGAGACCTTGGCGCCCACCGCCGTCACGACACCGGAGGCTTCATGACCGAGCACCATCGGCTCGTTGACGATGAAGTCGCCGATGCGGCCGTGCTTGTAATAGTGGACGTCGCTGCCGCAAATGCCGACCGCCTTGATGGCGACCCGAACCTCGCCGGCCGATGGCTCCAGCGTGCCCGGAACCTCGATATCGCGAAGTGCGATATTGTTGACGCCTTCCAGAACGACCGCTTTGATTTTCATTCTCTTTCCTCCTCCGCGCCTGCTCGGCGCGGTTCGACCGGATCTCGCGTCCGGCAATGAGAAAAGCATGCCCGTTCCCACCAAACTGGACAAAGCGCGTAAGGCATTTATTTGTGCATAATTTTACATCGAGATACTCCCCTCTGTACCAAGGAGGGGCTCTCCGACCGTTTTCGACGAGCATAAGCTCTTCATCATGATATAAGGATCTCTTTATATCGCGATTGCACCGAACACCGACATCTCCTATAAGGCGTTGACCGGCGGCCGCTTGCCGCCTGCTGGCCGTCAACCAGCACAGTTTTCACCCCCGCACCCGGAGATCCGCCGATGGTCGCCAAGGAATACGTCGTCAAGGACATCTCGCTCGCCGCCTGGGGCCGCACCGAACTCGACATGGCCGAGATCGAGATGCCCGGCCTGATGTCGGTCCGCGCCGAATTTGCAACCGCCCAGCCGCTCAAGGGCGCCCGCATCGCCGGGTCGTTGCACATGACCATTCAGACTGCGGTGCTGATCGAGACGCTGAAGGCGCTTGGAGCCGATGTGCGTTGGGCCTCGTGCAACATCTTCTCGACGCAGGACCATGCCGCCGCCGCCATCGCTGCCGCCGGCATCCCGGTATTCGCCGTGAAGGGCGAGAGCCTCAAGGACTACTGGACCTACACCGACCGCATCCTTGACTGGGGCAACGGCGAGACCGCCAACATGATCCTCGACGATGGCGGCGATGCCACGCTCTTGGTGACGCTTGGCGCCAAGGCTGAAAGCGATCCTTCCGTCCTCGCCGCTCCGAAGTCCGAGGAAGAGGAAGAGCTTTTCGCGACTATCAAGGCACGCCTTGCCAAGGACCCGACCTTCTATTCGCGCGCCAAAGGGAACATCCGCGGCGTGTCGGAAGAGACGACGACGGGCGTGATGCGCCTCTACCAGATGGAAGCGCGCGGCGAGCTGCCCTGGCCGGCCTTCAACGTCAACGACAGCGTCACCAAGTCGAAGTTCGACAACAAGTACGGCTGCCGCGAAAGCCTGGTCGACGCCATCCGCCGTGGTACCGACGTGATGATGGCCGGCAAGGTTGCCATCGTCTGCGGCTATGGCGACGTCGGCAAGGGTTCGGCCCAGTCGCTGCATGGCGCCGGCGCCCGAGTGCTGGTCACCGAAGTCGATCCGATCTGCGCCTTGCAGGCCGCCATGGACGGCTTCGAAGTGGTCACGCTGGAGGATGACATCCATCGCGCGGACATCATCGTCACCTGCACCGGCAACCTGCACGTCGTCACCGTCGATGACATGCGCAAGCTCAAGAACATGGCTATCGTCTGCAACATCGGCCATTTCGACAATGAGATCGACGTCGCCGGCCTCCGGAACTTCAAGTGGAAGAACGTCAAGCCGCAGGTCGACCTCGTCGAGTTCCCCGATGGCAAGAAGATCGTCCTCCTGTCCGAAGGTCGTCTCGTCAACCTCGGCAACGCCACCGGTCATCCGAGCTTCGTGATGAGCGCCTCCTTCTCCAACCAGACGCTGGCCCAGATCGAGCTTTGGACCCGTGGCGACAGGTACGAGAAGAAGGTCCACGTGCTGCCCAAGCACCTCGACGAGAAGGTCGCCCAGCTGCATCTCGCCAAACTCGGCGCCAAGCTTTCCAAGCTGACGCAGGAACAGGCCGATTATATCGGCGTCAAGTCGACCGGCCCGTTCAAGTCGGCAATGTACCGCTACTGATTGCCTCGCCCTATGCGGCGAAAGCCGTCTAGGACATCTTCATGGCCCGTCCGTGCTCCAGATGAGTACGGGCGGGTTTTTCTTGCCGGCCAAGCCTTATCCACAGCTGTTCCACACATGCTATTTTTTGCAGGGAACATTGCAGCTGCCGGCAAGAGATCGGGAAAGAAGCGGCAGCCAAAGTGGATAAGGCGAGTCTGCTCAATCCTCTGGCTCCCCCCTGCCCACAGTTGTCGACTCCCTCGTCAGGATGTACCGGACGAGCAGGATCTGCGAACGTTCCATGAACATAGTGACCTGCCGGACTCGGTTGCAGCGGATGCGCAGATGTGGGCGTCCTCGACTCTTTTTGCACCCCATGAAAGGCGGTATTTTGGGGTGATTCGGATCGGCGGTGGGGCACGCGCCGGTTCGGGGCGAACCGCTCTTCAGGGATGCGGACGCCCTTTGTGAACGCGGCCGAAAGGGGACAGATACATGCCGGGGCTGAACCGGACACGATTGCCGTTTGCCGGGCACATCGGGAAGATCGCCCTGCTTTCGACTATCCTGTCACCGGTCGCTGGTAGCCCGGCGGTCGCTCAGGCCATCAAGTTCGGCTCGGATGGCTCGGTCTATTTCGAACCGCTTCAGGTCGCCGCCCTTTCCGCCTTCGTGTCGGCGATCTGCATCGCCGTGGTGTCGGCCGCCGCGCTGATCCGGGCGCGCCGCATGGCAGAGGATGATCGCGAGCGCCTGCTGCGCGAGAATGCCGATCTGAAACTTGCCGCCGACCGTACCGAAGCCGCTCTCAACGCCGACGATCAGCGCACGGTTATCTGGGGCGCCCGCGACGAGGCGCCGAAGGTGATGGGGTCGCTGCCCGAAGCTTCTGGCGTGCCGCGCAGTCAGGTCGGCTTCCTGGCGTTCGGCCAATGGCTGGAGCCGGCCTCGGCCCAACTCCTGGAAGCCCGCACCCGCGCCCTGCGCGCCGAAGGGGAAGCCTTCCTCGACGTTCTGACCACCACCAGCGGGGTTCACATCGAGGCGGCAGGTCGGGTCAACGGTTCGCGCTGCTTCATTCGCTTTCGCAACCTCACCCGCGAGCGGCAGCAATATGCCGAACTGGCTGAGCGCTTCGAGCGGCAACGGACGCTGGTCGAGACGTTCGAGGGGCTGATCGACAAGGCCCCGATGCCTGCCTGGACGCGTGACAAGGCTGGCCGGCTCGTATGGGTCAATGCCGCCTACGCGCGCTCCGTCGAGGTGGCGAGCCCAACGCAGGCCGTGGCCGTCGGCGTCGAGTTCCTCGACACGGCCGCCCGCAAAGCCATTGTCGACAGCCGACAGGCAGGACCGGTCTTCGAAAAGCGTCTGTCGCTGGTGGTGGGCGGCGCTCGCCGGGTGTTTGATGTCATCGACGTCGAAACGGCGTCCGGCAGCGCCGGCATCGCAACCGACGTATCCGAGCTGGAGCAGGCACAGGTGGAACTGCGCCGCACCATCGACAGCCACTCCCGCACGCTGGACCAGCTTGCCACCGCCGTTGCCATCTTCGGCGCCGACAAGCGGCTCAAGTTCTACAACGCCGCATACCGCGCGCTGTTCGATCTCGACACTGCCTTCCTGGAAACCGGCCCGGACGACGCCGCCATTCTCGACCAGTTGCGCAGCTCCCGCAAACTGCCCGAGCAGGCCGACTTCCGCACTTGGAAGCGAGAGCAACTTGCCGCCTATCAGGCGATGGAGGCCCGCGAGAGCTGGTGGCATCTGCCGACCGGACAGACACTGCGCGTCATCGCGAATCCGCACCCGCAGGGCGGGGTCACCTATGTCTACGAGAACGTCACCGAGCAGATCGAACTGAAGAGCCGCTACAACGCGCTGACGCGCGTGCAAGGCGAGACGCTCGATCACCTTTCGGAAGGTGTTGCGGTGTTCGGCTCCGATGGGCGGCTGCGCCTCTTCAACCCGGCGTTCGGCAGCCTCTGGAAGCTCTCCGACGAGATGCTGGCCAATCGGCCGCACATCAACGAAGTCGTCAGCCACTGCATGGCCACCCACGGCAACCGAGAGGCCTGGGATCAGGTTCGCCTGGCCGTCGCCGGTCTCGCCGACAGCCGCAACCGCCTCACCGGCCGGCTCGATCGCCGCGATGGCGGCGTGATCGATTTCACCACCGTGCCGCTTCCGGACGGCGCAACGCTGATCACCTTCGTCAATGTGACCGACTCGGTGAACGTCGAGCGGGCGCTCACCGAAAAGAACGAAGCGCTTGAAGAAGCCGATCAGCTGAAAAACGCCTTCATTCAGCATGTTTCCTACGAGCTGCGCTCGCCTCTCACCAACATCCTTGGCTTCGCGCAACTGCTCGCCGACGACAATGCCGGTCCGCTCAACATCAAGCAGCGGGAATACACCGGCTACATCATGGATTCGTCGACGGCGTTGCTTGCCATCATCAACGACATTCTCGACCTTGCCACGGTCGACGCCGGCATCATGGAGCTCGATCTCGGCGAGGTGGACATTCCTTTGACCGTTGGCGCGGCCACCGCCGGTCTTCGCGACCGGATCGCCGAAGCGCACATCAATCTCAGGCTCGACGTCCCCAGCGATATCGGTTCCTTCGTTGCCGACGAGAAGCGCATTCGCCAGGTTCTCTTCAACCTCCTGTCCAATGCCATCGCCTTCTCGGACGACGGTGGCGTCGTTTCGCTTTCCTGCAAGCGGACCGACGAAGAGATCTCCTTCACCGTCGAGGATCACGGCCGGGGCATCCCTGACGAGTATCTCCAGGCCGTCTTCGAGCGCTTCGAAAGCCGCACGAACGGCGCTCGCCGACGGGGTCCGGGTCTTGGTCTCTCCATCGTCAAGAGCTTCGTCGAACTGCACAGAGGCAACGTCGAGATCACGTCCAAGATCGGAGTCGGCACAAGGGTGGTTTGCAGGCTGCCGATAAACCCTCGCATCGCCGAAGCGGCGGAGTGAGCGATCCCGGGATGACCCCGCCAGTCCGCAGAACCGTCAGCGTCTCCGACGAGGCCGGCACACACCGTCTTGCCGACGATATCGCAGCCATCGTCCGGCCGGGCGATGTCATCGCGCTTCATGGCGACCTCGGCATGGGCAAGAGTGCCTTCGCAAGAGCTGTCATCCGTCGCCTTGCCGGCAATCCCGAGCTCGAGGTGCCAAGCCCGACCTTCACGGTCCTGCAGAGCTACGAGACGGCTCGCTTTCCAGTTCATCACTTCGATCTTTATCGCCTCGCCGATCCCGACGAGCTCGTGGAGATCGGCTTCTTTGAAGCGATCAACGAAGGTCTCTCGCTGATCGAGTGGCCCGATCGGGCTGGTGATGAACTGCCCGCCGATCGCCTCGACATCGTCATCTCCGAGGGCGATGGTTTCGACGGCCGACGCTTTTCGCTGAACGCGGAAGGCGTCAACTGGGCGGATCGGCTCGATGAGACCTTTGCGGCTCGCGACCTTCTCATACGCTCCGGCCTTGCCATGGCAACGCGGGCCCATGTCCAGGGCGATGCTTCGACCCGTCGCTTCGAGCGCGCGACGCAGGAAAGCGGCAGCGCCATCCTGATGCACTGGCCGTCGTTTGGCACTTTGCCGATTCACGCCGATGGCCTTTCCTATGAGGCAATCGTGCATGCCACCGATCGCCTCGAAGCCTTTCTCGCCGTCGGAGACACGCTCCGCCGGCATGGCTTTCGTACGCCGCGGCTCATCGCTGCTGACGAGCCAAGGCGGCTACTGCTCATCGAAGACCTGGGCTCCGAAAGCATTGCGCCTGATGGCATGGCCAGCAATGACCGCTATCTTGCGGCCGCTCGCCGGCTTGCCGACATGGCGGGCATCGTATGGCCCAAGGTAGCCAGCTCCGATGATAGCCGAACCTTCCCATTGCCTGCCTATGATCGACGAGCGCTCCTGACCGAGGTGGAGCTGTTCGCCAGTTGGTACGCACCCGACATTACCGGCCGACCGCTCCACGACACAGAAACTGCCGAATGGCTGGCTCTCTGGGATGGGCTGCTTGCCCGCTTCGACGACGACAGGTCGGCCTGGGTTCTGAAGGACTACCATTCGCCCAACATCCTCTGGCAACGCGACGGAGATCCGATCGGCCTCATCGACTATCAGGATGCCCTTCTTGGCTCTCCCGCCTACGATCTCGCCTCGCTCGTCACCGATGCCCGCGTCGATATTCCTGACGATCTCGCCACAGCGATGGTTGACGCCTATTGCAGCCGTCGGCGCGAGGTGGCCGGACCATTCGACGAGGCAGAGTTCCGCGATCGGGTCGTTGTCATCGGCGCTCAGCGAAACGCCAAGATTCTCGGTCGCTTCGTTCGCTACGCCAAGCTTACCGGCCGCACCCATCATCTTCGTTTTGTGCCGCGCGTTCGTCACAACTTCGAAAAAGCGCTGAGCGACAAGGTTCTCGCCGGGGTCAAGCTCTGGTATGAACGGCTCGCCCCGCCGGTCGTCCGACCGTGAGCCTTTTTCCGACCGTTGAGAGTCCGATCGTTTCAAGATGACTGATGCTGCTTTTCTTTCCGCCTTTCGTCCTCGCCGGGCCATGGTGCTGGCTGCCGGCCGCGGCAAGCGCATGCGCCCCATCACGGCAACGACGCCGAAGCCGCTGGTGGAGGTGCTCGGTCGCAGCCTGATCGACCGGGTGTTCGACCGTCTGATCGAGGCCAGCGTCGAGACCGCAATTGTCAACGTCCACTACCTCGCCGATCTCGTCGAGGTACATGTCGGCAAGCGGCGCGATCTTTCGGTCGTCGTTTCCGACGAGCGCGACATGCTGCTCGATACCGGGGGCGGAGTTGTCAAGGCGCTGCCTCATCTCGGCAACGACCCGTTCTATCACCTCAACTCCGATTCCATCTGGATCGAGGGTGTTTCCGCCAACCTGCCGGCTCTTGCCCGCTCCTGGGACGGCGAGCGCATGGATGGTCTGCTGCTGCTCGCTCCCACCGTCGGCTCGGTTGGCTATTCAGGCGTCGGCGATTTCGACATGACCGGTGACGGCCGTCTGACACGCCGGCGCGAGCGCACCGTCGCTCCGTTCGTCTACGCCGGTGCCGCGATTTTCAAGCCGGACATTTTCGCCGATCGTCCACTTGCCCCCTTCTCTCTCAACCGTGTGTTTGACGAGTTGATTGGCCAAGGCCGCCTGCATGGGGTCCGGCTCGAGGGGACTTGGCTGCATGTCGGCACACCGGACGCGATCAGGCAGGCAGAACGAACCATCCAACTGTCGGCGGAGTAGCCAATGGCCGGGCGCGTCTTCACCATTTCTCCCGGTGCGCCCTTTCTTGCCACGCTGGCCGAAGCGCTTCTCGATGGTGAGCTGATTGCCGGCCGGACTTATCGCCGCCATCCGCTGGAGCTTGCGGACGTCAGCATCTATCTGCCGACACGCCGGGCTGGCGAGGCACTCAGGCAGGCCTTCCGCGACGCTTTCGGTGGCGGGGCGACCATGCTGCCTCGCATCCTCGCCGTATCCGACGTTCAGCAAGCCGAAGACGACCTGCTGGCACCCGAGGCGCTCGACCTGCCGCCGGTAATCGCCGCCGCCGAGCGACGGCTGATGCTGGCCCGCCTCGTCAGTCACTGGCGCGAACGCGTGACCAAAGATCAGTTGTTGACGCCCTCCGGCCAGCCGGTAGCCGTGCCGGGCTCGCCGGCCGAGGCGCTCAACCTTTCCGCCGACCTTCTCGCCCTTCTCGATCAAGCCGAACTGGAAGGCGTCGACTGGGACAAACTCGCCACGCTGGTGCCCGACGATTATGCCGCCTGGTGGCAGCTATCGCTCAACTTCCTCAAGATAGCCACGGAGGCCTTGCCGGCCGCCATTGCTGAAAGAGGGCAGATTGGCGCCGGGGCCTTCCACCGGGCGATGGTTGAGGCGACCATTACCCGCTGGCAGACCCGCCCGCCGTCAGGCCCGGTGATCATCGCTGGCTCGACGGGCTCGGTGCCAAGTACCGCCAACCTGATGGCTGCCGTGCTGTCGCTGCCCGAAGGCGCCCTGGTATTGCCGGGCCTCGATATCGCCGCCGCTGCTGACACGGTTGCCGCCAGCATTTTCGATTGCGCCCACCCCGAGCACACCATGAACCGGCTCGTGGAGCGGCTTGGCGTCGAGCGAAAGGATATCGCCGAACTGGGGGCACCGAAGGAAGCGCTTGCCACCCGCACCGACATCATCCGAAGAGCGCTTGTGCCGGCCGCCGTCACCGATCACTGGCCAGCCCACGCCGCCACGCTTGATGCCAACGCCGCCGGCACCGAAGCGGCCCTTGCCAGCGTCTCCCTTGCCATCGCCGCCAACGAGGCCGAAGAGGCGCTCGCAGCCGCCATCGCCCTTCGCCAATGCCTTGAGAACCCGGCGGCACGGTCGATCCTCGTGACGCCCGATAGAACCATCGTCCGTCGCGTCGTCGCCGAACTCGGCCGCTTTGGCATCGAGGTTGAGGACACTGCCGGACAGCCGCTGCCGCAGACGCCTTATGGCCAGCTTGCCCTTCTCCTCGTGGAGGCGGCAACGGAAGATTTTCCACCCGTAAAGGTGGCGGCGATCCTCGGTCATCCCGAGGCGCGTTTTGGCTGGGCTCCGGCACGGGTGCGGCCGGCTGGCCGGTTGATTTCGCGAAAGGTCCTGCGCGGGCCTCGTCTTGCCGGCGGTACCGCGGCCATCTCCACGGCCTTGCGGATGCTTGAGGCAAAGGACGAGGTATCGGACGATGCCCTCTCCGACGCGCTCGCTCTCGCCGATTCCTTTCAAGAGGCGATGGTGCCTCTGGTCGCGGCGGCTTCCCTGCCGACCCCGACGCTCGCCGACTTTCTGGATGCTTTACGGGAGACGCTGGATCGCGTCGCCCGTCGTTCCGAGGATGACCTTGGCGAGCCAACCCGAGCGGAACGTCAGCTTCTGTCGATTCTCGAGGACCACGCGCGCGCACCCGACGTGGGCCTCCCACTCGCCCATACCGATTTCGCTCCAGTGCTGAGGGCACTGATCGGCAACGTGCTGGTACTCACGCCGAGCCGCAATGCCCGCGTTCTGGTCACCGGCCCGATCGAGGCACGCCTTCTGCCGACCGATAGACTGGTACTCGTCGGGCTCGACGAAGGCGTGTTCCCGCCGGTGACGGACACCGGCGCCTGGTTGTCGCGACCGATGCGCGCTGGTCTTGGGCTCAGCCCGCCGGAAGTCCGTATCGGCCTTTCCGCCCACGACTTTTTGATGGCTCTCGGCTCGCCGGATACGGTGTTGATCCGTTCGGCAAGGCGCGGCGGGGCACCGACCGTGCCAACCCGCTTCCTGCAACGCCTGACCAGCCTCATCGGCCCGGCCCGAACAGAGGCGATGGAAAAGCGCGGCGACCGCTTCCTGGACTGGGCCCGCAGGCTCGACGACCGGCCGACTGTGCCGCGCGCCCCTCGTCCCAATCCGACGCCGCCGCTTGCGGCCAGACCCCGCATGTTGCCGGTCACCGATATCGAAACGCTGATTCGCGACCCCTATGCGGTCTACGCCAAGCGCGTTCTGAAGCTGAGGCCGCTCGATGGCTTTGGCGAAACGCCCGATTTCGGCACACGCGGCACGCTCGTCCACGACACCCTCGCCAACTTCGTGGCAACATGGACCGGTCCTTGGGACGAGGCGGCCATTGCCGCGCTGATCGAGTTCGGCCGGGTGCGTTTTTCCGAAGCGCTCGCCAGCCACCCGGAAGTACATGCGCTCTGGTGGCCTCGCTTTCAGACGCTGGCCCGGTTCATCGTGCTCGAGTTCGAGGCCAGGCGTTCGCCCGTTGCCCGCCATCCGGAGATCGAGGGCAGCTTCGCGCTAACGGACCGCTTCACGCTGACCGGTCGCGCCGACCGCATCGACGTCGAAGAGGATGGACGCATCAGCATCACCGACTTCAAGACAGGCCGGGCACCTACCGCCGCGCAGATCGCCGCCCAACTGACGCCACAGCTGCCGCTCGAGGCGGTCATCGCCCGTCATGGCGGCTTCTCGCGCCTGTCCGGCCCACGCGAGGCGGCGGAACTCGTTCATGTGGTCCTGCGCGGCCTCGAAGGGCAAGACGAGATCGAAAGCTACACCGGCCACGAGCCACGCGGTGGCGACTCGGTATCGCTGGAACAGACCATTACCGAGGCGGAATCGCGTCTTCGTGGTCTGGTTCGCGCCTATGCCGATCCGGCCCGCGGCTACCTTTCGCGTGCCCGGCCCTTCCGCAAGACCGACCGCGGCGACTACGATCATCTCGCGCGGGTCAGCGAATGGGGAGTTGAGGATGAGGGAGGCGAGGAATGAAGATTCCGGCCGCCACGCGCCATACCCAGCTTCTCGCTACAGACCCGGGCGCTTCCGCCTTCGTGTCTGCCAATGCCGGTTCGGGCAAGACATGGGTCCTGACACGGCGGGTCATCCGCTTGCTGCTCGATGGGGTCGACCCAGGCCGCATCCTCTGTCTCACCTTCACCAAGGCGGCAGCGGCGGAAATGTCCGGCCGCGTCTTCGACGAACTCGGCCGCTGGGCCGGCCTCACGGATGACGAGCTTACCCGCGTCCTGTCCGAGCTCGAAGGAAGTCTCGTGCAACCCGATCGACTGGCTCCGGCTCGACGGCTGTTCGCCCGTGCCATCGAAACGCCAGGCGGTCTCAAGATCCAGACGATCCACGCCTTCGCCGAAGCGCTCTTGCAACGCTTTCCGCTTGAAGCCGGCCTCGACGGACGCTTCCGGGTGCTCGACGATACCCGTGCCGCAGATCTCTATTCCGAAGCGCGAACCGAGCTTCTATCGGCCTGCGCGAGCCATCCCGACAGCCCGGAAGGCCGGGCGCTTGGTGAACTGGTGGCAATTGCCGGTGACGAAGCGCTGGATCGGGCGCTTCGTGCCGTCGTCGCGTCGCGCGACGAACTTGCAGCCTTCTTCAGCGGCACATCATCGGTCGATGACGCACTCGCCATGCTGCCACAGGCGCTCGGCGCTCCCGCTGGAGCGAGCCGCCAAAGCCTTGTCGACGAGATGGCCGTTTCACCTGACTTTCCCGGCCCGTTCCTAAGCCAGCTCATCGACCGGCTGGATGCTTCCAAATCCAAGTCGATGCCGCCGCTTGCCGACGCCTTTCGCGCGGCAATTGCCGCCCCCGACGCCGAGGCGCGACGACCACTTTGGCGTGGCCTGTTCCTGACGGACAAGGGAGGGGTGCGCAAGCGCTCCTTCACCAAGGATGTCTGCGATGCGCTGCCGGATGCCAGTGAACGCTTCGAGCGGGAAGCGCTACGACTCCTTGCGCTTGAGCGCGCTCTGTCGGCAACTCTATGGGGAACGCGCAGCGCCGCGCTCCTTCGCCTCGCCGACCGGTTGATCGGCTTCATCGAAGCAAGGAAGGCACGACTTGGGCTCCTTGATTTCGACGATCTGATCGGCCGGGCGGCGGCCCTTCTCTCACGTTCGGATGCCGCGGAGTGGGTGCAGTACAAGCTCGACGAAGGGCTCGATCACGTCCTGGTCGACGAGGCACAGGACACCTCGCCCCGGCAGTGGCAGATCGTCGAGGCGCTGACGGGTGAGTTTTCGGCCGGTGAGGGCGCGCGTTCCGGCCGTCGGCGTACCGTTTTCGCCGTCGGCGACGAGAAGCAGTCCATCTACTCCTTTCAGGGAGCTGCCCCGCATCTGTTCGGCCTTACGCGTCAGACGCTTGGACGGCGGCTTGCCGACGCTGGCCTGCCGGTTCACGATCTTCGCCTTACCCTGTCCTTCCGCTCGACGGCCGCCGTGGTGGGCGCGGTCGACGCCGTGTTCCGAAATCCGGAGGCGCACGCCGGTCTTTCCACCGACGCCGGCCCGACCGTCCACGAGACAGTACGCGGCCGCGAGCCCGGTCTCGTGGAGCTGTGGCCGGCCATCGAGAAACTGCCGGCGCCCCCGCCCGGCAACTGGGAAGACCCGGTCGACGCCACGGCAACCACAAGCCCTGCCGTCCGTCTTGCCGGGCGAATTGCCGATGAAATCGCCGGCTGGCTGCACTCGGAGACACGCATCGAAGCCACAGGCGCGCCGATCAGGCCCGGTGACGTGCTGGTGCTCGTCCGCAAGCGGGGCGCCTTCGTAGAGGCAGTCAACAGGGCGCTCAAGAAACGGGGCGTTTCAGTGGCAGGCGCCGATCGGCTCGACGTGGTCGGCCATATCGTCACCCAGGACCTGCTGGCCGCCGCTCGCGTTGCGCTGTTGCCGGAAGACGACCTGACGTTGGCCACGGTGGCCAAGTCTCCGCTTGTCGGACTCTCCGAGGAGGCGCTGTTTCGCTTGGCCCATGGACGGTCGGGCCATCTCTGGGATGCCGTCCTGCAACGGGCCGCCGAGGGAGACACGGACGCCGAGACGCTGCGCGCCACCGTTGCGTTATGGATGAGTCGAGCCGACCGGAGCGAACCCTTCGTCTTTCTATCGACCCTCGTCGGGCCCGATGGCGGGCGAGCTGCCTATCGAGCGCGCTTCGGTCGGGAAGCCGACGAGGTGATCGATGAGTTGCTGACGCTGGCACTCGCCTACGAGGGCGAGGAAGTGGCAGGCCTGAACGGCTTCATCGACCGCCTCGCCAAGGGTGGCGAGCTGATCCGTCGCGAACTCGATGCCGAGCGCGACGAGGTACGGGTCATGACCGTGCACGGATCGAAGGGCCTGGAGGCGCCCATCGTGTTCCTGATTGATCCCGGCGACAAACCGGCCAGCGAAAAGAACCTGCCCGACGTGCTGGCGGTGAGCGATGGTCCTGCCTCACCGATCGTCTGGCGACAGAGCGGGGCCTTCCGTCCGGCACCCGTCGAGGCGGCAGCGCAAGCCTTCATTGCCGCGCAGGAAGAGGAGTACCGACGTCTGCTCTACGTCGGACTGACCCGTGCCCGGGACCGGCTGATCGTCGCCGGTCTCAAGGGAGCCGACGAAGGAGCCGATCGTCGCTGGCATGGTCTCGTAGCGGCAGCGCTCGGTAGCGATGCCGAGACGATCAAGGATGCAAACGGCACCGTCGTGGCTTGGCGCTGGCGTGCGGAGAATGAAGATCCTCCGGCGCCTGTCAAGCAAACCCAGCTCGCGCCTCGTCCCTCGGACCCCCTACCTCAATGGCTCACCTGCAAGGTGGCCGACGCCACGCCGGACTCTGCCAGCGTGGCACCTTCACGCGCCTCGGCGCCTGGATCGATCGGCGTGCCGACAACGACCTTCGATCCGGCGGCTGCCGTTCGCGGCTCCGTGCTTCATCGACTCTTCGAGCTTCTACCGGACATCGATCCGGCAGCTCGCGCCACGGCAGCGGACAGCTACCTTGCCCGTCGCCTCCCGGATCTTCCCGAGGGCGACCGAGCGGCGCTTGTGGAAAGCATTGTCGCGCTCCTCGGCCGCCCGGACCTCGAGCTGGTTTTTTCTCCGGCGGCCCGAGCCGAGGCTGCGATCGGTGGCAGCATCACAACACCAGCCGGCCGAACCATTCCCGTCAACGGCAGTGTCGATCGTCTGTTGGTCGGATCGGAAACGGTGATGATCGTGGACTACAAGACGGCCGTTCGTCCGCCGCGTTCCGTTCCGCAAAGATACGTCCTGCAGCTGGCTCTTTACCGGGCGGTGCTCGGCCATATCTGGCATGACCGCCCGATCCGCGCGGCAATTCTGTGGACCGGATCCGCGCGGTTTGACGAGGTTATGCCGGACACGCTCGACATCGCGCTTGCCGCCTATCTGGAGGCCGTGGACGCTGGTGCCGAGCCCGTCGATCACGAATACGAAATCGAAGATCAGCCCTGAAGCAAAAGTCCGTTGGGTATTTTTCCTAAGCCGTTGTTTTATCGGCAACCACTCTCAGGGAGAGCTCACCATTTCCCTCAGCCCCTCTTTGGCTGCGCTTGACGCTGCCGGGGCCGCTCCTTAGCTTTGGGGCAACAGGCGTGTCCCGGACATGAGTCGGCGTCACGTTGCTCAGCTCACGAGGTCTGCCATGTCGACCAAGAAAGTCACCGATCAGTCATTTCCCACCGACGTGCTTGCCTCGTCGACCCCCGTTCTCGTCGATTTCTGGGCCGAGTGGTGCGGCCCATGCCGCATGATCGCCCCGGCACTCGATGAGATCGCCGGCGAGCTTGATGGCAAGATCACCATCGCCAAGCTCAACATCGATGAAAACGGCAACACAGCGATGAAGTACGGCGTCCGCTCGATCCCGACGCTGATCATCTTCAAGAACGGCCAGCCGGCCGCCATGAAGGTCGGCGCCGCCCCCAAGAGCGATCTCGCCAACTGGATCAAGGCCGCCATCTGACGGGTCCGTCCCGAAAATCGGAAGCCCCGGCTCCCTCACGGGAGGCCGGGGCTTTTTCGTTCCGAAAGACCTGGCTCAGCCGGCCGCCCGTTGCTCGCCGACCCACTCGAAGATGTCCTCGGGCTTGCAGGCACAGCCGCAGGAACCGGCCTTGGCACAGACGGCGCCGGCCGGCAGCGGCCGCGCCTTGCCCTTGCCGACCCACAGGTCGAGGACGGCGCGGGCGGCGTCCTCGCTGGCGTCGAAATGCAGCGCGACGTCGGTGAGCGAGGCGGTGCCGCGCTCCCTCAGATAATCGCGCACCCCGTATGGCGTCATCATGCGGTTCATACCAATTCGCGAAGATGCTTCCGCATCCGCTCATTGAAGACATTGCCGATTTCTCATGTGCATCAGCGGCATGAGAAATCGGCAAGCGGAATACCAACAAGCATTTTCAATGCCTGTTGGTATCACTCCGCCGGCTGGGCGGCGAGCCGGCGGCCGTGCGCCCGGCCGGCCATCCACATCGCCGTCACCGACCCCAGGAAGATCAGCGCGGCGGCGATCAGCCAGCGGGCCG
>JARKNW010000034.1 GCA_029976075.1 Pleomorphomonas sp.
GTGTCGACCGACATCTGCGAGATCTCGGTGGCGGCTGCCTGCGACCGCTCGGCGAGCTTGC
Source organism: Pleomorphomonas sp. (assembly GCA_029976075.1). Classification (GTDB taxonomy): domain Bacteria; phylum Pseudomonadota; class Alphaproteobacteria; order Rhizobiales; family Pleomorphomonadaceae; genus Pleomorphomonas. The sequence goes on from JARKNW010000034.1 coordinate 62, forward strand.
GGACTTCCGAGGCGACGACGGCGAAGCCACGGCCATGCTCGCCGGCGCGCGCTGCCTCGACGGCGGCGTTGAGGGCGAGAAGGTCGGTCTGGCGGGCGATCTCCTGGACGATGCCGATCTTCTCGGCAATGGTCTGCATCGCGGCGACGGCCTGGGTAACGGCCTGACCGGAGCTCTCCGCATCCTTGGCGGACTGGCGGGCGATCTTTTCGGTCTGGGCGGCGTTGTCGGCGTTCTGCTTGATGTTGGACGCCATCTCTTCCATCGACGAGGAAGCTTCCTCGGCCGACGAGGCCTGCTCGGTCGCGCCCTGGGCGATCTGCTCGGAAGCCGACGACAGCTGCTGGCTACCCGCCGACACGTTGTCGGAGGCAACGAGCGCGTCACTCACCACCGAGCGCAGACGCTCAACCATGTCGAGCAGCGATTTGCCGAGGGTGTCCTTGTCGGAAAGCGGCTTGGGCGTAACCGTGAGATCACCGTTGGAGATCTCGGCAGCCATGCCGGCAGTCTCGCGCAGGTTGGCAGTCATCTTCTGCATGGCCGAGATCAGATCCTTGATCTCGTCGTTGGCCTTGTGAGCGACTTCATGGTTGAGATCACCGATCGCAACGGCTTCGGCCAACTCGACGCCACGTTTCAGGCCACGGGCGATGGAAAGCGACATCCAAAAGGCAATGGCAACTGAGAAGACGGTAACAACTGTGATGAAGGTCAACAACATCATGCGAGAGCTCGCGTAGAGGTCGTTGGTCTCCTGATCGGTCTTGTGGAGATTGTCTGAAATTTTCGTAGACATGGAGTCGAGCAAACCGAACAATGTATTGTTCAGCTGCTTGGTGCTGACCATGCTGATCTTTGCAGCTTCGGCGTTGCTCTCGGTGGTGTTGATTTGGCCGAGTTCCAGGATTTTTTTCCTGAGCGGGTCGCGTTCCTGATAGGACTTCAGAAAGTCTGTCGCCTCGCCGGCGATTTCAGGGTTTGTGGACTGCTGAAGGCTCGTCACGAAACCGAGAGCTTCATCCGACTTCGTGTTGGATGTCTTGATGTACCCTTCGATCTGGGTCGCATCCTGGTTCATGACGGTGTTTTTCTCTGCCCGGATGCTTTCATTGAAGGCTAGAGCCAATCCACGGATGTTGTTGAGGTCTGCGGCTGGGCCACTGACCATCTCCGAAATTGCCGAGTTCAGCGATGACAGGTTGGAAATGGCCAGCGTTGCCATGCCGCCCACAAGGGCAATGATAAACGCAAAGGACAGCGCGAGTTTGAGCTTGATAGTGAGACGCATGATACTTTTGTTCCTAGCTGCACTCGGTTTCTCTGACCTGGTGCTCGACATGGAGAAGTTTGTAGCTGTAGGGCCCAGCGACTCAGTCCGGCTGGCTCGTGCGACCCTTTGAACAAAAGATGGCCATGAGATCGGGGAAGATGATGAACGAGCCTTCCCGATGAATCAGGCACTCGATGAACTGCGGCGGCCATTTGAGGCCGACGCGGGGTGGCGGTTCGCCGCCTGCTTTCGACAATGTCGTGACTTCGTTGACGCGGTCGGTCCTGAGGCCGACAAGCGAGGGCGAGCCATCGAGATCGAGCTCGACCACCACGATGCGGCTGTCGATGGTTGTGGCCGCAGCTGGCATGCCCATCGCAACGCGGATGTCGGCGAGCGGGATGACCTTGCCGCGGAAGTTGATCACCGCGTTGACGAACGGTCGGCTGCCTGGAACGACCGTCTCCGGCAAGAGATCGAGGATCTCCCGCACGATGGCCGCTTCGAGGGCGAACGTCTCCCCGCCGATTTCGAAGGTCAGAACCTCGATCTCGTCGGCGGAAGGGTCCTGAGCCGTTTTGGTCTTGAGGGCTAGGTCACTCATGCGATTGCGCGCAACTGCGCCTCCTGCTCCTGGCCAAGCGATATGAGGTTGGCCACGTCGAGGATGAGCGCGACAGAGCCGTCACCGAGAATGGTGGCCCCCGAGAAGGTGGTCACGTCATCATGCAGCTTGGACATCGACTTGATGACCGTCTGGTGGTGACCGATGATCTGGTCGACGATCAGCCCGACGCGTTCTTCACCGGTCGAAACCACCACCATCTTCTGGTAGGGATCGGGCGTGGTGCCGGTGGCGAACAGCTCGCGCAAGCGAATGAACGGCACCAGGGTGTCCCGAAGCGACAGGAAGGCACGGCCGCGCGAACGCAGATCCTCTTCCTGGCTGATTTCGATGCATTCCTCGACGGCCGGCAGCGGGATCACGTAGTGTCCTTCGCCCACTCTGACGAGCAGGCCGTCGATGATGGCCAGCGTCAGTGGAATGCGTAGCGACACGGTGGATCCTTCACCTGGACGACTGGCGAGGTCGATCGAGCCATGCAGCGACTCGATGGCCTTCTTGACCACGTCCATGCCGACGCCCCGGCCGGAAAGGTTCGTCACCGACGAAGCCGTTGAGAAACCTGGCTGGAAGATCATCTGCAGCAGGTCCTGGTCGGCTATGGTCGCTCCAGGCTGGATGAGGCCGGCGGATTCCGCCTTGGCCCGTACCTTGACCCGGTCTATGCCCCGGCCATCGTCGGTCACCGAGATGATCACCTCGCCGCCGGTTTGGCGGGCTGACAGACGAATGGTCCCAACCTCGGGCTTTCCGGCCGCCCGGCGGGCATCACTGCCCTCCAGACCATGATCGGCGGCGTTGCGCACCAGATGAACCAGCGGATCGGCTAGGCGCTCGATCACCGTCTTGTCCATTTCCGTGCTCTCGCCATCGGTCGAAAGCTCGATCTTCTTGCCGGTGTCGCGCTGAAGGTCGTGCACCAGGCGACGATAGCGATCGAACAGCGTGGCGACGGGCACCATGCGCAACACCATCATGGTGACGCGCAGCTCGCTGCAAAGACGTTCCATCTCCTCGCTGACAGTCCGCAGCCCGATGTCGCTGCTGGTGGCGGCAATCTGTTGCAGGCGAGACTGAACGATGACCAGCTCGCCGACACGATCCATCAGTTCGTCAAGACGCTCGGCAGGGACGCGGACGCTCTCGACCTTGCGGCGCAGTTTCGGATCGGACGCTTCGACAGCGGGACGCGCGGCGATCTCGGGAACCGGACGCTCCGGCAACGGGTCGGTGGCGACGGCGGCTGGCGGCGTCTCCGCCACCGGAGCGACTGGAGCAGAAATCTCGGCGGCCGGCGCAACCTCGTTCAGAGCCTCGATTTCCAAGGCCATGTCGTCCATGACGAACAGGAAGACGTCCTCGATGTCGGCGCGACTGCTATCGGTGGTCAGCGTCACTTCCCAGGCAAAATACAGTGCCGTCGGATCAAGCTTCTCGAGCGGCGGCAACGCCGACTTGTCGAGGACGACGCGGCATTCGCCCATTGCCCGCAGCTCATCGAGGAAGCTCAGCGGATTTGTGCCGTTGACGAATGTGTTCTCCGGCAGACCGAACTTGATCCGCCAGGTCGTCAAGGCGCCCGACACTTCTTGCTTGGCAGTTGTCTGAACCGTGGAAGTGGCGGGTGGCGCGACTGCCGCTGTACCCGAGACGGCTGCCTGCAAGCGGTCGAGAAGATAGCGTTCTTCGGCGGCGTGGTCGCCACTGGGGTCTTCGACCAGGGCACGCATGTGATCACGGGCTTCGAGAACCGCCGAGACCAATGCAGGCGTCGCTTCGGCCTGCCCCTTGCGGACGCGATCGAACGCAGTCTCGCAATGGTGGGTGAAGGCGGCGAGCTGGTCGAAGCCGAACATCGCGCCCGACCCCTTGAGGGTGTGGAGGGCGCGGAAGACGGCATCAACCAGCGTGCGATCGTCGAGACGATGCTCGAGGTCCAGAAGCCCTTGCTCCATCTGCTCGAGCAGTTCGGCCGCTTCGATGCGGAAGATATCTGCGGGATCGGGATTGCTCATTTGGCGAGCACCTTTTGCACGAGCTTGATCAGCTGATCCGGTTCAAAGGGTTTCACCAGCCAGCCGGTTGCTCCGGCTGCCTTGGCCCTTCCCTTGAGGGCAGCATCAGATTCAGTCGTAAGGAACAGGATGGGGACGCCGATCTGGTTGGGCAGACGCCGGAACTCTTCGATCATGCGCAAGCCGTCCATGTTCGGCATGTTGAGATCGGTAATGACCAGATCAAAACGGCTTGCTCGGGCCTTGTTGAGGCCGTCGAGACCGTCGACCGCCTCCGTCACTTTGTAGCCGGCTCCGGTGAGGGCGATGCGCGTCGTCATGCGCACCGACATCGAGTCGTCGACGGTCAGAATACTCGCGGTCACTGGGCGGTCTCCTCATGGAGCCAGAATGAACGATCGGCAATTGTTGCGGCTGTCATGAGGCCGCTCCGGTCTAGCGCGCGCTTAAGCTCGCCGCTCGCCGGCTCAAGAAGCGAAAGGGTCTTGCCCTGTTCGGTGGCTTTCAGTCTCGCGGCTTCGATGAGTTGGAGAAAGCTGAGGTCAACTGCCGCGTTGGCCGGGATACCCAGTTGAATGCTGGAAAATTCCTCGATAGCTTCCAAAATGGTAGAATAAGAGGATTGGATATCCGCGACACATAGATTTGGATGCATCCGAATGACGGTTGATTTCTCCATTGGACGGCTCCTACTGATGGCCAAAATATGGAAGGCAATTGCTAAATTTCCATAAACTGGAATTTTACGTTGTCGAATTGAATCAAAATGCCGGGAATAGATTCATAAATAAGTGACGAGCCTTGTTAATACTCAAGATTCAATAGACTCGTTTGACGAGTACTGGGCTTGTAACAAATGCAGGGAATCATGCGCTTTTAGCTGAAGCGCAGCCACAAGATCTGACCTTGCAGACTCGCGTTGGTTGCTACCTCAGATATGGCTAGGACGCTGTGACCAGATGAATCCGGCGGCGTGAAAAAATTACCTAGGTAGTCATACGGGTGCCCTGAAGGACGGACGCTCAATGCGTGTTGCTAATATTTGAGTGCTGCAATCGTCGTGATCGGGGGGCAACTGATCGTTCGGCCTGAGCCCGTCGCAAACACAGATGGTCGAGTATTCGGCACTGCCGTCAACTGCGCCCGGCAAGAAGCGTCTTGGTGCGCTGAAGGTACTAGACCGTCGATCCTTCCTCGTCGTCACGGAGGGTGAGGGCGATCTCTTCGATGCCCGGCCATTTCTCGCAAAATACCCGAACACAGTCCGGATCGAAGTGGCTGCCCGAGCAGCGAACAATTTCATCATAGGCGCGCTTCAAGGGCCAGGCCTCCTTGTAGGGGCGGGCAGAAGTCAACGCGTCGAACACATCGGCGAGAGCCGTGATGCGGGCCTCGATCGGTATCGCTGTTCCCGCAAGGCCTTGGGGGTATCCGCTGCCATCCCATTTCTCGTGGTGACCCCCGATGATGGCGGAGGCGACGCGAATGAGATCGGAGCTTCCATTGTCGAGCAGCCGGACGCCGTAGTTCACGTGCTCGCGGATTTCATCCATTTCTTCCGGCGTAAGTCGTCCCGGCTTGTTCAGAACGGCGTCGCGAATGCCGATCTTCCCAATGTCGTGCAGCGGGGCTGCCAGATAGATCATCTGACAAAAATGCGGGGCGAGCGACAAACCCTCGGCGATTAGCCGGCTGATTGACGCCACGCGCGCCACATGGGCGCCGGTGCCGCCGTCGCGCATTTCGATGGCCCGAGCCAGACGCCAGATCATCTCCTTTTCGCGAGATGCCAGCTCGGCCGTCGCCTCACGAACGGCTTCTTCAAGACGATGCGCGTGAGCTGCCAGCTCTAGCTGTGTACTTCGGAGGGATATCAGATTGGTGACGCGCGCCCGCAACTCGATCGGGTCGAAGGGCTTGTTGAGGAAGTCGTTGACGCCGGCGACGATCGCCTGGAGCCTGATCTCGCTGTCCTGCTCGGCAGTAATCATGACGATGGGAACGGCATGGTAATCAGGCTGGCGACGCAAGGCTTCGGTGACTTCGATCCCGGTGAGATTGGGCATCAGATAGTCGACGATCACCAGGTCGTATTGCCGCGTCCCGGCGAGCGCCAACGCTTCTTCCGGCGTGTCGCAAAGGTCGAGCGCAAGGTTCGGCATTTCGGTCAAGGCCGCGCCGATCCACAGCAACACCGACTTGCTGTCGTCGACGATCAGCGCATGCATGGTTCCGCTGGATTCCGGTGATCTGCTTTGACCTTCAGTCAGCAAAGTCTCATTTCCTCCGGCAATGCCGAGAAGCAAGAGTATGGCCAGCGGAGGCCGGCATTCACTGATGATTGTGGCAGGCAAGAGTGAACTATCGGTTCATCTCGCCGAGCGAACATGCCGGTCATTGCTGAGGAGAAGGAGCTTACTCGGTGTTTGGCACTTTGAGATGTGCTTTACACCAGATCCCGAGGTTCGAACGGGAACACCGGGCGAACCTGCGTCCGCCTGGTCAAACCTTGTTCGGTAGGCTGTCCGACTGCGATTTAGCCAAATCGGCCGGTGATATAGTCGGACGTGCGTTTGTCTTTCGGCATGGTGAAAATCCGCTCGGTGGCGCCGAACTCGACCAGCTCGCCGAGATACATGAAGGCGGTGTAGTCCGACGAACGGGCCGCCTGCTGCATGTTATGCGTTACGATGGCGATGCAATAGTCGGAGCGGAGCTCGGAAATGAGCTCCTCGACCTTGGCAGTGGAGATCGGGTCGAGGGCCGACGCTGGCTCATCGAGCAGGACCACGGCTGGTTCGGTGGCGATGGTGCGGGCAATACAAAGACGTTGCTGTTGTCCACCGGAGAGACTGAGACCGCTCTGCCGCAGCTTGTCCTTGACCTCGACCCAGAGCGCGGCGCGCCTCAGGGCATGTTCGACCCGGTCGTCGAGCTCCGACTTCGGCAGCGACTGATAGAGACGAATGCCGAAAGCGATGTTCTCATAAATGGTCATGGGAAACGGCGTCGGCTTCTGGAACACCATGCCGACCATGGCCCTGAGGGCGTTGAGATCCTGATCCCGGTCGAGGATGTTGCGGCCACCGATCATCACGGATCCCTCGGCCCGCTGGCGCGGATAGAGGTCGTAGATGCGATTGAAGATCCTGAGCAACGTCGACTTGCCGCAGCCCGACGGTCCGACGAAGGCGGTGACGCGTCGGTCCTGCAGGTCGAGGTTGACGTTTTTCAGCGCCTGGAACTTGTCGTAGTAGAAGTTGAGATCCCGGACCGACACCTTGATGCCGACTGTTTCGCCGTCGTCAGCCTTTGTGTTCACCCTCGGGCGGGCAGCGAGCGTCTGGCTGGCCATTGTCAAACCTTCAGTTGGCTGCGCGATGAAACAAGTCGCGCCAGCACGTTGAGAACGAGGATAGCGAGAGTGATCAGGAAGGCGCCGCCCCAGGCGAGTTGCTGCCAGTCGTCGTAAGGGCTGAGAGCGAAGCGATAGATCACCACCGGGAGGTTTGCCATGGGAGCGTTGAGGTTCGTCGACCAGAACTGATTGTTGAGTGCCGTGAACAACAGCGGTGCGGTTTCTCCCGAGATACGCGCCGCCGCCAGCAGCACGCCCGTCAGCATGCCGCTGCCGGCAGCCCGCCAGACGATCGACACCATGACCCGCCATTCCGGCGCACCGAGCGCCGCAGCCGCCTCGCGAAGCGGTACCGGCACCAAGCCGATCATGTCCTGCGTGGAGCGCACGATGACGGGCAGTGCGATCAGCGCCAGCGCGATCGATCCGGCCCAGGCCGAGTAATGCTGCATCGGCAACACCGTGAACCCATAGACGAACAGGCCGACCAGGATCGATGGAGCCGACAGCAGGATGTCGTTGATGAAGCGGGCGACACTGCCGAACCGACTGTGGCGGCCATACTCGGCCAGGTAGGTACCGGCCAGAATGCCGATTGGCGTGGCGATCAGCATGGCAAGGCCCGTCATCATCGCCGAACCGACGATGGCATTGATGAGGCCACCCCGACTGCCGGGCGGCGGCGTTTCGAGCGTGAAGAGGTCGAGGTTCAAGGCGGTCAAGCCGCGTGAGACCAGTGTCCAGCCGATCAGCGTCAGAAAGCCAAGGCCGATGAGGGCGGTGGCCACCGAAAGGGACAGAACGACGACGTTGACCGCGCTGCGGCGACGTACCCGGCCGCTCATCAGCGTCCCTCCCGTTTGTCGAGTGCCAGAAGCATCCACTTGGCGAGAGCGAGCACCGTGAAGGTGATCAGGAAGAGGACAAGCCCGAGCGCGATCAGCGCCGACAGATGCGGTTCTTCGAATGCCTCGTTGAACTCATTGGCGATCGCCGCCGAGATGGTCGTGCCCGGGGCGAGGAGCGATGCGCTGATCTGATAGGTGTTGCCGATGACGAAGGTCACCGCCATCGTTTCGCCGAGTGCCCGCCCGAGACCGAGCATGACACCGCCGATAAGGCCGACGCGACAATAGGGTATGACAATCTTCCAGACCACTTCGGTGGTGGTGCATCCCATGCCGTAGGCCGATTCGCGCAGCAGTGGCGGCACGGTCATGAACACATCGCGGGTGATGGAGGTGATGTAAGGAAGCACCATGATGGCGAGCACGATGCCGCCATCCAGGATGCCGATGCCGAAGGGCGGGCCTTGGAACAACGCTCCGATGACCGGCAATGGGCCGAGGATATCGATCAGTGCCGGTTGGATATACTCCTGCAGGACCGGCGTCAGGTAGAACAGTCCCCAGATACCGAACACGACGCTGGGAATGCCGGCCAGAAGCTCGATGGCTGTGCCGATCGGCCGGCGCAGTACGGTGGGGCAGATCTCGGTCAGGAACATGGCAATGCCGAAGCTGACTGGGATGCCGATCACCATGGCGATGGTGGCTGTGACGAGGGTTCCGGTAATGGGAGCGAGCGCGCCGTAGACGTCTTCGACCGTGTCCCAATCCGACGACCAGAGGAACGAGGGGCCTGCTGCCACCAACGCCGGCATGGCACCTCTGATGAGGAAGGCGATCATGCCGGCCAGCACGATGACGACGAGCGCAGCCGAAAGGAATGTCACGGCACGGAAAACGGCGTCTTGCCGGCGATAAAGACGCAAGGTTCCGGTCATCTCCGGAGCGGTCCGTGGCTCCTCAAGGTGCGCTTCGAGGGCTTCATCGGTCATTGGGCAGAATACCGCCATAAGAATGGGAAACGGTTTCGTCAGGTATGTCGACGGGGGCGCACGATCGGTGCGTCCCCGCGATGTGTTTCAAGCGCCGCAGCCTTGATTACTGAGCCGGCTTGTAAAGCGGGGCGTTGTTCTCGCCGACGGTGATGTCGCGAACCCAGGTCGCGCGGGCCGAAGCCTTGACGGCGGCCGGCATGGGCACGTAGTCGAGGGCCTTGGCAGCGGCATCGCCGTTCGAATAGGCCCAGTCGAAGAACTTCAGGGCTTCGGCGGTGGCAGCCGTATCCTTCGGGCGAGCTTCGACCAGGATGAACGTCGCGGCGGTCATCGGCCATGCCTGGGCGCCGCTCTGGTTGGCGAGGATCAGGTAGAAGCCGACAGCCTTGGACCAGTCGGCGCTGGCCGCGGCGGCGGTGAAGGTCGAAACGTCCGGCGAAACGACGTTGCCGGCGGCATTGACCATCTTGGTGAAGGCGACGCTGTTCTGCTTGGCATAGGCGTATTCGACGAAGCCGATCGAGTTGGCGGTCTGCTTCACGGTGGCGGCAACGCCATCGTTACCCTTGGCGCCAATGCCAGCCGGCCACTTCACGCTGTTGCCCGAGCCGATCGACGACTTGAAGGAGGCGCTGACCTGCGAGAGGTAGTAGGTGAAGTTGAAGTTGGTGCCGGAAGCGTCAGAACGCCAAACGGTGGCAATAGCGGAGGCCGGCAGGGTGAGGCCGGGGTTCAGCTTGGTGATGGCCGGGTCGTTCCATGTCTTGATCTTGCCGGCGTAGATGTCGGCGAGCGTCGGGCCGTCGAGGACCATCTTGTTCGGGCCAATGCCCTTGAGGTTGACGATCGGGACGATGCCGCCCATGACGGTCGGGAACTGAACAAGACCGGCAGCAGCCAGCGCGTCCTTCTTGAGCGGATTGTCGGTGGCGCCGAAGGTGACGGTCTTAGCCTTGATCTGCTTGACACCACCGCCCGAACCGATCGCCTGATAGTTCAGGCCGACACCGGTCTTGGCCTTGTAGCTCTCGGCCCACTTCGAATAGAGCGGGTAGGGGAAGGTGGCGCCCGCGCCGGTTATCTCGGCCGCGGCGGCGGAGCCTGCCACGATGCCTGCACCGATGAGGAGCGCGCCAAGCTTCAGCGCGACGGACTTAAGGATTGCCATAGGGTGCCCCCGAATAACTGTACATTGCCGGCGGCGACTGCCCCGGCAGCCTGCACCGGATAGGGCACGCATGTGTCAGTTAGACATCAGTTTTGTGAATGTTGGCGGACAAGCCGCCATTGCCGGAATGCCGGCCTCGGACGTGCCGATCGCTGGCCCTCAGGGATGACCGAGGTTCAGCGTGAAGCTGTAGCTGAGAGAGAGCCCCGCCGTGTTCTGCATGCGGCGGCCGGCCCCGGACAGGGTAATGGGGCTTCTGGCTGCGTTGCCGGTGAGTTCGTCCAGACGATCGTATAGATCCAGCGACCACGTCGGTGAGATCTGGTAGCTGACCGACGCGGTCAGCCCTACCGATTTCAGCCCCCAGCCGGCGTTGAAGGCCGAGAGGCCTGACGAGGCAGCCTCGCTAGGCAAGACGCCGAAATAGCTTTTCATGTATGAGGCATCGGCAAAGGAAAGCCGGGGGCCAATTGAAAGCACCCAATCATCCCCGAAACGCTTGAACCAATCGATGCCAGCATCGACTTCGAGGCCACTGCCGTTCGTAACGGCTTGGCGAGCTTCCGTTCGCAGGCGAAGCTGATCGGGAGCGATCCAGGTCTGGAGAAAGGCACCGGCAGCAACGTCGAATGACAGGTCGTGCAGCCCCGGGAAACCCGCCGCGGATGAGTTTCTCCGGTCACGGAAATCGATCACCGGGCCCAGTTCGAGTCCCACAACATCCAGCAAGGTGTAGTCAATACCATCGTCGGGTGCGGATAGCTCCTCGACTTCATCGAAGCGCCGGATGTCGATCGAGGGGAGCACGGTCGAGCCAACTCGGCGCGCGCCTGGATAATCCGGTGCCACCTCTAGGGACGATCCCACGGTGACGATGTACTTGAGGTCCGCTGAAGGCGCATTTCCCCCATCGGCTGCATGTGCGGCACAGACGGCAAGGGCTGCAACCAAGACCGATGCGCCGCTATACAGGGGGCTGCTTACCGACCGACGCATCGTGCTTTGCCCCGTAACCCGCGCGACATCGTCACAGCCGGATTGCTTGGCGCAAGAACAATTCGGCAGATCTCGCCGGTATCAGATCAGGCTGAGGCGAGCATGAAGTCTCCGGCATCGGCGTACTCCCGGCTTGGAGGGCCAAGGTCGCCTCTATTCAGAGAACCAAAACCCCATGCTGCTGAGCTTGATTGTCCGGCTCAACATGGATGGTGACCGTGACATCGCCAAAAGCGTCCCTGATGGCTTGTTCGATCTTGTCGCAGATCTCGTGAGCCTCGCTGACGCTGATTGTTCCGGGAACCACGAGATGGAAATCCACGAATGTCATCTTGCCGGCGTGGCGCGTTTTCAGGTCGTGAACCTCGATGGCTCCGGTCGCGGCCGTAGAGATCACTGAACGCATCGAAGCGAGCATGTCGTCCGGCACCGCCTCATCCAGCAATCCGCTGAGGGAGGACTTCACGACTTTCCAGCCCGACCAGAGAATGTTGAGGGCAACGAGGCTGGCGAGCAGCGGATCAAGAACATACCAGCCGGTGATCACCGCCAGGAGAACGCCAAGAACGACTGCACCTGACGATACCACGTCGGACAACAAATGATGGCCATCGGCAACCAGAGCCGGTGATTTATGCCTCCGACCTTGTACGATCAGCATCCAGCACCAGAATCCATTGACGGCGGTTGCGAGGCCGTTGACCAGCAGACCCTCGAGCGGAGCATCGAGTGGATGCGGATTCAGGAAGCCCTTGTAGGCTTCTTCGATGATCAGCACTGCGGCGACGATGATCATGACGCCTTCGAGAACAGCGCTGAAAAACTCTGCCTTATGGTGCCCATAGGGATGGTGGGCATCGGCGGGCGTGGATGCGATGCGGATGGCAATCAGCGCGACCAGGGCCGTGGCGACGTTCACGATACTCTCGAGAGCATCGGACATCAGGGCGACCGAGCCGGTCAGCCAGTACGCGAAAGCCTTCAGGCCGAGAACGATAATGCCGACGACGAGGCTGCCGACGGCTAGGCGAAGCGTTTGGGTCATCGGAATCCTGTCCAGTCGATCTCAGGTCGTCTCCCTCTAAAGCAAACCCGATAAAGTGAGCAATATAGAAGAAATGATTTTTTTCGAGGGAGGGGATTTCTATTTCAATAATCGGAACCATTGGCAAATAGTCTGCATGGCGACTGAAGTCTATTCAAAAGAATGAAGCCAAAGCTACATTTCCTACTTCTGGCTATGTATGCCGTGCTCGCCGTTGGTGCCCTCCGTGATGTCGATTACTCGCACCTGGGAGCGGTCGCGTCGTGTGACGCTGTGTAACAAGATCCTTTTCCGGAAAAGGGAATGACCATCATCGCGCGAAGCGCGCGGCCGCCATCATGTCTCGTGTTTCCTGAGTGCTTGTTGCAATGTCCAAGGAAAAACTTCACGGAAAAAGTTATTCCGTGAAGATGTAGTCCGCTGCTGATCACCAAAGGGAAGTGACGTTCTCGCGAACTTGGAAGGGGGAGAATGCTCTTTGGGGAGCGTTCTGCGGATAAGATCGATCGAGAAGCGCAGAAATGAACGGGACATCAATTAGGGGTAGGCGGATTCGAGGTGCACTAGCCCAGCGCGTTTCATGAAAGCGTGCGGCTACGACCAAAGGTGAAGAGTCTAGGTGTTAGTTGATACTTTACAAAAAATCGTGAAATTGTGATTTTGTGTCGGTCTCCAGAAAGGGTGTCCCAGTGACCGACCTGCGCTTCGCTACTCGCCTGAACTCCTTCGCCTGCCGTCCCGAACTGGAATGGCCAGGTCTCAGCGGCAAACCGACGGTGGTGCAAATGGCCGCACGTGCCGCCAAGGTGAATGGGTTGACCGACGTTGACCTGAACTATCCGGATCACGTGAAGGAAAGCCCGATCGCTCTGGCGCGGCAGATTCGTGATCTCGGCCTAGAGATCAACGGCGTTGCCATGCGCTATTACACCAATCCCGCCTTCAAGCTCGGCGCCTTCACCAATCCCGACCCAGCGGTCCGTCGCGAGGCCATCGATCTCACCAAGCGTGGCATCGATGCCGCTCGGGAAATGGGAACGGGTTTGATGACGCTATGGTTGGGGCAGGACGGCTTCGACTATGCCTTCCAGGCCGATTATCGTCGCTTGTGGCAGGATGAAATCGAGGGCATTCGCGAAGTCTGCGATCATGATCCGAGCTGTCTCGTCAGCATCGAATACAAGCCGAACGAGCCACGCTCCTTCGCCTTGCTGCCTGACTGTGCCACCACGCTTCTGGCCATTGCCGATGTAGACCGTCCCAACCTTGGCATCACGCTAGATCTTGCGCATGTGCTCTATGCCGATGAGCAACCCGCCTTCGCGGCGGCACTGGCTGGCAGCCACAGCCGCGTCTTCGGTATTCACCTCAATGATGGTTATGCCAAGCGTGACGATGGGCTGATGGTCGGCGCGGTGCATCCGCTGCAGACCATCGAAATGCTGCGCCAGATGCGCAGCGACGGTTATTCCGGTGCAATCTACTTTGACACGTTCCCCGACACGACCGGTCTCGACCCCGTTCACGAGTGCGCGGTGAACATCGCCACCGTGCGCCGGATGTTCGCAGTCATGGATCGGCTTGACGGCGACAATCGTCTGGCCGAGGCGATGTCGCGCCAGGACGCAGTTTCGGCCCTCGCCATAGTCAACGAACTCACCTTTGGCGCGGTCTGACACCCTCGGCGTCCTTGGTGGCGCCGGTTCTTTTGATCTGATGGGAGGAGTTAATGAAGAGCCTTATCAAGACGACGATCTGCACGACTGTGGCCATGGCCTTTCTGGCCGGCGCCGCGATGGCTGCCGAACTGGGCAAACTGAATTCCGACACTGAAAAGGATCGCATCACCTGGTCCGAACTCGACGCCAAGTTCGGTCCGTTGCCGACCCTGAAGTCCGGTATGCGCGTCGGTGGCGTGTCCAAGACGCTCACCAATGAGTACTGGCGCTCGCTGGGTGAAGGTTACAAGAAGTTCGCCGACAAGGTCGGTGTGTCAGTGGTCTACCAGGCCGCGCAGAGCGAGGGCGACCAGCTCGGTCAGTTGACCATCGCCGAGGGGCTGATCACCCAGGGTTATGACGTTCTGCTGGTGTCGCCGCAGACCGACGCCAACCTTCAGCCGATGATGGAGCAGGCCAAGGCCGCCAACATTCCGGTGGTTAACGTCAACGACGCGGTTATTCCGACGGCCGAGCATTACGTTGGCAACGTTCAGCGCGACAATGGCGTGCGTGTCGCGCGCTGGTTCATCAAGAACCGTCCGGAAGGCGGCAAGGTCGCCATCGTCGAAGGGCAGGCCGGTGTCTATGCGGCCGTTCAGCGCACCGATGGCTTCAAGTCCACCATCACCACCGAGTCGAACAAGTTCCAGGTGGTTGCTTCGGTACCGGGCAACTGGGACCGTCAGACCTCCTATGACGCCGCCACCAACATCTTGCAGCAGCACCCCGACCTCATCGGTTTCTATGCCAACAATGACGGCATGGCGCTCGGTATCGTCGAGGCCGTCAAGGCGGCCGGGCTCCAGGGCAAGGTCGCCGTGTTCGGTACCGATGGCATCTCCGACGCTTACGCCTCCATCAAGGCGGGCGACCTGACCGGTACCGTCGACAGCTTCCCCGTGCTCACCGGCGAAGTCGCCATGGAGACGGCACTGCGTCTTGTTTCGGGTCAGAAGCTTCCTCGCGTCGTGTCGACGCCTCAGGCCCTGATCACCAAGGACAACGTGGCTCGCTATCAGGGTGCCGGCGACAACCTCCGGGCCGTTCTGATCGAAGACGAGAAGAAGTGATCGTCAGGATCGACCTTGCGGTTTTCGCATGATCACCCCGCCTCGGCCGGCGGTATGGCCTGGTCGGGATAGTGAAATGCAAAAGTCTTCCGGCTCCTTCGCGGAGCCGGAAGGGCATGTGGTGGAGGAGGGATTTCATGACTGCAACCGTACCTCGTCTCAGGTTCGAAGGGGTAACCAAGGAGTTCCCCGGCGTTCGGGCCCTATCCGAGGTTACTTTCGACGTCGCGGCCGGTGAGGTTCATGCTCTCCTGGGTGAAAACGGCGCTGGAAAGTCGACGCTGCTGCGCATTCTGTCGGGTGGATTGCGCCCGAGCGAAGGCCGGGTTTTGCTTGATGGCAAGGAGCTTGCCCTGCGCAAGCCCATCCAGGCCCGCGCCGCAGGCATCGCCATGATTCATCAGGAGTTGCAGCAGGTGCAACACCTGACCGTGGCCCAGAACATGTTCCTGGGCCATCAGCTTACGCGGCTCGGTGGTTTGGTTGTCGATCGGGCCGAACAGGAGAGGCGCGCCGCAGCCGCTCTCGCCCGCATCGACCCATCGATCGATCCGGCGGCGCCGATCCGCTCGCTCAAGGTGGCTCAACGACAGATCGTCGAGATCGCACGTGCGCTGCTCGATGAAGCTCGCATCATTGCCATGGATGAGCCGACTTCCAGCCTGACCCCGAGTGAGTTCGAACGGCTCTCCGGAATTGTCTCAGGCCTCGCGGCCGACGGTGTTTCGATCATCTACGTGTCCCACAAGATGGACGAGGTGTTTCACCTTTGCCACCGAGCGACCGTCATGCGCGACGGCAAGGTTGTCGGCGTGCGCGATCTCGCCGGCGCCGACCAGAAGCAGATCATTTCGCTGATGGTGGGGCGCGAGCTTAGCCATGAAAGCCATCGTTCCTACGCAACCGGCGACGTCAAGCTCGAAGTCGCAGGCCTCTGTTCGGCGGTTTCCAGGGTTCGCAACGTGTCGTTCCGCCTGCACAAGGGCGAGGTTCTGGGAATAGCGGGTTTGGTCGGCTCAGGGCGGTCCGAACTGCTCCGCCTCATCGCCGGCGCGGACCGACGTTCAAGCGGCTCGCTCACCATCGACGGCAAGGAAGTCACTTTCAGAAACCCGCGAGAAGCAATTGCCGCCGGCGTGGGCCTATGCCCCGAAGAGCGCAAACGGGAAGGAATCATTCCGCTCCGCTCGGTGGCCGTCAATCTTGGTCTGCCGTCACTCGGTCGCTTCTCGTCGGCTGGCCTCTTGGACAAGCGCAAACTTGCTCGAACCGCCGAGACCCATCTCAAGGGCGTCAACCTTCGTCCATTCCTGCCCGACCGTCCGATCAGACTGTTCAGTGGCGGCAACCAGCAAAAGGGCATCATCGCTCGCTGGCTGGCGGCCAACTCCCAGATCCTTCTCTTCGACGAGCCGACCAGAGGCATCGACGTCGGTGCCAAGTCGGAAATCCATCATCTCATCGAACGCCTCGCGTCCGAGGGACACTCCATCATCGTGGTTTCTTCCGAGCTGCCGGAAGTCATTCGGCTGTCGGATCGCGTGCTGGTGATGCGGGAAGGTGAACTCGCGGCCGAACTGCCAAGTGAAGGGCTGACTGAACAAGCCATCGTCGCCCATGCCATCCCCGGCTATGTCGCCCAATCCCCGGCCAACTCCTGACGGATAAACATCATGACTTCTCTCTCTCCTTCCAAGTCCGGCGACACCGCCGGCCATGCATCGCGGGGACCTGTGGCGCTCCGGGACGCCGGCACCTTGATCGGCCTGGTCATCATCATGCTGGTGTTTGCGCTTCTGGCGCCCGGTTTCATTTCCGAACGAAACCTTCTGAACATCCTGCAGCAGTCGAGCCTCAATGCCTGCCTCGCGCTTGGCATGACTCTCGTCATTGTTTCCGGCGGCATCGACCTGTCGGTTGGTCCGACGGCGGCGCTGTCGGCGGTCATCTCCGGCACGCTCCTTCTGGCCGGCGTACCTGTGCCAGTCGCCATTCTCGCCGGTCTGGCGCTCGGCGCGATCTGCGGCCTGATAAACGGCGTTCTGGTTGCCGTCGTCGGCCTCCAGCCCTTCATCGTCACACTCGGCACGCTCAGCACCTATCGCGCCATCGCTCTGATCTATACTGGCGGCAACCCCGTTCTCGGCATCCCGGCCGACTATAGGGCGATCTTCAACGGCACGGTCTTCGGCCTGCCGTCTCCTGTACTGATTGTGGCCTTCGTCGCAGTGATTGCCTGGATCGTCCTGAAGAAGACGCCGCTTGGCGAGTATCTGTTGGCCGTCGGCGGCAACGAGGAAGCGGCCTACATCGCCGGCGTGCCGATCGCGCTGACCAAGATCTCGGCTTATGTCATCTCCGGACTGCTGGCCGCGCTGACCTCGCTGATTTTGATCGGCCGACTCGGCGCCGCCGAACCGATCCTCGGCAACCTCTGGGAACTCGACGCGATCGCGGCGTCGGCCATCGGCGGTGCGTCGTTGATGGGCGGCAAGGGTTCGATCATCGGTACGCTGCTCGGAGCCATCATTCTCGGCGCCATGCGCAACGGTCTGACGTTGATGAATGTCCAGGCGTTCTATCAACTGCTTGCCACTGGCCTTATTATCCTCATTGCAATGATCATCGACCGCATGACCAGGGGCAGAGGATGAACAACGGCAGTCTCGACCTGAAATCCGTTGGGCCGCGCATCAGGATGATGATGCCGCTGCTGACGCCACTCGAAGCCAAGGTGGTGGACACGGTCTTCGGGCTCAGGGACTTCAACGAAGACACGACGCTGAAGGAGATCGCCGGCGAGGCCGGCGTCTCCGAAGCCATGGTGGTCAAGATCACGAAGAAGCTGGGATTTACCGGCTTCCGCGAGTTCCGCAGCGCCGTGGCTCTCTATAACCAGCTGCCCACGACCGAGATGCACCAGGAGCTCTCGGTGGACGACACCTCCGAGGAGATCATCCAGAAGGTATTCAACACGTCTATCCAAGCGCTGCAGGAGACGGTGGCCATTCTCGACGTCGCGGCCTTCGACCGGGCGGCCGACCTGATTCACAAGGCACGTCAGCGCGATTTCTATGGTGTGGGCGGTTCGGCGCAGATTGCCCGCGACGTTGCCCACAAGTTCCTGCGGATCGGCGTTCGGAGTGCCGTCTATGACGATGCCAACATGATGTTGATGTCCGCGTCGCTGCTGGGCACGGACGATGTCGTGGTGGCCTTCTCCCATTCGGGCAATACCACCGCCGTGATCGAGGCGGTCCAGCTCGGTCGAAAGAACGGCGCCCGTTCGATCGCCGTCACCAACTTCGATACCTCGCCGCTCGCCCAGATCGCCGACGTCGTCCTGTGCTCGACGGCACAGGGATCGCCCTTGATGGGAGAAAATGCGGCGGCGCGCATCGCTCAGCTCAACATCATGGACGCGGTTTTCGTAGCCGTCGCCCAGCGCAACTATCGCGCCGCCGAGCAGAACCTGCAGCGGACCATGTCCGCCGTGAATTCCAAACGCAAAGACAGAATGCCATGAGTGCCAAGCCCCGCGTTACCGTCTTCGGAAGCCTTCACTACGACATCATGGTCGACAGTCCAGACCGGCCGCGCAAGGGCGAGACGCTGGCGGGGTCGGCGTGGTTTCCGAAGTGCGGCGGCAAGGGAGGTAATCAGGCGGTCTCCGTGGCCAAGACCGGCGTGGCGACGACCATGATTGGCGCCATCGGTGATGATGATTTTGGTCGTGTTCTGCTGGCCAATCTGGATCGGCGCGGTGTTGACCGATCTCTGGTGCGCCTGGTTCCCGGCGTGGGTAGCGGCATGTCGGTGGCGATCTTTGATGCGGACGGCGATTATGGCGCGGTCATCGTCTCCGGTGCCAATCTGAAGCTCGGTGAAGAAGACGTTGCGGCGGCGCGCGAGTGCCTCACGTCGACCGCTATTCTCGTGCTTCAAAATGAAGTTCCCGATGCCGCCAACGCTGCCATGGCCGCCGAGGCTCGTGCCGCTGGCGCATCGGTGTTACTCAACGCCGCGCCGGTGCGAGTGCTGTCGGAAGAGCTGCGCCGACATGTTGACATTCTCGTCGTCAACGCCGTTGAGGCCGCCGATGTATCAGGGCGTTCCGTTTCGAGCGTTTCCGACGCGCTTGATGTCGCCGCCGGGCTCGCGAAACACTTTCCTCATGTCGTGGTTACGCTCGGAGGCGACGGTCTGGTGTATGCCGGTGCTGACTCGAAGCCATTCTCTTTGCCTGCGGTGCCGGTCCGCTTGATCAGCACGCACGGAGCTGGCGACGAGTTCATCGGTGCCCTTGCCAGTGGTCTGGCGCGTGGCCATTCCATGCGCGCTGCCCTGGAAGATGCAAATGCTGCCGCCGCTCGCCTGGTTTCGACGCCTGAGAACGAGCGGTAGCCGGACCAGATGTGCTAGCGGTTCGCCTGGTGTCTTGTTCGGGACAGTTTGCCGCTTGATCACGAGCCGATGTGTACTGGTTCGGTGTGCTTTATAGGCGACCACGAACTCCCGGAAGTTCATCTCGGAACTGACAGTTACTTGATGGCGCGCCCTTTCGAGGGCGCGTAAACATGCATTCATTTCTCTTAATATATGAAACTGCCTATACCCGAAATCGGTATTGACGGTGCGAGTTGCCGCGCCTTACACAGGGCTCGTGACTTCATTGGATGAATTAATTCATCTAATGTATCATTTCGGAGGAAAATTTAAGGTCGCATTGCCGAGCGGAAACCTCGTTTCCGCTCGCGCTGGAGAATTGCCGGTGGTGTGGCCCGTTCACTCGTCGGCACAAATTTGCAGACCAACTCATGCGGAGCTCGTCAAAGCCTCGCAAATGTGGAGGAACACATGAAGATCTCTACTTTTCTGACGGCCAGCGTCTTTGCCGTACTGGCACTCGGTTCTGCTGCATTCGCCGCGAATGTCCAGGTCGGTATTGTCTTGCCAACCAAGGATGAGCCGCGCTGGATCCAGGATCAGACACGCTTCGAGGCTGCACTGAAGACTGCCGGGTTCTCCGCCGAAGTGCTGTTCAGCCAGGGAGATTCGGCGCGAGAGAAAACCAATGTGGAGACGCTGATCTCCAAGGGCATCAAGGTGCTGGTGATCTGCCCGCAGGATGCCACTGCCGCCGCAGCGGCGGCCGACGCAGCCAAGGCAGCCGGCGTCAAGGTGATCTCCTATGACCGTCTCATCCGCGACACGCCTGCCATTGATTA
The DNA here is from genome assembly GCA_029976075.1 of Pleomorphomonas sp. Classification (GTDB taxonomy): domain Bacteria; phylum Pseudomonadota; class Alphaproteobacteria; order Rhizobiales; family Pleomorphomonadaceae; genus Pleomorphomonas. Next base: position 20,404 of record JARKNW010000034.1, read on the forward strand.
CTATGTCACGTTCGACTCCGTCCAAGTCGGCGCTGCCTGGGGCGACTATCTGATCTCCAAGGCACAGGGAAAAGGCAACAACCTTTACTTCTATGCCGGTGCGGCTTCGGACAATAACGCTTTCCTGTTCTTCCAGGGTGCGTGGCAGGAACTGCAGCCGAAGATCGCCGACGGGACGTTTGTTGTTCGCAACTCCGACAAGGCAGTCAGTTTTGCCGGCAAGCGCGACCTTACGCGTGATGAACAGTCGCAGATCATCGGACAGATCACGACCAACTGGGACTCCAACGTTGCCCGCAGCAAGGCGGAAGCAAACCTGACGGCCGTCGGTCCGGAGGCCAAGGGCACGGTCTACATCGTCGGTCCGAATGACGGCGGCTCGCGCGCGATGGCCGACGCCTTCGCAGTCGATAAGGACGTCAAGACCTACTACATCACCGGTCAGGACGCCGAAATCGCGTCGATCCAGTATATCATCGACGGCAAACAGTCGATGACTGTCCTCAAGGACGTCCGCACTCTGGTCAATGATGCCATTGCGGCGGCCATCTCCTTCATCGATGGGAAGACGCCAGAAAAGACCATGGTCTACAACAATGGCGCAGTCGACGTTCCCGCAAAGCCGACGCCGATCATTACGGTGACAAAGGAAAACTTGAAGTCGGCGATCATCGACTCCGGTTACTGGCCTGCCGACAAGTTCACCGGGCTTTGAGCCAAGTCGATCGCTGAAAGTCGATCAGGGGCGTTTGGCAGCCAACCGACCAAAGGCGGGGCCTCCTCCCCGCCCGAGGAAAGAGACCGCGCAAGGTTTCCCCCGGCCTTGGCCAGCAACTCCCTGACAAGATTAAACGGACGCTCTCTTCGTCCCTGATCGACCCTTTTGTCTTCACTGTCGGTGCCTGAGGTCGGCGAGACAAGCTTTTACCGGAGATTACTCCGCAATGACCACACCAGTTCTCGAAATGCGTCACATCGTCAAAACCTTCCCTGGCGTGAAGGCACTCAACGATGTGAGCTTCAGCGTCAGCCGTGGTGAAATCCATTGCCTCGTCGGTGAGAACGGGGCTGGAAAATCGACGCTCATGAAAGTGCTGAGCGGGCTTTATCCGCATGGTTCCTATACTGGCGAAATCCTGTTCGAGGGCGAGCCGCAGCGTTTCCGAAGCATATCCGACAGTACACGCGCCGGCATTGCGGTCATCTACCAGGAGCTCGCGCTCGTTCCTGAGATGAGCGTCTACGAGAACATATTTCTCGGCCACGAAATTCGCAGCGGCGTATCCGTCGATTGGAATGAGACGATCAAACAGGCGAGCGAAATGCTCCGCAAGGTGCGTCTCAATATCAACCCAGCCACCAAAGTAAAAGACTTGGGCGTTGGTCGCCAGCAGTTGGTGGAAATTGCCAAAGCGCTCAGCAAGAACGTCAAGTTGCTGATCCTCGACGAACCGACGGCTGCTCTCAATGAGGACGACTGCGCAAACTTGTTCGACCTCTTGCGCCATCTCAAGACAGAAGGCGTGACGTCGATCTTGATCTCTCACAAACTCAAGGAAGTCATCCAGATCGCCGACGCGGTAACTGTCTTGCGCGACGGTCAGACGGTCTGCACGTTGGATGCCCGCGACCATGAAGTCAGCGAGGCCGTGCTGATCAAGCAGATGGTTGGCCGCGAGATCAGCAACATCTATCCGCGGCGTGAGCCCAGACGCTTCGACGAGACGATCCTCGAGATCCGCGACTGGAATGCCTATGACAGCAACCTCGGGCGCCCGGTTCTCAAGAACCTCAATCTCAAAGTCGGCAAGGGCGAGATCGTCGGCATAGCCGGTCTCATGGGATCAGGTCGGACCGAGTTTGCCAGAAGCATCTTCGGCAATCCCGATCATTACGACCTGAAGGGCACGCTTCTCCTGCAAGGTCGGGAGCTGAGCATCCATAATCCGAAGGAGGCTATCGGCGCCGGGATCGCTTACGCGACCGAAGATCGCAAGGGAAACGGCCTCATCCTGATCCAGGACGTCAAGCAGAACATCACCATCGCCAACCTCAGGGAGATCGCCCAAAAAGGTACGGTGGACGGCAATGCAGAGGTCAAGATTGCCACCGAGTTCAAGACGGCTCTCAACATCAAGACGCCAAGTGTAGAGCAAACCGTCGTCAACCTTTCGGGCGGTAACCAGCAAAAGGTGTCGCTGGCCAAATGGTTGTTCGTCAAGCCCAAGGTCCTCATCCTCGATGAGCCGACGCGCGGCATCGATGTCGGCGCCAAATATGAAATCTACTGCATCATGAACGATCTCGTGGCCGAGGGCATGAGCATCATCATGATCTCGTCCGAGCTGCCGGAAATCCTCGGGATGAGCGACCGCATCTATGTGGTCTCGGCTGGCCGGATTACCGGTGAACTTCCGGCGTCTGAAGCCAACCAAGAAATCATCATGCAAATGGCAACAAGCTGAGCGGGAGGGAGCAAGAGTGATCGTCAAGGATTTTCAGAAGGTCTTCTCGGCCAATATACGCGAATACGGCATGTACATCGCGTTGATTGTGATCATGGGGATCTTCCAGTGGTTGACGGATGGGTTGTTCCTGTCTTCGCGAAACATCGCCAACCTTTTCAATCAATCTGGCTATGTCGCCGTTCTGGCAGTCGGCATGACGCTGGTCATCGTTATTCGCCAGATCGACCTGTCGGTGGGCTTCTTGGCCGGGTTCCTCGGCGCCATTGCCGCGATCATGCTGGTCCAGTGGCACATTTCAGTGCTGCTGGTCATTCCCATGATCCTGGTGTTGGGCATCCTTGCCGGCCTGATCACGGCCTATCCGGTCGCCAAGATGGGGATTCCCTCGTTCGTGACCTCTCTTGCCGGATGGCTGATCTACCGCGGTCTCTTGCTGATGGTGACCGGGGCCACGGGAACCATCATCATTCCCGATCCGGTGTTCAACCAGATTGGCAACGGCTTCATCCCCGATCTCTTTGCCAGCGATACTTTCCTGCCCGGGCTGCACAAGACCACCTTGGTGCTTGGTCTGATCGCCCTGGTGTGGTTCGTGATCTCCGAGACGGTCAGTCGCCAGCGCAAGGAGAGCTACAATTTCGAGGTGCTTCCCTTCTATCTGTTCGTCATGAAGCTGGTCTCTCTTTCAGCCATCATTGCCGTCATCAGTTGGATCGTCTCGGGCTACAACGGTCTCTCCTGGACCGTCGTCATTGTTCTGGTGGTCGTGTTCGCCTACCAGTTCCTGACCACCAAGACGGTTCTCGGCCGGCACATCTATGCAGTCGGAGGCAACCCCGAGGCGGCTGAGCTTTCCGGTATTTCCGTCAGCAAGATCACCTTCCTGGTGTTCGGATCGATGGGACTGATGACGGCGCTTTCCGGCATTCTGTTCGCCGCGCGTCTCAAGTCGGCCATGCCGACCGCCGGTACGTTGTTCGAACTGGACGCCATTGCGGCCTCCTACATCGGCGGCGTCTCCGCGGCCGGTGGTGTCGGCAAGGTGACCGGTGCCCTGCTCGGCACGATCGTCTACATGTGCTTGATGAATGGCCTCAATCTGCTCAACACCGACATCGCGCTGCAATACGTGATCCGCGGTGGTGTATTGGCCGCCGCCGTCATTTTCGATGTGACGACGCGTCAGGCGCGGAGGTGACGTCGAGCGCACAAGAATAACGCCATGGCGCGAGCCTCATGTTGGGCGCCATGGCGGCTGTGAAAGGTGATGTGCTGACTGGTTCGGATGTGGCGTTTGGATCAAGTCGACCCTGGGAGTGCATGAAAGACCGCGCCACCCTGAAGTGGGTACGAGCCTTGCCAACTTCTCTCTTCGCAACTAGCGATTATGGATGAGGGGCTGCGGCCAGGAAAGCCGTGGCCGATAGGTGAGCCCACGGACATGGGCGATGTGGTGGTGGAGACGTATAAGGTGAACCGGCGAAAAAAGGGACTCAATCTCAACGATATTCAGGAAATCAATCGTGGGTTGATTCTCTGGTTGCTTCGCCGCACGCGCGTTTCGTCCCGGGCGGACCTTTCCAAGACGTCGGGTCTCAAGCAGGCGACAATCACCAACATCATCAATGACTTCATATCCTGGGGCATTGCCACGGAGACGGGCAGCATAGAGGGAAGCAAGGGGCGCCGGTCGATTGGCGTTGCGCTCAACACCGAAACCCACCGTGTCATGGGAGTTCGCCTGACCCGGAAGTTCTTCACGGTCGGCTTGTTCGATCTCTACGGTAGCCAGGAGAGCATCCTGGTCGAGCAGATATCTCCGAAGGAGGCTGGGCAGGTCATTGTCGGAAGAATGATCGCCGCCATCAGGTCGGTGATCTCTGCCGCATCGAACCGCTTGATCCTCGGTATCGGTGTCGCCATTCCCGGCCCATATGTGCGGACCGAACGGACCATGACGCTGATGACCGAGCGCCCCGGCTGGGAAGGAATAGCCATCGACAAGGAAATCGCCTTTGCGGTCGGGCTGCCGGTGTACCTGGAGCATGACGCCAAGGCTGGCGCATTGGCCGAATGGTGGTTGGCTCCGGAACGGCAAGACCATGAAACGATTGCCTACATCGCAGCTGGTCAGGGTATCGGTGCCGGCATCATCATCAACGGCCAACTGATCCGGGGTGCGCTCGGCCTCGCAGGCGAGATCGGGCATGTCAGCATTTCCTTCCAGGGACACAAATGTGCCTGCGGCAATCGTGGTTGCCTCGAACACTATTGTTCGACCCTTGCCCTCTCTCGTTACGCTGAAGAGTCTATTGGAGACTATCCCGACAGTGTGCTGGCCGCCGACCGATCCTTTGCCGCCATTCTGAAAGCGGTCCAGGAAGGTGATGAGTTGGCTTTGGCCATCACGCGGAAGGCCGCGTGGTTCTTGGGCTTCGGGCTTGTCGGGCTCGTCAATGCCTACAATCCGCACCTGATCGTCATAGGCGATGAAATGTCCAGGCTGGGCCAGGTCTTTCTGGATGGAGTGCGGCAGTCCGTGGAAGAGCATGTCCTGCCAAGTGTCTATCGCAGACTTCGGATCGAGATCAGTTCTTTCGACGTTGATCCGGTTCTGGTTGGAGTCAGTACGCTTGCCGTGGAGCAGGTACTCTATCAGAACAACCCCGCCAAGTCCGTCGAGGGTGACGCAAACGAGGATGACTTGGACATGTAAGACGTGGCTAACGCCGGGCGCAAAACGTTCGGCAGGAGGAATGACTTGGTCTGTACCAGGGCGCACTGCCCTGGGCGATGACACGAGCTGAGGGGAGCCGACAGTCAGGGGACTTCGGCTTCCGGCGGAAGCGATACGAATTTGACGTGGACGAACAACAGTCGACCAGACGGAGTGACCTCACGGTTTCTCCGAACGCTGGAGGTTTGCACGTCGAAGCGACCAGAGTTTGCGCTCGACCCACCCCTTTCGGTGGAGCGGCGCACCAAGAGCATCAGGCCGCAAGGCGGTCAGTCTTTTATGGAGGCAAAGTAAAATGGAACGGTTCACGCGCGGTAATGTTCCCGATCACCTCAAGCGGCCGTTGGCAACCCTTCAGCCGATCCTGGCGCGCCCAGGCAAACCGACGGTGGATATAGCTCGTCTCGAGCAGGAAGTTGCCGGTGTGGCCCATGTCCTGCCGATGATCGAGATAAAGTCACCCGAACACTGGATTGAGACAGTTCGCAGCTTGGGCGCGGACGTCGATGCCATCATTCCGGTCAGCGTTCCCGCCTATCCGACCGAGGTGTGGAACTCTCACCCGGAAGTTCTGGTCGAGCGGGGGCTTCCCGTCGTCTTCTGGCCCCTGATGGAATATGACGAGCCGGATTTCTGGCGCTGGTCGGCCCGGGACATGCTGCGGGCGCTTGGCGTTACCGTTCATCTTGTGCCGTCGATCCGTGATGGCAAGACCTTGCTCAGGGCGCTCGGGACGCAGCGCTTTCTCAAGAACTCCCGTCTGGTAGTGTTCGGAGAGCAGAACTTTCCCTGGAACGCGCGTTCTGCGGGCCATCTCGTCAAGGAAGGACTGGGAACTTCCATTGACATTTTGCCGCTATCCGCCTTTCGGGATCGCCGCGACGCCTTCAGTGCCGACCTTGTGGAAAAGGTCTGGGCTGAGCGGTCCGCTCGGTTTGTGCGTGGCAATGTCCGCCCCGAGCATCTCGATACGGCGCTACGGACCTATCTTGCCATTCGCCAGATTCTCGAAGAGCGCAAGGCTTTCGGATTTGGCGTCAATTGCTACGGCGATCTCATTATCAAAGGTGGTCGCGATGTGCCGTGCCTGGCTCAGGCGTTGCTTCGCGAGGATGGGTATATTGCTTCTTGCGACGGCGACTTCATCGCCATGGAGAGCATGGTCGCCGCGTCGATCTTTCTTGATGCCCCGTGCATGATGTCGAACATGTACCCGGTTACCTATGTCGGAGCGTTGCGAGATCATTTCGGCGATCCGCTTTCACCCGATCTGGCACGCTTCCCGCGCGAGCGCTGGAAGAACCTTGCACGCCTCGCCCACTGCGCTTTCGTTGGCATCGTCCCTGCGGAAATGACCCCGACAGGCAAGGTGGCGTTACGCGACTTCGGTGGGACCTACGAGATACCGCGCGATGGTCGCGGGTGCGGTATCGACAGTGATCTGCGCGGAAATGAACGCGCCACGGCAATCGAGATGAAGTTCGACGGCAAGACCATGATAGCCGCCGGTGTGAACATTGTCGAAACCAGTCGCCACAACCTGAGCCACTGTGAAACGACGGCCCTGCTTGAGTTCGACGATCTGCCAAAGCTGGTGGCCAACATATCGCGTGAGCACGTCGTCGTCCTTTACGGAGATTACGTGCACGAGCTGGAGATACTTGCCGGCGTCCTCGGCGTCGATTTCATTTGCTGCTGAGGAGGCGAGTTTGGGCAAAAAGCTCGTCGGCCTCGACATCGGCACGACAACCATTTCGGCTCTCTTGCTTGATGCTGCGGCCGGCGAGGTGGTGGACGTCGTCACCGTCAGGAACAATGCCTCACTGAAGGGTGCCGCCGCTTGGGAGGCGCTTCAAAGTCCCGATGTCATTCTGGATCAGGTTGGTCAGATTCTCGATGCTTGGTTCGTCAAGCATCGAGATATCGCCGGCATTGGCATCACTGGCCAGATGCATGGCATTCTATATGTCGATCGTGAGGGAAGGGCGCTCAGCCCACTCATGACCTGGCAGGATGGGCGCGGGGACCTGCCGACCGACAATGGGATAACGTGCGCGGCCAGTCTTGCCGCCGTCACCGGCCGGCAGGCAGCGACCGGCATGGGCTGCGTCACGCATCTCTACAACGCGCATCATGGGCTCGTTCCGTTTGGGGCGGCATCATTCTGCTCCATCATGGATTTTGTGGCCATGCGGCTTGTCGGTCGAAGAAGACCACTCGTCGATGCCACCAATGCCGCCGGGTTTGGCGCCTTTGATCTCGAAAGATTGCGGTTCATGACCGAGGTCTTTGACAGCCTCGGGCTCGACACAGACCTATTGCCCGAGGTCACGACCACATATCCGGCCCTCGGTGAGACGCGGACGGGCTGCCCCGTCTTCGTTCCGCTTGGCGACAATCAGGCAAGCTTCCTGGGGTCGGTCCGTGACGTCGGCCGGACGGTGTTGGTCAACGTCGGGACTGGAGGGCAGGTTTCGGTGTTCCAGCCCGACTGTGCTCACTACGCCAGCCTCGATACGCGTCCATTTCCCTTTGGCGGCTACCTTGCGGTAGGGGCGTCGCTTTGCGGCGGGCGCGCCTATGCGCAGTTGCAGCGCTTCTTGTCCGGGGTGCTGCGCCTCTTTGGCGGGGAACATCGACCTGAAGCAGACTGGGACATCATGAATGCCGTCGATCCGGCCAAGCTTTCCGGCGAGCCGCTCATTGCCGATACCCGCTTTGCAGGGACCAGGATCGATCCGGCACTACGCGGGACCCTAACATCCATTGGTCTCGATAATTTCACGCCAGAACATCTGATCGCCGCCGTGCGGTCAGGCATCGTTTCCGAGTTGGCCGCCTTCTACGAAGAGTTGCCCGTCGAGGGTCGCAAAGGAAAAGGTCTGCTTGTTGGGTCTGGTAACGGACTTCGCCTCAATGCGGCTTTGCGAGCGGCGTTCGAGCAGCGTCTTGGCCTGAAAATGCTCGTTCCGAGTTTTCAAGAGGAAGCCTCCTTTGGTGCCGCGCTCCTGGCTGGAACGGCGTCGGGCATCTTTGCCAGCTTAGGCGATGGCAGTGCCCTGATCCGCTTTGATAAAACCGGTGCCGACTGAACGCCCTGAAAGAGTCGATCGATACTCATCGATCCGCGCATCGTTGTACAAGCGTAGGGAGTGCCTGCGCGAGAACCATGATCTTGGTGTGGCTAACAATCATGCATGCCTGTTGATCGGTTGGTTGTCATCGCCTCTCGTCGAAGGCTGTTCCATTGGGATGTATTGGGAGGAGTCAACTGGTGATCGGTGATTACATCGGGCGATCTTAACGCGATCGCGAGGGATGCTCCCGGGGCGATTCCACGCCAAGTTGTCTTCCCGATTTAGACTGACGATCGTGACCTCGAACGCTTGCGTGACAAGCGCATGCTTAAATTTACGGCATGCTCACGATTCGTCTTGACCACCTTCCCGATATCATTCACGTTTGGTGTACCAAGAAAATTCCAACGGTGTCCAGACGCTTAGGTGAGCTGTCTGGCTCGCCTGATTGGGCAGCTTTGCGTGAATCAATTGCCCGAAACAGCGCTAGATAAAAAAGCGGCGCCACTGCTGAAGAGCGAGGCGCTCTGCAAGAATTTCAAAGGGCTACAGGCCCTGCGAAATCACAACGTGGAACTCTATCCAGGTGAAATCCTGGGGATCATCGGTCCGAACGGGTCGGGCAAGAGCACGCTCTTCAACGTGATCACGGGTTTCTCCCCTCCATCGTCCGGCTCCGTTGTCTTCGACGGAACGATCATCACCGGATGGCGTCCCGATCGGGTCGTTGGACGTGGTATTGCCCGCACATTTCAGGGGTCGCGGCTTTTCAAGGCGCTTACCGCCGCCGAGAATGTTGAGGTTGCCGCGCAGAAGCTTGGTCGGCCGGGGCTGTTGGCGACACTAACCCGTTTTGGTGGTTACGAAAGCAGTCAGATTGCCATTCGCGAGCGCGCCAAGGCCTTGATGGAGCTCGTCGGCCTCAGCCGTTGGAGCGAGCGCCGCGCTGGTGATCTGCCCTACGGCGCGCAGCGCCGGCTGGAGATTGCGAGAGCGATGGCGACGGGCCCGAAACTGCTGATGCTCGACGAGCCCGCAGCCGGTCTCAATACCCATGAGACCAAGGATCTCATGGAGCTTATCCGCGGGCTCCGCGACCAGTTCGGCGTGGCGATCATCGTTGTCGAGCACGACATGGATCTGATCGGAAATCTGTGCGAGCGCGTGCAGGTCCTCGCCCAGGGTGAGCTGATTTGCGAAGGGACATTCGACGTTGTTCAACGGGACCCACGCGTGAGGGGGGCGTACCTCGGCCATGACTGATACGCCCAGCCTGCTTTCCGTCCGGGATCTGACGGTCAAATATGATGCGGTTGTCGCGCTCGATGCGATCAATCTCGATGTCCGAGAGGGCGAAGCCGTTGCTCTGATCGGTGCCAACGGCGCCGGCAAGAGCACGCTGCTGAGAACGATTTCCGGGCTCATTCGTCCGGCTTCGGGGAATATCTCCTATCAAGGGCGGTCCATCCGGCAGAGTTCGCCGCAAGCCATCCTTCGCGGAGGCATTGCCCATTGCCCGGAGGGGCGTCGCCTGTTCGGCGCGCTGACGGTGGAGGAAAACCTTCGTCTCGGTGCGTGCACCCGCGATGATCCTGCGGCCGTGCGCCGCGATGTCGAGCGGGTGGAGGAAATGTTCCCGATCATCGCCGAGCGTCGGCGTCAAGCGACAGGCACGCTATCGGGCGGCGAACAACAGATGGTGGCTCTTGCTCGCGCACTGATGTCTTCGCCGCGTCTCTTGATGCTGGACGAACCGTCACTCGGCGTCGCGCCGCTGGTGACCAAGCTCATCTTCGAGCGGTTGGCGGAGATGAAGCGGCTCGGGACGACGATCCTCCTGGTCGAGCAAAACGTCAAACTGGCCCTGGCGCTTTCGGATCGCGCCTATGTGCTGCGGACGGGCCGCGTTGCGCTTGAGGGCGAGGCCCATGCGCTCATCGACGATCCTCGCGTTTTCCATGCCTATCTGGGAGTGAGCGAGTGAACCCCCTCGAATTCACCATCCAGCAGTTCATCAACGCAATCAGCCTTGGCAGTCTATACGCCATGGTGGCCGTCGGCCTGTCCATGGTGTTCGGCATCCTTCGGATGACCAACTTTGCTCATGGCGACATGATGATGACCGGCTCCTACGCCACGGTTCTTCTGTGCGCGGTGGGGGTTCCCTTTCCCCTGGCGGCGCTGGCGGGCATAGCCGTATCGGCCATTACGGGCATCCTTGCCGAGCGTATCGCCTACCGCCCGGTTCGCGGCGCGCCCGACGTGACATTGCTGCTCACCAGCCTTGCGCTCACCTACGTTCTCGAGAACCTCGCCATTCTCATCTTCTCAGGTTCGCCACGCTCTTTCCCGGCGCCGGACTGGATGAACGAGGTGTTTACGTTCTCCGATGGCGCCATCACCTTCACGTCGATCGACCTTATCTCGGCCACCTCGGCTCTGCTCAGCCTGTTGGGCCTCGGCTGGTTCGTCAGTCGCACCACGACGGGTCTCGGCATGCGCGCCGCCGCCGAAGACATGGCGGCCGCCGCGCTGGTCGGTCTCGATATCAACCGCTTGATCGTCATCGCCTTTGCCATCGCATCCGGTTTTGCCGGTCTTGCCGGCATGTTGTGGGCGGCCCAGTCGGGCATCATCGAGCCGGATATGGGTTTCTCACCGCTTCTCAAGGCCTTCGTCGCGGCCATCGTCGGTGGCTTTGGCTCGATTGCCGGTGCGGTGCTCGGTGGCTACCTGCTCGGCGCCCTCGAAATCCTGATCGTTGGCTTCGGCCCACCGGAGCTTTCTCCCTACCGTGATGCCGTCGTCTATGGGTTGCTCATTGTGTTCCTGTTGTTCCGTCCGGGCGGGCTGATGCAGGCCAATCGCGAGGTGAAGCTGTGAACCGCACCCTCATCTTGGTTGCCTTGGTCCTGCTGGCGTTTGGTGCTTGGGGACTTCCCATGGTCGCCTCCGATTATGTCGTCCGGCTGCTGATCATGGTCTGCATCAACATCGTGCTTGTCGGTTCGATGTGTCTGGCCAACGGCTTCACCGGCGTATTCTCGCTAGGACAGGTGGGATTCGTGGCCATCGGCGCCTACGTGTCCGGTATCCTGTCGCTGTCACTCGCCGACAAGGCGTCGTACCTTCCGGATCTGCCGGTCCTGCTCGGCCAACTGCAGATGGGCACGCTTTCCGCGACGATCGTTGCCGGTATCGTCTGCGCGGTGATCGCAGCCATCGTGGGGCTGCCCCTCATGCGCCTGTCGGGGCATCATGTCTCGGTGGCGACGATGGGTTTCATGATCATCGTCAACGTCGTCATCATCAATGCGGACAGCTTTACCCGCGGCGCTCGCACCTTTACCGGTGTTCCAACCGATACGACGCTGCCGTGGGCCGTCGGCTGGGCGGTCGTATCCATCTTTCTGTTGGCACGCCTGATTTATTCGCCGATCGGATTGGCCCTGCGTAGCGTGCGCGAAGATGTCATCGCCGCGCAAGCCGTCGGTCTGCCTGTTCTTTGGACGCGATTGCTTGCGTTCAGCTTTGGCGCATTCTTCGCCGGTGTGGGCGGTTCGCTCTACGGCCACTATCTGGGGTCGTTCTCCGCCCAGACCTTCTTCTTCCCGCTGATGGTCAGCCTGATCACCATGCTGGTCCTCGGTGGAATGAGCAGCCTCTCCGGTGTCGTCACCGGCGTCATCGTCGTCACGGCACTATCGGAGATCCTGCGCAACCTCGAACGCGGCGTTCATCTGGGGCCGGTCTCCGTCCCGCCGCTGTTCGGCGCCAGCCAGGTTGTGCTGGGCCTCTTGTTCATCCTTGTCATGATCTATCGGCCGCGCGGTTTGTTCGAGGACAGGGAAATCTCGAGCTTGTTCAAGTTCCGCAAGTAACGGTCCAATCACTGAAAACAGAGGAGAAGTAGCATGGCACTAAAATCGATAAGTCGGGCTGCGCTGTTCGGTGCGGTTGTCGCCTTCGCCGTCACCGGGCAGGCGTTGGCCGCCGATCCGATCAAGATCGGCGGCGCCTTCAACCTGACCGGCGGACAGGCCTCGCTCGACGGTCCGGCCAAGAACGGCGCACAGATGGCGATTGATTCCATCAACGCCGCCGGCGGCATCAATGGTCGGCCTCTCGAGCTCGTCGTCTACGACGGCAAGACCGACCCGGCCGTCATCACCTCGCTGGCCAGCCAGCTGATCAACTCCGACAAGGTCTCCGCCGTCATCGGTTTCTCCGATTCCGATCCGGTGCTCGCCCTTGGTCCGACCGCGCAGAAGGCCGGCGTGCCGTTCGTGACGGTGGGAGCCACCTCGCCGAAGCTGCCAGACCAGATCGGTGACCGGATGTTCCTCGCCTGCTTCGGCGACAATACCCAGGCTGCCGTCGGCGCCTCGTTCGCGACCAACGAGCTGAAGGCCAAAACGGCTTATGTGCTCGAGGACACGGCCAATGAGTATGCGACGCTGCTGTCCAAGTACTTCCGCGAGACGTTCGAGCACCTCGGCGGCAAGGTGATCGGTCGCGATACCTACAAGACGGACGACAAGAGCTTTGCCGCCCAGATAACCAAGATCAAGGCCGCGGCCCAGAAGCCCGACTTCATTTATATCGCCGCCACGCCGGATACCATCGGTCTGGTGGTTCGTCAGGTCCGTCAGGCCGGCTTGAAGCAGCCGATCGTCGGTGGTGACGGCTACGACACGCCTCTGCTGCTCGAGGTGGCTGGCGCCGCCGCGAACAACGTCTACTACACCACGCATTCGTTCATTTCCGAATCGTCGACCGGCGCGGTGAAGACGTTCTACGACGCCTACAAGAAGGCCTACGGAACGGCCCCCGAGAATGCCTTTGCGGCGCTCGGCTATGACGCGGCCATGCTGGTGGCCGACGCCATCAAGCGCGCCGGCAGTGACGATCCGGCCAAGATTGCCGCTGCTCTTGCCGAGACCAAGGATCTGCCGGGCGTTGCCGGTGCCATCAGCTACGCTGCGGGCAGCCGCGTTCCGGTCAAGGGCGTGACCGTGGTCGGCGTCAAGGACAAGGCTCTTTACAAGGCTGCCGAGCTGGTTCCCACCTTTGTTCCGGCACCGTAAGGCAAGCCGCCTTTCGTAATCGCAAGCACGCCGCATCCTTCTCCGGAAAGATGTGGCGTGCCGTTCTGGCAAGGGAGCAGACAATGAAGAAGACCGTAAGACTTGAGGAAATGAACACCCGCGTGTTCATCGAGGGCGGTTATGATACCGCGATCGTGCCGCTCGGCTCCTGCGAGAGCCACGGCGACCATCTGCCATTTGCCAACGATGCTCTGATCGCCCATGCCTTGGCGCTCGGCGTTGCCGAGAAGATGGAGCGGGTTTGCGTGCTCCCACCAATGTTCTTTGGCTTCAGCCAGCACTACTGGCACAAGCCGATGTCGATCAGTCTTCGCCAGGATACCAACATCCGCGTCATCGAGGACATCCTGGAGTCGCTGGCTCACTGGAAGATCGCCAACGTCCTGATCATCAACGGCCATGACGGCAATATTTCTGCCATCGACGTGGCCTCGCGGGACGTCCGGCTGCGCCATCCCGAGATGCACATTGCCTCGCTGGATGCCTGGTGGGTCACTGCCGGCAACCTTTTGCCGAAAGACACGTTCGAAGTGTGGAACGGTCTTGGCCATGGTGGCGAAGGAGAGACCTCGATCTCCCTGCACTGCATTCCCGACCTTGTCGATATGAAGCACGCCCGGGGAATGATCCCGGAGGTGGAATCCAACGTCAAGGAACTGTGGGACTTTTCGGAACTGACCGAGTATGGCGCAACGGGTGCGCCCGAGAAGGCGACGAAGGAAAAGGGACGCGCCATGTATGATGTGCTCGTCACCTATCTCGTCGATTACCTAGATCGGCGCCGGACCAGCAAGTGGGCCTATAACCCGAAATAGCCGGATCGTCCGGAACGGACATCGCGCCGTCCCATGCGAAAGGGGCTGGCAGTTGGAGAACTGCCATCTCCGATGCTTTTGCATGGCATCAGGCGGCTTCGGGCTTCCAGCCTGCACGATCGGAGTGGCGGAGCGTTCATTGCCCCGCCAGCCTCAGTCGGAGCGTTTTGTGTAGGGATCGACCGCGCTGATCGTTCGGGGTGATCGGCCTGCTCCGTCTTCAAGAACAAACTGGTGCTAAAATGGCTGGTGTTCGTCCCTTTCTTAAAATTTTCACCGCAGGCGGAACCATCGACAAGGGCTATCGTTGGCAAGAGAACGGATTGGACGTCTGCGATCCCTTCGTGCTCGATAGCCTCAAACTTGCCAATGTCCAGTTTGACTACGAGGTTACGTCGCTACTTCGGAAGGACAGCCTTGAGTTTACCGATGCCGATCGCGACTTGATCTTGGAGGCGGTGCGCAGTTGTGGGCACAGCCGCATTCTCGTGACGCACGGCACTGACACCATGGTGGAAACGGCGCAGGTGCTTGCCGCCGCTCATGACAAAACGATCGTCATGACCGGCGCAATGGTTCCAGGCCGCGTCTTCGAGAGTGATGCGACGTTCAACCTCGGGTTTGCGATCTCGGCCGCGATGCTGATGCCGAGCGGCGTGTACATCGCCATGCATGGGGTACTCTTCGATCCCGCGCGGGTACGTAAGAACCGCCAGAAGGGCATGTTCGAATCCATAGACGTAACGTGACCAGAGTTGTTTCTCTTGCGACCGGCGAGGTGCGGCGATGACCGAGGTGGAGGCTGAAGCAGGGCGCGGCGAAAGCAAGGAAAGAATATACCGCCGGCTGCGCGACTGGATCATCTACTCCGAGCTTTCTCCCGGTGCGGCGTTGAACGAACGCGAGCTGGCTGAGAAGCTGGGCATCAGCAGAACGCCCCTGCGAGAGGTTCTGCAGCGGCTTCACTATGCCGGATTGGTGGACTGGGAGCCCAACAAGGGCATTTTCGTTGCCCCGATCGACTACCTTCGGATCCGTGAGATCTTCGAGGTGCGCGTCGCACTGGAGAGGACCGCCGTCTCGCTGGCGACCGCCAGGGCAACCAGCGAGCAGCTTGCTGAACTCGACGCCATACTTCGGGATTGCTGCGCGGCGGCGGAGACGGACGACTACGGTCACTTCATTGCGCTCGACGCGGCCTTCCACGCCAAGATCAGAGAGATAGCCGACAACAGCTATTTGTCCATGCTCATGGACAACGCCCACAATGTCGCGCTCCGATTTTGGTACGTATATCGGAAGACGCTGTCGCAGACCTATCGCGATACCAAAAACCTGCAAGACGTTCTCGACGCCATGCGGGACCGTGATGCGACGCGGGCAGCGGCGGCCATCAGCGCGCATGTCGTCGGTTTTCTCAAGGCCTTTCATGACCAGGAGATCCAGGCGATCGCAAGCGTCATGCACGTCTAGGCTTGAGACTCAATCAGATCCACCAGATGACGATCGCTGCCAAGTAGCAAGCTGAAGCGAAGTTTGCCGCAAGTTTGTCGTATCTGGTCGCGATGCGTCTCCAGTCCTTGAGGCGGCAAAAGCTGCGCTCGATGATATTGCGCCTCTTGTAGGCGGCTGGATCGAAGGGCTGGATACGCTTTCGGATCGGGTTGTTTGGAATGACTGGCCGTGTGCCGCGCTCGATGAGGAAGCGTCGGAGTGCGTCGCTGTCGTAGGCGGTGTCTGCGGCGCACAGCAAACTTGGCGGCAATGGTGCGATGAGGCCCGCGGCCACGGGTGCGTCGCCACGTTGACCCGGCGTTATCTTGATCGCGACGGGGCGGCCGCAACCATCGACAACAGCATGGATTTTTGTCGTTCGCCCGCCGCGAGAGCGACCGATCGCCTGGAGTTCGGCCCCCCTTTTCCACCAGCGGCCGAGCGATGGGCCTTGGTCGTCGTGCTGTCGATCATGTGAATGTCGCTGGAACCATTCTCCGCCAGCACCGCAAACAGACCTCGCCAGATTCCGCGTGCCGACCAGCGGTGAAAGCGGTTGTAGATCGTGGTCGGCGGGCCGTAGCATTCCGGACAGTCCTGCCAGCGGCAGCCAGTCTTCAGGACATGAATGATGCCGCTAATGATCCGCCGATCGTCCTTACGATGCGCCCCAGACTGATGAGTAGGCAGCAGCGGTTCGATCGCTGCCCACTGATCGTCGTCCAGCCAGAACTCTCCTGCCATGCTCCAACTCCATCGTTTGATGAAGTGAATCACGGTAGATGATATTATTCAACTGGCTGATTGGGTTTTGACCCTAG
>JARKNW010000040.1 GCA_029976075.1 Pleomorphomonas sp.
GTAGCGCTCGCCTTCTCTCGAGAATTCGAGCTTGGTGGCTTCGATGATCAGGCCAAGCTCACGAAGCGACTCTTCGATATTGGCGATGGCCGTCTGCGTGTGGCCGAGCGTCGCCTTGGTGTCGTTGGCGAGCTTCTTCACCTCACCCGCCACCACGCCGAAGCCTCGGCCGGCATCGCCGGCGCGCGCCGCCTCGATGGTGGCATTGAGGGCGAGCAGGTTGGTCTGACCGGTGATGTTGTCGATGACCGAGACGACCTGCCGCAGGGCAACAAGTGCCTCGTTGAGGCCTCCGAAACGGGCGGCCAGCGCCTCGGTGTTGGACGGTCCGCCACTATTGTCCGAACGAGATCCGACCATTGCAGCCCGGATTCCCGACATGACTTCGCCAACGTTGGAGATCTCGGAAAGCGTGCTCTCGACCTTGGAAGATGTCTCGAGATAGTCCGATATCTTTTCAATGACGCCCGTTCGCAGTCGGTTGAGGATTTCAACCCGCTTCAGCCGGTTGCGCGTGAAGTAGTTGACGAAGCGGGCATAATGGATCGCAAAGTTATCAAGGTACTCGTCGCGATAGTCTTCGTGCACATCGGCGAAGAACACGACCGCCGAGAGTGTCTGGTTGATGTTGATGCCGAACAACTCGCCATAGGTGGAAAATCCGGCCACCGGTGCTGGCCAGATGCCGCCCGTTCGCGACAGCGCCTGCGCATTGGACAACCGCCGAAGGATGCAGTCGTTCATGAGTACGCCGACCGGCTTCGGCTTGCCGTGCAGATAGTGATCGACGTCGGTGCGAGTCTGCTCGAGAAAATCGGTCTCTTCCAGAAGTGTCAGTTCGTCGCCGGGGCCGATGTCGCAGTAAAAATAGAATACCTCGTTCTCGAGGTCTATCTTCGCCACCGAGCGGACGAACAGTTCGTTGCCCAGTTCAATGCCGAATGCCTTGCCCTTCAGCGCCGCTTGCAGTTTTGCCGGCTCGACCTTCAGGGCTGTCGAAAGGGCTTTGACCAAGGAGACGACCTTGCCGCTTTTCTCGTCAATGACAGCGCTCACCGACCGGCGGTCCGGGTCGGCGTCGACGACAACAAAGCTCGGACCGATCTTCCTGAAGTTCTGACTCTTCATGACGCCGTAGCGCTGCCCTGGAGCCATCCTGACGAAGCCAACGACAGCGTGATCCTTGACGATCTGGTGGCCATCGAACAGCAGCGTCTCGCTGAAGGTCAGCGCGTCACCGGCTGAGCCGCCGATGAACAGGCAGGGGAAGCGACCGGTTTCATAGATCGCCTCCATGAAGTAGCTCTCGGACATCGACAATCCGTCGACGAACGTCAGAGCGAAGGTCGATCTGGCGTCCAGATACATGTTCGGCTTGACGTTGTTGAGCGCGGATACGATCTTGGCGATGCGCGCGCCGTGCGAGACGGTTGACCGGCCGGCTCGCAAGTCTTGCGAGGAAAGCGGGACCGAGAACACCTCGACCTTCTCGATCAGCGCCGGTGAGAATACCTGCAAGACTATGTTCTGCCAGCTGCCGTCAGTGTCGCAGTAGATCTTCTCGCCGCTTCTGGCGCAAAGCTCGCCGGCAGTCGTTGTCGCCACGATCTCCGATGAAGGCGCCAGCGATTTGATCTTCCGGGTTACACTGCCGAAGTCCACTTTCGGCGAGACGAACGCAAGAACCAGACTGGCCGGCCGACCATCAAACAGAAAGTCGTTCGGGCTGATGCCCAAGAGGGCTGCATCCGCGCGCAAAATCCGCAAGGGTTCGGTTTTGGAAACTGTCGCTTGAGCTTGAGTGCCCGTCTGACTGGTTTCAGTGGCTACGACATCAACTTCGAGCGGCTCTCCGCTCGTGCGCCTCGACAGGATCTTGTCGAACAGCCCCATTTTTATCCTCCAGAGTTCAGCACCCGCCCGCTTCTCTCCTTCTTTGCTTCTAAGCTCCGTCTGTTAACTTTGTACTATTGTCGGCGTGTATTGTTTAGTTCTCGTGTTGTTTTCTCGGTCTATTATTGTTTGTGTTTGCAGGTTTGAACTTTAGTATATTCAAAATGCGCGCGTGTATTTTATTGTCTAAAATTAGTATGACAAATTATTCTATGAATTATCATGGAACAGGTCATAAACGAAATATGTTTCATATATTGTACGCTGCATATCTGGAGGTGAGTAATTACCCTATTCTGCCGATGGTTGTTAAGCGTTCGCGTAAAACTGGTGGGCCAATGCTGGCGAGTCCTTTCGCTACGCATTGGCCGCGCTTTAACGCCGGGTGTTCACCTCGCGTATTGGGTTCTCGCGGCATTCGCCGTCATGGGGTAGCATCGCATTTCAGCGGGAGAGGAACACGTGGCTGGTCGGCGTTGCGCACTCGTGGTGATGGCGGTGGTGGTGGCGGTCCTTGCTGGAGGTGCGTCAGCCTTGATCGGCTTCATGCGACTGGTCGACGCGACGCCACCTGTCGATCTGTTTGCCCCGACATCGCAGGTCGTGACAGCCCGCGGTGGTGAAATCTTGCGCGCTTACACGGTAAGCGACGGGTTGTGGCGCCTGCCTGTCGATCCTGCCCGCGTTGATCCCGCGTACGTGAAGATGTTGCTCGCAACAGAGGACCGTCGCTTTCGCGATCATGTGGGCGTCGATCCGCAGGCTCTTGTCCGTGCCGGTTGGCAACTCGTGTCTCACGGTCGCATCATTTCCGGCGGGTCGACCCTGACCATGCAGGTCGTCCGCCTTTCGGAGCGTCTGCACACCCGATCCCCAAGCGGCAAGTTTGGCCAGATCGTCAAGGCGCTGGCCCTGGAACGCTTTGCCAGCAAGGACGACATTCTGGCCGCCTATCTCAGCCTCGCACCATTCGGCGGCAACATCGAGGGGGTTCGATCCGCCTCGCTTGCCTGGTTCGGCAAGGAGCCGTTGCGCCTGACGCCGGCCGAGGCAGCTTTTCTCGTCGCCTTGCCGCAGGCGCCCGAGGCTCGTCGTCCCGATCGCTATGCCGGTGCGGCCAAGGCGGCGCGCGATCGCATCCTGAGGCGTGCCGTCGATCGCGGTGTTCTTTCGCGCTCCGATGCCGACGCAGCCATCGCCGAACCCGTTCCTACCCGGCGACGCGATTTCCCACTGCTCGCCGCTCATGCCGCCGATCGAGCGATAGCGGCCACTCCAAAACAGGGCGAGATCCGTCTCAGCCTCGACAGCAAGCTGCAAGCCTCGCTTGAGGGGCTCGCGGCCGAGCGGGCAAGTGCCATCGGCCCGAACGTTTCCGTGGCCATCATGGTGGCCGAGGAAGCGAGCGGCGAGGTTCTGGCGTCCGTCGGATCGGCCGGGCTGTTTGAAGAGAGGCGGGCAGGCTCCATCGATATGACGCGGGCGGTTCGTTCGCCCGGTTCGACGCTGAAGCCTTTCATCTACGGCCTTGCCTTCGAGGCGGGAATTGCCCACCCCGAAACCCTCGTGGAAGATCGGCCAACCGCTTTTTCCGGCTATACGCCCAACAACTTCGACAAGACCTTTCGTGGCACCGTAACGGTGCGGCAGGCGCTTTCGGAAAGCCTCAATGTGCCGGCTATCCAGACGTTGGAACTGGTGGGGCCGGCGCGGCTCGTCTCGCGCTTCCGCCGAGCGGGCGTCGAGGCGAAACTGCCGGATATGGCGCCGGCCAATCTCGCGGTTGGTCTAGGCGGCGTCGGACTGACGCTCAACGATCTGACCACGCTCTATACGGCTCTTGCCCGCGGCGGCCGGCCGATAGCCCTTCACGAGCGGGTAGATGCCGTCGGCCCGGCCGAGCCGCCCAAGCCCTTGATGGACGAAAGGGCCGCCGCCTATGTCACGGATATCCTGGCTGGCCCGCTTGGTGCGGCCAAGGGAGATGTGCGCGTTGCCATCAAGACTGGCACTTCCTATGGCTATCGCGATGCTTGGGCGATGGGCTACGATGGGCGTTATGTGGTCGGCGTCTGGGTAGGGCGCCCTGACGGAGCTCCGTTACCCGGCCTGATGGGCGTCGATGTCGCCGTTCCGATCCTTGCCGATACCTTCGTTCGTGCCGGAGGGACAACGCGGCTGCCACCAGATCCGCCCGGTCTTCTCAAGGTTGCCAACGCAGACCTACCGCCGCCTCTCCAAAGGCTGCGCGGCGCGCGTGCGGCGGTGGCCGCGAGGGATGCCGGGCCCGAGATTGCCTATCCGCCGACCGGCGCCCACGTCGACCTCGGGTTTCGCGCCGGGTCGCCGCAACCGCTTGCGCTCAAGGTTCGCAATGGCAAGGGGCCATTCACCTGGCTTGCCGACGGAGCACCCGTGGCGCAAGAGCCTTGGGCGCGACAGTTCAGCTATTTCCCCAAGGGCGCAGGATTCGTGACGCTTTCGGTCATAGACGGCGAGGGTAGGGCAGACAGGGTCACCGTTTTCGTGGAATGAGCCCTTCTCATGGTGGCGGGAGCTTGCGTTCTTGGTGACGGAGGGGCATGCCCCTATCCGTTCATTTACGGAAGGTAGGGCGATGACCAGAAAAGAACGTGTAGCGCTGGTGTCGCTCGCTGCCAGCATAAGCCTCACGGTCGCCAAACTGGCCATCGGTCTGATGATCGGCTCTCTTGCTCTCGTCACCGACGCGCTGCATTCGGGGACAGATGCCATTGCCACGCTGGTGACTTTCCTGGCGGTGCGTTTCGCGGACAAACCGGCCGACGACGATCACCCCTACGGTCACGGCAAATACGAGGATCTCGCTGCGCTTGGCGAAGGAACGCTGCTTCTGGTTCTGGCCGGCGGCGTTGCGGTGGAAGCGTGGAATCGCTTTGCCGGTGCGGCAGAACCGCCATCGGTCAACACCGTCGCCTTTGCCGTGTTGGGCGTCGAGATCATCATCAACCTTTGGCGCGCCCAGGCGTTGCACAAGGCGGCCGTCGAGACCGGCAGCCGGGCGCTTGCCGCTGATGCCATGCACTTCCTGTCGGACGTCGCGTCGTCGGCCATCGTCATCGTCGGCTTCGTCGCGACGATCTATGGTGCCGATTGGGCCGACTCGGTGACCGCTGCCGCCATCGCTCTTTTCATCGGCTGGCTTGGTCTCAGGATGATCCGCCGTACCGCTGACGAGCTTACCGACCGGGTTTCCCCGACCATTGCACGCACGCTTCGTCGGCTGCTCATGGATCTTCCCGGTATCGTCGCCATCGACCAGTTGAGAGTGCGGACCGTCGGCCCCAGGCATTTTGTCGACATCTCGGCCGGTGTGCCCCGCACGTTCAGCCTGGGGGAGACCGCGACGGTCAAGCGAGCGATGGTGAATACCATTTTGGCGGAAATCTCGGATGCCGAGGCGACCGTCAGCCTGACACCGATGCCGATTGACGACGAGAGCTTGCGGGAGCGGGTGTTTCTCGCGGCCTCGCGCGAGCGCATTCCCATTCACCACATCACCATCCAGCATCTCGGCGATCGTCTCTCGGTGTCGCTCGACTGCGAGGTTGATGGAGCCATGCCGCTCGGGGAAGCGCATGACGTGGCGAGCCGTCTCGAAGCGGCCATCCGCGCCGAGATTGGCGCCGAGATCGAGGTGGAAACGCACCTCGAGCCGCTTTACCCCGACTTAATCCCCGGTGCGAAGCTACCGGATGATCAGGTCGCCGCCTACGCCGCCGTTCTGGCGGACGCGGCGGCAAGGAACGGCGTCTCGGACGTTCACAATGTCCGCGTCCGCGAAATCGATGATGGCGTGTTCGTCGCGTTTCACTGCCGCTTCCCGCCAGCGCTCGCCGCCGTGGAAGTGCATCGCCGCGCCGATGCGGTGGAACGGATGGCCCGACTGGCCTTTCCCGAGATCCGTCGCATCGTCAGCCACCCCGAGCCAATCAGGGAATGACGGCGCGCCGTCCTCCTGCCGCGAACGGGGATTGCAGCGATTAGGGGAGGTGGGGGCCGGGGACCACACCTCCGCTTTCTGATGGATCCCGTCAGGCCACGCCGATGCGCAGCAGATCGAGGGTATGCAGAACGCCGATCGGCTTCTGGTTCTCGACCACGAAGAGCACCGAAATCTTGCGGTTCTGCAGAAGATCGAGCGCTTCGGCGGCAAAGAGCTGCGGCGATACGGTGACGGGCTTGCGCGTCATGACGTCCGTCACCGGTGTTTCCAGCTTGGCAGCGCTCAGCTGCGGGCCGAGGTCGGAATGCACGAAGCGACGGAGGTCGCCGTCGGTGACGACGCCAACCAGATGCCCGTCGTGGCCGGTGACGCCGACGACGCCGAAACCGCCGGAACTGATCGCCAGGATGGCCTCGGTCATCTTGCAATCATCGCCGATGAGCGGCAGGCGGTCGGTATGCATGATTTCCGAAACGCGCCGAAGTTGCGAGCCGAGCTTGCCGCCGGGGTGAACGATATGGAAGTCGGCTTCCGAAAAGCCTTTCCTGACCATCACGCCCATGGCAATGGCGTCGCCAATGGCAAGCTGCAGCACGGTCGACGTCGTCGGGGCGAGGTTGTGGGGGCAGGCTTCGCGCACCCGCGGCAAGATAAGCGCCACGTCGGCAGCCGCGGCCAGCGTCGACTCGGCGCCGGCTGTCAGAGCGATCACCGGGACATCGAAACGCTTGGCGAAGGCCAGGACCACCGCAAGTTCCGTGGTTTCGCCCGACCAGGACAGTGCCAGAATGACGTCGGTTCCGTCGACCATGCCGAGGTCGCCGTGCCCGGCCTCGGTGGGGTGGACGTAATAAGCGGGCGTTCCTGTCGAAGAGAAGGTTGCCGCAAGTTTGCGGGCAATGTGTCCGCTCTTGCCTATACCGGTGACGATGAGCCGGCCCTTGCCGTCGGCGATGATGCCTATCGCCTTGTCGATGGCGTCGCCCAGCGGTCCGTGCAGTGCGGCCTCCTCGAGGGCGGTGACGCCGGTCCGGGTTATTTCGATGGCATGCAGCGCCGCCGCGAGGGCGGGCTGGGGAAGCGGGCTATCTGTCATCTCAGCTTGAATCCGCGTTTATTGGCTGGTCGCCTTGTTAGTTCATTACGGCTGGATGTAAAGCGAGCCTTGTGGCGGCAGCGGGACAAAAAGAGGCAATTTGCGCTTTTGCACGTGGTTTTCGTCAAGAAGCCGTAATCGTGATAGACGGCTCGGACAGTGCAATGGAGACAGGCGATGGAGGAGTTGTCGGTTGGTCAGGTTGAGGTTGCCGCAAAGCCAATAGCGATGAAGGACGTTTATGCCGAGGGGCGGGGACGGCGGCTCGCCGGCCTCGTGCTGGTGGCGATCGCCACGCTGTTCTCGCTTGGCACTTTTGCCCTGATTTCCAATCTCCTGCCGGTGCAACCGACCACCGATATCGTGCGTGGCGCGCTGGTGATCGATGGCCTGCTGCTGGCCTCCATGGTCTTCATGGTCGGTCAGGAGGTTTGGAGGCTGGGCCGGGCGTGGTTCGAGGGGCGTGCGGCGGCTCGTCTGCATCTGCGCGTGGTGGCGCTGTTTGCGTTCATTGCCGCCCTGCCTGCCGTCATGGTGGCGGTGGCGTTCACCGTCTCGCTCAACCAGGGTTTCGACCACTGGTTCGAATCGCGGACGCGGCAGGTTGTCGATAATGTGCTGACCGTGGCGAGCGCCTACATGCAGGAGCATGCCAGAGTACTTCGCGCCGATCTCATCAGCATCGCGACGTCGCTCGATGCGGCCAAGCCGCTCTATGACTACGAGCCGACCCGGTTCGAAAACCTCGTCCGGTTGCAGGCGTCGCTGCACGGCCTGCAGAGTGCCTATCTGCTCGACAAGGACGCCAATGTCATCCTGCGCTCCGATATCGACCCCGACGTCAAGACGGTCATGCCGACGGTGGAGGCCATCACCGAAGCGCGCAAGGGGGTGGCCGTCCTGCTGCAACCCGGCCAGTCCAACCAGGTCGGCGGCCTTCTGAAGCTCAGAACCTACGACGAGACCTATCTTTATATCGTGCGCCTGCTCGACAAACAGGTGCTGGACAATTTGAAACTCGCCCGCGACAGCGCGATGGAATACCGCGAACTGGAGAACAATCGCTCGGACGTGCAGATCGGCTTCGCGATGATTTTCGGCGGCATGTCGCTGGTGTTCCTGCTGGGTGCCATGTGGGTTGGCCTGTCGTTCGCCAACTATCTGGTGGCCCCCATCCGTCACCTGATCAACGCTGCCGACCGGGTGGCGCATGGGGACCTGACCGCCGCCGTGCCCGTCGGTGCGACCTCCGACGACATTTCCAGTCTCGGCGCCTCGTTCAACAAGATGACCGTGGAGCTCAGGAGCCAGCGGCAGGAGCTGATCTCGGCCTCGGAAGAGGCGGAGCGACGGCGCCGGTTCACCGAGGCGGTGCTGTCGGGCGTTTCAGCCGGCGTGGTGGGGATATCCAATGACGGTCACGTCACCATAGCCAATGCTTCTGCGCTGTCGCTGCTCGGCGTTGATCTGTTCAGCTTCGTCGGCCGCCTGCTGGTCGAGGAAGTGCCGGAACTGGCCCAACTTCTGGCGGCGGCCTTGCGGGACGAGGACGAAAGCAGATCTCATCAAGCCACCATCGCGCTGGTGCGCGGCGGTCACAAGAGCACGGTGTCGGTCAAGGTGACGCCCGATCGCTCGCTGGATCGTGAACATGGCTACGTGGTGACGCTGGACGATATTTCCGAGTTGGTATCCGCGCAGCGAACGTCGGCCTGGGCCGACGTTGCCCGCCGCATTGCCCATGAGATCAAGAACCCTCTGACGCCCATCCAGCTCAGCGCCGAGCGTATTCGGCGACGGTTCGGCAAGCTTGTGGCGGATGACGACCGGCGCGTGTTCGATCAGTGCGTCGATACCATCGTGAGACAGGTGGGCGATATCGGGCGCATGGTCGATGAGTTCTCACAGTTTGCGCGCATGCCCAAGCCCACTTTCGAGGAGCGAGATCTGGGCGAATGCGTGCGCGAGGCGGTGTTCCTGCTCGGCGTCGGCCATCCGGAGATTTCCTTCGAGGCGCATCTGCCGGCAACGCCGCTGAAAGGTCACTTCGATCATCGGCTGATCAGCCAGGCGGTCGCCAATCTGGTGAAGAACGCGGTCGAGGCGATCGAAGGCCTGCCGGAAAGCGAACGAACGGGCGCTCGTGTCGATGTCTACGGCCATACCGCCAACGATTTCAACATCATCGAGGTAGTGGACACCGGAGTTGGCTTGCCGACTGCGGAGCGACACCGGCTCCTGGAGCCTTACATGACGACGCGCGAGAAGGGGACCGGCCTTGGTCTTGCCATCGTGCGCAAGATTGTCGAGGAGCACGGTGGAAGCATCGATCTCCTGGACTCTCCGGCAGTCGCCGAAGGCGGCCGCGGAGCGATGGTCAGGATCAGTCTGCCGACCGATCCGAACAGAACGGGTTGATTGTCGGCAGTTTGCGATCGACGGGGCTTCAGATCGTGTGACATTTATGTTACTGCCGAAGGCGTCGAGGCATGAAGACGGCCGCTCGGCGGTGGAACGGATACGCAGGAAACAATGGCGACCGATATTCTGATCGTTGACGATGAGGCCGATATTCGCGACCTCGTAGCAGGTATCCTGGAGGACGAAGGTCATGGCGCCCGCACGGCTGGCGACTGTGACAAGGCCCTTCAGGCTATTGCCGAGCGACGGCCGCAGCTGATTTTCCTTGATATCTGGCTGCAGGGAAGCCGGATGGACGGCTTGCAGCTGCTCGACGAAATCAAGGCCAGCAACCCCGATGTGCCGGTGGTGATGATTTCGGGCCATGGCAATGTCGAAACCGCCGTATCGGCCATCAAGCGCGGGGCTTACGACTATATCGAGAAGCCGTTCAAGGCCGACCGCCTGGTGCTGATCGCAGAACGGGCGCTCGAGTCGTCGCGCCTGAAACGTGAAATTCGCGAGCTGCAGATCCGCTCCGATCGCCAAGAAGGCATCGTCGGCGGCTCGTCGGTGGTCAACCAGCTCCGCAACACCATCGACCGCGTGGCGCCCACCAACAGTCGCGTGCTGATTTCCGGTCCGTCGGGATCCGGCAAGGAGTCGGTGGCACGTGCCATCCACGAACGTTCGCACCGGGCAGCCGGTCCCTTCGTGGTGCTCAACGCCGCTGCTTTCTCGCCCGATCGGGTGGAGATCGAACTGTTCGGCAGCGAGTCCGACCTCGATGGCAAGCGCAAGGTCGGTGCCCTCGAGGAAGCCCACGGGGGAACGCTCTATCTCGACGAGATCGGCGACATGCCGCGCGAAATGCAAAATCGCATGGTTCGTGTTCTCGTCGACCAGGCTTTCGAACGCGTTGGCGGCACCCAGAAGGTTCATGTCGACGTTCGCTATGTGTCGTCGACGGCACGCGATCTCGAGCGGGAGATTGCCGAGGGCCATTTCCGCGAGGACCTGTTCCATCGTCTGGCCGTGGTGCCGGTGCGCGTGCCCGGCCTGTCGGAGCGCCGCGAGGACATCCCGTTCCTCATCGAGCAGATGATGCACCAGATTTCCCGGGCCACCGGTCTGCCGGTCCGGCGCATCGGCGAAGATGCGATGGCCGTGCTGCAATCGCATGATTGGCCGGGTAACCTGCGCCAGCTTCGCAACAACGTCGAACGGCTGATGATACTGACGCGCGGCGATCCGGAGGCCGTGATTACCGCCGATCTGTTGCCGTCGGAAATCGGCACCATGCTGCCGTCTCTACCGTCGGGCTCGGGTGGCGAGCACCTGATGGCGTTGCCGTTGCGTGAGGCGCGCGAGATTTTCGAGCGCGAGTATCTCAAGGCGCAGCTCAATCGCTTCGGCGGCAATATTTCGCGTACTGCGGAGTTCGTCGGCATGGAGCGTTCGGCGTTGCACAGGAAGCTGAAGAGCCTGGCAATCGCTGGCTAGTGCAGGCGAGGGCGCACGTCGCCCGGAGCTTCAGTCCGTCGCGTCGCCATCGACTTGCTCGGGCAGGTTATCCTGTTCCCATTCCTGGCGGGGAATTGGCCTGCCGAGCGCGAAGTCGAAGGATGCAACGCCGTCGAGGCTTGCGGTTGCCATGCAGTTGAAGGATAGCCGGTACCATTTCCCGCCGGAGTAGACGGCGGCGCCGGGTGCCTTGAGCGATGTCGTCGTCATCGCGGGATCGGCTGTTGCGTAGGCGACGATATGGTCGGGCACGAAGCCTTCCTTCCATCGCCTCAGCTGTTCCATTGCCTCGATGTTGCAGAGTTGGATCAGTCGCTCGTCACTGTCGAGCGAGGCCAGCTTCTTGCGTGTTTCTCGATTGCGGGGATCATTCAACACGGCACCGGCGAAGTAGTCCGTCGCGGTGATGCGCGAGCTGCCGTGCGATCTGGCTGTGGACGCTGGCGGCGAGTTCGGTGCCGTAGTCTCGGGCGGAATGGCCACGGTCGGCGCGGAACTGAGAACAGGTGCCGGCTGGCTTTGTGGCGGTGCGACCATGACCACGTCGACCGCAGCCACAGGAAGCCGCACGATGGCCATGTGGCGTGGGGTCTCGATGGCGAGAAGGGCCAGGAACGCGGCATGGCCCAGCACCGACAGTATTGTCGCCGGTCTCGGCCATGTCAGCTCAGCGCTCACCCCCTGATCTCCCCTTGGCATCCTTTACGTCCATCGCCAGCCTTCATGGCGATTTGGCGACCCCGTCACCCAAGCCTGTGGATGCCATGCGGACACGATGTCGTGATAGCGCGACTCCCGCGCCAAGTGCCACCTTTTACCTATTGCGGTGAACGGAGACTCATTTCGGGGCGATATTTCCCGCTGTTCACGCTCCCTTTACCACGTTGGTTCAGATTCCCTGGCAAGGGAACCGGACGTTCCCGCCGTCCCCGCGTGAGTTCGTTGCGTATGATTACCCGCCAGTATCGCCCGTCTTGGCTTCGCCGCCTGATCCTCCCCGCCGTGACGGCAGTCTTCCTCGGCTACTTCGGCTATCATGCCGTCAACGGCGAATACGGCATGGTCGGGCGCGCCCGCTTCGAAAGCCGTACGCAAGAACTCAATGCCGAACTGGCCCGCCTTAATGCCGAGAAGTCAGCGCTCGAAGCGCATGTCAAACTCCTGCGGCCGTCCAGTCTCGATCAGGACATGGTCGACGAGCGCGCTCGCGTGCAGCTTTCTGTCGTTAATCCCAATGAAGTGGTGATCATGGATTTCGATAAGCTGGCGCAGGCCAAAACCAATTGACATCACTTCATTTTTTATGAATTAACTTGATTTCAGTTAATTCACTACGCCAGTGATGCGGCTTTCGCATGATTGACATGCACCGCAAACCTTGACTTGCTCCCAGGAAAGGGGTTCCGTCGGCGCCTCTACGAAATAATCCCTATACGGGAGGAACGCTCAATGGCTGTACGACCGGCGACCGAGAAGCGCGCACGCGCTTCGGCCCCGACCTCCGCGCCGAAGAAAACCGGCAAACCGTCCAACTCCACCATCAACTATCAGGTCGCTGAATTCGACAAGGACGACGAGTTCAAGGCCTATCATGACATGCTGCTGATCCGCCGTTTTGAAGAAAAGGCCGGCCAGCTCTATGGCATGGGCCTGATCGGCGGTTTCTGCCATCTTTATATCGGCCAGGAAGCGGTCGTTGTCGGCATTCAGAAGGCGCTGCGGGAAGGTCAGGATCAGGTTACCACCTCCTACCGCGACCACGGCCACATGCTCGCTTGCGGCATGGACCCCAAGGGTGTCATGGCCGAGTTGACCGGTCGTCAGGGCGGTTATTCGCGCGGCAAGGGCGGTTCGATGCACATGTTCAGCCGCGAGAAGCAGTTCTTCGGCGGTCATGGCATCGTCGGCGCCCAGGTGCCGATCGGAGCGGGTCTCGCCTTTGCCGACAAGTATCGCGGCACGGATAACGTGTCGGTGGTCTACTTCGGCGATGGCGCCGCCAACCAAGGTCAGGTCTACGAGACCTTCAACATGGCGCAGCTCTGGAAGCTGCCGGTGATCTTCGTCATCGAGAACAACCGTTACGCCATGGGTACCTCGGTCAGCCGCTCGTCGGCGCAGACCGATTTCGCCAAGCGGGGCGAAAGCTTCAATATTCCCGGCGAACAGGTGGACGGCATGGACGTCCGCGCCGTCAAGGCGGCCGCTGATCGCGCCGTCGAATGGGCGCGCGCCGGAAATGGCCCCTACATTCTGGAAATGCAGACCTACCGCTATCGCGGCCATTCGATGTCCGACCCGGCCAAGTATCGGACCAAGGACGAAGTGCAGAAGATGCGCGACGAGCGAGATCCCATCGAGCAGGTCCGCAAGCGGCTTGTCGAGAAGGGGTGGGCCAGCGAGGACGATCTCAAGGAGATCGACAAGAACGTGCGCGCCGTGGTGACCGAAGCGGCCGACTTCGCCTCCGCCGACGCCGAGCCGGATCCGTCCGAGCTCTGGACCGACATTCTTCGCTGACAGCGCCGAGAGGTTTTCAAAATGGCAATCGACATCCTGATGCCGGCGCTGTCGCCGACCATGGAAGAAGGTACGCTCACCAAGTGGCTGAAGAAGGTGGGCGACGACGTAAAGTCTGGCGACGTGATCGCCGAGATCGAAACCGACAAGGCAACGATGGAAATCGAAGCCGTCGATGAGGGCAAGCTGCTCGAGATCCTGGTGGCCGAGGGCACCGAAGGTGTCAAGGTCAACGCCGTGATCGCCCGTGTCGGCGAGGAGGGTGAGACAAGCGCTCCCAAGCCGGTAACCGGCGAGGACCCCAAGCCGGCCGCTCAGGCAGCTCCTGCCGAGAAGCCACAGCCAATGGCGCAGGCTTCGGCCACGGTTCCCGCTGCCCCGGCCGTAAAGGCTGAAGCCGATCCCGATCTTCCGGCTGGAACGCAGTTCGAGAGCAAGACCGTGCGCGAAGCGCTTCGCGAAGCGATGGCCGAGGAAATGCGCCGCGATGGCGACGTGTTCCTGATGGGCGAGGAAGTCGCCGAGTATCAAGGCGCCTACAAGATCTCGCAGGGCTTGCTCGATGAGTTCGGGGCCAAGCGCGTCATCGATACGCCGATCACCGAGCACGGCTTTGCCGGCATCGGCGTCGGCGCTGCCTTCGCTGGCCTGAAGCCGATCGTCGAGTTCATGACCTTCAACTTCGCCATGCAGGCGATCGACCAGATCATCAACTCGGCGGCCAAGACGCTCTACATGTCCGGCGGTCAGATGGGCTGTCCGATCGTCTTCCGCGGCCCCAACGGCGCCGCCGCCCGCGTCGGTGCCCAGCACAGCCAGGATTACGCCGCCTGGTACGGCATGATCCCCGGCCTCAAGGTGGTGATGCCGTACACGGCCGCCGACGCCAAGGGCCTGCTCAAGGCGGCAATCCGCGATCCCAACCCGGTGATCTTCCTCGAGAACGAGGTTCTCTACGGTCACCACTTCGATGTGCCGAAACTCGACGACTATGTGCTGCCGATCGGCAAGGCACGCATCCACAAGGCTGGCAAGGACGTGACCATCGTCTCGTTCGGCATGGGCATGTCCTACGCGATCAAGGCGGCCGAGGAACTGGCCGGCCTTGGCATTGACGCCGAGGTGATCGACCTCAGGACCATTCGCCCGATGGACATCGAGACGGTGGTCAACTCGGTCAAGAAGACCGGTCGTTGCGTGACGGTGGAAGAGGGCTGGCCGCAGGGCTCTGTGGGCTCCGAGATTGCCTACCAGATCCAGGCCAACGCCTTTGACTATCTCGACGCGCCGGTCGGCCGGATCACCGGCAAGGACGTGCCGATGCCCTACGCGGCCAACCTTGAAAAGCTTGCCCTGCCGAATGTCGGCGAGGTGATCGCGGCCGTGCGTGCCGTCACCTATCGCTGAGGAGAGTTGAAATGCCGATCAAGATCCTGATGCCGGCGCTCTCTCCCACCATGGAGACGGGCAATCTGACCAAGTGGAACGTCAAGGTGGGTGATGCCGTGAAATCCGGCATGGTGCTTGCCGAGATCGAGACCGACAAGGCGACCATGGAGGTCGAGGCGGTCGATGAGGGCGTCGTTGCCAAGCTGGTGGTGGCCGAAGGTTCCGCCGATGTGCCGGTCAACGCGGTGATCGCCATCCTGGCCGAAGAGGGCGAGGACGTCGCTGCCGCGGCGGCCGCCGCTGATGGCGCCGCGCCTGTCGTGGCCAAGGCGGAAGCACCGAAGTCCGAGGAAAAGGCTGAGGCGCCGAAGGCAGAAGCTCCCAAGCAGGAAGCTCCGAAGGCGGAAGCTGCCAAGGCGGGCGAGGGGGAGCGCATTTTTGCTTCGCCGCTGGCTCGTCGGGTGGCCAAGGACAAGGGCCTCGACCTCAAGTCCGTCAAGGGTTCTGGACCGAAGGGCCGGATCATCCTGCGTGACGTCGAAGGCGCCGAAGCTGCTCCGAAGGCGGCCGCTCCGCAGGCTGCGACGCCTGCCGCTGCTCCGGCTCCCAAGCCGGCCGGTGCCAGCGACGAGATGACGCTGAAGCTGTTCGATCCGGAGAGCTACGAGCTGATCCCGCATGATGGCATGCGCAAGACCATTGCTCGGCGTCTCACCGAGTCCAAGCAGACGGTGCCGCATTTCTACGTCACCGTCGACGTCGAGCTCGATGCGCTGCTGGCCCTGCGCAAGGACATCAACGACGCGGCTCCGACCGCCGATGGCAAGCCCGCCTACAAGGTCTCGGTCAACGACATGGTGATCAAGGCTTACGCGCTGGCCCTCAAGGCGGTGCCGGACGCCCATGTTTCCTGGACCGATGGCGGCATGCTGAAGCACAAGCACGCCGATGTCGGCGTAGCCGTGTCGATTCCTGGCGGTCTGATCACCCCGATCGTCCGCAAGGCCGACGAGAAGAGCCTATCCACCATCTCCAACGAGGTGAAGGATCTCGCCAAGCGCGCCAAGGATCGCAAGCTGAAGCCCGAGGAATATCAGGGTGGGACCACCTCGGTCTCCAACCTTGGCATGTTCGGCGTCAAGGACTTCGCGGCCGTCATCAACCCGCCGCACGCCACGATCCTGGCGGTCGGCGCCGGTGAGCAGCGCGCTGTGGTCAAGGGCGGTCAGCTGGCTGTCGCCACAGTGATGAGCGTCACGCTCTCCACCGATCACCGCGCCGTCGACGGTGCGCTCGGTGCCGAGCTGCTGAAGGCGTTCAAGGGCTTCATCGAGAAGCCGATGTCGATGCTGGTGTGACGGATTTTTCCCGTCGTCCATTTCGGGAGGCGGCCGCCGGCAAGGTCGGCGCCGCCTGCTTCCGGCGCGAGGCTTGGCCCACGCCGAACCCAGATTAAAGGCATAGACCTATGTCCCAGTATGACATCCTGATTATCGGTTCGGGCCCCGGCGGCTATGTCGCCGCCATCCGGGCCGCCCAGCTCGGCCTCAAGGTCGGCGTCATCGAGCGCTCCTACATTGGTGGCATCTGTCCCAACTGGGGCTGCATTCCCGCCAAGGCGCTGCTGCGCTCGTCCGAGATATTCCACTACATCGAGCACGCTGCTGACTACGGCATCAAGGCCGAGAAGCCGGGCGTCGATGTGGCCGCCATCGTCAAGCGGTCGCGAGGCATTGCTCAGCAGATGAGCCAGGGCGTCGGCTTCCTGCTCAAGAAGAACAAGGTCGACCTGATCTGGGGTGAAGCCAGCATCGCCGCTCCAGGCAAGGTGAAGGTGAAGCCGATCGATGGGGCGCCCAAGGGCTGGCTGCCGGCCGGCGACTTCGAGGCCAAGCACATCATCGTGGCGACCGGTGCCCGGCCGCGCGTGCTGCCTGGTCTCGAACCGGACAAGAAGCTGGTGTGGACCTACTTCGAGTCCATGGTGCCGGAGGCGCTGCCGAAGCGTCTTCTGGTGGTGGGTTCGGGTGCCATCGGCATCGAGTTCGCTAGCTTCTACAGGGCACTAGGCTCGGAGGTCACCGTCGTCGAGGTGATGAGCCAGGTGATGCCGGTCGAGGATCACGAGATCGCCGACCTCGCCAAGAAGCGCTTCGAGAAGGCCGGCATGAAGATCCTTCTGGAGGCCAAGGTCGCCTCGCTGAAGAAGGGTGCCAACGAGGTGACGGCCACCGTCGAACTCAAGGATGGCTCCAAGCAGGAGATCGTCGCCGACCGTGTCATCTCGGCGGTGGGCGTTGTCGGCAATGTCGAGAACCTCGGCCTCGAGGCCCTCGGCGTGAAGATCGAGCGTGGCACCATTGCCACCGACGGTCTGGGCCGTACCAACGTGCCGGGCATCTATGCCATTGGCGACGTCGCCGGTCCGCCAATGCTCGCCCACAAGGCCGAGCATGAAGGCACGCTGTGCGTTGAGGCGATCGCCGGTCTGCATCCGCATCCGATGGATAAGCTGCAGATTCCTGGCTGCACCTATTGCCATCCGCAGGTGGCGTCTGTCGGCCTCACCGAGAAGAAGGCCAAGGAAGCAGGCCTCGAGTTGAAGGTCGGCCGTTTCCCATTCATCGGCAACGGCAAGGCGGTGGCGCTCGGCGAGCCGGAAGGCTTGGTCAAGACAATCTTCGATGCCAAGACGGGTCGCCTGCTCGGTGCCCATCTGATCGGTGCCGAAGTGACGGAAATGATCCAGGGCTTCGTCGTGGCCATGCAGCTCGAGACCACCGAGGAAGAGCTGATGCACACGGTGTTCCCGCATCCGACCGTCAGCGAGACCATGCACGAGAGCGTGCTTGCCGCCTATGGCCGAGCCATCCATATTTAAGCCGCGAGTCGTGACTTAATGTAGAGGCCGGCGGCAAACCCGCCGGCCTTTTTCGCTGCCAGGAGATACCCGATGCAGGGTCATGCCTTTCTTGTCTGGGGTGCTATCGGCCTTCTTGCCGGCTGGCTTGCGAGTTTCGTGGTGGGCGGTGGCGGCCTCATCCGCTACCTCGTCTCGGGCCTGATCGGTTCGTTCGTCGGCGGCCTCGTGTTGCAGTGGACCGGCATCAACTTGCCGATCGCCAGTCCTTTTCTGCATGAAGTGGCGGTGGCGACTATCGGTGCGATCATCTTCGTGTTCTTGGCACGCATGGTCGTCTGAAAAGTAGACTATGACGAACCAGCCGTTTTTCTAGGCGCTCGTGCCAATAATTGGAGCACATCCGTCCGTAGTTCTTCGATACTTATTTTTACTTTGTTAACGAGAGGAATGCGACCTTTCGTCATGTAAAATTGCGAAGATCCGGGGGACGGGATGACAGCTTCGGTTGTGTCCATTCGCGACATTTCTTCAAAGTCCGAGTCCGTTCAGGAAATCGCCTTCAACAAGGTCGGCCAGATCAGGGCGATCAATCGCCGTATGCGTATCCTCGCCCTCAATGCGCTGATCGAGGCGGAGAGGGCTGGAGAGGCCGGCCGCGGCTTCGCGGTGGTCAGCCAGGAAGTGCGCGGGATCTCCGAGGAGGTGGAGAAGCTCTCGACCGCTCTCGAGGCCGAGCTTGCCTCGGAGATTGGCGAGATCTCCTCTCTTGTTCAGGAGATGAGCCAGTCGTCGCAGGGGCAGCGATTGGTGGACCTGGCCCTCAATGCCATCGAAATCGTGGATCGCAATCTCTATGAACGCACCTGCGATGTGCGCTGGTGGGCGACCGATTCCGCCTTCGTCGACGCGCTGGCGGCTCCCGGTGATGCTGCCTTTGCCTACGCGGCACGCCGCCTCAATGTCATTCTGCGCGCCTACACGGTCTATCTCGATATCTGGCTGTGCGATCCCGAAGGCAAGGTGGTGGCGTCCGGTCGTGGCGAGCGCCTTCCGGTGGCTGGCGCCGATGTCTCGTCGCGCTCCTGGTTTCGCACCGGCATGGGGCTCAGGACCGGCGACGATTTCCACGCCGAAGATATCGCCCGCGAACCGCTTCTGGCCGATACGATGGTCGCCACCTTCGTTACACCAGTAAGGACTGGCGGTGAGGCGGATGGGCGGCCAATCGGCCTGCTGGCCATTCATTTCGACTGGGAGCCTCAGTCGCGGACCATTGTCAACGGCGTGCGCCTCAGCGACGAGGAGCGCGCGACGAGCCGCGTACTGATCGTCGACCGCGACAATCGCGTCATTGCCTCCTCCGACGGTGCCGGTGTCCTGATCGAGCGGCTTCCGGCTTTTGGTGGCATGGGGGCAGGTTGGCAGGTCCGCGATGGCAGGATCATCGCCCAGCACCTCACTCCAGGCTACGAAACCTACCGAGGCCTCGGCTGGCGTGGCGTGATCGAGCAGCGACTTGCTGCCGACAAGCCGTCGGCGACCGTGACTCCTCTCAAGGGGCGCCGATAGAAGAGTTGCAGATTGGCAGGTCGCCATCGCGGGGCGACGTTCCCAATCCGGGTTCCTGGCGGTAAGATCATCCAAAGGGGAAGTGCACGGCGGTTCGACCGGCCCCCGGGAGGATGATGCCATGCCCGTAGAACTCAATTTCCTGAGCTTGCTCACCGGCTGTTTTGCAACGCCGGTCGCCGAGAATCCGACGGTTGCCATGGTCGAGGCGGCCTATCGTGCCATGCGCCTTGATGCCCGGTACATCAACTGCGACGTCGCGCCGGCTGACCTCGGCGATGCCGTGCGGGGCGCCCGTGCCATGGGGTGGCGCGGTTTCAACTGCTCGCTGCCGCACAAGGTGGCGGTGATCGACTTCATTGACGAACTGGCTCCCTCGGCCGAAATCATCGGCGCAGTCAACTGCGTGATCAATGAGGATGGCAGGCTGATCGGCGAGAACACCGACGGCAAAGGATTCCTGACCTCGCTCAAGACGGTGATCGACCCCAAGGGCAAGCGTGTGGTGGTGCTGGGCGCCGGTGGCGCTTCGCGGGCGATCGCCGTGGAGACGGCGCTGGCCGGCGCGGCTTCGATCACCATTGTCAACCGCGACGAGGAGCGCGGCAAGGCCGTGACCAAGCTCGTGGCTGCGCATACGTCGGCGGTGGCCGAGTTCGTGTCGTGGCAGGGCAAATACGCCATTCCCGAGGATGCCGACGTTCTCATCAATGCGACGTCGATCGGCCTGTTTCCCGGCGTCGACGACATGCCGCCGGTTGCCCTGTCGACGGTCCAGCCGGGCCTCGTGGTCGCCGACGTGATCCCCAATCCGCCGCGCACGGCATTTCTGAAGCAGGCGGAGGCGCGCGGTGCCATCACGCTCGACGGTCTCGGCATGTTGGTCAACCAGGGCGTCATCGGCATCCGCCTGTGGACCGGGCGCGAGCCCGACCCCAAGGTGATGCGTAACGCGCTGGAGACGATCTTCGGCGTTTGAATTTTCGCTGAACGTCTGCTTGCGGCGGCTTGCGCGATGACTACATCTTCCGCGACGTTGCGCGGACGTTATCCGCGTTTTCGGTGACTAGGGGAAACGGCCTTGACCACGACCGACATTGTGAAGACGCCCATGCAGTATCTCGACAAGGCCATGGGTGGATTGCGCGACCTCGGCCTTCTGCCGGCCCGAACCGAGGAAGCCCCGATCGTCGGGCTCCTTGAAAAGATCACCGATCTCGATCCGGACAAGATCGCCGTCATCACCCGAACGCTCAGCCAGATGAGCGTGTTCAACGAGGTGGTGCGCGAGCAGATCTCGGAAATGTCGATCGGCGAGCGTTATGAGAAGATCACGCAAGGCTTCAACTCGATCCGCGATGACGCCAAGGCGATGGTCGATCAGATCTCCGATGGCAAGATCGACCTGTTCGAGCGGGCGACCAACACCTGGATGAAAATCTCCCGAGGCGACATAGCCAGCCGGTTCGACAGCATTCGCGAGACCTATCTCGAGGTGGCGCGTGACACGAAGACCAATATCGAGCGCGAGCAGATCATCCTCGAGGCCTATCGCGATTTTCGCGGTGCGCTGAAGCAAGCCGAGGTTGCTGCGCTGGAGGTTCTCAAGGCGGCCGAGGCCAAGCTCACGGTTGCCAAGGACGAACTCGGCAAGGCTTCCGAGGCCGTTGCGGGCTTTGCCGGCACGGAAGCTGCCGAGCGGGCCAAGCTGGAACTCTTCCGCGACGAGAAGCTCAGGGCCATGCAGAACGAGGAGGGTCGCTACCAGGTGGCCAAGGACCTCGCCGATAATCTGACCATCGGCTACAACACGTCCGAGGTCATCATGGCGCGCCTGTTGCAAACGACGTCGGCCAAGGAGCGGGTGTATCAGCAGTCCGTCTCCTTCTTCACCACCAATGAATCGGTGCTGACGGCGCTCAAGGCCTCTTTCACCGGCCTGTTCGGCTTGCACGAGTCGACGCAGACGCTGAACTCGATGAAGGAAGGCGTCTCGAAGTCGCTGGAAGTGCTGGCCGATATCGGCGGCAAGGTGCAGGAAGAGGCGCTGAAGGCCGGTTATGGCCCGACGGTACGCGCCGACGCCGTGAAGAA
This sequence comes from Pleomorphomonas sp., assembly GCA_029976075.1. GTDB lineage: Bacteria > Pseudomonadota > Alphaproteobacteria > Rhizobiales > Pleomorphomonadaceae > Pleomorphomonas. The sequence continues at coordinate 21,334 of JARKNW010000040.1, forward strand.
GCTCGTCGATAGCGTCGTGACCTATCAGGAGCGTTCGACCGAGATCATCTCGGAGATGCGGACCTTGGCCACCAAAAACTCCGAGGAGATTCGCGCCGCCGTCGAAGATGGCAAGCGGCGCATGGCCCGCCTTGCCGAGCAGGGCAATGCGCTGGTGCTAAATGGCTGATATTGCCCAAGGCGCCGTGGCCGCCCCCAAACTCGACGAACTGATGCTGGCGATGGACGTGGTCGACACGCTCCGTCACCAGGAGGGGTTGGTCGAGAAAGCCCTCAGCGAGGACAGCCGCGACGCCACCCTGAAGGAGCGGCTCAGGGCGCTCTATGAAGGGCAGGGGCTCAAGGTTTCCGACCGCATCCTCGACGATGGAATCCGGGCTCTGAAGGAAAGCCGGTTTGCCTACGACCCGGCACCTCCGTCCTTTGCCCGCACGATGGCGCTCCTCTGGATAGGGCGAGCCATGGTGGGCAAGATTGCCGGGGCGGCGCTGCTGGCCCTCGTCGTGCTCGGCGGCGTCACCTACTGGCGCGTCGCTTCGACCGAGCGCGCGGCGGAGGCCGTCCGGGCCGAGCTGACCGTAACTCTTCCCGAAACGGTCGATGCAGCCGAAAAGGCGCTGGCGACCGAGGCGCTCACGTCCGACGCTCAGGCAGAGGCCAGGACGCGTGTCGCGGCGGCTCGCTCGGCGATCGCCACCGGGAATCTCGCCGGGGCCAGGCAATCTATTGCCGCAATCGCCGATCTTCGGGCAAAACTCGCCCAGACCTACGAACTCAGGATCGTCTCGCGGCCGGGAGAGAAGACCGGGGTCTACCGGATTCCCAACATCAACACGCAGGCCCGCAACTACTATCTGATCGTCGAGGCGGTGACGCCGTCGGGAGATGTCCTGAAGATGCCGGTCACCAACGAGGAGGACGGCAAGGTCAGGACGGTCGACAAGTGGGGCATCCGCGTGCCCAAGGCGACCTATGACAAGGTTGCTGCCGACAAGAGCAACGACGGCATCGTCGAGGACAACATCCTCGGGGAGAAACCGCGTGGCAGCGTTGAACCGGTCTATGAGATGGATGTTCTCTCGGGTGCCATCACCAGTTGGTAAGTGCCGGAGCGTGTGATCTTGGATCATCCGCCTGGTTCAAAAGGCCAGACGCTTTTCTGGCGGATTCCCTTCTGACTTCAAGGACGCAGCATGATCTCCGCGCGACAGGCGCTCAATGACATCGAACGGGCAATCCTCGGCGTGCGCCGCGACGAGGACCGTCTGGTCGCCATGCTGGCCGATACCAAGGCCGAAGGTGATCGCCTGAGAGCCGAGAAGGCCGATGCTTTTCGCGCACTGGCCCGTCTGAGGCTCGATGCCATTGCCCATGACGAAGTGGTCGGCGAACTCGACAGCGTCGAGCGGCGCGCTCGCTCTGTTCTCGACAAGCGCCGCGATCGGCTGGGCGAACTCAAGACGAGCCGGGAAGGCGCGGCCAGGAAGCTCGAGGAGCTGGACGACAAGCGTGTCGCGGCCGTGAAGTTGCGCGATGCTGCCATCGAGGCGGTCGAGGCGAAGACCGATGCCGTGGAAGCGCGGCTTGCCATGGAAGACGAGTGGAAGCGGCTCAGCGCGGCCATCGAGATGGCAGAAGCCACAGCGTCGGCGGCCGAGGAAAAACTTCGGCAGGCCGAGGGAGACCGTGCGCTCAAGGGCAAGCCTTACGAAGATGATCGCCTGTTCATGTATCTCTGGCAGTGTGGTTACGGCACGTCTGCCTATCGGGCTGGACCGCTGTCGCGTTATTTCGACGGCAAAGTGGCCCGGCTTGCCGGCTATGATGCGGCACGCGCCAACTACTTCATGTTGAATGAAATTCCCTTGCGCCTTGCCGAACACGCCGACCGCCTCAAGGCCGATGTTGCCCAGGCGGTTTTGGCCCGCCAGGCTCACGAGCGGGCGGCGCTCGAGGCCGAGGGCATCAAGTCTCTCGAGGCGGCGGTCGCCGATGCAGACCGGGCACTCGCCAAGGTCGAAACCGACATCGCGCGGGTGAGGTCGGATGTCGACAGCATCGACAAGGAGACGAGGGCGACGCTCGACGACAACGGCGACCCGGCGGTGCGCGGCGTGCTTGACGATCTCGCGGGCACGCTGGCGCGTGCCGACATGGTCGAGTTGGTCCGCCGGGCCGAAGCCACCCCGACCCCTGAGGACGACCGCATCGTCAAGCAGTTGCGCCAGATCGAGCGCGATCTGGTGCGCGTGGATGCCCAGGCGGAAGAACTCCGGCGTACCTCGATCGACATCGCCAACAAACGGCAGGAGCTCGAGCATTCGCGCGAGGTCTTCCGTCAGAGCGGTTATGATCGACCGAATGGCAGCTTCTCCAACGGCGATACGATCGGCAGTCTGATCGGTGGCATCATCTCCGGTGCAATCACGGCGGCCGTGCTGGAAGGGGCGCTGCGCGATGGCTATCGATATAGCGAGCCCCGGCACCGTGACGACTTTGGCGGAGGTTGGGGAAGCGGCGGGTCCTGGGGTGGTGACGGCGGCGGTTTCGGCTCTGGCGGCGGCTTTGGCGGCGGTGGCGATTCCGGTGGTGATGGCTTCAGGACCGGCGGTGGCTTCTAGGCTGCGCCGCATGACGGCGGTGCAGCCCTGATCCTCCGGGACCGGCATGGCCTGCTCTCAGTAGTTTTGCTAGGAATACCCATAGACAAGACCGGCAAGGCCGGCCCGAAGGGAAGAAAGCGACGGACAATGGTCACCATTCTCGACACCGTTAAGACCGCGCCGAAGGCGCGCCATCCCGAGAAGGCCAACCGTCCGGACAATCCGATCCAACGCAAGCCCGAATGGATCCGCGTCAAGGCGCCGGGGTCGCCGGTGTACAAGGAGACGCAGGGCATCGTGAAGGAGAATGGCCTCTTCACGGTGTGCGAGGAGGCGGGGTGTCCGAACATCGGCGAGTGTTGGTCCAAGAAGCACGCAACCATGATGATCATGGGCGATACCTGCACGCGCGCGTGCGCCTTCTGCAACGTCAAGACCGGCATGCCGGCTCCGCTCGATCCCAATGAGCCGGAGAACGTGGCGCTGGCGGTTGAAAAGCTGGGTCTTCACCATGTGGTCATCACGTCGGTGGATCGCGACGACCTCAAGGATGGCGGTGCCGAGCATTTCGCCCAGGTGATCCGCGCCATTCGCGCCCGCTCGCCCTCGACCACCATCGAGGTGCTGACGCCCGATTTCCTCCGCAAGGAAGGCGCGCTCGAAGTAGTGGTGGCTGCCAAGCCGGATGTGTTCAACCACAATCTCGAGACCGTGCCGTCTAACTATCTGACGGTTCGGCCCGGTGCCCGCTACTTCCACTCGATCCGCCTCTTGCAGCGGGTGAAGGAACTCGATCCGACCATATTCACCAAGTCCGGCATCATGGTCGGCCTTGGCGAGGAGCGGAACGAGGTCCTGCAACTGATGGACGACCTGCGTTCGGCCGATGTCGACTTCCTGACCATCGGCCAGTACTTGCAGCCGACCCCCAAACATCACGCCATCGTTCGCTTCGTGCCGCCGGATGAGTTCAAGTCCTTCGAGACCATCGCCTACACCAAGGGGTTCCTGATGGTGTCGTCGGGGCCGCTGACCCGTTCGTCGCATCATGCCGGCGAAGACTTCGAGAAGCTTCGTGCGAATCGCGAGAAGAAACTCGCAGAGGCGCGCGGCTGATCGCGCGTTGCGATTGCCTTTCGGCACGAAGTCTGAAAAGCCTAGGGCGGCCTCAATGGCCGCCTTGTTTCATTCTGGACTACAGGACGCTGCCGGATAATGCCGACCTTCGAGACCGTGCGCCACGTCAACCACAGCCCGGAGCGGATGTTCGATCTGGTGGCCGATGTCGAAAAATACCCCGAGTTCGTTCCGCTCTGCGAGCGCCTGGTCGTCCGGCAGAGGCGGGTCGATGAGGAGGGACGCACGGTCTTGATCGCCGATCTCACCGCCGGCTACGGTCCGGTGCGAGAGACCTTCACCTCGATGGTGACGCTCGACCGGGCGGCGCTGGCCATCAAGGTGGAATACATCGACGGTCCCTTCCGCTATCTGGATAACCGTTGGACTTTCAAACCGCGCGAAGATGGTGGCGCCGACATTCTTTTCTGGATCTCTTACGAGTTTCGCAGTCGCATGCTCGGTGCTCTGATGGGCTCGATGTTCGACCGGGCCTTCCGCAAGTTCTCGGAAGCCTTCGAGCTGCGCGCCAACGCCATCTACGGTGTCAGCGCCTGATTTTTGGGAGGCGGATATGGGGCTTGCCGTCAATCTGCCGATCATCCTGTCCGCGGCATTTGTCGCGACTGCCAGCCCTGGGCCGGCTACGCTCGGCGTTGCCTCGATGTCGATGGGGGCTGGTCGCCAGCGTGGTGTTGCCATGGCGCTCGGCGTGGTGACCGGCTCACTTACGTGGTCGGCGGCGGCCGCGCTCGGTCTCGGTGCGATCATGCTGGCCAACGCATGGATTCTCGAGGTCATCCGCTATATCGGCGCAGGCTATCTCCTCTATCTCGCGGTAAAATCGGCGCGGAGCGCCCTTCATCCTCAGGCCCTGGCGTTCAGCAGCGTCGGCAGTCTGACCTGGCGCGGAGCCTATCGCAAGGGACTGGTGCTGCATCTCACCAATCCCAAGGCAATCCTGTTCTTCGGCGCGCTTTACTCGATCGGTGTGCCGCCCGATGCCCCACTGACGACGCTTCTGGCGGTGATTGCCGCAGTGGGCTTGCAGAGTGCACTGATCTTCCTGACCTATGCCCTTGTGTTCTCGTCGGCATCGGTGGCGCGCGGTTTCGCCCGCATCCGGCGCCTCTTCGACGGGCTTCTGGCGATCGCCTTTGGCTACGCCGGTTTCAAGGTGTTGACCGCCCATCTGCGCTAAGAGCATCTACGGTGCGCTTGCGCGGCGGTTCCGCTTCCCGCCGGCCCGAGCGTGTCTTAGATTGACGTCCATGATCGATCATGGAGGATCGAATGGCAGGCGTTGGCATCATCGGGACGATCATCATCGGATTGCTGGCCGGCTGGCTGGCCGAGCGATTTACCCGATCCGATCATGGCCTTCTCACCAATCTCGTTCTCGGTGTCGTGGGGGCCGTGGTGTTCGGTTGGGTGGTGCGTCGCCTTGGTTTCTTTCCACATGGCTGGATCGACAACCTGATCGGCGGCACCATTGGCGCCGTCGTTCTCATTTCGCTCTATCGACAGCTGAGGCGATGAGGCGAGCCAGGGGCACTGCCTCACCGGTCTCGGTCATGCCTTGCCGATGGCGTCGAGCTCCTGCAGTGTCGCATCGTCGAGTTCGATGTTCGCCACCGCGAGATTCTGCTCGAGATGGGCCGTCGACGACGTGCCGGGGATCAGCAGGATGTTGGGCGAGCGTCGGAGCAACCAGGCGAGCGCCAACTGCATCGACGTGAAGCCGAGCCGTTTGGCCACGGCACTCAGCGTGTCCGATTGCAAGGGTGAGAAGCCACCCAGCGGGAAGTAGGGCACATAGGCGATGCCCTTGGCGGCGAGATCGTCGATCATGGCGTCGTCGTCGCGGTGGGCCAGGTTGTAGAGGTTCTGGACGCAGACGACGTCGACGATGCGCTGTGCCGCTTCGATTTGTGCAGGCGTCACGTGACTGACGCCGATGTGGCGAATGAGCCCCTGCTGCTGCAACTCGGCCAACGCCTCGATCTGTGGCTCGACCGGGCCTTCGGCCGGATGATGCGGATCGAACATGAAGCGCATGTTGACGACGTCGATCACGTCGAGGCCGAGATTTCGAAGGTTGTCGTGGATGGCGGAGCGCAGTTCGTCGGGGGCATCAGCCTTGAGCCACGAACCATCCGAGCCTCGCTTGCCCCCGACCTTGGTGACGATGGTGAGGTCGGCCGGGTAGGGGTGAAGCGCTTCGCGAATGACCTGGTTGGTGACGTGCGGGCCGTAGAAGTCGCTCGTGTCGATATGGTCGACGCCGGCGGCAATCGCTGCCCTCAGCACCGCCACTGCCTGTGCCCGATCCTTCGGTGGACCGAAGACGCCGGGGCCGGCGAGCTGCATCGCGCCATAGCCGAGCCGCTTCACGGTGCGGTCGCCGAGGCGATAGGTTCCGGATTTCTCAACTGAGGACATGGACTGTCTCCTGGGCTGTTGGACCCAAGAGATAAACCTTGGCGGCTGTGCGGAAAACGTGGCACTATCGGGACAAGCTGTACGGATTTTCGAACAATGGGCGTTGATTTCGGCGATATCTCTGCCTTTCTCGCGGTCGCAAGGGCCGGCGGTTTTCGCGACGCGGCACGATCGGCCGGCGACAGTGCCTCGCGGCTCAGCGAGGCGGTGCGCAGGCTTGAGGCGCAGCTCGGCGTCCGGCTGTTTCACCGAACGACGCGCAGCGTCGAGCTGACGGCGGTCGGTCGTGAGCTCGCCGACCGGTTGATGCCGGCCCTTGCCGAGGTGGATCTGGCGCTCGACGTAGTCAACGGCTACCGAGAGAGGATTGGCGGGCGTCTCAAGCTCAACGTGCCGGTGAGTGCAGCGCGGCTCGTGTTGCCCGATATCGTGCCGCCCTTTCTTGCTGCCTATCCGGATATCCAGCTTGAGATCGTCGCCGAGGATACCTTCGTCGATCTGGTTGCGTCTGGGTGCGATGCCGGCATCCGCTACGACGAGCGTCTCGAACAGGACATGATCGCCGTGCCCATCGGGCCTCGTCGGCAGCGTTATGCCTTGGCAGCTTCGCCTGCTTATCTCGATCGGCATGGCCGACCGGCCCACCCACGCGACCTTCTCGACCACAATTGCATCCGCAGCCGTTTTGCCAGCGGTGCCATAGCGCCCTGGGAGTTGGAGAAGGATGGCGAAGTCTTCAACGTCGACTCGACGGGGCAACTGATCGTCGGGACCGGGGCATCCGAGCTCATGGTCGCGTCGGCCATCGGCGGCAGCGGCATTCTGGGGCTGTTCGAGGATTGGATCGCGCCGCATCTGTCAAGCGGCGCTCTCGAACCGGTACTGGAGCCCTGGTGGCCGAGCTTCTCCGGACCGTTTCTCTACTATCCCGGCCGCCGGCTGGTGCCGTCTCCGCTCCGGGCTTTCATCGATTTCGTCAAGGCACGCGCCGCACCGCTGCCCGATCAGGCGGTGAGACGCCAGTCGGCCACAGCCTCTTCAAGCATGGCAAGCGCCTGAACCACCGCGGAATAGCGTACGCCGGCCCGGTCGAGGCTGCCAAACTGCCGTTCGGCGTGAACGGTCGCGCGGCCAGCGCCGGCGCAGGCGAAATGGACGAGGCCAACCGGTTTGTCGGCGGTGCCGCCGCCCGGTCCGGCTATTCCGGTGATGGAAACGGCAAAGCTGGCGCGGGAGTGGGCGAGCGCTCCTTCAGCCATGGCGCGGGCGGTGGCTTCGGATACGGCGCCATGGGCGATCAGGGTCGCCTCGGCGACGCCCAGCATCTCCACTTTCGCTTCGTTGGAGTAAGTCACGAAGCCGCGCTCCACCACGTCCGATGAACCGGCGATTTCCGTCAGCAAGGCTGCAACCAGTCCGCCGGTGCAGCTCTCGGCGGTGGCGATCTTCGCACCCTTGGCACGCGCCCGCTCGAGCAGCTTCTGGGCGCGGGGGTGGAGTGGCGAGAGGTCTGTCATGGCGGTCTCCTCTTCGGCATGAACGGATTGGTCCACGGGGGCGTTCCCTAAGTATAGTCCGCCACCCAGCCAGGGACAGAATAAACCGGGAAAGCGCCTTCCGGTTCGCCCGCCCTACTGTCCGCTGACGAGCGGCAACCGTATCGTGGCTGTGGCGATGGCGGCGATGCCCTCGCGGCGCCCGGCAAAGCCGAGCCCCTCGTTGGTTGTCGCCTTGACACCAACACGATCGATCGTGATGCCAGAGGCTTCGGCGATTGCTGCCCGCATGGCTTCGCGATGTGGCCCCACCTTGGGAGCCTCGGCGATGATCGTGACGTCACAATGGGCAAGAAGTCCGCCCCGCTCGGCAAGGCGGCGCACGGCGTCCTTCAGGAACACCTTGGAGGCGGCGCCGCGCCAGCGCTCGTCGGACGGAGGAAAATGCTTGCCGATGTCGCCATCGCCCAGGGCGCCGAGGATGGCGTCGGTCAGAGCGTGCAGCGCGACGTCGGCATCCGAATGGCCCTTGAGACGCTGATCGTGCGGAATGAAGACGCCACAGAGCGTCACGCCATCGCCGGGCTCCAGCACGTGCACGTCGTAGCCCGTGCCGACCCGAACGTCGGGGCAGGCGAGGAAGGCTTCGGTGGTGAGGCGCTGTTCGGCCATTTCGAAATCCTCCGTGGTGGTCAGCTTGATGTTGTCGGCGCCACCGTCGATGAGCAGTACGCGATGGCCGGCGAGTTCGGCAACGGCGGCGTCGTCGGTCACGCCGGTGATGTTGCGTGCGGCGAGCGCCCGGTGGGCGGCGGCAATCTCGCCATAGCGGAATCCCTGTGGCGTGGCGGCCCGCCACAGCCGGTCGCGCGGCACGGTCTCGTCAACGTAGCCAGCCGCGTCAGCCCGTTTCACCGTGTCGATGACGGGCACGCCACAAAGCACGGCGACTTCCCGGCCCAGGGCTTCGATCACCCGGTCGATGGCATCCTGGCGGATGAATGGCCGCACCGCATCGTGGATGAGCACGTAATCGGGCGCATCGGCGGCCAGTGCCGCAAGGCCGGCAAGGCAGCTCGCCTGACGGTCGGCCCCACCGGGAACCGGCGGCAAAAGGCGTGGATCGCTCAGGCTACCGATGGCGGCCGTGTAAAGGTCTCGATCGTCGGGATGGATGACCGACAGCACCCGATCGATGCCTGGATGACCGAGAAAAGCCTCGATCGTTCTGGCGATGACCGGCCGTCCCAGGAGTTGTCGGTATTGCTTCGGCGGTGCGCCGGTCAGGGCGGCGCGAGCGCCGCGTCCGGCGGCGACCAGAATCACCGCGACTGTTGGGCGCGCCGAAGGGCGGCTGGAGGAGGTCGCACTGGAAGGCATTGCCGTTTGCTGGGCTCCGCTTGGCGACCGAAGGGTGGTCGCGGCAAAAATGTGCATTCTCGTTACGTTATCGGCCGGATGCCCCGCAAGACGCTTGCGTCATTTCTTCCGAACGGCTATCAATTGCGTAATTTGTATGCAGCGTCTTATCATGCACAAGGTGTAAGCATGGCGGTTTCCAGGCCGGATCGCGAAGCGGTGACGGTACCGGTGAAGGAACTCTGCGTTGGCGGCGTTGCTGTGCCATCGCCGGTGTTCCTCGCGCCGATGGCCGGGATCACCGACCTGCCTTTCCGCCGGATCGCCCGTCGCTACGGTGCAGGCCTCACCGTATCGGAAATGGTGGCTTCCGAAACGCTGCTGGAAGGACATCCGGAGACGACGGCACGTGCCGAGGCCGACGACGAGGGCTTGCACGTCGTTCAACTGGCCGGACGCGAAGCTCGCTGGATGGGTGAGGGCGCCCGGGTTGCGGAAGCAGGCGGAGCCGACATCATCGATATCAACATGGGCTGCCCGGCCAAGAAGGTCGTGTCCGGCTACTCCGGGTCGGCGCTGATGCGCGACCTCGACCATGCCCTGACGCTGATCGAAGCAGTGGTCGGCGCGGTCAAGGTGCCCGTAACGCTGAAGATGCGGCTTGGCTGGGACGACACCTGTCTCAACGCGCCTGAACTGGCCAGGCGAGCGGAAGCCGCCGGTGTCGCCATGGTCACCGTGCATGCCCGCACGCGCAATCAGTTCTACAAGGGCTCGGCCGACTGGTCGAAGGTGAGACCGGTGCGTGACGCCGTATCCATCCCCCTGGTGGTCAATGGCGACGTCGTGGATGCTGACTCGGCGCGCGAGGCGCTCGGCCAGTCTGGGGCTGACGCAGTGATGATCGGTCGCGGTGCCTATGGTCGTCCCTGGTTGCCCGGCAGGATCGCTGCCGCGCTTGCTGTCGGTGGCGATGCCGGGGCGCCGGGCCGGGACGAAATACTGGCGTCGCTCAGGACGCAATACGAGCACATGCTCGATTATTACGGTGAGGGCCTCGGGCTCAGAATGGCCCGCAAACACGTCGGCTGGACCTTCGACGCGGTTCCGCGCACTGACGCGGCTGCGGCCGAGATCCGTCGGCGCGCGCTGACGGCGGAGGCGCCGGACGTGGTGATGGAAGCCGTGGGCGAGTGGTTCGCCGACGGCGGTGTGAGTTTCGAGAGGGTTGCCGCATGACGACGTCATCATCCGCATCAGGCGCGGAGGTTCCGGCGGAGCGGGATCTCGGAGTATCGATCCTCAACGCCCTGCCGCATCCGGTGATCATGCTCGATCCGGAAGGTCGGGTTTGCTCGGCCAATGATGCCGCGCAGAACTTCTTCCAGTCGAGCGCTGCCGTCCTTGGCCGGCATTCGCTGAGGCATTTCGTCCCCTTTGGCAGCCCGCTGCTTCAGCTTGTGGAGCAGGTGCGCGAGCGGGGCGCTTCGGTCAACGAGTATCGGGTCGATGTCGGTACGCCGCGCAACGGCGGCGAACGGGTCGTCGACATCTACGCCGCGCCGGCTTCCGATCGCCCCGGCCATGTCGTGATCATGCTGCAAGAGCGCACCATGGCCGACAAGATGGACAAGCAGCTCACCCATCGCGGAGCTGCACGCTCCGTCACCGGCCTTGCCGCCATGCTGGCGCACGAGATCAAGAATCCGCTCTCGGGTATTCGCGGCGCGGCGCAGCTTCTGGAGCAATCGGCCGACGACGAAGACCGGGCTCTGACCCAGTTGATCACCGATGAGGCCGACCGCATCGTCAAGCTGGTCGACCGCATGGAAGTCTTTTCCGACGAGCGGCCGATCGAACGTGAGCCGGTCAACATCCATGCCGTCCTTGAGCATGTTAAGCGCCTGGCGCTTTCGGGCTTTGCCCGGGATATCCGGATCGTCGAGGAATATGACCCGTCGCTGCCGCCGGTCTACGCCAACCGCGACCAGCTGATTCAGGTTTTCCTCAACCTCGTCAAGAACGCCGCCGAGGCGCTGATCGATACGCCGGACGCCGAGATAGCCCTGACCACCGCCTTCCGGCCGGGTGTGCGGCTTTCCGTGCCCGGTACGCGCGAGCGTGTCAGCCTGCCACTCGAATTCTGCGTGCGCGACAATGGCCCCGGCGTGCCGGAGGAGATCCAGACGCACATGTTCGATCCCTTCGTCACCACCAAGACCAACGGCACGGGCCTCGGCCTCGCCCTGGTTGCCAAGATCGTCGGCGACCACGGTGGCGTCATCGAGTGCGAGAGCCAGCCACGCCGCACCACCTTCCGTCTTCTCCTCCCCGCCTACATTGACAAGATCGCGGACTGAAAGGGTCTTTTCCGATGCCTACCGGCAGCATACTCGTCGCCGACGACGATTCCGCAATCCGCACGGTGCTGAACCAGGCTCTGTCGCGGGCGGGTTACGAAGTGCGTCTCACCTCCAACGCGGCGACGCTGTGGCGCTGGGTGAGCCAGGGCGATGGCGACCTCGTCATCACCGATGTGGTGATGCCCGATGAGAACGCCTTCGATCTCCTGCCGCGCATCAAGAAGGCGCGTCCCGATCTGCCGGTGATCGTGATGAGCGCGCAGAACACCTTCATGACGGCGATCAGGGCGTCGGAGAAGGGCGCCTACGAGTATCTGCCCAAGCCGTTCGATCTCAAGGAGCTGATTTCCATCGTCGGCCGGGCGCTCGCCGAGCCTAAGGGCAAGCAGCGGCTAGAAGCAGGGGAAGACGGCTCGGAGAACATGCCGCTGGTCGGCCGGTCGCCAGCCATGCAGGAGATCTACCGCGTTCTGGCCCGCCTGATGCAGACCGACCTGACAGTGATGATCTCCGGCGAAAGCGGAACAGGCAAGGAACTGGTCGCACGGGCACTGCATGACTACGGCAAGCGCCGTACGGGTCCCTTCGTTCCGATCAACATGGCAGCCATCCCGCGCGACCTGATCGAAAGCGAGCTGTTTGGCCACGAGAAGGGCGCCTTTACCGGCGCGCAAGCTCGCTCGGCCGGCCGGTTCGAGCAGGCCGAGGGCGGCACCTTGTTCCTCGACGAGATCGGCGACATGCCGATGGATGCCCAGACGCGTCTCCTGCGGGTGCTGCAGCAGGGGGAGTACACCACCGTCGGTGGCCGTACGCCGATCAAGACCGACGTCCGCATCGTCGCCGCCACCAACAAGGATCTGAGGCTCCTGATCAACCAGGGCCTGTTCCGCGAGGATCTGTTCTTCCGCCTCAACGTGGTGCCGATCCGCCTGCCACCCCTTAGGGAGCGTATCGAGGACATTCCCGATCTTGTGCGGCACTTCTTCAATGTCGCCGAGAAGGAAGGTCTGCCATCCAAGCAGATCGAGCCGGCGGCCGTTGAGCGGCTCAAGCGCTATCGCTGGCCCGGCAACATTCGCGAACTCGAGAACCTCGTGCGGCGTCTTGCAGCTCTCTACCCGCAGGACACCATCACGGTGAACCTGATCGAGGCGGAGCTGGCGACACCGACCGTGACGCTGGTGGAAGAGGAAACACCCACCGACGAGGATCTCTCGGAGTCGGTGGAGCGCTTCCTTGCGAAGTATTTTGCGGAATTTGGCGACAATCTGCCGCCGCCCGGCCTCTATCACCGCATCCTCAAGGAGGTAGAGTACCCCTTGATCGGGGCGGCGCTGGCGGCGACGCGCGGCAATCAGATCAAGGCGGCCGAACTACTGGGCGTCAATCGCAACACGCTTCGCAAGAAGATCCGCGATCTCGATGTGCAGGTCATCCGCAACTCGCGGTGAACCGCAGCGACTTGCTGAGAAAGGCGTCGGCCGAGGCCGGCGCCTTTTGCGTTGTTCCAAAGCCTTCCCTCGAGCAAAGCAACACCGTTCTGCATTTGGAAAATGCAGTGCGATTCATAGTTTTCTCAATCCGCCAGCATGTCCTAGTGAATTAGTCCGATAATATAACGGATCGTTCGCTTGACGATGCTGGTCCTTGGGGTGAGGTCTATCAGCTCCATCTCGTAGTCATATTGACTTTGGTCCGGAAATGACCTTCTCTTTGGTTTCGGCTGCATGAAAAGATGGATATATTCATCGGGGGTCATGGCATTTCTCCCTGTTTCTCCATCTTGGTACAGCGACATATGAATCGGTTCAATCCTGCAGGATTGCAACTTGGCGTGCAGAAATGAAAAACATCCCCTGGGATTCCTACCAAATATTCCTGGCAGTCGCCCGCAGTGGCAGCCTCAGCGCCGCAGCCGATCGCATCGGTCTTTCCAGCGCAACCATCGGTCGGCGCATGCTGGAACTGGAGCGCCAGATGGAGTGCGGGCTGTTCGTTCGCAGCCAGGCCGGCTACTCGCTGACCGGCGGCGGACAGGCACTGCTCGATCATTTGTCCGGTATGGAAGTGGCCGGTCGCGAGATGGAAATCTGGAATGCCGGTCTTTGCGGCGCTGTGCGGGTTCGCATCTGCGCCGGCACATGGTGTGCCCGATTTCTGATGCGCAATCTCGGCGAGCTTGTTCTGCCGGGTGACCGGCATGGCATTGATATCGGCATTGGAGAGGAGAGGGCGTCGCTCGCCCATCGCAGTGCCGACATCGGTATCCGGGCCTTCGAGCCGGAAGAATCCAATCTGGCGGCCGTGCGGCTGCCGGAGGTGGCCTATGCCGTCTATGCGGCAGTCGACATGCCCTCGGCATATGCTGAGCGCTGGATAGCCGTGTCGGAGGAAATGGCCATCTCCCGCTATCTCCGCTATCCGCATGACAGGTGGCCCAACAACCTCATTGCCACCGTGAGCCGTGCCGAGGGGCTTCGTCACTCGATCCTGTCAGGTGCCGGCGTCGGCGTCTTGCCATGCTTCGTGGGAGATTCGGATCCGGGGTTGCGCAGGGTTGGCGGCGAGATTGGCGAACTGCGGCATCGCAGTTGGCTCGTCATGAACAATGAGGACCGTCACCGGCCGGAGATTCGCGCGGTGGTCGACCGCATGACCACGCTGTTCCGCCGCAGCGCCGCGCTGTTCGAAGGCCGTTGCTGTCGCGACGAGCCGGCCTTGTCAAACGCGCTCGACATGGCCACATAGGACACCTGTTTCGGAGGGGGCCATGAGCGAAGCGCCACAGCATTTCGACGTCGCCGTGGTGGGGGGAGGGCCGGCCGGTCTCGCCGCCGCCATAGCCCTAGCTGATGCGGGCGCGCGCGTCGCGTTGGTCGCGCCGCGTCCCAACTTCGATGACTGGCGAACCACGGCGCTTTTGGGCGATTCCGTCGATTTTCTCGAACGACATGGCGTCTGGTCGGGGCTGCGCGGTGTGGCTGCGCCGCTTCGGCGAATGCGTCTCATCGATGTCTCAGACCGCCTGTTTCGAGCCCCCGATGTGTCGTTCGATGCCCGAGAGATCGGACGCGAGCTGTTCGGCTACAACATCGCCAACGGCCCTCTGGTCGCCGCGCTGTCGGACGCCGTTGCCGTTCGCAGCGGTGGTATCGTTCGTTTCGACGCGTTGTTCCAGACGCTCCAGCATGATCAGGGAGTCGAGCGGCTTGCCCTTTCCTCGGGGGAGGCTATCACCGTGGCGCTGGTGGTTGCGGCTGATGGACGAAACTCCGCCGTGCGACAGGCGACCGGCATCGAAGTGAAATCGTGGAGTTATCCGCAGGAGGCGTTGGTTCTGGCGTTCTCGCACAGCGAGCCACACCATGATGCTTCGGTTGAGTTTCACACCGAGGCGGGACCGTTCACCCTGGTTCCTCATGGCCAGGGACGGTCGTCACTGGTGTGGATGGATCGCCCCGAGGTGATCGAGCGGATGGTCGGTCTCGACGATGCCGCGCTGGCTTTGGAAATTGAACGCCGCTCCGATTCGGCCTATGGGATCGTCACCATCGACAGTCCGCGCCAGCGCTGGCCGATCTCCGGTTTCCAGGCGCGGCGGCTGGCATCCGGCCGCGTCGTTCTTGTGGGCGAGGCGGCCCATGGTTTTCCGCCAATTGGCGCCCAAGGCTTCAATCTCACCCTGCGGGACATCGCCAAGCTGGAGAAGATCGTCCACGCGATGATGTATCCTCCCTCGGGCAAGCCACTGGACGGCTTCGCCGCTGCCAGTCGGTTCGGCAGGGCGCGCCGTGTCGATGTCACCGGCCGAGTCGCAGGGGTCGATCTTCTCAACCGTTCACTGCTCAGCAGCTTTCTGCCGATGCAGTTCGCCCGCGCTGCCGGACTGACGCTGGCTCGCGAACTCGGACCGGTAAGGCGGCTGATGATGCGGGCAGGGCTCGCGGCGCGCTAGGAGCCTGCCGCCGGGTTGCCGAAGTGGCGAGAACGCCCCAAACCGCGGTCGTCGTTACGGTGGGCGAGGTCCTGTCTCACTGCGGAGAGGCCGTCAACCGAGCGCGCTATGGGAATCGGCGTCCCGCATCGACCGCAAAAGCGTTCCGAAGCCCGGACAGATGCTGGCCGCCATGACCAGGCAAGACGCTTCCGTCGCCGGGCCGATCGACGCGCACTACGATCGCGCCGTTCGGACCGATCTTTACGGATGAGCGACTAGCGGCCTCACTCAGGCTTCGGCTGAGGCAGGATGGGCAGCTTCGGATCGCGCGGCGGCGTGCCGTCCAGCAGATCGTTCGGATCGTCCGGCGCCTTGGCGGCTGGAGTATCGCTGTCGGCGTCGGGCGGCAGATCGACGGCATCGGGATCCTTGGTGTCGACATCCGCCTTGCCGGCTGCGGCTTTCTCCCGTTCGATCTTGCGCCATTTGACGACGTTGCGATTGTGCTCGTTGAGGCTGGCCGCGAAAATATGACCGCCGGTACCATCGGCCACGAAATAGAGGTCCTTGGTATTGGACGGGTTGGCCACCGCTTCAAGCGCTGCGCGACCGGGATTGGCGATCGGACCCGGCGGTAGTCCGTTGATGTGGTAGGTGTTGTAAGGCGTCGGCTTGTCGATGTCGGTGCGGGTGATCGGGCGGCCGAGCGTGCCAGCTCCGCCGACGAGGCCATAGATGATCGTCGGGTCTGACTGCAGGCGAATATTACGTTGAAGCCGGTTGAGGAACACCGAAGCGACGTGGGGCCGCTCGTCGGCCTTGCCGGTTTCCTTTTCGACGATCGAGGCCAGCGTCACCAACTGTTGAGGATCCGAGAACGGCAGATCGCGATTGCGGCCCGCCCAGATCTCGTCAAGTGCCTTGGCGTGGGCGGTCTTCATCTGCTCGATGATCTGGCTGCGGGAAGCTCCTCGCGTGAAGCTGTAGGTCTCGGGCAGCAGGGTACCTTCGTCGGGCACCGTTGGAACCGGGCCGGTCAGGAACTCGCTCTGCTTCAGGCGGTCGATGATCTGCTGGGACGTCAGGCCTTCGGGGAAGGTGATCTGGTGAAGGATTGCCTTGCCTGATACCAGCATGTTCATGACGCCGCGCATGCTGATGCCGGCAGGGAAGGCATACTCACCCGCCTTGAGCCGGCCTTGTTGCTGGTAGGCACGCACGCCGCCCACGAATATGTAATGGCCGAGCATGTCGTAGGGGTTCTCGATGACCCCTTCGTTTTCCAGGATGTCGGCGATGCGGACGAGACCGGAATCGGCTGGAATGACCACGACCTTCTCCGCGGTCAGCGGACCGGGCCGCTCGAACTCGCGCTTGCCCCAGTAGAGCACTGCGCCAGCGGCGAAGACGGCAAGCAGCAACAGCGTCACGAGCGCGTTCATGACCACGACGATCGGATTGCGCGCCCGCCGCGACCGCGGCAGGGGCGGAGCCTGTTCCGGCGCGAGCGCTTCCCGCGGGCTTTTCGGGTTGACCCGCGTCTTGATCCCGTCGGTGTTGTCGGTGGCGTCCTGCCTGTCGTCCATGGGCTTAGGTCTCTTCATGGGGCGCAATCCGTCACTTCCGCCCATGATTGTGGCAGCAGCGCGGAACGGGTGGCCGTCAAGATGCGCGAGTCAGGGCAACGCGTCCTTTCGACCCGTTCGGGCGAGCTACCAAGCAACACGCCGCCTCCGACATTGGCAAGCGCCGCTTTGGCGATTGCCACAGCTTTCGCCGGCCGAATCAAAAGGCCTGCCGGACAAACGAGTCAGGCAGGCCTTCCATTATACTCGCTTCGTGCACCGGAGCTCTCAGCCCTCGAAGGCCTTGACGATCAGCGACGCATTGGTGCCACCGAAGCCGAAGGAGTTGGAGAGCGCATAGCGCAGCTTCTTTTCCTTGGCCTTGTGCGGCACCAGATCGATTGCGGTCTCGACGTTGGGATTGTCGAGGTTGATGGTCGGCGGCAGGATGCCGTCACGCACCGCAAGCGTGGTGTAGATGGCCTCGATGGCACCAGCGGCACCAAGAAGGTGACCGGTCATCGACTTGGTCGAGGACATGGCAAGGTTCTTCGCCGATTCGCCGAACAGCCGCTCGACAGCTCCGACCTCGATGCCGTCGGCCATGGTCGACGTGCCGTGCGCATTGACGTAGCCGATCTCGTCCGGCGAGATCTTGGCATGGCGCAGAGCAGCCTTCATGCAGCGGAAGGCACCATCGCCATCCTCGGAGGGGGCGGTGATGTGGTAGGCGTCGCCCGACATGCCGTAGCCGACGATCTCGCCATAAATGGTGGCGCCGCGCTTCTTGGCGTGCTCCAGTTCCTCGACGACGACCACACCGGCGCCTTCGCCCATCACGAAGCCGTCGCGATCGCGATCATAGGGACGGGAGCCCTGTTCGGGGCGGTCGTTGAAGGCGAAGCAAAGCGCCTTCATCGATGCGAAACCGGCGAGCGAGATGCGGCAGACCGGGCTCTCCGAACCGCCGGCGATCATCACGTCCGCCTCGTCATTGGCGATCAGCCGTGCTGCGTCGCCGATGGCGTGCGAGCCGGTCGAACAGGCGGTGACCACCGACGAGTTCGGGCCCTTATAACCGTGGGCGATCGAGATGTACCCGGCCGTCAGGTTGATCAGGCGCCCCGGAATGAAGAAGGGAGAGACGCGACGCGGCCCCTTGTCGCGCAGCGTATAGCCGGCCTCGACGATGCCGTTGATGCCGCCGATGCCAGAACCGACCAGTACGCCGGAACGGGCCTGGTCGTCGTATTCGGTCGGCTTCCAGCCGCTGTCCTCGACTGCCTGACGGGCGGCTTCCAGCGCGAAAATGATGAAATCGTCGACTTTGCGCTGGTCCTTCGGATCCATGGCAAGGTCGGGATTGAAGGTACCGTTCGTGCCATCGCCGCGCGGAATGAGACCGGCGATCTGACAGGCGATATCGTCGACGGGGAAGGATTCAATGCGGCGAACGCCGCTTTTGCCGGCCTTGATAGCAGCCCAGTTTTGCTCGACACCGCAGCCGAGTGGCGTGACCATGCCGAGACCGGTAATGACGACTCGCCTCATTTGGACGAGAGCCTCCCTGTTGTTCGTCTCCGCCGGGTCCGTCGCCGCCATGGGGAGGACACGCGCAACGGGACGCAATTGACGGAGCAGAGGGACCGTTCAGTTGGCCGGGGCCGACCGAAAGCCATCGGCGACAAGCCGAGGCCGGTCCCGGGAATGCGCTGCCATGCAAAGAAAGCAGCTCCTCGGTGAGGAACTGCTTTCCTGCCGAACGCGTCCGGAAATCAGGCCGTCGCCTTCTCGAGGAACTTGACGGCGTCGCCCACCGTCAGGATCGTCTCGGCGGCATCGTCGGGAATCTCGACGCCGAAGGCTTCTTCGAAGGCCATGACCAGTTCGACGGTGTCGAGCGAGTCGGCACCCAGGTCTTCGATGAAGGAGGCTTCGAGAACCACCTTGTCGGCGTCCACGCCGAGATGGTCGATGACGATGTTCTTCACCTTTTCAGCGACTTCGCTCATGTTCACGGATCCTTATCAGTCCAAATCCATTGCCGAACGGGACGTCGGTCGCTCGCCGCCTGCTTCGCATGAACGAAGCCGTAGCGGCGATGGCCGGCTACCGAAGGTGTCGAGCATGCCGATGCCTGACGGCACCACCCCCCGGTTGGTCCGATCGCCCGCCCCCGGGGTCGAACACGTTCGAAGCCCCTCGGAAATCGTGGCGATTTCAGCCCATGCTCATGCTCACGACCTTCGGGCGGGTCCTCGGACAGTTCCCGATCAGATCGCGGGCTTGGTAACACACTTCGTCCCTGATGACTAGCGGCCCCTCGCGAAACCGCCAATGATCGCGAATGGTTCCTTTACCATCCGCGAAACCCTGAAAACTCAATCGGAGCCGGACATCACGGCCGGCGCCCATCTTGTTGCCTTCCGCCCATCCCGTCTGAGGCCGAAGGAAGTTTCCGAAATCCGAGGCATGGCCGGGACTTCGAAACGAGCATGCGAAACTCGCCTTGAACGGCGGATTCCGCGTCAGATCATCGCCATGCCGCCATTGACGTGCAGTGTCTGCCCCGTCACGTAGGCAGCCTCGCGGCTTGCGAGATAAACGCAGGCCGCAGCGATCTCTTCCGAGGTGCCGAGGCGGCCCATCGGCACGGCGGCGAGCGTGCCTTCCTTTTGCTTGTCATTGAGCGCGTCGGTCATCGCGGTCTCGATGAAGCCCGGTGCCACGCAGTTGGCGGTAATGCCACGGGTCGCCACTTCGGCGGCCAGCGCCTTGGTCATGCCGATCATGCCGGCCTTGGCGGCGGCATAGTTGCCCTGGCCGGGATTGCCGGTGACGCCAACGATGGAGGTGATGCCGATGATGCGACCGAAGCGGCGCTTCATCATGCCCTTGATCGCAGCGCGGGCGAGACGGAATCCGGAGGTGAGGTTGACCTCGATGACCTGGTCCCAGTCCTCGTCCTTCATGCGCATGAACAGGCCGTCGCGGGTGATGCCGGCGTTGTTGACGAGAATATCGACCTGGCCGAGGGCGGCTTCCGCCTCGGCAAACAGGCGATCGACGTCCGCCCGGTCCGCCAGGTTGGCGGTGACGATGTGGGTACGCTCGCCAAGCCGTGCAGCCAGCTCCTCGAGAGGCGCCTGACGCGTACCCGAAAGAGCGACCTTCGCGCCCTGCGCATGCAGTGCTGTGGCAATGGCACCGCCGATGCCGCCAGAGGCGCCTGTCACCAGCGCAGTCATTCCAGTCAAGTCGAACATGGCTTTCCACCCCGTTCTTGCGGCCGGCCGGTCGTCACCGGTGCCTTGCTGACGGCCTGACACCACGTCGGCCGCGCCAAGTCAAGCATCAACGGCCGGTTTTCCCGCTTTTGCCAGTGGTTTCACCGCTTGGGCCGCGACGACTGCTGACGTGGACGGGCTTAGCGACGATTAGAATCCGGGTGCACAGACAGGAGGATCCAATGTCAGCAGAGGCGCATTTTTCAACCGTATCTATCATCGCTCTGGGTGTTGCCGACCTTGCACGCGCGCGTCGGTTCTACGAGGCGCTCGGATTTGCCGCCGGTCCCGGCTCCAGCGAAAATATCGTTTTCTTTCAAGTCGGTCCCCTCGTTCTATCGCTCTTTCCACGGACTCTTCTGGCCGAGGATGCGGAGGTGCCCGACGATGGTCATGGTTTTGACGGAGTAACGCTGGCTCACAACTATTCGTCGGAGGCGGCGGTCGACGCGGCCATGGCCCACGCGCTCGCCTGCGGTGCCACTTTGAAAAAGAAACCACAGAAGGTCTTCTGGGGTGGTTATTCGGGGTATTTCGCCGATCCGGACGGTCACCTCTGGGAAGTCGCCTACAATCCTTTCGTGAAGGTCGACGATCATGGCATAGTGACACTTTGAACTTGAAGAGGAGTGTCCACAGATGGCCATCGACGGCAAGAGCGACGAAGACATCACCCGTATCCTCGAGGAGACACGGACCATCGCCGTCGTCGGCGCCAGCCAGAACCCAGCGCGCGCCGTCTATGGCGTCATGGGGTTCCTGATCGGGCGAGGCTACGAGGTCTACCCGATAAATCCGGGTCTTGCCGGCCAGGAATTGCAGGGGCGCAAGGTTTACGCGAGCCTTGCAGAGGTGCCGGCGGAAATCGACATGGTCGATGTGTTCCGCAACTCCGAGGCGGCCGGTGACACCATCGACGAAGCGCTCGCCTTGCCAGTCTTGCCGAAGACCGTCTGGTTGCAGCTCGGCGTGATCAACGAGGCCGGCTTCGAACGGGCGGAAGCAAAGGGCGTCAAGGTCGTGATGGATCGTTGCCCAGCCATCGAAGGGCCTCGGCTCGGCGTATGAACGCCTGACCGGAAACCCTACTGGGGCGGCTGTCCGTCAGCGGCCGCGCCTCACCTTGCTCATCTGGTCCTTGCGTTGCCTGTCCTTGCGCGCCTTGGCGGCGCGCATGGCTGCGCCGCGCCCGAGCGGCCTGCCGGCGCTACCCTCCGATATCATCTCGAAGCGCAGGGCGCCGGCAAATGGTGCAGCTTCGATCAGCCGGACTTCGACGGAATCGCCAAGACGGTAGGTTTCGCCGGACCGGGAGCCGATCAACGCGTGACGGGCCTCGTCGAAGGCAAAGTAGTCCTCTCCCAACGTCGAAATCGGAATGAAACCGTCGGCTCCGGTCTCCTCAAGGCGGATGAAAAGGCCTGCCTTGGTAACGCCGGCAATGCGGCCGCGGAAGACTGCCCCGACGCGATCGGCGAGCCAGCCGGCGATCAGCCGGTCGATGGTTTCACGCTCGGCTTGCATGGCGCGCCGCTCGGCGGCCGAGATGTCCTCGGCGATGCGTGGCAGCGTTTCTTCGGCGCCGTCGGGCAATCCTCCCTCGCCAAGTCCGAGAGCTGTCACCAACCCGCGATGAACCACCAGATCGGCGTAACGGCGGATCGGCGAGGTGAAGTGGGCGTATTTCCGGAGATTGAGACCGAAGTGGCCGATGTTGACCGGAGAGTATTCGGCCTGGCTCTGCGAGCGCAGGACTACCTCGTTGACGAGATAGGCCTGCGGCGTGTCTTCCACCCGTTCGAGGATGCGGTTGAACAGTTCCGGCTGAAGGTTGCCCTGCTTGGCAATCTTCATGTCCAGTGTCGCCAGAAACTCGCGCAGCGATTCCAGCTTGGCGAGTGACGGCTGATCGTGAACACGGTAGAGCAGAGGGGTTCGCCGCTTCTCCAGTGTCTCGGCTGCCGCCACGTTGGCCTGTATCATGAACTCCTCGATCAGCCGATGGGCGGTGAGCCGCTCCGGCGTCACGATGCGGTCGACCGTACCGTCGGGCTTCAGCATCACCTTGCGCTCGGGCAGGTCGAGATCGAGCGGGCCGCGCGCATCGCGGGCGGCGGCGAGAACGTCGTAGGCCGCCCAAAGCGGCTTCAATATGCTGTCGAGGATGGGAGCGGTTCGGTCGTTCGGTGCACCATCGATCGCCGCTTGTGCTTCCACATAGGAAAGCTTGGCTGCCGACCGCATCATGATCCGGTGGAAGCCATGGCTCTTCTTGTGGCCGTCGGCGTCGAACACCATGCGCACGGCGATGGCCGGCCGGTCCACGCCTTCCTTCAGCGAACACAGGTCGTTGGAGATACGCTCGGGCAGCATGGGAATGACACGGTCCGGAAAATAGACCGAGTTGCCTCGCTTCAGAGCCTCGCGATCGAGATCGGAACCGGGGCGGACATAGGCTGACACATCGGCAATGGCGACCGTGACGATATATCCGCCTCCATTGGCCGGGTCGTCGTCCGGTGTCGCGTGGACGGCATCATCATGATCCTTGGCGTCGGGCGGGTCGATGGTGACGAGGGGTAGGGCGCGCCAATCCTCGCGCTCGGCCATGGTTGCCGGTTTCGCGGCCTCGGCCTCACGGATGACCGCCTCCGGGAAAACATAGGGAATGTCGTTGGCGTGGATGGCGATCATCGACACCGCTTTTTCGGAGCGAAGATTGCCGATGGTGTCGCGCACCCTGGCGCGGCTCAGACCGAAACGGCCGGAGCGGATGATGTCGACGGAGACGAGGTCGCCGTCCTGCGCCGTGCCGAGATCGGCGGCGTCGACGACCAGTTCCTCGTATTGCTTCTTGGAGATCGGCATGAGACGGGCGCCGCCATCGGTGACACGCAGGATGCCGAGTACGCCCTCCGGCTTCTTCTCCAGAACCTTCATGACGCGCAGGCCGGCACGTGCGAGGCCTTCGTAGCCATCGGGAAGATCGACGACACGGGCCAGCACGCGGTCGCCAAGCCCGGCCGAGGGACCATGCTCGCCGCGTCGCCGGCGCACGGCAACAACAATGAAGCGGGGCCTCGGCCCCTGGTCGGCATCCCACTCGGCCGGTTCGGCGTAGAGATCGCCGTCGCGATCGCGGCTGACGATGTCGCAGGCCATGACCGCCGGCAACGCACCGGGTTCGGCGAAGCGGCGGTGGCGGCGCTCGATCAATCCCTCGCCTTCGAGCTCCTTCAGGATTCGCTTGAGGACGACGCGGCCCTCACCGTGCACTTCGAAAGCGCGGGCTATATCGCGCTTCGTTCCCTTGCCCGGGTGTTCCGAGACAAAGCGGAGGATGGCCTCTCGGGTCGGGGTGGCGGGTTCGTCAATCGGGCGGAGCTTGCGGGCCAAGCGGGTTTTCCCTGCGGCTTGAGGATGGCTGCGACATAGACCACAGATGGAGATGCAAGGCCAGCCTCGCAATCGGGTGGCCCGTCAGACCTCAGGGTCGACCGATCTTGGCACGATGCGGCATTTCAACCGGCGGGTCGGCGCTCCACACCACTTCGTCCCCCTCGACCATGCCCGGCGTCGCCGGTTCCGAGGCGAGGCAGACGCGGCTTCGGCCGGCGGCCTTGGCGGACTCAAGAGCTGCATCGACGGCTGAAAAGGCCTGAGTGAAGGCGGTATTGGCGGGCGCTTCGACAATGCCGACCGATACGGTCAGGCAGATCGGCTTTTCCAGCGTGCCGAAGTTGGTACTCTCGAACCTCGCCAGCAGGGACAGGACCTGTGCTCTGGCTTCGACCAGCGTGTAATGGCTGGCGAGAACGGTGAACTCGGTGCCATCGGTGCGATAGATCTTGCCCAAATTGGCTAGCTCCTCGGCGATCAGCCGGGCGGCGCGGACCAACACACGATCGCCGATGACATGGCCATAACGGTCATTCACAGTCTTGAAGCGGTCGAGCGACACGAGGATCAGGATGCGGTCGACCTCCGGAGCGGCATCGTAATCGATAGGTAGCGAGGCGCGGCTACGAAGGCCGGTGAGACTATCGGCAAGGCTTTGTTCGATCAGCTTGGCCTTGGTGCGATGATGCTCAAGACGCGTCGTGCCGAGATAGTAGCCGACCGGATAGGCGACCACGGCGATGACGACGATGGTGATTACCCAGCCGCGAAGCAGATTGAGCCAGCCGTGAAAGGCGATCAGCTGCATGGCGGAATCTGCCGCCATGGCCAGAACGAAGCAGATCGCGACAAGGCGGAAGGCGAAAAACCTGACGTCACGTTCAGATTGGACGGGCCTGTTCAACAGCGTCCGCAGGATCTCGCCATACATTGGTGTTCTTCTAGACCGTTAAACGCGCGGAACGACGCTATCGTTCAACGATATAGTCAGAATGTAAGGATTCGGGCAACGAAAACGATAAAATTATAGATGATTGAAGGCTACTTTCGGCTAAATCGCAACCTTGAATTGATTATTTCCATCGACCTCGACACAAGCATCAGGACTTCGGTGTGGCCTTCTTTGTACTCTTGGTTGCTTTTCCTGCCGACGAAGTCTTCGCTGAGGCTTTTTTCTTGGTCGTCGTTTCGCCTTCGGCCGCCGCTTTTTCACTGGCCTTCGAAGCCTTTGCAGGCTTGGTCTTCGCAGCCTTGGCTTTGGGCGCCTTTGCCGCCTTGTCGGCAATCAGTGCGACGGCTTCCTCGAGGGTTACGCTCTGCGGGTCCTTGCCGCGCGGCAACGTGGCGTTGACCTTGCCCCATGCGACATAGGGGCCGTAGCGACCGTCGCGAACGGTGATCTCGCCACCGGATGCCGGATGCTCGCCAAGGCTCTTGAGGGCAGCCGGCGTCGCGCGGGCACGACCTCCGCGTTCCTTCTTCTCGGCAAGGACGGCGACGGCCCGGTTAAGTCCGACATCGAACACCTCATCGACCGAGGAGAGGTTGGCATAGGTTCCGTCATGGCTGACGTAGGGGCCATAGCGGCCGATGTTGGCTTCGATCGGCTTGCCGGTTTCCGGATGCTCACCGACGACACGCGGCAGCGACAGCAGGCGGCAGGCGCGCTCGAGGTCGACGTTTTCGACCGTCCAGTCCTTGGGAAGCGAAGCGCGCTTGGGCTTGCCTTCCTCGCCAAGCTGGACATAGGGACCGAACCGGCCGGAGCGCAAGGTGACGTCGAGGCCGGTTTCCGGGTCGGTGCCGAGCAGCTTGACGCCGTTCTCGCCAAGAGCTGCTTCCGCCTCGCCATCGCCACCCAGTTGGCGGGTGTAGCGGCATTCCGGATAGTTTGAGCAGCCGATGAACGAACCGAAGCGGCCGAGCTTCAGCGACAGGCGCCCCGTGCCGCAGGTCGGGCAGGAGCGTGGATCGCTGCCATCGCCGCGATCGGGGAAGATATGGGCGGCCAGGTCCTCGTTGAGCGCGTCGATAACCTCGGCGACACGCAGCTCCTTCACCTCGCCGATGCGGGTGTTGAAATCGGTCCAGAAGCGGCGCAACACCTCGCGCCATTCGGCTTCGCCGGCGGAAATGCGATCGAGGTCTTCTTCGAGGCTGGCGGTGAAGTCGTACTCTACGTAGCGCGTGAAGAAGCTCTCGAGGAAGGCGGTGACGATACGCCCCTTGTCGGAGGGGACAAGGCGCTTCTTGTCGATGGTCACGTAGTCGCGGTCCCGCAGCGTCGCAAGCGTCGCCGCATAGGTGGAAGGACGGCCGATGCCGAGCTCTTCCATCTTCTTGACCAGCGTCGCCTCGGTATAGCGGGGTGGCGGCTCAGTGAAATGCTGGCTCGCCGTCACGGACTTGCGCGACAGGGCGTCGCCGACGGAAAGTGGCGGCAGACGCGAACCGTCCTCGTCCTCCTCGTCGTCGCGGCTCTCCTGATAGAGCGCCAGGAAGCCATCGAACTTCAACACCGAGCCGGTAGCGCGAAGACCGCAGGCTGTGCTGCCACTCTTTGCCGTGATGTCGACGGTGGTCCGTTCGAAATCGGCGCTCTGCATCTGGCTGGCAATGGTGCGCTTCCAGACCAGTTCATAAAGGCGCGCTTCGTCGGCCTCGAGATAACGGGCGACCGCGTTCGGCAGGCGGGCGAGATCGGTCGGGCGGATGGCCTCGTGCGCTTCCTGGGCGTTCTTCGCCTTGGTGGAATAGAAGCGCGGCTTCTCCGGCAGATAACGCTCGCCATACTCCTGGGCGATCACACGGCGGGCAGCGTTGACCGCTTCGGGAGCGATCTGCACACCATCGGTACGCATGTAGGTGATGAGGCCGACCGTTTCGCCGCCGATGTCGGTGCCTTCGTAAAGGCGCTGGGCAACCTGCATGGTGCGCTGCGCCGAAAAGCCGAGCTTGCGCGAAGCTTCCTGCTGTAGCGTCGAGGTGGTGAAGGGCGCAAAGGGGTGGCGCTTCTGCGGCTTCTGCTCGGCATCGGTCACAGAGAAGGTAGAGCTGTTGAGAAAAGCGCGAATCTCGTTGGCGGTGACGCCGTCGCCGACGTCGAGGCGACCGATCTTCTTGCCCTTCCATTCGGACAGGCGGGCTTCGAACTCGTCGCCGGTCGGGTTGGCGAGCCGGGCGATGACAGACCAGTATTCCTGTGCCTTGAAGGTCTCGATCTCGTTTTCCCGGTCGCAGACCAGGCGCAACGCCACCGATTGGACACGACCGGCCGAACGGGCACCCGGCAGCTTCCGCCAGAGGACGGGTGACAGGGTGAAGCCGACGAGATAGTCGAGTGCGCGGCGGGCCAGATAGGCTTCCACCAGCGGCTGATCGACATCGCGCGGCTTGGCCATCGCGTCGAGCACGGCCTGCTTGGTGATGGCGTTGAAGACGACTCGCTGGATGGTCTTGCCCTTCAGGGCGCCGCGCCGGGCTCCGAGCACTTCCAGCACATGCCAGGAAATCGCCTCGCCCTCTCGATCAGGGTCGGTGGCGAGAATGAGCTTGTCGGCGGTCTTCAGTGCAGCCGCGATGTCGGACACGCGCTTGCCGGATTTGCCGTCGATCTCCCAGCTCATCGCGAAATTGTCGTCGGGCAGGACCGAACCGTCCTTGGCCGGCAGGTCGCGGATGTGGCCGTAGGAAGCCAACACCGTGTAATCGCGGCCGAGGTATTTATTGATGGTTTTCGCCTTGGCAGGCGACTCCACGATCACGAGGTTCATTCAGGTGCGCCGGACAATTTCAGGATAAAGGCTCAGCCCTCTTTAAGTGCGACGTCCGGATTAAGCAAGGGTCGTTCCCTGCGCGCACGGGCGCGATAGCGCTCATCGAAGCAGCGAAACAAGCTGGTTTCCATGTCGTTCGAGGCGCCCGGCGAGGTCGAGTTCCAGCAAGATCACCGACACCGACGAAGCGGGCAGTCTGGTATGGGCGATGATGTCGTCGGTGGATACCGGTGTCGGGCCGAGGGCCTCGATCACCATCGTACGGCTTTGCGGGCTGATGGTTTCGAAGGCCGCATCGCCATCGCTTTCGCTGAGTTTGAAGACAGCCGGCGCATCATCTTCCAGCATCGGCCGGAGGACGGCGACGACATCGTCGGCCGAGCGGGTCAGCGTTGCCCCATCGCGGATCAGCTTGTTGGTCCCCTCGGCCCTAGGATCGAGCGGAGACCCCGGCACGGCAAAAACCTCCCGCCCCTGGTCCAGCGCGAAGCGAGCGGTATGCAGGGTACCGGATCGTGCGGCAGCTTCCACCACCACGACGCCGAGACACATGCCGGAGACGATGCGATTGCGGCGCGGGAAGTCCTTGGCGCGAGGCGCCCAGCCGAACGGCATCTCGGTCAGGATGGCGCCGCCGCGGCGAACAATTTCCTCCATCAGAGGACCGTGCTCTTCCGGGTAGACATGGTCGATGCCCCCGGCGATCACTGCTACCGTTCCAGTCTCGATGGCGGCACGGTGGGCTGCGCCGTCGATGCCTCGGGCGAGACCTGAGACCACGACAAAACCGGCCTCGCCAAGCCCGCGACCGATGCGCTCGGCCATCTTGTGTCCGGCTAGCGATGCGTTGCGGGAGCCGACGATAGCGGCCGCCGGTCGATGGAAGAAGCTGGACGAACCGCCGCGGATCGTGACGAGCGGCGGCGGCGCGGCGATCTGCCGCAAGTAGACCGGATATTGAGGCTCGGAAATGGCAACGACGCGGGCACCATGGGCCAGCGTGCGCTCGATCTCCTGTCTGGCCTCGGGCACGGATGGAATCGCAATGGTCTTGGCGGATCCGCCGCGTCGAGCCAGCGCGGGCAGTGCCTCGAGTGCGGCCTCGGCCGAGCCGAAATGATTAATCAAGCTACGAAAAGTGGCTGGACCAACGTTTTCAGAGCGAATGAGGCGCAGCCAGGAGACGCGCTGGTCGTCAGAGAGTTCAACCATGCGTGCTCCCTATCCTTGTCAGCTCTTGTGCCCGATCTTGCCCTCGGTTCCCGAGAGGAGGCGACGAATGTTGGCCTGATGCTTGAACCAGACGATGACCGTGAGTAGGGCGAATACGGCAGCCAGCGTCCCTTGACCGAGCGCCCAAAGGGCTAGCGGCACCACGATTGTGGCCGTGAGTGCCGCCAGGGACGAGTAGCGGCTGAAATAGGCGACCGCGATCCAGACTCCGGCAAAGATGAGCACTGCCGGCCAGAACAGGCCGAGCAGCACGCCAATGTAGGTGGCGACGCCCTTGCCCCCCTTGAAGCGGAGCCAGACCGGGAAAAGATGCCCCAGCAAGGCGGTGATGCCGGCAAGGATGTTCGCTTCCGCCACGTCCGGCATCAAAAGCCTGACGATGACAACTGCGGCGGTGCCCTTGAGGAGGTCGAGCAGCAGCGTCGCGGCGGCAACCTTCTTGTTGCCGGTTCTTAGAACGTTGGTTGCGCCGATGTTGCCCGAACCGATAGTCCGCACATCGCCCAGACCAGCAGCTCGCGTCAAAAGCAAGCCGAAGGGAATGGAGCCAAAACCGTAGCCGACGAGCGCGGCGATGACATAGGCAACCCAGGGAGAGGCGGTCTCGAACATGATGGCCTCGGCGATCTCGGATAGGGTGAACCGGTTAAGGGGTGGACGTCATTGTTCAACAGGCATCAGCGCTCGAACACTGGCGAGCCGCCAACGTAGGTGCGGCGGACACGGCCTGTGAAACGGGCCCCATCGTAGGGCGTGTTCTTCGCCTTGGAGAGAATGTCCTTGGCATTGAGCGCCCAGGGCTCTTCCGGATCGAACACCACGATGTCGGCCGGTGCCCCCTTCCTGAGCGTCCCGGCTTCGAGACCGGCGATTTCCGCCGGTCGGGTCGACATGGCCTCGATAAGCCGCAGCAGTGTCAGCGAGCCGTCATGGACCAGCCTGAGTCCCGCCGACAGGAAGGTCTCGAGCCCAATCGCTCCGTCGGCAGCCTCAGCGAACGGCAGGCGTTTGGTTTCCACGTCCTGCGGATCATGGTTGGAGACGATGACGTCGATGGCGCCGGTCTTCACGGCTTCGACGAGAGCGAGGCGGTCGGCTTCGGCGCGCAGCGGAGGGGACAGCTTGAAGAAGGTGCGATAGGCGCCGATGTCCATCTCGTTGAGGGTGAGATGGGCCGCCGAGACGGAGGCTGTCGCCGCAATGCCCCGGTCCTTCGCCCAGACCATCAGTTCGGGAGACTCGGCAGCCGACAGCAGCGACGCGTGATATCGTCCTCCGGCGAGGCGGGCGAGACGAAGATCGCGGGCCAGCATGATGGTCTCGGCTTCGGACGGAATGCCCTGAAGGCCCAAGCGCACCGAGGTTTCCGAGAGATTCATGACGGCGGCGCCCTTGAGCGTCGCTTCTTCGGGACGATTGCAGACGAGGGCGTCGAAATCCCTGGAATAGGTCAGGGCTCGGCGCAGCACCTGCGCGTTGGCAATAGCCCGTCTGCCCGAGGTGAAGCCGACGGCACCCGCTTCACCGAGAAGGCCGAATTCGGTGAGCTCGCCGCCTTCCTGACCCTTGGTCATGGCCGCCATGACGCGGACACGCACCACCGACGTGCGCCGAGCGCGGGTCGCCACGAAATCCACCAGCGCCGGGTCATCGATACAGGGATCGGTATCCGGCATGGCGACCAGCGTCGTAATGCCGCCGGCCGCCGCCGCGCGGCCCGCCGAGGCAAAGGTCTCGCGATGTTCGTGGCCCGGCTCGCCGACGTGGGCGCACAGGTCGACAAGACCGGGCGCAACAACAAGGCCGCGACAGTCGATGACTTCGGTGCCTTCCGGCGCCCCGTTGTTTTCGGCCGATGGCCCAACGGCCGCGATGCGGCCGTCAATCGTCAATACGGCGCCTGGACCATCGATGCCTTGCGAGGGGTCCACGATGCGCGCATTGGTCAGCCACAGCGGGCGCGTCTGGCTGGTTCTGGTTGTCGCCGCTCTCATCGGAAGGCCTCCGAGCCATTGCCGCGAGCGTTCACCACTGCGTCGAGCACCGCCATGCGGATGGCAACCCCCATTTCGACCTGTTCGCGAATGAGGCTCTGAGGACCGTCGGCAACGGCTGGGTCGATCTCAACGCCACGGTTCATCGGACCGGGATGCATGACGAGAGCGTCAGGCTTGGCATAGGACAGCTTCTCCTCGTCGAGGCCCCAGTAGTGGAAATACTCGCGCACGGATGGCACGAACGAGCCTTGCATGCGCTCGCGCTGTAGCCGCAACATCATCACGATGTCGGCGCCTTTCAGCCCTTCGCGCATCGAGGTGAAGGTTTCCAGCCCCATCTGCCGGAAGGCGCCCGGCACCAGGGTCGAGGGACCGACGAGGCGAACGCGCGCACCAAGGGCAGTCAGCAGCAGCACGTTGGAACGGGCGACGCGACTGTGGGCGACATCTCCGCAAATGGCAACGACGAGGCCATCGATGCGCTGCTTGTGGCGGCGGATGGTCAATGCATCGAGCAGGGCCTGAGTCGGGTGCTCGTGGCTGCCGTCGCCAGCGTTGACGACCGAACAGTCGACTTTTTGTGCAAGCAGCGCGACGGCGCCGGAGGCATTGTGCCGGACGACGATGACGTCGGGGTTCATGGCGTTGAGCGTCATCGCCGTATCGATCAGCGTCTCGCCCTTTTTGACCGAGGATTGGCCGACCGCCATGTTCATCACATCGGCACCGAGCCGTTTCCCGGCCAGTTCGAAGGATGATTGCGTGCGCGTCGAGTTCTCGAAGAACAGGTTGATCTGCGTTCGCCCCGTAAGGCTGTCGCGCTTCTTGGAGGGCTGTCGACCGAGCTCGATGTTGTCTTCGGCACGATCGAGGAGGTCAACGATCTCCGGGGGGGAAAGACCTTCGATCCCGAGGAGATGCGGGCGGCTGAATCCGTAGGGATTGGCGGCTTTCTTGATCATAAGCCCCCCTGATAGAGGCGTTTTGTGCCTCCGGCAAGGGTCGGAGAAATCGAGTGAACAGGAGATTCTGGATCGAGAGCGGGCTTTGTTGCGCGCCCCACGAAAAACCCGGCCGTCATGGACAGCCGGGTTTGAAGCTCTGAAGGGTTGAAGGCGCCTCAGGCTGCGTCTATTTCGGCAAGGAAGGTTTCCACCTTGTGGCCAAGATCGACCGAGGACGTCTTCAGCGAGGTGACCGCATCAAGCACGGTTTTCGCCTCCGCGCGCGTGGTTGCAGCCCCTGAGCTGAGCTCGACGATGGTGCGCGAGAGTTCGCTGTTGCCACGGGCCGCTTCCTGCATGTTGCGGGTGATCTCGCCCGTGGCACCGGTCTGCTGGGTGACCGCCGACGTGATGCTGGCGGAGACCGCGTTCACTTCCTCGATGATGCTGCCGATCTCGGTGATGGCGTTGACGGTGTTGTCGGACACCATCTTGATCTCGCCGATCTTGCGCGAGATGTCCTCGGTTGCCTTGGCAGTCTGATTGGCGAGCGACTTCACCTCGGCGGCGACGACGGCAAATCCCTTGCCGGCTTCGCCGGCGCGCGCCGCCTCGATCGTCGCGTTGAGGGCCAGCAGGTTGGTCTGTTCGGCGATTGCCGTGATCAGCCCGACGACCTGGTTGATCTGGTCGGTGGCGGCTAGCAGTCGACTGACCGTTTCTCGCGTTTCGTTGGCCGAGTTGCGCGCCTTGCCGGCCACGGTCTGCGAAGTGCCAACCTGACGGGCGATCTCGTTGGTCGACGCCTCAAGTTCCTCGCACGTCGCCGCCACAGACCGAACGTTGCCCGACGCCTGCTCGGCAGCCGATGCCGCGACGGAGCTGCTGCGTTCGCTGCCTTCTGCCGTCGACATCAGCTCCTGGGCGGAAGCCTCGAGACGCTGGGCTGCGTCCACCACCAGGCTGATGGTGCCCGTGACTTCGGCACGAAAGCCTTCAATCAGCGTCTCGGCACGGGCGGCACGACGTTCTCGCTCGTCGACGGCGGCCCGCTGGCTCTCTTCGAGACGGTCCCGCTCCTCGGCATTGCTGCGGAAGACGGCGACGGCGGCGGCCATGTGGCCGATTTCGTCCCGGCGGTCGAGGCAGGGAATGTCGATCTTGAGATCACCGCCGGCTAGCGAACGCATGGCCGCCGTCATCGCGGTGACCGGCTCGGCGACGACCCGCTTCAATACAATTCCGAGAGCGATGAGCATCAGCGCCGTGGCGGCGATGGTGGCGACCAGAGACATGATGCCGAGCTTGTTGAGGCTGGCATAGGCCATGTCGCTATCGACCGCGACGCCGACGTACCATTTGACGGGCAGACCTTCGATGGCAACGAAGCTCGCGACGTTGTCGCGGCCGGCAAAGGTGGTTTCGATCATGCTCCCGGCTTTGGGAGATGAGAGCCCTGTGAACGTCTCGGACAGTGACTTGCCTACCAGTCCGGCGTCGGGATGAACCAGTATCTTTCCCTCGGAGGAAACCAGGAAAGCTTGGCCGATGCCGCCGAAATTGGCGGCCTTGATGCGAGCGATCAGCGCATCCAGCGCAAAGTCGCCGCCAAACACGCCTATCATCTTGCCACTAGCATTGACGGGTACGCAGGCGGAAATGACCATCTTGTTGGTTGCCAGGTCGAGATATGGTTCGGTCAGCTGGATCGACGCGGCTTTGGCGGTGTCGATGTACCAGGGGCGTTTACGCGGATCATAGTCCTTGGGCATGTCCGCCTTGGGCGAAATGGTAAAGGCACCATTTTCTTCGCCGAGATAGACGGAAAGGAACTCCGAGCTCAGCGTCTTGCCGGATAGAACGAGGCCGAGCGTATCCTTGGAGGCTCCAATGGCGTCTGCGGCCTGGCTGGTAATCAGAAGCCGGCCCTGGAACCAGTTGCCGGTGCCGGATGCGACGCTGCCTCCGGTCGTCGCCAGGTTGCGGGCGACATTGTCCTCGAGATCTTGCCGTTCCAGCATGTAAATGGTCGTGGAGAACAATGCGAAGCTTGCGACCACGATCAGCGACGCGGTGAAGATGATCCGGTGCAGGAGCTTGCCGCGCGTGTTGAGAAGGGGCATGTCAGTTTGCTCACATTGTCAGAATAGGCATAGCAATAAACGTCAATTTGTTTACGAAAAGTAATTTCTCAGACTTTCGTCTGTTTCCAGGAGTTCAAATGTGTCGTCCTGTTGCCCGCCTTAAAACTTGCGAATGACGGTACAGATTTACTGGTTGTTTTGCTCGCTAAACATAATCGTTTCGGCTGTGCGAATATTTCATCTGGATGAACAACAGGCAGGGCTGCCATACGAAAAAAGAGTCTGGTCTGACGGCACCACTGAGGTGTAGCGATGAGTGATTGTCAGTGTCCCGGTCCATGTTCGCCCGGGTGTTCCCGCTGACGTTCTCTTAGCGCCGATCGGTCTTGTTGATGCTTCTTCCGCAGCCGGCTCCCGGCTTTCGCGCCATCGCTCTTCGTTGGGCAGTTCTGCTCTCGGTGTCGGCGACGATCAGCATCGTTTTCGAGCTGTTTCACTTGCCGGCGGCGCTTCTGCTCGGACCGATGCTCGGGGCCATTCTTCTGGGGGTCAACGGTCGCGCCGTCTCGGTTCCTCGTCCGGCCTTCATGGTTGCCCAGGGAGTGGTCGGCACGCTGATGGCGCGGGCTATGCCGCCCACCGTCCTTGGCGAAATTCTCTCGGCGTGGCCGGTGATCGTGGTCGGCGTCGCGTCGGTGGTGCTGACGGCCAACGTGATCGGCTATGCGCTCGCCCGCTTTCGCGTGCTGCCGGGCACAACCGCCGTCTGGGGGGCTTCGCCGGGAGCTGCCACGGCGATGGTGATCATGGCGGAAGCCTATGGGGGCGACACCCGGCTGGTCGCCGTCATGCAGTATCTCCGCGTGCTGATCGTCGCGACCACGGCATCACTGGCAGCCCGCTTCTATCTTGATGCGACGCTGACCGGCGGCACGGCCGCCGCCTGGTTCCCGCCGGTTCATTTGGCGAGCTTGACAGCTACGCTGGCGGTGATTGCCGCCGGTCTGACGGTTTCTCGCGTCTTTCACCTGACGACCGGTGCGATGATCCTGCCGATGTTGTTCGCAATTGGCCTTCAAGGGGCAGGGGTGCTCACGGTCGAGTTGCCGCCGGTTCTGCTTGCCGTGTCCTACGCGATTTGCGGCTGGGCGATCGGCGGTCGCTTCAATCGCGAAATCATCGTCTATGCGGCACGAGCACTGCCGACCATTTTGCTGGCGATCATCGTGCTCATTGGTATTTGCGCCGTTTATGCCGGCGTCTTGGCCGCTGTTACCGGGGTCGACTTTTTGACCGCCTATCTCGCCACCTCTCCGGGAGGAGCCGACTCAGTGGCTATCATTGCGGCATCAAGCAATGTGGACATGTCCTTCGTCATGGCCATGCAGACCATGCGCTTCTTCATGGTACTGTTCACCGGGCCGGCGACCGCCCGCTTCATCGCCGACCGCGTCAGCTAGCAAGCCGCTCCTTGCGGCCAATAACCGCTGCTCGCGCCGCTGCCAGCCGAGCGATCGGCATACGGAATGGCGAGCAGGATACATAGGACAAGCCCGCCTCCTCGCAGAAGGCGATGGAAGCGGGGTCGCCACCGTGTTCTCCGCACATGCCAAGACCGATATCGGGCCGAGATTTTCGCCCACGCTCGATGGCAATCCGGATCAGTTCGCCGACGCCGTCTCGGTCGATGCTGACGAATGGGTCACGGGCCAGCACGCCCTTTTGCAGATAGGTGGGCAGGAACGAGGCCGCATCGTCCCGACTGATGCCGAATGTGGTCTGGGTGAGATCATTGGTACCGAACGAGAAGAAGGCCGCGGACTGCGCGATGTCTTCGGCCATCAGCGCGGCGCGCGGCAGCTCGATCATCGTGCCGACCTTATAGTTTACGGGTCGGCCGCCTGCCGCCTCGGACACCTCGACGGCGACCCTGGCAATGATCGCCTTGACATAGTCGAGTTCCTTGCGGGCGGCGACGAGCGGCACCATGATTTCAGGAACCACCGGCTGTCCGAGTTTTTCCCCCGCCGCAATGGCCGCTTCAAAGATGGCCCGAGCTTGAACTTCGGCGATCTCCGGGAACGAGACGGCGAGACGGCAGCCTCGATGCCCCAGCATCGGGTTGTATTCTTCGAGATTGGCTATGCGGCGGCGCAAGACATCGGGCGCCACACCGGCCACGCGGGCTAGCTCCGCCACTTCCCGCTCGGTGCGCGGCAGGAACTCGTGCAGCGGCGGATCAAGGAGACGGATGCAGACCGGCCGGCCTTCCATGATCTCGAACAGTTCGGCGAAGTCCTGCCTTTGCATCGGCAGGATCTTCTCAAGCGCGGTACGCCGGCTTTCCGGAGTTTCGGCGAGGATCATCTCGCGCACCGCTGAAATGCGCGAATGCTCGAAGAACATGTGCTCGGTACGGCAGAGGCCGATGCCTTGGGCGCCGAACTGGCGCGCGATGCGCGCTTCGGTCGGTGTCTCTGCGTTGGCACGCACCTCGAGGCGACGGATTGCGTCCGCCCAGGTCATGATTTCGGCAAAGGGGCCCGAGAGTTCCGGCTCCTTCATGGGAACGCGCCCGGCCATGATCTGACCGGACGAACCATCGATGGTGATGACGTCGCCGACGCGGAGTTCCCGCTTGCCAATGGTGATGGTGCCGGCCACGGGGTCGGCCTTGAGGGCGCTGACACCTACGACGCAAGGCTTGCCGAGGCCTCGGGCAATGACGGCGGCGTGCGAGGTCATGCCGCCACGCGCCGTCACCACACCAACCGCCGAATGCATGCCATGCACGTCGTCGGGGCTGGTCTCGGCCCGAACCAGAACGACCTTGATGCCGCGCTGGCGGGCCTTTTCGGCCTGCTCGGAGTTGAAGGCGATTTCGCCCACAGCGGCGCCCGGGGAGGCCGGCAGGCCAGTTGCCAGGATCTCGCGCGGCGCGTCGGCCTCGATGGTGGGATGCAGGAGTTGTTCAAGCGAAGACGGATCGATCCGCTCGATCGCTTCCTCCCGGGTAATCAGCCCCTCATTGGCCATATCCACCGCTATACGGAGAGCCGCCTCGACGGTACGGCGGCCCGAGCGCGTCTGAAGCATCCAGAGCTTGCCGCGCTCAATGGTGAACTCGAGGTCCTGGATGTCCTTGAAGTGTCGCTCGAGCTTCTGGCAGTAGCCGATAAACTCCCGGTAGGTTTCCGGCATCAGCTCTTCCAGCGAGGGACGGTCGGAGCGGCTGGCAAGGCGGGCTGCCTCGGTCAGGTCCTGCGGCGTCCTGAGGCCTGCGACCACCTCCTCGCCTTGGGCATTGAGAAGAAACTCGCCGTAGAGCTGACGCTCCCCGGTGGATGGGTTGCGCGTGAAAGCGACGCCGGTCGCCGAGCGCTCGTCCATGTTGCCGAATACCATGGCCTGGACGTTCACCGCAGTGCCGGAGTTCGGGGAGATGCCGTGCAGCTTGCGGAAGGTGACGGCGCGGCTGTTGCTCCAGGAACCGAACACCGCGCCTATGGCCCCCCAGAGCTGTTCGAGAGGATCGAGCGGGAATGGCTTGCCGGTCTCGTCGACGATCAACTCCTTGAAGCTGTCGATGACCTTGCGCCACTCGTCGGCTGTGAGTTCGGTGTCGTTGAAATAGCCTTCGCGCTCTTTCAGATCGTCCAGGATCTCCTCGAAGGCCTGGCCATCGACGCCCATCACGACGTCGCCGAACATCTGGATGAAGCGCCGGTAGCTGTCGAGAGCAAAGCGAGCGTCGCCGGACTCGGTAGCCAACGCCTCGACGGTTACGTCGTTGAGACCGAGGTTCAACACCGTGTCCATCATGCCCGGCATGGCGGCGAGTGCGCCGGAGCGAACCGATACCAGAAGGGGTTTCTCGGGATGGCCGAACGATCGGCCGGTACGGTGACTGAGAAGGTCTATCGCCGTGCCGACCTGCCGCTCGAGATCGGCAGGATAACGGTGATCATTGGCATAATAGTGCCGACAGACTTCGGTGGTGATGGTGAATCCGGGCGGCACTGGCAGGCCCAGGCTGGCCATCTCTGCCAGATTGGCGCCCTTGGTTCCGAGAAGGTGCCGAAGCCGGACGCCGCCGTCCGCCACGCCCTCGCCGAAGCTGTAAACCCACGTCGGCATGCTGCCGCTTTCCAGTTGCGTGTCGCGAGTGTCCATGAACTGCCTATAACATGGAAACTGTGAGCGCGCGTCCGTTGAGACGCTCAATCGTTTCGCCAGCCGAGATTAAGGCGCTGCCTCGATCTCAAGGGCGAACGGTGTGCCCTCGAAGGCGTCGGCGCCACGGCCGATCGCTTCGATGGCCGCCACCATGCGGCCCTCGCGACCGAGCAGGCGATCGGCTATTTCGACAATCCGCCGGTTGGGCGTCGCCGACGGTGCCCGTTGGCGCAGCAAGGTTGCGAGAGCAATCTCGTCTCGCCAGGGGTTGAGCGCCGAAACCAGGGTATAGGCAGCGGCGGTCGATCTTGAAATGCCGGCAAAGCAATGGACGACGAGCGGCGTCGTTCGGTCCCAGTCCCTCACCCATTCCAGCATCTGCCCCACATGCGTTTCGCCCGGCGGCGTCATGCCATCAACGGTCTCCACGATGTCATGCATGGCGAGAAAGAGATGATTGTTATGACTGATGGTTGCCGGCAGGCGCATGGGGGTGCCGGCGTTGATCAGGGTAATGACGTGGCGGGCTCCGGTGGTCGCAACCGTTTCTTCGAGCTTGGTGAGGGAGCAGACGTGGATGGTCGTGGCGGTCATCGCTGGCTTTCAAGCTGCTGGAATCGAGTGATGAAGGCTGCTTCCGCCGAGACGGTGGGCAGCGGGTCGAGGCCGAGCTGCGGCCCGGCGGGCGTCTGACGGCCGATGCCTCTGGGGACGCCAAAGATGCGCTTGGCCTCGTCGGCGGTGAAGCCGGCAAGTTCCACCGCCTCGAAATAGGCAGAGATGATGTCGGCCTTCTTGGCGAGCTTCTTGAGGCGCTCGGTGTCGTATTTCTCAAGTCCGAACCGACGATGAATGGCGTCAGCAAGGCGTTTCTCGACGGTCTTGTAGTCGCCGCCCATGACGGCCTTGAACGGCGAGATCATGTCGCCGATGACATACTCGGGGGCGTCGTGCAGCAATACGACGAGACGCTGGCACGCGGTGAGCTCCGGCTCGAGAAGGCCGGCTATGTCTTCCACCACGAGGCAGTGCTGGGCCACGGAAAAAGCATGGTCGCCAATGGTTTGGCCGTTCCAGCGGGCAACGCGCGCAAGGCCGTGGGCGATGTCGGATATCTCGACATCGAGGGGCGATGGGTCCAGAAGGTC
Source organism: Pleomorphomonas sp. (assembly GCA_029976075.1). GTDB lineage: Bacteria > Pseudomonadota > Alphaproteobacteria > Rhizobiales > Pleomorphomonadaceae > Pleomorphomonas. The sequence goes on from JARKNW010000040.1 coordinate 60,262, forward strand.
GAGCCGTCGACCCGATAGCATTCGCTGCCACGCACGGGGTGGAGAGCCGGCTTTATCGGCCATGAGTGTCATTCATCCGGTTTGGAGGTGTCCGGCCAGCCGTAGTCGGCCCATGCGGGGAGCGCAACCGAAACCGGTCGACCATCCACCGTGATGACCTCGTTGGACATCAAAGCATCCCGGACGCGGTCGAGCCTCAGAATGGCGATGCCGTGCTTGCCACTGACCGAGCCGAGGTGGCCGGCAACGCGCCCTCCGATCAGGATTTCCGTCCCCGCTGGAGGCAAATCCTCCTCCGCTGAAAGCGTGACCGGTCGACGGCGGGCCGTGCCGCGGTAGCGCATCCGGCTCACGATCTCCTGGCCTACATAGCATCCCTTGGCGAAGTCGACGCCATTGAGGCTATCCATGGCGAGGTCGTGCGGAAAGGCATCGAGAAGCGGCAGGTCCGACCCGGCTTCCGGTATGCCGAGCGAAACGCGATGGGCTTGCCAGGTGGCTTCGTCGGTGTTCGTCGCGATCGATCCGTCCGGGGCATAAAGGCGCCAGCCTAGATCGGGGTGACGCGGGTCGGTGGCGACCAATCCGGTCGCTGGCGGCTCTCCCGTCCCGGCGTATACGACGAGAGACGAGGCTTCGATCGTCACATCGGCGCGGAGTTTGAACATCGTGAGGCGCTTGCGAAGCTCGGGAGCGCCCGCCGCCGGCGCGTCGAGCAGAAATCCGCCATTTTCCTGCCTGACAACGAAGAAATCCGAAATGATCTTGCCTTGTGGGGTCAGGAGGGCGCCGAAGGCTGCGGCTCTTCCGCTGGCGGCCTTGGTATTCTGTGTAATCATGCGGTCGAGAAAATCCGAGGCCTCTGGACCGCCGACTTCAACGAGGTTACGGCTTTCGAGACGGCAAAGAATGGAATCGGCCATGGTCGGTGCTTTCCGTTCGGGTCGGCGCATGATCACTACGTAGTTTCCGATTGGTAGCGGGCTGCCTGATAAGAGGCAAGCCTGTGGCCACACCAGCGACATTTGCGGTCCGGCGCAGCGCCGACCAGGCTCGATCAAGGAGGGCACCGAGATAGAGGGGACAGGCACCGAAGGAGGAAAGCCGATTGGCCGAAAGCGCGGGTGGAGACGTGTTCTCCGCTTCGTGGTGGTTTTGCTCGCAGTTATCTGCATTGCCGCCGCTTTCCTGACTTGGCGTCTGTTGCAGGGGCCGCTTTTCCTGCCTTTTCTGGCGAGCCGGATCGAAGCGATCGTGTCCGCCGATGCTGATGGGGCTAGAATCTCAATTGGTCTTGCGGGCATAGAGATTGCCGATGACCTCAATCCGGAGCTTGTCATCCGCGACATCCGACTGGAGAGGCCGAACGATCTTGTTGCGTCGGTCAACGAGATGCGCATTGCCGCCCGTTGGCCGAAACCGACTGCCAATGTCGCTCCCATCAACGGCGTGATCCTCGATCATGTTCTGGTCAGCGACATCGGTCCGGAATCGAAACTGCCACCGCTCGATCGCGTGATTACGGCCGTGCGCGAAGCGGTCGAGAAGAACGGCTTGCGTTTCTTTGAGATTGGCTCGTTTGGTTTTGGTATCGAACGACCAGGAAAAGCCAGGCGCGACACCGTGTCCGATATCTCCGTGACCGGCGGAGTTCGAGATGGCCACAGCATCGAGGCGCAAGCCATCGGCCTTGGTGCTGGTGGGGCTGTGTCGATACGGCTCACTGCGGACATTCCCGCGCCGGGCGCTCCGATCGTCGTCAAGGGGGAGACGCGCGGCTTCGATCTGGCTGACATTGCTTCCGTCACAGGGCGAGACGATCTGAACCTGTCTGGTCCGATCGGGCTGACCGGTGCCGTTACCGTCGATCCAGAAAAGGGACTCACCGCTGCCGGCTGGCAGATGACGCTCGGACCTTCGCTTCATTTCGGCGATACCGATCTCGACGCACTCTCGGCCCCGGTTCGGCTCGACTTTGCCTGGAATCCGGACAAACAGGCGATAGCCTTCAATCCGTCACCCATCATTCTGACCAACGGCTACCTGCTTGCCCATGGTGAGGTGGTTCCACCTCGCGATGCCACCCGCCTATGGACCTTCGATGTCGAGCTCGAGGGGCAGGATGTTTTGAGCGGCATTCGCACCACAGCGGGACGGATAGCCGGCAGTTATGATTCTGCTGCGGCATTGTTTGTCCTGGACGACATGCATGTTGAAGGAGCCGGGATCAGCTTTACGGCCGCGGCGCGCGCTTCGCACAAAGACGGCGCTTCCTTTGCGGTCTTGTCGGGTGTGTCCCCCCGTTTGCCGGTTTCGGTTCTCAAGGTACTTTGGCCCACCACGCTCGCCTCCGATGTTCGTGACTGGATCGGCGGGCATATCCACTCGGGTCTGATCACCAATGCCACCGTGGATGTCGCCATGCGTGGCGATCAGTTGGCCGGCGGCAGCGCCGCCCCCAATGCGGTCATCGCTTTTGACTTCTCGGAGGGGGCCTTCACGCCATTTGACGATGCTCCGCTCATCCGGGATGCAATCGGACATGGCAAGCTTTCGGGTGATCGTTTCGAGATCACGGTCGACAGTGGCTGGGTGGATATGGGGGGCGGTCGACACCTTGATATGGGGCCATCGACCTTTGTCGTGCCGAACGTCAACGCCAAGATACCCGATGGCGATGTGGCGTTGCGCCTGTCCGGCTCGGCAGCGGCTGGCGTAGCGCTTTGGAACCGTCTGAAATTTGGTGGAGCGTCGGATTTTTCCCCCGATCCCGCCAAGGTTGCCGGCGACTTGAAGTCGAACTTGTCTATCAAGGTGCCTCTCGCAGATGACGTCGCCGACTCCGACATCGTCTATAATGGTCGGATCGACGTCACCGGCTTCGATCCCGGCATGCCGATCGATGGTCGCACCATCGCGCGCGGCAACCTTGCCATCGAGCTCAGCGACGGCGCGGCGCATATCAGCGGCAAGGCGTTGATCGACGGCTCGCCCGCCGACGTCTTCTTGACACGGCCTCTCTCCGGTGAAGGTGAGGCACGGTCCGTCGTGAAACTCGATCTCGATACCGCTGCCTTGAAGGGATATGGCCTCGATCTCGGGGACATGCTTGGCGGCACCGTCTCTGTCGAGATGGCCGATAATGGCGCATCGCGCAGTGTCTTGGTCGATCTCGTCAAAGCGGACATCAACGTCCCGCTCGTGGGGTTCCGAAAAGCGTCTGGCAAGCCGGGGACGTTGACTTTCGAACTGGCGACCCGACCGGGCGGTACGGCCATCAACAACCTCGTGCTGAAGGCAGGTGTTGCCGAGGTCGAAGGACAAGTGAGCCTCGATGCCAACGGTGGGTTTGTCGGAGCCAATCTCACGAAGTTCAATTTCTCGTCGGCGGACCGTTTGGGCCTTAAGGCGTCTACCGGCGATGACGGTCTCAAGGTAGCTGTCAACGGTTCGCGGCTGGATGCGCGTTCGCTGGTCGACAGTCTTTTGCGCCGGACGTCCAGCACCGGCATGCCACATGGCATGGCGTTGAACCTGTCGGCTGCCATCGCCAACGTGTCTGGCGAAGGGGGAGAGCAGCTCGATGGGCTCAACCTGTCGGCAGCTGTCTCCGGGGGCAGGATCGACGAGCTGTCGCTGACGGTCCAGACGTCGGGAGGCGGTGCTGCTTCGGCGACGCTACGGCCGGGAAACAAGGGGCGGGATCTCAAGGTCGAGGCCGGCGAGGTTGGACGCATCCTGCGCTTTCTTGGAGTTTATCGCCGCGTTTATGGCGGGCGCGCGACGCTCGCCGGGGTCATCGACGACAAGGGAATCGTGACCGCCAGCATCGATGGCAACCGCTGGAAGGTGGTGGAAGAGCCGGCGCTGGCGCAGCTGTCTACGGCTTCGCGCAACGGTCCGACCGAAGGTCTTTCGACTGCGGACATCGGACGGCTGGTGTTCGACGTGAAGTTCGGCAACGGCATGCTGTCGATCGGCGAGGGGTTCATCCGGACCGAAACCGCTGGCCTCACCATGGCCGGCGATGTCGATTTTTCGAAGAATGCCCTGCGTCTTGCGGGCAGTTACTTGCCGGCAAGCCAGCTCGATAGCTTGCTGGCTGCCATTCCGGTGCTCGGCCAGACCATCTTCGCCGGTGGCGGTCGTTCCGGCCTGCTTGGCGTTTCCTATCGCCTCAGCGGACCGATCGATGCCCCGTCTCTGTCGGTCAATCCGCTGTCCGCCATCGCGCCCGGTATTTTCCGGCGCCTGTTCGAGATGAAGTGACAACTGCTTGAGGCGGACGGAAGAAGCGTGCGGCGAAGAAAGCCTGGATAGCTGAGGCCGCAGTTGCCCCGAAAGCTGCGGTGTTTCGCAGATCCAATATCCCTGCGCTCAGGGACTGATCCTGTGCCTCCCGCGAGAGTGCGAAATACCGCGCCCGGGTTTCGGGTAGACTTTCGGATAGCCCATAATGTTCGCTGTTTGGGTGAGAGTGAGCGCGCAGGGTGATAAGACTATTCTTCAGCTAAACCTACGATGCCGTTTGCGGGGGCAAAAATGGCAGGTCGTGTTACGGGAACTCGCCATCCGGCCAATAGAAGGCAAGGGAGCGATCCTCCTGTTTACCGATAACTTCCCGGTGAGTGACTGGTTTACGGCTGCGCAGGTGCTGCTCAAGACAGCAAGCGAGCCCATAAATGGTTCAGGTAAACGGGTCGGCTACCATGCTTTATTTAATGGTATTACAGATCGTCGCGTTTTCTTTGTTCCCGCTTTACTTTACGACGCTTTCGAGCCCAATACGGCAAGCTCATTTCTATATTTACATAGCCCTTGTCTTGCTGATCGGCGGGTTTATGGGAAACGTCTATTCCCTGCCGGTTGCCGGAGGCATTGTCGTCTCAGGAGGTAACCTGTGTTACGGCGCCTTCATGATGACGTCGGTCATGTTCGTTTGGGTGGAAAAAGACGCTTTCATTCTGCGACATCTGGTCCGTCTGGTCATTCTCGTCGATATCTTCAATCTCGTTTTCTCGTTCCTGGCGGAGTCCATCCTCAAGACCAGCGGCGTTATCAACCCGCACGGTGTCCCATCGGGAATGTTCGAGACTTCGACCTTTCTTATCGTGCTCGGCGGTGTCCTGATCATCTCGGAACTTCTGCTTCTTCTGTTCATCTTTGAGTTCACAAAGAAAAGAATATCCTCCCTTCCCATCACGGCAGTGATCTACATATTCTCATTCGTCCTTGTCCTTGTTCTGGACGGCATCGCCTTTCCCTTCATTGCATTCGGCATGAGCGCGGAAATCGCGGCAATCGTTTTCGGAGGTCTGGCAGGAAAGATTCTGATTGCCGTTGCGTTCGGCGTGCCTCTCGCCCTGTTCGTCATATGGAAGCGACGGGCCTTCGCGGACTACCTGGAGACCGACACGGTTCGCTGGCGTCTTCTGATCGCGAGCAGCGCCGATCTGATCAAGGAAATGGCCAGAAAAGATCAAGATGTTCGGCGCGGTGACGTTGTTTTCAAGAACTCGACCGAGGGGCTCGCTGTGGTCGACAGCGCCGGGGCAATGCTCAAGGCGAACGCCGCCTTCAAGCGCATGCTGGATATCGGCGAAGGCGCGGTCGGGCCGCATACCACCAGCTTGAAGGAGGCGTTTTGGAGCGATGGCAAACCCGTTCTGTTGCCTCAGAGCCCCAAGGAAAGATGGCGTCGGGAAGTGTTGTTCGGAAGAGGCGGGAGTCGCCCAGGCATTCTCTCCATAACGCCGGCCGGTGAGGACGCCGAGGGAGGGGAGACCTACGTCTACTCGTTGATCGACATAACCGAGCAAAAGACCGCGCAAGAAAGGTTGGCCCATCTCGCTTCAAGAGATCAACTGACGGGATTGGCCAATCGTCGCGTTCTGGATCAAAGTCTTGTCCGTCTTCGCGGCACGCGTTTTACGCTCATCATCGTTGATCTCGATCATTTCAAGGACGTGAACGACAGTTATGGGCACGGAGCCGGCGATCGCGTTTTGCAGGTGGTCGCCAGTCGGCTCGACGCGATCAGGCAGGAGTATCTGAAACCGGACGACATATTGTGCCGCATCGGTGGCGATGAGTTTGCGCTTCTCGTTCTATCGGGCGATAGCGGCACGATCCAAACTCTCCTCGTAAAAATTCAGCAGGCGCTTGGCCAGACGGTCCGCATCGACGAAAACCTGGAAGTGTTTTCTTCTGCAACGATCGGTGTGAGCTACAAGCCAGAAGCTGGCGGTCACGATGCCCTTCTGGAGGCCGACGCTGCCCTCTACGAGGCAAAACGCAACAGGCGAGGCTCCGTGGGCATCTACGAGGACAGGCTGACCACGGAAAGCCAGAAGAAGATCAAGCTGGGCGTCAAGCTGAAAAACGCTTTGGCAAACAATGTGCTGGATGTTCATTATCAACCGCAGTTCGACGCGGTCAGTCATAAGTTGCGCGGTGTCGAGGCACTGGCTCGATGGACCGATCCGGAACTTGGCGTGGTGCCGCCATGCGACTTTATTCCCGTCGCAGAAGGCACGAGCCTTATCGAGGCCGTGGGAGAATATGTTCTCGAACGTGCCTGCCGGGATGGGCAGGAGTGGCTCACCAACGGTTCCGAGCCAATCTCGGTGTCCGTCAACATATCTGCAAGCCAAGTCAGGTTCGGCAGCTTCATCTCCATCTTGACGAGGACGCTGGCCAAGACCGGATTCCCTGCCCGTTATCTACAGATAGAAATCACGGAATCTTCCTACATCGAGCGAGAGAATGAGGTGACGCCGATTCTCAAGGAACTGAAGGACATGGGCATCACCATCGCGATCGATGATTTCGGAACCGGTTACTCATCCTTCTCCTACCTGCGGGAAATGCCTTGGGACTGCATCAAGATCGACCGCAGTTTCATTACCGGCATCCCGCACGACACCCAGCAATGTGGTCTGGTGTCGACGATCATCAAGCTGGCGAAGGTCATGTCCTTCGAGATTGTCGCCGAAGGTGTGGAGACGAGGGAGCAGCTCGATTTCCTGACGGCTGAAGGGTGCGACCTGATTCAGGGCTACTATTTCTCGAAGCCGCTTCCAAAAGAAAAGCTCGTTCCTCTTTTGACCAAGCGAGGGTGAAGCTCTCTCTCCGTAGCGGAAAGAACTTGTCGGGGGCGGGGAAAGGAAATCGGAACTCTCTTTTTCCGCTATTCCGGATGCAAAACCGCGATCGCCTTTGCCGAAGTCACTCGCACTAAACGACAGCGACAACACCTCGTTCGGGTATTGTCGCTGCCGTCGGGGGACGCGAGGCCGATCAGACTGGCTTCAGAAGTATGTGCTTCTTCTTGCCGAGCGAAAGCTTGATGACGCCATCGTCGTTGAGGCTCTGGAGCGTCAGGGTTTCTTTCGGGTCGGTGACGGTCCGGTCGTTGACCTTGAGGCCGCCGCCCTGGGCGGATCGGCGAGCTTCGCCATTTGAAGCGGCGAGCCCGGCCTGAACGAAGGCGGTGAGCACGCCGACGCCCGCTTCGAGATCGGCTTTCGGAACTTCGATGGTCGGCAGGTCGTCGGTATGGACACCCTCCTCGAAGGTCAGGCGTGCCGTTTCGGCGGCGGCTTCCGCCGCCTCTCGCCCGTGGACGACAGCGGTCGCCTCTGTTGCGAGGACCTTCTTGGCTTCATTGATCTCGGAACCGCCGAGCGCGCCGAGACGGGCGATCTCGGAGAGCGGCAAGCGCGTGAAGATCTTCAGGAAGCGGACGACGTCGGCATCCTCGGTGTTGCGGAAATACTGCCAGAAGTCATAGGGGCTGAAGAGGTCGCCATTGAGCCAAACCGCGCCGTTGGCGGTCTTGCCCATCTTCTGCCCCGAGGACGTGGTCAGTAGCGGCGTCGTCAGCGCGTAGAGCTGAGGGCCGTTCATGCGATGGCTGAGATCGACGCCGTTGACGATGTTGCCCCACTGATCGGAGCCGCCCATCTGCAGGACCGTGCCGTAGCGACGGTTGAGCTCGACGAAGTCGTAGCCCTGCATGATCATGTAGTTGAACTCGAGGAAGGACAGCGACTGCTCGCGATCGAGGCGCAGCTTGACGCTATCGAAGGACAGCATGCGGTTGACCGAGAAGAAGCGGCCGACGTCGCGCAGGAACTCGACGTAGTTGAGCTTCATCAGCCAGTCGGCATTGTTGGCCATGATGGCGTCGGTCGGGCCGTCGCCGTAACGAAGGATACGTGAATAGACCTTCTTGATGCTGGCGATGTTGGCGGCGATGGTCTCCGGCGACAGCAGCTTGCGCTGATCATCACGGAAGGAGGGGTCACCTACCATGGACGTGCCGCCACCCATCAGACTGATCGGGCGATGGCCAGTCTCTTGTAGCCAATAAAGCATGGTAACGGTGATGAGGTTGCCGATGTGGATGGATGTCGCAGTGGCGTCATAACCCACATAGGCGGTGATCGGACCCTTCATGCACGCTGCATCGAGACCCTCTGGGTCGGAGATCTGGTGGATGAAGCCACGCTCGTCGAGCGTGCGCAGGAAATCCGACTTGAAGCCGCTCATCTTTCTTTACCTTTGGTTTGTCCGCGGACCCGAATTGACGTATCAGTCCGCTGGGCTTCCTATCAGGATCGAAACCGGATTTCACGGGGTATGAGGTCAAAAATGTCGGGCGATTCGGCCATGTGGGCACTCGGTCTGATGAGCGGTACGTCGATGGACGGCGTCGACGCGGCGCTAATCCGTACCGATGGCGAGGGGATCGCTGAGTTCGGACCGACGCTGTTTCAGGCGTATGGCGACGAGGAACGGGCGGTTTTGAGGGCTGCGCTCAAGGACGCGCGTGGCATGGCGGCACGCGACGAGCGTTTCGGCAGACTTGCCGAGGCGGAGGCGATCGTCACCGATGCTCACGCGCACGCGGTGGCGGTGCTGTTGATTGCCGCCGAGAAGAAGGGGATTCGGCCGGAGGTGATCGGCTTTCACGGCCAGACGGTGCATCATGCGCCCGACCGTGGCTTTACCGCCCAGATCGGCGATGCGAGCGTGCTGGCGGAGCGTTTCAACCTGCCGGTGGTCTATGATTTCCGGTCGGCCGATATTCGCGAGGGTGGGCAAGGTGCGCCGCTCGTGCCGATCTACCATCGGGCGCTCGCCGAGAAGGCCGGGCTAACCCGACCGGTCGCCTTTCTCAACATCGGCGGCGTAGCCAACGTGACCTTGATCGGTAGCGACGGGGAACTCATCGCCTTCGATACCGGTCCCGGCAATGCGCTGATCGACGACCTGGTATTCAATGCGACGGGGGCTCGCTTCGATGTCGACGGTGCTATCGCCGCGCAGGGACGAGTGGATGCGGCGGTGCTTGGTCAGTTGATGGATCACCCGCACTTCGAAACGCCGGCGCCCAAGTCGCTCGATCGCAATACCTTCCGTGCCGATGCCGCCGCCCGCCTGCCGTTTGCCGACAGGGTTGCGACGCTGACCGCCTTTACGGCCGAGGGTGTTGCCGCGGGACTGCGGCTGGCCGGAGCCCCGATCCGAACGGTCATCGTTTCTGGCGGTGGTGCCCGCAATCCCGTGATGGTGAAGATGATCGCCGAGCGAGCCGGTGTGGACGTCGTGCCCGCCGGTGATATCGGCTTCGATGCCGATTTCGTCGAAGCGCAGGCCTTCGCCTACCTTGCGGCTCGCCGGCTGAAGGAACTGCCGTCAACCTTCCCGACCACGACCGGAACTCCTGTGCCGGTGGTGTGTGGCGAGATCGCGTGAGACACTTCGAGCGGCGCGCGCTTCCGGCGCACGTCGCTCTTCATTTCGCCACCTGACTTCTGCGGAAACCGGCTCCTTTCCGCGTGAACTCCAACTGGATGCCACGCATGCTCGCCGAGGCCCTTCTGTTCGCGGTTACTCGCCTGATCTCACCGAGGAGTCGTGCCGCTGCCGTTCGCGATGCCATCGGGCTCAGATCGCGCGCCGCGCGCTGCCGTGCCGCCTGGGCCGACCACGAGGAACGAACGCGGTCGGCGATCGATCGCGCCATCGATGGCGTCGCGGTCCGTCGCACGACCGTGGTGCTTGGTTCCGGTTTGCTCCGCGATGTGCCGATCGATCGGCTGTCCAGCATGTTCAAGAAGGTGGTGCTGGTGGATATCGTCCATCTGCCGACGGTGCGACTCAAGGTGCTGCTGCGGCGCTACCCCAACGTCACCTTCATGACCCGCGATATTTCCGGCTACGATCGCCTCGCCGAACAATCGCGGATCAAGCTAGCCACCGGTCAGGACGACCTCGGTGTTCGCCTCGATCCGCTGGGGTTTCTGCGCAAGATCGATGAACTCGATCTGGTGATCTCGGCAAATGTTCTGTCGCAGATCGCCGTCGGGGCCTCCAGTCGCTTGCGCGCGAAGGACGGACAGGGTCGCATCATGCCCGACGATGCGGTGGCGCAACTTGTCGCCGGTCATCTCGACGGGTTGGCACAGTTGCCTTGCAAGACGGTGATCGTGACCGACGTTTCCTATGTTCGGCGCCGGCGCGATGGTGGCGTAGTCGAAACGCGCGATCTTCTGCACGGCGTGGTTCCGCCGGTTCCCTTCGACATGTGGTGTTGGCCCGTGGCGCCCTTCGGAGAAGAAGCGGCCGACGAAGAACGCGTTCATCGGGTCATCGCCGCCGAGGATGTCGCGGTGGATCTCTAGATGGATGATATCGCCGGTTCTATCCACCAATCGGGATGATCGTCGGAGAGCCGAGCTGCGGCCGTAACCGCTGCCGCCTGGGTGTCGAACAGGCCGAAGCAAGTTGCGCCCGAGCCTGACATGCGCGCCAGTCGGATCTGGGGCAGACCGGCCAGCGCGCTCAGTGTCTTGGCGATGGCTGGGGCAATGGTCATGGCTGGCTTTTCAAGGTCGTTGCGCGTCTCGGCGGCAAGGAAGGCTGATAGATCGGCTGCCGTACCGAAGGCGGGCAGGGCAGGCAGTGGTGGATTGTCACGCCGATCGAGGGCTCGGAAGACCGCGGGCGTCGATACGCCGACGCGCGGGTTGACCAGCAGCATGCCGTACGACATTTGCCGGGTTGTTGGTGCGATGCGTTCACCGACGCCGGTGACATGAGCTGGCCGACCGTCAAGGCACATGGGCACGTCGGCGCCCAGCGAGAGGGCCAGGGCGACAACGGCCAGGTCGTCGATCGGGTAGCCATAGTGGCGGCATAAGGCGCGCAAGGTGGCCGCCGCGTCGGCCGAACCACCGCCGATACCCGACGCGATCGGCAGACGCTTGGTCAGCCTGATTGCCAGTGGCTCGGAATGGCCGCTCATCTCGCGGAAGCCGCGCAGGGCCCGAAGCACCAGATTGTCCGCTTCGGCCGCAAGGTCTCCCGCCATCGATCCGTCTATGGAAAACCCGTCCCGATCGCTCGGGGCCAGTGTCAGCGTATCTCCCACATCGGCGAAGCAAACCAACATGTCGAGTTCGTGGTAGCCATCGGGTCGTTGCCCGATGACATGAAGCGCAAGATTGACCTTGGCGCGAGCCTCCTCGACGATCGGCATATGCCTTGAACCTCAATCGGTCAGGGCGTCGCCTGAACCGGCTTGGTCTGACTCTCTGCTGCCGGCTTCGTCTCGGTGGCTTGAGCTGCGGCTTTGCCAGTTTCGTCCTGCACCAGGCCGTGCTCGATCTTGGCCTCGATCCTGGCGAGATCTGCCGGCTCGGGCTTGCTGGCCTTGGCGTGGTTCCACTGGAAGCGTGCCTCGATCCGCCGGCCGACTTGCCAGTAGGCATCGCCGAGATGGTCGTTGATGGTCGGATCGGATGGCATCAGCGCCACCGCCCTCTCAAGCTGGGTAACCGCTTCATCATATTCGCCGAGCTTGTAGTGAGCCCAGCCGAGGCTGTCGACGATGTAGCCATCCGTCGGCGAGAGACTGACCGCCTTCTCGATGAGCGCCATCCCGTCCTTGAGGTTCATGCCCTTGTCGATCCAGGAATAGCCGAGGTAGTTCAGAACAAGCGGCTGGTCCGGCTTGAGCTCGAGCGCCTTCTTGAAGTCGGCTTCCGCCTCCGGCCAGCGATCGGTGCGTTCGTAGGCGATGCCGCGGTTGTAGAACACCTGCCAGTCGTCGGTCTGTGGCTGGTCGCCGATAGCCCGAATGGTTCGCGTGTAAATGTCCGCAGCCTCGGCGAACAGTTTGCGGGTCCTCAGGATGTTTCCGAGGCCGTTCAGGGCTTCCTTGTCCTTTGGATTCTTGCGGATGACGCGTTTCAGCGTGGCGCGCGCCTCATCAACCTTGTCCAGGGTATTGTAGTCGAACGCGATCATGATGTCGGCGTTGCGCCGCAAAGGCGAACGCATTGGCACCTTGTCGAGAATGGAGATCGCGTCGTCAGGACGATCCAGACGCTCGAAGTTCTCGGCGAGCGTGACGCGGGTCATGTCGTCGGTCGGGTCGAGCGCCAGACCTAGCTGCAGGAAGATGACACCGAAATCGTTGGTATCCTCGCGCACCACAGCGGAGCCGAGGCCGGACAGGATTTCGGCGGCCCCCTCGCTCACCGTACGCACGCGGGGTGCTGGACGGCTTTTGGCGTTGACGATGGCCGCAACTTCCTTGAGGAGCGGATGGCTTGGTGCCGATGCCAGCGCCTTGTCGATCGTCGCCTTGGCGGCGTCAAAGTCGCCATTTCGGGCGAAAGTACGCGTTGCCGCGTCGATGACCGAAACCGGGCCATCATCGATGGCGAGCGCCGCCTTCAGTTCTTCGGCAGCGACATCGTTACGGCCGGCGACCGAGGCGATGAGGCCCGCGTGGTAATGGCGGAAGAAGAGATACCACTTCTCGCCATCGAGCTTCGCAAGGCGGGCCAGCGCTTCATCGGTTCTGCCTGCACCCTGCTCGGCCCAAGCCGAGAGAACCTCGACCGCCAGGGTCAGCAGCGGCCCGGACCGTGCGTGCTTGAACGAAGCGATGGCGTCGTCCCAGCGGCCGGACTGGAAATCATCGAGACCGATGGTAAGGGCGGCGATCGGACTGTCCGCATCAACGGCGATCAGCCGCTCGGCAAAGGCCCGGACCTCGTTGAGCTCGCCCGAGGCGATGTAGAGCGACAGCGCGCGCTCGAGAAGGAACTTGTCATCCGGTGCATCGAGTAGCGCCGATGCGAAATAGTCGGCCGAAGCGCGATAATCGGAAATGCTGCCGGCGAAGCGTCCGGCGAGGTAATTGCCCTCAAGCGATGAGGCGATCGGCAAACCCGTGTCTGCCTGCATTGCCGCCGTGCCACGCGCTTGCGCCGGCAACGAGCCGGCAAGCGTCAGGGTGGCCAGCGCCGCTCCGAGAAGAGGTCCCATGGCGAAGCGTCGGAAGGTCGGCTGGCGTAACATCATGGGCGAAGAATCCCGTCATCGATTTGTGGCAGCGCGCGAACATCGCGGTGACCGAAATACCGGCCGCCGACTCCACTCAAAGGCAAAATGGCGGCAAAGGCGTGGCGCTTCAAGCGGCGCGTAGCGTCCTCGGACAAGAAAGTGGCCGATCTCCATTGCCATTGCATTCCTGCCGGCAAAGTTCGAAATGAAACGTCGAAACCCAAACGCCGGACGCGCCTTTCAATGAATATGGCCTTCGTACTCGTTTTGCTGCTCGTCCTTGGCGTCTGGCTGGTCCGATGGCGCGGCGCCAGCCTAAGAAGCGATCTGGACAACGTTGCTCGCAGTTACGGTCTGCTGGCCGGGCTCGGCATCATCGCGGCTCTTGCGGTCACCGGCCGAGTCGCACTTGCCGCGGCCGGGGCGGCGCTGCTGATCGGCTTGCACCGATCAGGCATCATGGGCGGAGTGGGAAGAACGTGGCGGGGACAGCCCGTCTTGCGCTCGACGATGGTTGAGGTGGTTGTCGATGGCAACGCCATTGGCGGGCGGGTGATTGCCGGGTCTTTTCGTGGTCGCGACCTCAACCGTCTCGGCGGTGCCGAACTGTCGAGCCTTTATGCCGAGACGGCGCGAGATGGGCGAAGCCGGGCAACTCTAGAGATTTATCTCGACCGCCGAATGCCCGGATGGCGTGAGAACATGCAGGGTGAGACCGCATCGCGGGGCCGTCGATCGGCGGATGCGGGCTCCATGAGCGAGGAGGAGGCGTACGAGATCCTTGGGCTTCAAAAGGGCGCCGGAGAGGCCGACATCAGGGCCGCCCACCGCCGACTGATGAAGCGGGTGCATCCCGACCAGGGCGGCTCCACTTTCCTGGCGGTACGTATCAACCAGGCCAAGGACCGGCTTCTGTCCAAACATGTCTAGCTCCCGTTACGCAATACAGTGGGTGCCGTTGACTGACTGTGATGGCCGCGTCAGGTGAAAGGCGGTCGTTTGCCTTGCGGATCTGACACGGGGTGCTCCAACCGCCTTTTGGGCGGTCAGAGCCTGATCGTGAAACAGGCGAAGTCGCTTTTCTTCAAGGCCGCGCAGGCCCGATTTGCTGCCTTTTCGTTCTCAAAGCCGCCAAAGCGTGCCCGCACGACGCCCTTGCCTGCCGCTTCCGCATAGGGGTTGGCTGAGGCGAGCTGCGGGGCGGCCGATTTCGCCTTGTCGAGAAGGTCCATGGCGGCAGCCTTCGATCCGACCGCGCCAATCTGGATATACCAGCCGCTCTGTTGGCGAGTGGTGGATGGAACCGATGCCTCGCGCTGCGCTGGCGTGGCATCGCTCATGACGTTGGCCGGCGTGGCGGACGCAACCTCGATGGTCTTCGCGGCGGCGCGACGCGAATGGCCATCGGCACGGGAGACTAGGTCGGCCAGAGGGTCGCTCTGCGGCGCAGGACCGATGTCCGCGAAGGCTTCCGCCGCTGAGGATGGCAGATGCGCGTGGGCAAGGCTGGCCGGCAATGTCGCGGTGGCCAGGCTGACCGGCTCCGGAGAGGCAACTGCCGGTGCGGGAGTGGCGACGACCGGTGCCCTGGCTTCCTCTTGCGGAGCTCTGGCGGGACTGGCTTGCGGTGCTGGCTCCGAGGGGGCGAGCGAAGCGGTCACCATGGCCGGATCGGGATCGTCGTTATTGGCATCCCCCATCATCGGGCGCGGGACTGGCGCCGGATGCGGAGGCAGCGTCGAGGCGGCGACGAGGCGAGCAGGCTCGGCTGGCGCGGTCGCTCCGGCAGAGGCGACCTTCGGCGCGTTCATGGCTCCGGCCACCAACTCGTCGTCATATCCGCGGGCGCGGGATGCCTTGGGCAGATAGGTGTTGATCAACTGCACCATGTGGGCGTCGCGCTGGGCAGCCGTCTTGCCACCCATGACGACGGCGACGATCTTGCGTCCATCGCGCTTGACTGAAGTGACGAGGTTGAAGCCCGAGGCGTTGACGTATCCGGTCTTGATGCCATCAACGCCATTGACGCGGCCCAGCAGGTTGTTGTGGTTACCGATGGTCCGTCCGCGGAAGTTATAGGACTGGATCGAGAACATCGGATAGTACTGCGGAAAGCGAACCTGCAGCGCCACGCCAAGCTTCATCATGTCGCGTGCCGATGTGAACTGGCCCGGGTCTGGCAGGCCATTGGCGTTGCGAAAGCGCGTGTTGACCATGCCAATGGCACGGGCGGTGCGCGTCATGCGATCGGCGAAGGCCGGAACGGAGCCGGCGACGTTTTCTGCGATGACTGCTGCGGCATCATTTGCCGACCGGGTGATCAACCCTTTGATCGCATCCTCGACGCTGATCGTCTCGCCGGCGCGCAAGCCGAGCTTCGTCGGAGACTGGCGCTGAGCAAGCGCGGAGACGCGCAGCGGGGTCGAAAGCTTGAAACGCCCCCTGTCCAGTTCCTCGAACATGACATAGAGCGTCATCATCTTGGTGAGCGAGGCAGGATAGCGATGAGCGTCCGGATTGACCTCGTACAGCACTTTTCCTGTCGCCGTGTCGACGACGATTGCCGCGTATTTCGAAGGAACGACCTGGCTGGGAAACTCCTTGGCTGCGATGGCGGCTGTGGATACGCCCGTCGCGATGACGGCGACAGCGGCTGGAGCCGCCACTCGGTGCAGGACCTTGAACACAAAACTACGCAAACTCGACAATGGACCGCCCTCACAAAGCCAACTCAAAAGGCTTCGTCCGTGCCGTTCGGCCGGATCCGAAGCCCATTCCGGACCTGTTCTCCATCCCCCTGAGCCCAACGGGCAACGCTCGCAAAATTAGCGGCAACGCGGTTACGGAAGCGTAAAGTTTGAATCGACTTTTCCGGATTTGCACCGTCCCGAAACAGGACTCCGGATTTTTGGCAAGCCTGGAGGAGGTCTTCGAGGGGCATGCGAAAAGCTGGGGGCAGCCAGCAATTCATCATATTGCATCGCGCCTTGACCTAAGCGAAACTCCTTACCAAATACAGGCAGTCATGCGTTCATCCTCTCACAAGTGCGTGGAGTTTCTGCCTGGACTCCAGATTGGAATTGCGCCCCCGTTGTCCCTGATTCAATATGTCCCCAAGGCCCGCAAGATCGGGGCAAGCAATCGGAGGAAAATGGTGGTCGAGGCGGTTCAGGCTGGCGTGACGGGATCGGCACAGGCGGATCGTTCGTATGGTCTGCCAGAGGGTCGTTCCACGGTCAGTTCATGGGCCGACCTCAAGATGGAAGACAAGACGCGCCGTTCGGTCCTGTCGGCCGACGACGAGGACGGGGAGAGTGGGAACGGGTCGGACTCAGGAACCGGGATTGACTCCAAGGTCCTGACTAAGACCAAACGACCGAGCATGTATCGCGTTCTGATCCTGAACGATGATTACACGCCGATGGAATTCGTGGTGCACATCCTGGAGCGTTTCTTCAACAAGGGGCGTGAAGAAGCAACTCAGATCATGTTGCACGTCCACCATCATGGGGTGGGGGAGTGCGGTGTCTATACCTATGAAGTCGCCGAAACCAAGGTGACGCAGGTGATGGACTTCGCGCGTCGCCATCAGCATCCGCTTCAGTGCGTCATGGAAAAAAAGTGAGGGTCCATCGTGCCATCCTTCTCGCGCAGTCTCGAAAAAGCCCTTCATCAGGCCCTCGCTTTCGCCAATGAACGCCGCCAGGAGTATGCGACGCTCGAGCACCTTCTGTTGTCATTGGTGGAAGATCCCGACGCCGCCGCCGTCATGCGGGCCTGCTCGGTCGATCTCGATGTGCTCAAGCGCAATCTCGTCGAGTACATCGATACCGAACTCGACAACCTCGTGACCGAACTTGGCGAGGAAGCGAAGCCGACGGCTGGCTTCCAGCGCGTCATTCAGCGCGCGGTGATCCACGTTCAGTCGTCCGGACGCGACGAGGTGACGGGCGCCAACGTGCTTGTGGCCATCTTTGCCGAGCGCGAGAGCCACGCCGCCTATTTCCTGCAAGAGCAGGACATGACCCGTTACGACGCGGTCAACTACATCAGCCACGGCATCGCCAAGCGGGCCGGCATGAGCGAGAGCCGTGCGGCGCGTGGTGTCGATGACGAGGCGCCGTCGCCGGAGACGCCGCCAAGCGGCGGGCCATCGGCCGAGAAGAAGAAGGCCGACGCGCTCGAGGCCTACTGCGTCAATCTCAATGACAAGGCGCTGAAGGGCAAGATCGATCCGCTGATCGGCCGGGCCGAGGAAATTGCTCGGACCATTCAGGTGCTGTGCCGCCGCTCGAAGAACAATCCGCTTTACGTCGGTGATCCCGGCGTGGGCAAGACGGCCATTGCCGAAGGATTGGCCCGCCGCATCGTCGATGGTGACGTGCCGGGCGTCTTGAAGGACTCGACCATCTTCGCGCTCGACATGGGCGCGCTGCTGGCCGGTACCCGCTATCGCGGCGACTTCGAGGAGCGTCTCAAGCAGGTGGTCAAGGAGATAGAGAACTATCCCGGCGCCATCATGTTCATCGACGAAATCCACACGGTAATTGGCGCCGGCGCCACCTCCGGCGGGGCGATGGACGCCTCCAACCTCCTGAAACCGGCGTTGTCGAGCGGTACCGTTCGCTGCATCGGTTCGACCACCTACAAGGAATATCGCCAGTTCTTCGAAAAGGACCGGGCACTGGTGCGTCGCTTCCAGAAGATCGACGTCAACGAACCGACCGTGACCGACGCCATCGAGATTCTGAAGGGCCTCAAGCCGTATTTCGAGGAGTTCCACAAGGTTCGCTATACACAGGACGCCATCAAGGCGGCCGTGGAGCTGAGCTCCCGTTACATCAATGACCGCAAGCTGCCGGACAAGGCCATCGACGTGATCGACGAGACCGGTGCAAGCCAGATGTTGCTGCCCGAAGGCAAGCGCAAGAAGGTGATCGGCGTCAAGGAGATAGAGGCGACCATCGCCACCATGGCTCGCATTCCGCCCAAGTCGGTTTCCAAGGACGATGCCGAGGTTCTCGAGAACCTCGAGACCAACCTCAAGCGTGTCGTCTACGGTCAGGACAAGGCGATCGCCGCGCTGTCGTCTGCCATCAAGCTGTCCCGTGCCGGTCTTCGGGAACCCGAGAAGCCGATTGGCAACTATCTGTTCTCCGGCCCGACCGGCGTGGGCAAGACGGAAGTGGCTCGTCAGCTCGCTTCGATCCTCGGCGTGCCGATCCTTCGTTTCGACATGTCGGAGTACATGGAGCGACATACCGTCAGCCGGTTGATTGGCGCGCCTCCGGGCTATGTCGGTTTCGACCAAGGGGGGCTTCTGACCGATGGCGTCGATCAGCATCCGCACTGCGTGCTGCTGCTCGACGAGATCGAAAAGGCGCATCAGGATCTGTTCAACATCCTGCTGCAGGTCATGGACCACGGCAAGCTGACCGACCACAACGGCAAGCAGGTGGATTTCCGCAACGTCATCCTGATCATGACGACCAACGCGGGCGCCGCCGATCTTTCCCGCGAGCCGATCGGCTTCAACCGGTCGCGGCGCGAGGGTGACGACACCGAGGCGATCAACCGCATGTTCACGCCGGAGTTCCGCAACCGTCTCGATGCCATCATTCCGTTCGGAGCCTTGCCGCCAGAAGTGGTGCGTTCGGTGGTGCAGAAGTTCGTCATGCAGCTCGAGGCACAGCTTGCCGACCGCAACGTCACGTTCGAACTGGACGACGCGGCGATCGAGTGGCTGGCCACCAAGGGATACGACGAACACATGGGTGCCCGCCCGCTCGGCCGTGTCATCCAGGAGCATATCAAGCGGCCGCTCGCCGATGCGGTCTTGTTCGGCGTGCTGAAGAAGGGCGGTACCGTCAAGGTATCGGTCGGTGCCAACGAAGCCGGTGAGATCGGCCTCAAGCTCGACTGCCTGCCGGATCCGGCGCTGAAGCGCAAGGTTGAGGAGGTCGACGCCAAGGTGGCTGACGCACCGGTGCCTCCGAAGCCGCGCAAGCGCAGCCCGAAGCAGAGCGCCAAGGCGGAGTAAGCCAGGGTATCGTCGAAACGATATGGTTATTACAGGAAGGGCGGCGCGATTGGCCTGATCGCGCCGTCCTTTGCCGTCTAGGCGGCAAAGAAGGACGTAACGCCTTCCTTGAATATCTTGTCTCCTGTGGCTCGCATATGGTCCCGGTTGGGTATGTCCAGCACTTCCGCGCCGGGAATCATTGCGGCAAGCTCGGCCGCCGATCCTGCGACGACATCCTTGGTGCCGACCGCAATGAGTGTTCGTACGGCGATACGGGCCGTTTCGGCCGGATCGACGGGGCGACCGTAGCCACGGATGCAAGCTGCCAGTGCTTGCCGATCCGAACGGGTCTGGTCGGCAAACAGACGGTAGCTGCGGCCGACCGGGTCGTCGATGCTGTCGAGGGATGGCGCGAGGAGGGCGGTGGCGATTGGTTCCTTGTCGAGCCCAGCCTTTGCCATGGTGCCGCCCATTCCGCCGAGCACCAGCTTCTCAAGGCGATCGGAGTTGCTGATGGCAAACTCAAGGAGAACACGCGCACCCATCGAGTAGCCCATGGCCCGGACGCGCTCCAGGCTGAGATGGTCGAGGAGTACCTTCACGTCGTTCGCCATCTTCTCAAGGCGATAAGCCTCGGCATCGTGTGGCTTGACCGACTGGCCATGTCCCCGATTGTCGAGGGCTATCACCCGATAGTCGGCACGAACGAGCCAGTCGATCCATCCGGTGTCCAGCCAGTTGACGCGGGCACTGGAGGCAAAGCCATGGACGAGCACGACCGGTTGGCCGGTTCCCTCGTCGAGATAGGCGAAATCGCCATCGGCGGTCGAAAAGCTGGGCATGTCGCGAAACTCCATCGCGCTCAAGGCGCTATCCTGCAAAGTCCTGCCGCTTTTGCCGCAAAGGGACTGTTCTTGCTGTCATCTTGCCGGTATGCTTTGCGAAGTCACGGATTTAAACAAGGGTATCGTGCATGGCCGACGCTTTCGTTCCTCATTTCGCCAACGACGCCGGGGTGACGACCATCCGGATTGGCGCGAAGGAATTCATGTGCATCGGCGCAAAGCCGCCCTTCGACCATCCGCATATCTTCCTGGAAATGGGAGATGATGCTGAGGTCGTCTGTTCCTATTGCTCGACCGTCTATCGCTACGATTCGTCGCTGAAGGCGACCGAATCGGAACCCAAGGACGCCGCGTGGCAGCCGAAAGCGGCCTGATCCACGCCAAGGATGGAGCTATGCCGGATCACTTACCGGTGGTGGTGATTGGGGCCGGAATTGCCGGCCTCACGTTATCCTTGTGCCTTGCGCGAGCCGGCGTGCGGGTCACAGTGATCGACAGGGCGCCCGAGCTCAGAGAGGTGGGCGCCGGTCTGCAGCTGTCGCCCAACGCTTCGTCCATTCTCTTCCATCTAGGCCTAGGCTCGGCGCTCGATGCGACCGGCGTGCGGCCGGAGGCTGTAACCGTCCGCGACGGGGCAAGCGGTCGTCTTATTGTGCGCATGCCTCTCGGCGAGGCGATGGTTGAGCGCTATGGCGCGCCCTATATTGTCATTCATCGCGCCGATCTTCAGGGGACGTTGCTCGCCGCTGTCGAGCAGGAACCCCGCGTCACGCTGCATCTCGGCGTCAACGTCACCTCGATCAACGATGACGGAGCGGGGGTCGTGGTCGAAGGGCTCGAGGCCGGAGAGGCGGTTCGCTTTTCCGGCAGCGTCCTGGTGGGAGCCGACGGCGTCCGTTCGATGGTCCGCGAGACGGTGATCGGCGGAGGTCCTGCCGCCTACACCGGGCGGACTGCCTGGCGCGCCACCTTTGAAGCCGAAGGTTTCATTGCACAATCCTTCCGACACAATGAGACCGGCCTCTGGTTGGGCCGGCATGCCCATCTCGTTCATTATGCCATCGACGCGGGCCGCGAGATCAACCTCGTCGCTGCCATTGATGATGCCTGGAACGACGATGGCTGGGATGTGCCGGGAGATCCTGCTCAAATCCAGGCTGCTTTCGCAGATTGGCCCGAGCCGGTGAGGAAGCTTATCGCCATGCCGGACAGTTGGCGAAAGTGGGCCCTCTGCGAGGCGCCGCGCGACACCGTCTGGACCAAGGGCAGGGCCGTGCTGATCGGTGACGCCGTGCACGGCATGCCACCCTTTGTGGCGCAGGGGGCGGCGATGGCCATTGAGGACGCCCGCGTCCTTGCCACTGTGCTGGCAGCCGGCTTCGGCGACGATATCGAGGAACGGCTCGGTCTTTTCGCCGAAGGACGCAAGGCGCGTACCGACAAGGTTGCCGCCACTGCGCGGCGCAACGGCTTCATCTATCACCTGGGAGGGGCGCCAGCGAAGGCGCGCAATCTGGGCATGCGCCTGCTCGGGGCCGAGCGATTGGCCGACAACATGGATTGGATTTACGGCTGGCGTCCGTTAGAAGGCTAGTCCCCTTCACGGATTTCAACCATGTCCTCAACCGATCTCGACCGTTTCGACCGGCGACGGCTAGCCGGCCTTGCCGCTGCGATCGGAGCCATTTCGGCGGTTGGCACCTCGCTGTCGCTCGGCATGCCGCTTCTTGCCGTCATCCTCGAACAGCGTGGCCATTCGAGCTCGGTCATCGGTCTGGTGACGACTGCGGCTGGCGTCGCGGCACTTCTCAGCACACCTTTCGTGCCCAGGCTGACACGCCGGTTCGGAGCCGCCTGGGTCCTGCTGGTGGCAGTGGTGCTTGGCACGATCACCTTCCCGCTGTTCTACGTCTTCGATTCGATCGTCGTCTGGTTCGTGCTGCGTTTTGTCTTCTCGCTTTGCCTCAACACGGCCTTCATCGTTTCGGAGTTCTGGATCAACGCCTTGGCGCCGGCTGCAAAGCGCGGTTTCGTGATGGGCGTCTATGCTACGATTCTGTCCGTCGGGTTTGCGGTGGGGCCGGCGATTCTCAGCCTGGTCGGCTCGGAGGGGTGGTTGCCGTTCGCCGTCGGCACCGGCTTGATGGCCGTCTCGATTCTGCCGATCGTCGCCGGGTTCCGGGCGGATCCGCCCGTTGACGAAGGCAAGGGCGGAAATTTCCTGCATTTTCTCACCGTGGTGCCGCTTGCGACCTTTGCCGCCTTCACGGTCGGCGCCGTCGAGTCGTCGGTAATGAGTTTCGCGCCGGTCTACGGCCTTCGCCTCGGGTACAGCGAACAGGTGGCAGCCCTCCTCGTCATGGCGGTGGCGATTGGAAACATCCTTGCGCAACTGCCGCTCGGCATGCTGTCCGATCGGATGGATCGGCGGATTCTTCTGCTTTGCATTGCCCTCGGTGGCATTGCGTCTGCAACCCTGGTTGCCTTGGTGTCCTCTGAAGCGTCTCTGTTGATGCCGGCCATTGGACTCTGGGGAGGGTTGGTGGCAGGCCTTTATGCCGTTGGATTGACGCATCTTGGCGCTCGGCTCTCCGGCGGAGACCTCGCGTCTGCCAATGCCGCGTTTATTTTCATGTACTCGGTGGGCATGCTGGTGGGGCCGGCCGCGACTGGCGCCGGCATGGATGCGCTGGGGCCGCAGGGCCTTGTCGCGGTGACGGCATCGATCCTTGCCGGCTACGCTTGTTTTGCTTTCTATCGCATCCGCCGGGTCCCCGAGCCAAATGCGGTCGAGCCATCAAGCTCGTCTTGACTTTCGGGCGCTTTCGACTAGGGTGCCCGCCGAACGAACGACGCCTCTCGCGTGGGGCGTCCAGCCGCTTTGGCTGTCACCGTCAACAAGCACAAGGAATCGGATGCCATGGCCAAGGCAACGACCATCAAGATCCGGCTCGTCTCGACCGCCGACACCGGGTACTTCTATGTCACCAAGAAGAACTCGCGCACGATGACCGAGAAGATGACCAAGACCAAGTACGATCCGGTCGCTCGCAAGCACGTCGAGTTCAAGGAATCCAAGATCAAGTGATCCGGTCATGGCCGGATGTGCCCTAAGGCGCCCGGTCAGGACGAGTTCCGCGCAAGAGGCACCCGTTTGGGTGCCTTTTTGTTTTTTGGCCCGCATCGGGAATCACGGTGTGCCCTGTCGCTGCGGACAGGTTTGGGCAACGGGCAGCCCATAGTCCGCGGTCTGTTTCAGAGGATGTCGCCATGTCTGCCGCCGATCGTTCCAGCCCCTTGACGGTTGTTGAGGCGCGCCGGGCGACTGTCTTCGCGCTGGTCGCGGTGTTCCTCGACGTTGTCGGATTCGGTTTGGTCATCCCGGTTCTGCCGCGTCTCATCGAAGAGGTGGGGCATATCGGGCTTGATGGTGCCGCTCGTATCGGCGGGTGGCTGTTCGCGGCTTTCAGTTTGGCGCAGTTCGTCTTCGCACCACTGGCCGGCGCTCTGTCCGACCGTTTCGGTCGGCGGCCTTTGCTGCTTCTGGCGATTGCCGGCCTCGCGGTCGACTATGTCGTCCAGGCGCTCGCCCCCACGGTGCTCTGGCTGTTTGTCGGCCGGCTGATCGCCGGTGTTTGTGGCTCGTCCTATGTCATTGCCAATGCCTGTCTCGCCGATGTCAGTTCGCCGGAAAGCCGTGCCCGCTCGTTCGGGCGGATGTCGGCGGCGTTCGGCCTGGGCTTTGTGCTCGGTCCGGCCATCGGCGGCATGCTGGGAGAGTTTGGCACGCGTGTACCGTTCTGGAGTGCGGCGGCGCTGGCCGGGGGCAACTTCCTGTTCGGCCTGCTTGCCTTGCCTGAAACGCTTCCGCGCGAAAGCCGTCGCGCCCTTCGATGGCACGAGGCAAACCCGCTTGGCGTGCTCGCCGTGTTTGGTCGCTACAGTGGTGTGTTGCCCTATGCCTTGGTCCTGACGGTGTTCTTCTTCGGGACGTCGATCTACGCTGCCATATGGCCCTTTTGGGGAATGGCCAAGTATGGCTGGTCGGGAACCACGGTTGGTCTGACACTGGCCGCTTCCGGACTGACGGTGGCGCTTCTGCAAGGCTTCGGTACCGGCCCGGCAGTGGCCCGCTGGGGTGAGAGCCGAATGGCGATGGTCGGCCTCGCTGGCGCGGCCGCAACTTGCATCGGCTTTGCCCTTTCACCGACAACTGCCGTTGTCCTGGTCATGCTGGTCATCAACGCGATAGAAGGCTTCGCCCATCCCATGCTGTCGGCATTGATGTCGAAGGCGGTTCCGGAAGATACCCAGGGTGCCCTTCAGGGTGGCATTTCCGCGTTGATGAACCTTGCCATGCTTTTGGGCGCGATCTTCTACACGCAAGCCTTCGGCTATTTCCTGTCCGAGGACGCGCCCGTGCGCAGCCCCGATATTTCCTTCTTCATCGCAGCGGCCTTGATGCTTCTCGCTCTTGGCCTGTTTGTCAGGCAGGCAAGACGAGTCGCGGGGTAGGCCTACTGCGGCTTTTGTTCGGGCGCGGTAGGAGAGGGGGCGGCCTTGTCGGCAGCCGGCGCGTCGCTCTTTGATTGGTCAGGCTGGCTCCCGCCGTTTGCAGTGCCGGGAGAGGCGGCTGTATCCGGCTTGGTCTCGGCGGGTGGAGTTCCCACGGACGGTTCGGCGCTCGTGGAGACCGGCGGTGTGGCGCACGCCGTCTCGGGCAGCAGTTCGAGATGGACGATTTTGCCATTCAGGACGAAGTCGCCGTAGTCGAGACGCATCTTTGAGGAGATGCCGTTCTCCCAAAGGTCGAAGGATATCGAGTAGTCCGGCGTCTGGTCGCTGCCGGCGTCGGCGGTGAAATATGAGACGGTGACAGGCCACCGCCGCATGTCGCCGATCGGCTTCTCGCTTTCATCTGGCGGTGTGGTGCGAGCAGCGCCAATGACGGTCGAGGTGTGGAAGACGTGCTGGCCGCCATCCGTGCCGTCATAGATATCATCGGAGAAGACGGTGATGCCCTTCTCGGCCTCGGCAATGGTCTTCAAAAGCTGCGCGGTGGGAAACATCACCGGCTTGTCGATGGCAAATTCGGTGTTTTCCGCAAGCTTCAGCTTGACGTTGACCTTGTCGCCATCGCGGACTGCTGCTCCGTTGAGGTCCTCGGTCTGTACCTCATTGACGAAGGTCTGTGAACGGAAGTCAAAGCTTCGCCCGTCGCCGCTTTCAAAGTTCTTGTTCCTGAGGTCGGTGACCGCCGAGTTGCCATCGGCGTCTATCGTCTCCAGCACGAAGCGGAAGTTGACGCTGTAGCCCTCGCATGCGTTGCCCGTGAACTCGTAGACCATGCGTCCCTTCATGTTGACGCTCAGGTCGCTCATCCGGGGATTGCTTTCCAAGACGAGATCATAAGCGATGCGGTGCGGCACCAGGCCGCCGGCAAGCGTCGGCGCGATCAGCGCCGAAAAGGCGCAGGCGATCGTCGCCACTCGGAAAAGAAAACTCATCGTGGATTCCCCAAGGTGTCTGCGAAAATGGATTCGTTGAGTATGCGGATGAATAAACACAAGATAGCACGTATACTCACGCAGACATCAATGGATCATATCGGACACGCCGCGCTCGCGAGCGTACCGGCGAGTTGCGCTTGACGGTACGATGGGGCATGACTCGACCATCTTCCTGGAGATTTCCCGAAAATGACCAGTTCTGTCGAATCCGCCCTCAATGGCCTTGGTCTGGTGCTGCCTGAAGCGATTGCGCCCGTCGCCAACTATGTGCCTTACGTCCGAACCGGCAATCTGCTGTTCGTCTCCGGTCAGATTTCCAAGACGGCAGCAGGTGCCGTTGTCACTGGCAAGCTCGGCGTGGATGTCGATGTGGCGGGTGGACAGAAAGCTGCCGAACTCTGCGCCCTCAATATTCTGGCGCAGGTCAAGGCCGCTGTCGGGGATCTTGACCGTATTGCGCGGATCGTTCGCCTCAATGCTTTCGTCAACTCCGCTCCGGATTTCACCGATCAGCCTCAGGTCGTCAACGGAGCGTCAAATCTCTTCGCTAACGTCCTGGGGGACAAGGGCAAGCACAGCCGTACGGCTGTGGGTGTCGCCGCCCTGCCGCTCGGCGTCGCCGTCGAAATCGACGCCATAATTGAGGTTTCCTGAGGCAAATGACTGATTTTTCCTGGCTGACCGCCCGTCCGATCGCTCACCGTGGCTTGCATGATGCCAAGGTGGGGCGGATCGAAAACACGCTTTCTGCTTTCGAGGCCGCGGCACGGGCGGGCTTCCCCATGGAGATGGACGTCCATCTCTCGTCCGATGGCGTCGTCTATGTTTTTCATGATGACGTTCTCGATCGGCTGACAAACGGCAAGGGACCGGTCGCCGGTCGGACGATGGCCGAGCTCAAGGCGATCCCGATGGTCGGCACCGACGACCGCATTCCGACGCTGCGAGAAGTGCTGGACCTTGTTGGTGGACGGACCGGTCTCGTCATCGAGATCAAAAGCTACTTCGCCGAGCGCCAGCGCGATCTGGTCGAGGCGACCGCACGCGAGCTGGCAACCTACGGCGGACCGGTGGTTCTGGAATCCTTCGATCCCCGTCAGATCCAGGACCTTGCGGAGATTGCTCCGGAGTTGCCGCGTGGCATTGTCGCCGACGATGCTTCAAGCGTCGAAGACTACAACCATTACCGTTTCGTGGGGCGCGACGAGCTTGCCACGCTCTCGCATCGTTCCTGGTCGCAGTTCCAGTTCGTGAGCTATTGGGTGAAGCTTCTGGGGAATGATGTCAGCCGTCGCGTGCGTGACGAATGGAAGCTGCCGGTCACGGCATGGACCATTCGCAAGCCCGACGATCGCAAGTCGGCAGAAGACTTCGGAGCGCAACTGGTGTTCGAGGGCTTCGATCCGGCTGTATGAGGTCGGGCGGAAGGGCGCCTTGACCGGCGCCCCGGCTCGTCACGCTGTCAGCGCGGCCCTGTTCGTCTCGAAAAAGCTTTCGAACGAGCGCGGCTTGCGGCCGGTCAGTTCTTCCACGGCTTTCGATGTCTTCGACAAGAGACCGGCGCTGTTCGTGGCATCCATCGAAAGCGTCAGCTGGATAACGAAATCGGGTACTCCGGCGGCTTTCATGTTGCTGGCCAAAACCTCCGGTGACAGGTGCACCACGCTGATCGGCTTGCCGAGAATCCTTGATGCCAGGCTCGCGACCTGTTCTTTGGTGAGTGCCTCGTCGCTGGTGATGTCGTAGATGGCCTTGTCGTCGGCCCAAGGTCTGGTCAGGGCGGCAGCCGCCGCTCGTGCGCAATCGTCATGGGCAACGGAAGTGACTTGCGTGCCGAGCTTTTCCGACGTGTACCATGCGCCATGCTTCAGAACCGACGGCAGGCTCATGAGCAGGTTCTCGTGGTACCAGTGATTGCGCAGGATGCGGTAGGGCAGGCCGCTGTCGAAGATGGCTGTTTCCGTGCCGGCATGATCGCCGGCGAAGAAGAGAGGATGGTTTGCACCATGCGGGTTGGGCGCTGAGGTGTAGACGATCCCCTTGATACCGGCGGACTTCGCGGCAGTAACGGCGGCTTGCTGGCCAGCGAGGCGACTGCCGATGGCATCGGTCGATACGATGAGCAGCCGGTCGATGCCGGCGAAGGCGGCTATCAACGTGTCCGGCTTGCCGAAATCGACAGCCCGCACCTCTACACCGCGCTCGGCGAGATCGCCGAGCTTGCCAGGATCGCGGGTGCCGGCCACAAGGTTGGCCGGCGCGACGCCGAACTCATCGAGAAGAAGGGAAACCACGCGACGCCCGAGCCTTCCCGCAGCGCCGGTGACCATCAATTTCTCACTCATGAAACATCCTCGATCTAATAATGCATTATTGTCTCTTTTTGAGACTATGCCTAAAATAGAGATCATGGATGGATGGGCAAGACGGCAGTTTGCCCTGCGTTAGTTACTTGGAGGGAACCGGTGACGACGGCAGTTTCCGGCGCTGTGGACGCGGTACTTGAAGGCTTTCAAAGGGCAATCGGATCGGAGCCCGACTTTGAGGCCTGTCCGGTTCGTGGAGTGCTCGATCGCATCGGCGACAAGTGGAGCACACTGATGGTCCTGACGCTGGCGCTGCGCCCGCACCGCTTCGGCGAGCTCAAACGCGCCATACCAGATATCTCTCAGCGCATGCTGACGCAGACGTTGCGTGATCTGCAGCGCGACGGCTATGTGGCGCGCAAGGTGTTTCCCACCACGCCACCCGCCGTAGAATATAGCCTGACCGATCTCGGACGATCTCTGATGGTCCCGCTGTCGGGACTGGTCGATTGGGCTGTGAGGACGCGCGGCGCCGTTGAGGAAGCACGCGCGGCCTTTGATCGCGAGAACCTTTGAAACAGGATCCTACTCGGCCAGTGCCGCCTTGAGTTTCTCGGCATGGGCGGTGAGCAGCGCGCTGTCTGCCATCTTGCCGGTGTGGGGGCGGAGCGGCACACCGAGGTAGCGCGGCACGACGTGGAAGTGCAGGTGGAAGACGGTCTGGCCGGCCGTTGCCTCATTATACTGCATGACCACGGCGCCGTCGGCCTTGAAGGCGCTTACGGCGGCCTTGGCGATCTTCTGCGTTACCTTGATGACCTTGGCCAGAACGTCGGGGTCGACGTCCAGGATGTTGCGGGCCGGTGCCTTGGGGAGAATCAGGGTGTGGCCGTCCGACTGCGGCATGACATCCATGAAGGCGAGAGTATCTTCATCCTCGTAGACCTTGTAGGCGGGAATGTCGCCACGCAGGATTTTGGCGAAGATGTTGTCGGCGTCGTAAGCGGTCATCGTTCTCTCCCGAGACAAACTGTCGGCGCGCAAAGTGGTCCCTCGCGCCCGAGCGGTCAATCCTGTTCCTGAAGCGGTCCGCGGCGAAATGGCCCCAGGCTCTCGAGTTCAGTTTCCGCGTTCAGGACCGCGCGCCGCTCGCGGGTGAGGAAATCAGCCACGGCACGCCGGAAGCCGGCGTCAGCGATGTAATGAGCCGAGCGAGTCGTCTCGGGCAGATAGCCACGGGAAAGCTTGTGTTCGCCCTGGGCGCCTGCTTCCACCACGGCCAGGCGATGTTCGATGGCGTAATCGATGGCCTGATGGTAGCAGACCTCGAAATGCAGGAAGGGATGGTCCTCGATGGCGCCCCAATTGCGCCCGTAAAGACGATCCGACCCGATGAGGTTCAGTGCGCCAGCAATGTATCGGCCGGCTCGGCGCGCCAGGACGAGCAGGATCCGCTCGGCCATTCGTTCCGAAAGCAGCGAGAAGAAGCGACGGTTGAGATAGGGCGTTCCCCACTTGCGATTGCCGGTATCCATATAGAACTCAAAGAAGGCGTCCCAGTGGGCTTCGGTGAGGTCACCGCCGGTGACCCACTCGATGCTGATGCCGTCCTGCAATGCTTCCCTTCTTTCGCGCTTCAGGGCCTTGCGCTTGCGCGAGGCGAGGCGGCTCAGAAAATCCTCGTAACTTGAGTAGCCGTCGTTTCTGAACTGGAACTGTTGATCCAGCCGCTCGAGCCAACCTTCGGCGCAGAGCGCGGCAATGCTTTCCTGGTTGGCGAAGGTGACGTGGGCGGACGAAAGCTCGTAGCGATCGGCGATCAACGTCATTCCGCGCGCGAGTGCCTGGCGTGTCGCATCGTCAGTCGCCAGAAGGCGCGGACCGGTGACAGGCGTGAACGGGACCGAAGACTGCAGCTTCGGATAGTATTGCCCCCCGGCCCGTTCCCAGGCATCGGCCCAGCCATGATCGAAAACATACTCGCCGTAGGAATGGTTCTTCAGATAGGCGGGAGCGACGCCGATGAGAAGGCCGTTCTCGCCTTGCAAAAGCAGATGGCTGGGCAGCCAACCGCTCTCGGCGGATGTGCATCCGGACTCTTCGCAGACAAGCAGAAAATCGTGACTGACAAATGGGTTGTATGGTGTGGGCGCTCCGTCCCCCGCCCAACGAATGGTCCCTCGCGATCCTGTTTTCCAGCCAGGATTGGCAAGGCTATCCCATTCGGTCTTGCCAACGTCGGCAAGCGTATCGACGGTACGCAGCGAAAGCGAGTTGGACATGAACGGACGACATCGCGGTTCAATTAAGGATTTTCCCTAGGATAGACCGGACGTGACCTTGGACGCAAACCCCACGATTTCGTGACCAGCCGCCGCGAAAGTGCCGAGTTCAGGGAAACTAAGCATTAACGGGAACGTCTCTATTTTTAATTGTTGCCAATGATGGGTTTTCTGACGTGCAAAAAAACCAGAAGTTGTCAAAGCGCGAAATGGCCGAGCTGATCGCTCGGCTCAGGAATCCCAACGTAAGGGTGGGAGAGCAGCGGCGGGCTGAACGCCTGAACTGTCATTGGCCCGCCATGGTGCATGCGGAACCACGCGATATCGCCTGTGTCGTCGAGAATATCAGCCACAGTGGTTGTCGCGTTCGTACCATAGGTATGCTGTTTGCTCCCGGAGATCCGGTTGTCGTTCGAATCCCGTCGCAAAAAACGGTGCTCGATGGCGTGGTTGCATGGTCCCGGGATCAGGAGGCCGGCATCCAGTTCAGTTTCGGCGACGAAAGCCACAACCTGACCGTTTAGTTCCTTGCGGCTTTGGTCGCTGTCTTGACGACGGGCTTTGAGGCCCGTCGTCATCGCGTTGATGATTAGTGGACCATTCCTGGCATCGTCGCCATCGGGTTGGCTCCGCCCAGCAGCGTCGGGTCGAGCATGCCGAAAATCATCGCCACGTGGGCGACGATCAGGAACATCGCCACGAAGCTGGCGTGCAGGCCAAGCCTCGCCTCGGTGCTCCGGTTCTTCCATAAGAAGCCAAGATCGATCAGGGCGATGCCACCCAGCGGGATCACCCCAGCGAGGTAGAAGCCAACGGCGATGACGTCGGCCGGGCCACGCCACGCACCGCCCGTGGTCAGAGGCAGTACGGCCGTGAAGAACAGATATAGGAACACGCCGAGGAAGTAGATGCCGGCGATCGAGCCGGCAATGTGGCTCAACTGCCGCACGGCGCCGTCGAGACGGCGTGTGTAAAGCAGATAAAGCTCCGCTATGGCGATTGTTTCGGCCAGAATCACTGGAATGGCCATGAACAGGATGAGGTTCCAGGGCTGGTTGGTCGCCAGCAGTTCCATGTAATGGGTCATGGGCATGATCGTTGGTCTCCGTGCCGACAGGCGCGGCTCTGCGGCCGGTGGCTGCGGCAAATGGTTCGCTAAAAAGGGAGGTAGGACTGGAGAGCGATCAGCCGCGCGGCGGAGGCGTAGGCGGCGCAGCGGATGTCGCCAACAAGCGCCGAGCGCCGTAAGGCATGTCGGCGGAAGTCTCCGAGCAATAAGATACCGCCGTGGCTGCGATATTGAACAAGCCCGCGCAAGCAGCCGGGCAGGTACAATCTGTCGCCTTGCTATGGTTGTGGCAGGTATCGCGTGCCGTATCGGCGCAGGCGCCTGCGTCCGGAGCTGCGAGCCACACGATTATATGCTCTTCGACCTGCATGGCCGCTGGCAAAGCGGCTGAAGCCGGCGTTGGCGTCTCTATCAATCGAAACGCTGGAAGCCCGACGCCGTGCTCATGTGCCGACACCGCCGACATGAAGGTCAGCGTCAGCAGTGCAAAGGCTGCGAGGAACAGGCGAAACATGCCGGCTTTACGCTTGAGCGAGGACGCGCCGACTATCGACAGGGGGCTAACCGCCGTCAACTGCGGAAGAATGCGTCGACCGGTCAGTGCTTGTGGCCGTAGACTTCAGCGGGATCAAAGAGGCGATCTCCGCCGACATGCTCGAGCCTGATCGGTCCTGCCGCCGCCTTCTGTCCGAGCGGCACCCGCCTGTAGAAACAGGAGAGTTGGCCGGTGTGGCAAGTGGCACCCGCACCCTCCACCCGAACGCGCAAAACCAGCGCATCCTGGTCGCAATCGGTCCGCAGCTCCACCACCTTCTGCACGTTTCCGGAGGTGGCTCCCTTGTGCCAGAGTTCGCTTCGAGATCGGCTCCAGTACCAGCCTTCGCCAGTCTCTATGGTCAGCGCGAGGCTCTCGGCGTTCATGTAGGCGACCATCAGCACCTGGCCGCTATCGGCATCGACGGTGACGCAGGCGATCGTCCCATCCGCACCGAAGCGCGGGGTCAACACGTCACCAGCCTCAAGCGCCGCCTTGTCGCCGGCGGGCGGAAAAAGTTTCGTTTCGGACGTCATGTGGGCTTCACTTGCCTTGGCCGCGCACCATCGTCATGAAGCGGGCCTGTTCGGTGGGGTCGGTCTTGAAGCAGCCGGTGAACCGGGCCGTCACGGTGGAGGCGCCCGGCTTCTGCACGCCGCGCATCGTCATGCAGAGATGTTCTGCCTCGATCAGCACGGCGGCACCGCGCGGCTTCAGGACTTTCTCGATGGCGTTGCTGACCTGAGCGGTCATGGTCTCCTGAGTCTGGAGGCGGCGGGCGTACATCTCGACGATGCGGGCGAGCTTGGAAAGCCCGACGACGCCGGTGGTCGGATAGTAGGCGATATGGGCCTTGCCGATAAACGGCACCATGTGGTGCTCGCAGTGCGAATAAAAGGGGATGTCGCGCACGAGGATCAGTTCCTCGTAACCGGCGACCTCTGTGAAGATGCGATCCAGTACCTCTTCGTCGGTCTGGCTGTAGCCCGAAAACAGCTCGGCATAGGCTTTGACGACGCGTTTGGGGGTGTCGAGAAGCCCCTCACGTTCGGGGTCCTCGCCGGCATAGGCAATCAGCGTGCGGACGGCGGCCTCGGCTTCCTCGCGGCTGGGACGGCGGGTCTTGCGGGCGCCGGCGGTGAAGATGGCATCGTCCATGCTTGGTCCTTCCTGGGGCCCCGCACCCACAAAAGGCGGAGCCCGCAAAAGCCCGGCTTCCTCCCGCGCTTGGCGGAAAGGCCGTCTCTGGCCTATATACGCGCCATGTTCCGGAGTTCAAAGGCGGATGGCGGGGAGCAGGACAATATGCTTCGCCCATCTCCGAAGGTGTCAGCATGCTGGACGATGTCTACAACGCGCACATCCTAGGTCTGGCCGGCAATATCGGCTGCATCGGCCGGCTTGCCCAACCGGACGCGACGGCAACCCGACACGCCAAGTTGTGCGGCTCCAGGATCACCGTCGACATCGCGATGGCAGGCAATCTCGTTACCGATTATGCCCATGAGGTGAAGGCTTGCGCGCTCGGGCAGGCGGCCGCGGCGGTCATGGCGAAACACGTCGTGGGTGCCTCGTCCGCCGAACTCAGGCAGGTGCGCGACGAGATGCTGGCCATGCTGAAAGAGGGCGCGCCGCCGCCAAATGGCCGCTTCGAAGAACTCCGCTACCTCGAGCCCGTGCGGGATTTCAAGGCGCGTCACGCTTCGACCATGCTGGTGTTCGAGGCGGTGGTGGCCTGTCTCGATGAAATCGCGGCCACTCGCACCGCCGGCTAGGGGGAGCCATGTGCACGTGCGGGCACTCGCATGGCAGCGTCGATGACCATTCCGGCATTGCTGCACACCGGCGAACGCCGGGCCGCGTCGTTGGGCGGTTGCTGATCCGTTTCTATCAGGTGGCCCTGTCGCCGCTGGTGGGGCGGCAGTGCCGTCATCTTCCCACCTGCTCAAGCTACACTGACGAAGCGATCGGACGTTTTGGTTTTTGGGCCGGTGGCTGGATGGGTCTTGCCCGCATCCTGCGCTGCAATCCCTGGGGCTCCTCCGGCTTCGACCCGGTGCCCGAAGCCCTCGATCCGGACTATCGCTGGTGGCGCCCCTGGATCGGTGCGCGCTGGACCGGAGCGCACATCGATCCCAAGACACGGCTAGACTGAGGCTTCGCCGGCCGCCTCGGCTCGATGCCCGGAGACTTCCGAGCCGGCGTTCGGCGACATGCGGGCGTAGATCGGAATGCAAAGCAGGCCGACGACGGCCAGCGCCAGAAAGGCCGGAATGAAGTCGCCGGGCAGCACCGCCATGTCGCCCCGGATGGACCGGGTGATCTCGAGAGCTGCGGCGCCGATCGCCACACCGAGAGCCGCCGATATCTGCTGACCGACCGAAGAAATCGACGTGGCGTGGCTCATGTGTCGATTGTCGACTTCGGCAAAGGCGAGGCCGTTGAGCGCGGTGAACTGCAGGGAGCGGAAGAACCCGCCGACCAGCAACACCGAGAAGATCACCATATGAGGCGTCTCTTTGCTGAAGGTGAGAATGGCCAGCAGGAAAGCCGTGGTGAACAGCGTGTTGATCATCAGTACCATGCGGAAGCCGTAGGCGCGGACGATGCGCGGTGCGGTGAACTTCATCAGCACGGCACCGGCGGCGGTGGCAAACGTCAACATGCCGCTTTCGAACGGTGTCATGCCGAAGCCGAGCTGAAGCAGCAGCGGCAGCAGGAAAGGGATGGCGCCGACGCCGATGCGGAACAGCAGGCCGCCAAGGACCGAGACCCGGAAGGTTGGCAGACGAAACAGCTTGAGATCCATCAGTGGCTGCGGGTTGTCCAGAGCGTGGCGGGCGTAGGCATAGAGCGAGGCAGCGCCAAGCACGATCAGGATGATGTCGATCCAGGACGGCATCACGCCGATGCCGCTGGCGGCAACGCCGAACACAAAGCCGGCCAGTCCGACGCCGGACAGCACGAAGCCGCGCGTGTCGAGCGGAGGAAGGTTTTCTTCCTTGTAGTTCTTGATGAAGATGGTGACCAGAAGGAGCCCGACGATGCTGATCGGAATGTTGATCCAGAAGATCCAGCGCCACTGAAAATAAGTGGTGATGAACCCTCCGAGCGGCGGTCCCATCACGGGACCGATCATCGCCGGTACCGTCAGCCAGCTCATGGCCCGAAGATAGTCGGACTTGGGTACCGAACGCAGCATCACCAGTCGGCCGACCGGTACCATCATGGCGCCGCCGGCCCCTTGGACAATGCGTGCTCCGACGAAGCCCTCGAGCGATGACGACAGGCCGCAAAGAACCGATCCTGTCACGAACACGAGGATCGCCAGGCGGAAAATGGTGCGGGCACCGAAGCGGTCTGCCATCCAACCGGAAATGGGCAGGAACACCGCGACGGAGATCAGATAGCTGGTGAAGGCTAGCTTCAAGGAAATCGGATCGACCCCGAGATCGAGGGCGATCTGCGGAAGGGAGGTGGAGACCACCGAACTATCCAGGTTTTCCATGAAGAGCGCGCAGGCGACAATCAGGGGAATAAGCATGGCTCTCTCGTGTTTCGTCCGGTTTATGGCGGAAGCGCGGCCACGGGTCGAGGGGATGGCGATCACATGTCGGAGAACATGACTGTCATGCGCGCGGAAACGGTGTGTTGCCTTTGATTTTGGACGCTTCTCGGACTAAAGTCTTTCCGCTGGCAAGGGGTTCCCCCGTGTCGGCGACCATTCTCGGGGCGGGGCGAAACTCCCCACCGGCGGTAATGGTGGCGAAAGCTGCCTAGCCCGCGAGCGCTTCGGCCGCACGGCCGAGGGTCAGCAGATCCGGTTGGATTCCGGAGCCGACGGTATAGTCCGGATGAAAGAGAAGGGTATGCTGAAAATCCCGTTCGCGAGTGGCGATAGCCAATTGCGACCGATTGTCTTCATGGCCCGATCGCCCTGATTCTGCGTCGTTCCTTTTTCGAAGGATCCGAACTTGAATCAGAGCCCGAACAAGACCCGGTCGTTTCCCGTGCTCGGGGCGATCTACATGGTGTCGGCCGGCGTTGTGTTCGCCGCCATCAACGTCCTCACCCAATGGGTGACCGGTACCTATCACTTCTCTTCGCAGGCGCTCGCGTTCTGGCAATATGGCCTCTCGCTCGTCTTCTTCCTGCCGACGCTGTTGAAGATGGGGGCAGGCGCCTTCCGTACCGCCCATCCAATGGCGCATGTCGTTCGCGTCGTCTTTGCGACGCTTGGCGTGCAGTTTTTTGTCGGCGCACTGGCCGCCGGCGTGCCGATCGCCCAAGTGGTGGCCATCGACATGACTTCGCCGTTCATCGTCATCCTGGCTGCCCGACTTCTTTTAGGTGAGCACATCGGTCCTCATCGAGCGCTCGCCACCGTGGTCGGCTTTCTGGGCGGCATGCTTATCCTCGCCCCATGGTCGGATAGCTTCTCCTTCTATAGCCTGCTGCCGCTTGGCGCGGCGGCCATGTGGGCGGGTTCTTCGGTAATGACGAAGCAACTGGCAGAAGTGGAGCGTCCGGAGGCCGTGACGGTCTATCTTCTGGCTCTGCTCACGCCGATCAATGCAGCCTTCCTCCTGACGTCGAGCGGCTTCGACGTTCGGGCGGCTTTCGCTCTGCCTGGGGGAACGGTGCTCTCGGTGGTGGTGGCGCTCGCGGCGCTGACCGCAGCGGCGCAGTATCTCCTGACTCTCGCCTATTCGCGAGCTGACGCTTCCTACCTTCAGACGTTCGACAACGTGCGGCTGCCTCTCAATACGCTGGCAGGCTGGCTGGTGTTTGCCTACGCGCCGAGCGGTTACCTGTGGATCGGTGCCGTGCTGATCATTGGGGCTTCGCTCTATCTTTTGCGGACGGAGGCTGCCAAGCCGACCAGCGGTCAGCCGGTCCCTGCGTGACCCACGCTGAACGCTCGAAAGCGACCGTCTTCCATTTTGCCATTCGTGGTCGGCGAGGCAGCAGTTTCGCCGGCCGCTTTTGTTTGAAAGCGGTGTGAACAACCCTTCGGCAGCGGTGACCGGCTTTGCATGTGTCGCTCATTCGTGCGAAAAGTCCGTTTCTCTCAGCGGGGTTGCCCCGCGGTTCCACGGGCTAAATGACATGTCGGTGCTGAAGTCGATCCGGAACGCCGTGCCGCCGATCCACCCGGAAGGGCACAAGTTCATCCTGATTTTCCTGGCGGCGACCGTGCTGCTCGGCTGGCTGTTCGAGCCGCTGTTCTGGATTGGGTTGGTGCTCACCGTCTGGTGCGCGCTGTTCTTCCGTGATCCGGTTCGCGTGACGCCGGTATCGAGCGCCCTCGTCATATCGCCGGCCGACGGACGCATCTCCGCGGTGGGCCTCGCGGTGCCGCCGCGCGAGCTTGGTCTTGGCCCCGAGCCGATGCTACGCATCTGCGTGTTCATGAATGTGTTCGACGTTCATGTGAACCGGGCTCCGGTTACCGGGCGCGTGACCCGCATCGCCTACAAGGCCGGAAAATTCCTGAACGCCGAGCTCGACAAGGCGAGCGAAGACAATGAGCGCAACGGACTGGTCATCGAGCGGCCCGACGGTCGCATTGTCGGTGTGGTGCAGATTGCCGGTCTCATTGCCCGCCGTATCGTGTCCTTCACCCGCGAAGGTGAAAGCCTGACGGTGGGCGACCGCTTCGGCCTGATCCGCTTCGGTTCGCGTGTCGACGTTTATCTGCCGGCGGCTGCGACGGCCCTGGTTTCCGAAGGGGCCAGGGCGATCGCCGGCGAGACGGTTCTCGCCGATATCGACGGCTCCACCAAGACGCCCTTTGTGCGTGTGGCCTGAGGCGACGGCGATGCCAGGACTTTTCCCGCCGTTTGATCCCGAGCCGGAGGCTGTCGAGCGTCCGAAGCGCGTCCGTCGCATTCCGATCCGCAGCGTCATCCCCAATCTTGTGACCCTGTTGTCGCTATGTGCCGGGCTCACGTCGATCCGAATGGGTTTTGAGGGTCGTGTCGACATGGCGGTTTACGCCATTCTGGTCGCCGCCGTTCTTGACGGACTCGATGGCCGGCTGGCCCGCTATCTCCACGTCACATCGAAGTTTGGCGCCGAACTGGATTCGCTCAGCGATTTCCTCAGTTTCGGTGTCGCGCCGCCACTCCTGCTGTTTGTCTGGAACTTCCACGACATCAATTCGTTTGGCTGGGTGGCGGTGGTGCTGTTCGCCATTGCCGGTGCCTTGCGCCTTGCCCGTTTCAACACGATGCTGGGCGAGGACAAGCCGGCTTGGCAGGCCAACTTCTTCACCGGCGTGCCGATTCCGGCCGGTGCGCTTGCCGTGCTCCTGCCGGTTTACGTCGATCGCGTCGGCATCGACGTTCCGCAGGCGGCAGCGCCGGCGGTGGTTGCCTATGTCGTGCTGATCGCGGCGCTGATGGTCAGCCGTGTCCCGACCTTCTCGGGCAAGAAATACGGCGGCATCCAGCGCGAGTGGGTGGTGCCGATCCTGATCGGCGTCGTCATCCTGGCGATGTTGTTGGTCAGCTATCCTTTCCATGTGCTGAGCATCCTGACGGTTCTCTATCTGGCCTACATTCCGTTCGGCTGGCGCTCCTGGAACCGGCTGGCGCGCACCCATGGAACCAAGGAAGACGAGCTGACGCTGGACGTCGGCGGCTCCTTCCCGGATGACGAGACGACGCACTAGCGCACGTAATTTGCATTTGATCTCCGGAGTTCTGTCAGTCAGGATTCGAAAGTCGGAGTCGAACCGCCAGATCGGCCATACTGCCGCTTCTTGTTTCTCCCGGTGTCAGGCCCCGGCAACTTGCCCAACCAGACGAGGTGACGCGACATGATCGACAAACCCTATCCCCGCGACATGGTTGGTTATGGCCGCAATCCTCCGGACGCCGCCTGGCCGGAAGGCGCTCATATCGCGGTGCAGTTCGTCGTCAACTACGAGGAAGGCGGCGAGAACTGCATCCTTCATGGCGATGCTGCTTCCGAGGCGTTTCTTTCGGAAATCGTTGGTGCCCAGCCTTGGCCGGGCCAGCGCCACGCCAACATGGAATCCATTTACGAGTACGGGTCGCGCGCCGGGTTTTGGCGTCTCCACCGCCTGTTCACTTCGCGTGCGGTGCCGGTGACGGTCTACGGCGTGGCGACGGCGCTCGCCCGCAATCCGGAAGTGGTCGCCGCCATGAAGGAGGCTGACTGGGAGATCGCCAGCCACGGCCTCAAGTGGATCGACTACAAGGACTATACCAAGGAAGCCGAACGCGAGCACATGCTAGAGGCCATTCGCATCCACGAGGAGGTCACCGGGTCCCGACCTCTCGGCTGGTACACGGGCCGCGCCTCCATTCATTCCAACGAACTCGCCATGGAGGAGGGCGGTTTCCTCTATTCGTCAGACTCTTACGCCGACGATCTTCCCTACTGGGTTGAAGGACCGAATGGGCCGCATCTCATCATTCCGTATACGCTTGACACCAACGATATGCGGTTTGCGACAAATCAAGGCTTCAACTCGGGGGATCAGTTCTACAGCTATCTCAAGGACGCGTTTGACGTTCTTTACGAGGAAGGCCGGAACGGCAGTCCCAAGATGCTGAATGTCGGCCTGCATTGCCGCCTCGTCGGGCGACCGGCGCGAGTTGCCGCGCTTCAGCGTTTCGTGGACTATGTGCTATCGCATGATAAGGTCTGGGTCCCACGCCGGATTGACATTGCCTGGCACTGGATCGCTCAGCACCGGCCCGGCGCGTGACGCCGGCAAAGAAGAAAGAAAAGGGCGACTGGCGCCGCCTGGCATGATCGGCGCCTTTGGACCACTGGCAAGAAAACCAACGAAAACTCGATTTTCGACGACCGGCGGTCAACGTTCGGTCGGCGCGACTTTAAGGCAGGAGGCTCGAATAATGACCAATCACCGTATCTTCCGCACATTGTCGGCGGCGCTGATCGCCGGCTCGATGCTGGCGGTCGTGGCGACTCCGTCGCTCGCCGAAGTCGTCATCCATCGTGGCAACGGCGGCGAACCACAGACACTGGATCAGGCGCATATCTCGATCGACGTCGAGGGCTTCATTGTCCGCGACATGTTCGAAGGCCTGACCATCTACGATCCGCACGGCAAGGTCATTCCGGGCGTTGCCGAGAGCTGGTCGCTGTCGGACGATGGTACGGTCTATACCTTCAAGCTGCGCCAGAACGCCAACTGGTCGGATGGCAAGCCGGTTACCGCCAATGATTTCGTGTTCGCCTACCGCCGGATGGAGGATCCGAAGGAAGCGGCTGGATACGCCAACATTCTCTACCCGATCAAGAACGCCGAGGCGATCAACGGCGGCAAGGCCGCAGTCGACACGCTGGGCGTGAAGGCCGTCGACGACAAGACCCTTGAGATCACCCTCGAGCGCCCGACCCCCTATTTCATCGAGCTGCTCGCCCACTATGCCGCTCTGCCGGTACCGAGCTGGGCCATCGAGAAGTCTGGCAGCGAGTGGATCAAGCCGGGCAACATCGTCTGCAACGGCGCCTACTGCCTGACAGAGAACGTGCCCAACGATCATCTCACGACGGTCAAGAATCCCAAGTACTGGGATGCGGCCAGCGTCAAGATCGACAAGGTCATCTACAACCCGTCGGAAGACATGGCGACCACCGAGCGCATGTTCGAAGCCGGCGAGCTGGATTTGGTCTACAACTTCCAGACCGACCAGAAGAAGTTCCTGGAAGGCAAGCTCGGCAAGGAACAGGTGCAGGCCGCTCCGGACCTTTCCTCCTATTATTACGTGCTCGACACGCGCAAGCCGCCGTTCGATGACGTTCGCGTTCGTCAGGCCTTCTCCATGGCCGTCGATCGTGACTTCCTGTCGGACAAGATCTTCTCCGGTACGCAGCTGCCGGCCTATTCCTTCGTTCCCGAAGGCATCGTCGGCTACACGCCGGCCAAGCCGGAATGGTCGGATCTCGACCAGCTCGATCGCGAAGACAAGGCCAAGGAGCTCTTGAAGGAAGCCGGCTATGGCGAAGGTGGCAAGCCGCTGAAGGTCGATATCCGCTTCAACACCAACGAGAACCACAAGAAGGTGGCCACCGCCGTCGCCGACATGTGGAAGTCGCTGGGCGCCGAGGTCACCATCCAGAACCTCGACGTCAAGTCGCACTATGCCTATCTTCAGGAAGGCGGCTCTTTCGACGCGGCGCGGTGCGGCTGGCAGGCCGACTACGCCGATCCGGAGAACTTCCTCAACCTGATGATCAGCTCCAACAAGACCTTCAACTATGGTCATTACACGAACGCCAAGTTCGATGAGCTGATGAAGGCCTCCTATGAGGAGCGCGATACTGCTAAGCGCCTGCAGATGCTGCATGACGCCGAGCAGATTGCCATGGATGAGCAGGGCGTCGTGCCGCTGATGGTGCACGCCTCCACTTGGCTCGTTTCCAAGAAGGTCAAGGGCTTCGCCTTGAACGGCGTCAACGAGCACCTGACCAAGTTCCTGTCGCTTCAGTGAGATGATCGAAGGCGTCCGCTCTTTTCCCATTCGGGAAAAGGGCGGCGTTCCTGAGGGCGGCGCATTCCCGTAAAGGGGAGGCGGCGCCCGTCGGCCTATCCGGAGATCCGTCTTCGGGTGCCCGGCCGGCGTATCGTTCTCGCCTTCCGTGACCAATCCAACGGGGACGGGTCCATGTTACGTTTTGTCCTGCGACGGTTGATGTCGGCCCTGCCGACCATATTCATCGTCGTCACCTTGTCATTCTTCCTGATGCGCGTCGCGCCGGGGGGGCCGTTCAATCTTGAACGCCCGCTCGAGCCGCAGACCCTCGAAAATCTGAAGCGCGCCTTTCTGCTCGACCAGCCGCTGGTGGTCCAATACGGCCACTATCTCTGGAATCTCTTCCACGGCGATCTCGGTCCGAGCTTCATCTATCGCGACTTCACGGTGGCCCAGCTGATCGCCAACAGCCTGCCGTACTCGATGACGCTCGGCGCCTGGGCGCTGCTCGTTGCCGTGTTTGGCGGCATTGCCATCGGCTCCTACGCGGCGCTTCGGCAGAACTCCTTCGTCGATTATGCCGTCATGAGCATCGCGAGCTTCGGTATCACCGTGCCGAACTTCGTGCTGGCGCCGGTCCTGTCCTTCGTTTTTGCCGTGGTGCTGCACTGGCTGCCGGCCGGTGGCTGGGGCGATGGCGGCGTGACCAACCTGCTGCTGCCGGTGATTTCGCTCGCCCTGCCGCAGTTGGCCGTGTTTGCGCGCATCACCCGTGGCTCGATGATCGAAACGCTTCGTGCCGACCACATCCGCACCGCTCGCGCCTACGGCCTGCCGACCCGCGTTGTGGTGGTCGTCCATGCCATGCGCGCCGCCCTCGTGCCGGCCGTCAGCTATCTTGGTCCGGTTGCCGCCGCCGTGTTGACCGGCTCGGTGGTGGTCGAGACCGTGTATGGATTGCCCGGCGTCGGCCGCTATTTCGTCCTCGGCGCTCTCAACCGCGACTACACGCTGGTGATGGGCACCGTGGTGCTGATCTCGGTGTTCATTGTCGTGTTCAATCTTCTCGTCGACATTCTCTATGCCGTTCTCGATCCGAGGGTCCGTTATGAGTGATATGACGCAAGCCCTCAATGAGCCGACGGTTGCCGTTCAGGGCACCAGCCTCTGGGCCATGGCGCGCCATCGCTTCCTGCGCAACAAGGCCGCAATGGTGAGCCTCTTTGTGCTGATCGCCGTCACCATCTTCAGCTTCGGCGGCACCTGGGTTTACCCGCACAAGTATGACCAGATCTTCCCGTCCTACGTAGCGGTGCCGCCGTCGCTCGCGCCCTATCCCCTCGAGGATACGCTGCACCAGGTGATGCAGACGGCGGTCGAGCGCGCACGCCTCAAGCTCGATGCTTTCACCGCCGAAGGCACGACCTATACGGCGCGCATCAGCTCCGACAAGCCGATCGATCCGCGCGCCACGCGCTACCTCGACCGGCCCGACGAGTTCGACGGTGCCGAGATCACTTCGACGCTGGATGGCGGCAACACCATCGAGGTCAAGGGCAAGATCAACGGGCAGTACTTCCCGTTCGGAACCGACCGCAACGGTCGAGACCTCTTGCCCCGCATCATGCTTGGCGGGCAGGTGTCGATCACCGTCGGTCTCCTCGCCACCTTCGTGTCGCTGATCATCGGCGTTACCTATGGCGCGGTGTCGGGCTATGTCGGTGGGCGCGTCGACAACATGATGATGCGCTTCGTCGAAATTCTCTATTCGCTGCCGTTCATGTTCTTCGTGATCATGCTGGTCGTGTTCTTCGGCCGGCATTTCGTGCTGATCTTCGCGGCGATCGGTGCCATCGAGTGGCTGGACATGGCGCGTATCGTGCGCGGCCAGACGCTGTCGCTCAAGCGGCGGGAGTTCGTCGAGGCGGCGCACGCCATGGGGCTCTCCAACTGGCAGATCATCCGCCGTCACGTCATCCCCAACACGATCGGTCCCGTGGTGGTGTTCGTCACGGTGCTGGTGCCGAAGGTCATTCTGCTGGAGAGCTTCCTGAGCTTCCTTGGCCTTGGCGTGCAGGAGCCGATGACCTCATGGGGGTCGTTGATCGCCGAGGGTACCACGGGCATGCAGGCGGTGCCTTGGCTGTTGATCTATCCGGCCGTCTTCTTCGTGGTGACGCTGTTCGCCCTCAACTTCATCGGCGACGGACTGCGTGACGCCCTTGATCCGAAGGACCGCTG
This sequence comes from Pleomorphomonas sp., assembly GCA_029976075.1. GTDB lineage: Bacteria > Pseudomonadota > Alphaproteobacteria > Rhizobiales > Pleomorphomonadaceae > Pleomorphomonas. Next base: position 103,913 of record JARKNW010000040.1, read on the forward strand.
ACATGGCCGATAAGCTTCTCGATATTCGCGGGCTGAGCGTCCGCTTTTCGACGCCGACCGGTGACGTCCATGCGGTCAAGGGCATCGATCTTCAGGTGAGCAAGGGCGAGACGCTGGCCATCGTCGGTGAAAGTGGATCCGGCAAGAGTCAGACCATGATGGCGATCATGGGCCTTCTGGCGTCCAACGGACGCGCCGAAGGTTCCGCCATGTTCCAGGGCGAGGAAATGATCGGCTTGCCGCTCGGCAAGCTCAATCGGATCCGCGGTGCCAAGATCACCATGATCTTCCAGGAGCCGATGACGTCGCTCGATCCGCTTTACAAGATCGGCAAGCAGCTTGCCGAACCGATGATGCAGCACCGCGGCCTCTCGGCCAAGGCGGCGCGGGCGCGGGCGATCGAGCTTTTGAAGCTGGTGAAGATCCCTGACCCGGAACGTCGTGTCGACAGCTACCCGTACGAGATGTCGGGCGGCCAGCGGCAGCGGGTGATGATCGCCATGGCGCTCGCCAACGATCCGGAACTGTTGATCGCCGACGAGCCGACCACGGCACTCGACGTCACCATCCAGGCGCAGATTCTGGAGCTGCTCGCCGAGCTGAAGCAACGGATCGGTCTTGCGATCGTGTTCATCAGCCACGACCTCGGTATCGTGCGCCGCTTCTCCGACCGGGTGGCGGTGATGCGCACCGGCGAAGTGGTGGAAAGCGGGACGGTGGCCGATATCTTCGGCAACCCGCAGCATCCCTACACCAAGATGCTGCTCGCTGCCGAACCGACCGGCCGCAAGGCTCCGCCGGCTGACAATGCGCCGGTGCTGCTCGAGGGCAGGGACGTCGACGTCCGCTTCTCCATGGGCGGCGGTGTCCTTGGCAGCAAGAAGCTCGACATCCACGCCGTCGATCACGTCGATATCCGTCTCAAGGAGGGGCAGACGATCGGCATCGTCGGCGAGAGCGGGTCGGGCAAGTCGACGCTTGGGCGGGCGCTTCTGCGCCTCAATCATGGCACTGGCGCCATACGCTTTGGCACCGATGACATTTCCGAGGCGAGCCGTCAGGAGATGCGCCGCCATCGCAGGCAGATGCAGCTGGTCGTCCAGGACCCGTTCGGGTCGCTCAGCCCGCGCATGACCGCCGGGCAGATCGTTACCGAAGGGCTGCTGGTTCACGAACCGCAACTCAGCAAGTCCGATCGCGATCTCAGGGCCATCAAGGCGTTCATGGAGGTCGGTCTCGATCCGGCGTCGCGCAATCGCTATCCGCACGAGTTCTCGGGTGGTCAGCGCCAGCGCATCGCCATTGCGCGCGCCATCATCCTGAAGCCGCAGGTGGTGGTGCTGGACGAGCCGACGTCGGCGCTCGACCGTTCGGTGCAGAAGCAGATCGTCGAACTGTTGCGCGACCTGCAGGCCAAGCACGGCCTCAGCTACCTGTTCATCAGCCACGACTTGGCGGTGGTCAGGGCGCTATCGGACTACATCGTGGTGATGAAGAGCGGCAAGATCGTCGAGGAAGGTTCGACCGACCAGATTTTCGACGCGCCACGCGAGACCTATACCCGCGAGCTGATGGCTGCCGCCTTCGGCAAGTAAGGTCCCACCAAGCGAGGTCCTACGGGGCGTGCGAACAGAAAAGGCCGGGGCAGCACCCGGCCTTTTGCATTTCCTCTCTCGAAGGCAACGGAGACTGTCGGATCAGCCTTCGATTGGCCGCGCCTGGGTTTCCTTGATGTCGGTGAAGCGGATCTTCGGCCACTTCTCCTTGATGTAGTTGAAGGCATAGCCGGAGGTGGCGAGCAGCACCGGATCACCATCGACGTCCTCGGCCATGGCCGAGCGGTTGCCGTTCTGAAAATCGATGACGTCCTGCCGTTCGCCGTCCAGCCAGCGCGCCATATTATATTGGCTAACCTCGAAGCCGACCTCCAGGCCGTATTCCTGTTCGAGGCGTCCCTGCAGCACGTCGAGCTGCAGCGCGCCGACGAACCCCACCAGGGCTGGCGAGCCATCGACGGGGCGGAACACCTGCACGACGCCTTCCTCGGCAAGTTCCTGTAGCGCTTGCTTCAGCTTCTTGGCCTTCATGGCATCCTCGAGCCGCACGCGGCGCAGGATTTCCGGCGCGAAGCTCGGCACGCCGACGAACGCAAGATTCTCGCCCTCGGTCAGCGTATCGCCGATCCTGAGCGTGCCATGGTTGGGAATGCCGACGACATCGCCGGCCCAGGCTTCATCGGCGATCTGACGGTCCTGGGCGAAGAAGAACTGCGGCGCGGTGAGGCCGATCGTCTTCTGCGTACGGACGTGCTTGACCTTCATGCCGCGATTGAGCTTGCCCGAACACAGGCGCACGAAGGCGATGCGGTCGCGGTGGTTGGGATCCATGTTCGCCTGGATCTTGAAGACGAAGGCACTCATCTTCGGCTCGTCCGCCTTGACGACGCGGCTCGACGCCGCCTGGTCGCGCGGCGAGGGGGCGTAGGCGGCGAGGCCGTCCAGAATGTCCTTGATGCCGAAGTTGCGCAGCGCGGATCCCCAGAACACCGGTGTCAGGTGCCCTTCGCGGAACGACTGAAGGTCGAAGGCGTTGGTGCCTTCGGCGGCCAGATCGATGCCTTCCCTGAGGTCGGTCAGGTAGCGCTGCTCAAGAAGGGCATCGAGCTTGTCATCGCCGATCTCGTCGCGATGATCATCCCCCTTCTCGTTCATCAGGCGGGTCTGGCGGCGCTTCAGATCGTAGGTGCCGATGAAGTCCTTGCCCGAGCCGACCGGCCAGGTGATGGGCGCCGTGTCCAGGGCCAGCGTCTTCTCGATCTCGTCCAGGGTCTCGAACGGATCGCGGGCCTCGCGGTCGAGCTTGTTGACAAAGGTGACGATGGGAATGTCTCGCATGCGGCAGACTTCGAACAGTTTGCGCGTGCGATCCTCGATGCCCTTGGCGGCGTCGATCACCATGATGGCGCTGTCGACGGCGGTCAGCGTGCGATAGGTGTCCTCGGAGAAGTCTTCGTGGCCCGGTGTGTCCAGGAGATTGAAGACGTTGCCACCATACTCAAAGGTCATCACCGAGGTGACGACCGAGATGCCGCGATCGCGCTCGATCTTCATCCAGTCGGAGCGGGTGCGGCGATTCTCGCCACGGGCTCGCACTTGGCCGGCCATCTGGATGGCGCCGCCGAACAGCAGCAGTTTTTCGGTCAGCGTCGTCTTGCCGGCGTCCGGGTGCGAGATGATGGCGAAGGTACGCCGCCGCTCGATCTCGCGGTGAAGCCGCGCTTCGGCGGAAGAGGATTCAAGGCTGCTCATTTATGATCTCGCGGCGGTCCCGGAAAGGCCGTCAAACCACAACGCGGCGGACCGTTTGTCAACCATCGCCGGTGATTTCTTCGCCATCTTCCGCCACGGGAGGGCGGCTTGGCAGCGCCGTTTTCAGAAAGGCGTGAATGTCGGCGGTGTCGAGCAGTGCTTCGACGTCCTTGCGAGCTCGATCACCGACCGCCTCGAGCAACAGGCTGCGCGCCGTGTCGACCCGCCAAACGAGGTCGCGCAAGGCCATGGTGGCCGTTCGACTGGCCGCGGTCCAGTCGGTCGCCTCGCCGACCAGCGCCCGGGCCACGCTGACAATCGCCGAATCGCGCGTCAGGCGGCAGCCTTCGCTCCCCGAGGCATCGACGCCGGCGAGGACGAGCTGCATCAGGCGCAACAACGCACCGCCGTCATCAGGCGCTCCCGGCTCTTTCGGGGGGAGATTGGAGGCAAAACTCGTCCACGGCATCAGGGTGCAGCGTAGTCCATTATGGGGGCGACTTCGGCGCGTCGCTATCGTTGTTCTGGGGCGGTCCACCTTGCGGCGGCCGACATCTTGGCGCGATCGCTTGACCGCCATATTGGCACGGAAATCTCGGCAGCGTCAGATCGGGGTGCGCCTTTTGGCCGCGAGTTTCCTAATATACCCTTAAACTAAGTGTCATAAGTGACATTGGCAGTAAATGCAGAGGGGCCCGTTTCAGTCCTTAAGTCGGCGTCTGGCAGCCCGTCTGCTCGATCACCTGCGTGGTGTAACGGAACCTTTGCCGGCGCCTTGACAGGGGGATTTCGACCGGGTATCAGAACGCCGCAGCCGACGAAGCGCCGCTTCATCGCCGCCTCCGAACCGTCGGAGTCCCGCTGGGGGATAATTTAACGGTAGAATGACGGACTCTGACTCCGTTCGTCTTGGTTCGAATCCAGGTCCCCCAGCCAATCCTCCTTGCTAACGCATTGATTATAAAAGCGTTTTTCGCTCGCCAAACCCAGATGGATTGGCCGAGATGGCGCTTGTGCTCCCACAATGCTCCCACATCACACGCAAACGCGGCGTTTATTATTTTCGCCGAAGGCTTCCTGATCCCTTGCGGGGGGAGGTTGCCTTGTCGCTTCGGACGCGCCAATACCGCGAGGCCGAGTATCTCTCGGAAGCTCTCACGAATCGATGGAATCAGGTGATAGGCGAAGCCATGCTCGATCAGGCTAGGCTCTCAGAAATTCTTCGGCGGGAACTTGATCGATTGCTAAGCGAAGG
>JARKNW010000046.1 GCA_029976075.1 Pleomorphomonas sp.
CTGATGGACGCGGCCGGCCTCGCCTACGAGCTGTTCGACAAGGTGATGCCCAACCCGACCATCGGCGTCGTCAAGGAAGGCGTCGCCGCCTTCGCCAAGGCCAAGGCCGACTATCTCGTCGCCATCGGCGGCGGCTCGCCGCAGGACACCGCCAAGGCGATCGGCATCATCACCAACAATCCCGAGTTCTCAGACGTGCGCAGCCTCGAAGGCGTGGCACCTACCAAGAAGCCGTCGGTGCCGATCATCGCGCTCGCAACGACCGCCGGCACGGCTGCGGAGGTGACCATCAACTACGTGATCACCGACGAGGAGAAGCGCCGCAAGTTCGTCTGCGTCGACCCGCATGACATTCCGCTGGTGGCCATCATCGACAGCGAGCTGATGGCCACCATGCCGACGCCGCTCAAGGCCGCCACGGGCATGGACGCGCTCACCCATGCCATCGAGGGCTACATCACCAAGGGCGCCTGGGAGCTGACCGACGCGCTGCACATCAAGGCGATCGAGATCATCGGCCGTTCACTGCGCGCTTCCTGCGCTGGAGATCCGAAGGGCGTAGAGGAAATGGCACTCGGCCAGTATGTCGCTGGCATGGGCTTTTCCAACGTCGGCCTCGGCCTGGTGCACGGCATGGCCCATCCGCTTGGTGCGTTCTACAACACCCCGCACGGTGTCGCCAACGCCGTGCTGCTGCCGACGCTGATGGCCTACAACGCCGATTTCACCGGGGAGAAGTATCGGGCCATCGCCGCCGCTCTCGGCGTCAAGGGTACCGAGGCCATGCCGATTGCCGAGGCGCGCAAGGCGGCCGTGGCTGCGGTCCAGAAGCTCTCCACCGATGTCGGCATTCCCGCCAAGCTCTCGGAAGTTGGCGTCAAGGCCGAGGACATCCCGGCACTCGCTCAGGCCGCCTTCGCCGACGTCTGCACCGGCGGCAACCCGCGCGATACCAACGTCGCCGAAATCGAGGCGCTTTACCGCTCGATCCTCTGATCGGAAGAGAACTACGGATCACCGAAAGGGCCTGCCTCACTGCGTGAGGCAGGCCCTTTCTTCAAGTACAAGGCTTCAAGCGGCGATCAGCCGGAGGCTACAGCGCGCCCCTCCCGTTCCTTTTCGACGTAAAATGGCAGATGCTCCCGTCCCCACTCGTAGATATCATCGACGATTGGGATGAGCGACCGTCCGATGTCGGTCAGGGCATACTCAACCTTCACTCGCTTCTCGGCGAACACCGTGCGCTGGACAACACAGTCCTGCTCCATTTCCCTCAGTTGCTTGGTCAGGATTCTGTCGCTGATATCGTTGAATAGTCTATGGATTTCAGCATAGCGCAAAGGGCCGTCGTGTCCGAGGTGCCATAGGATCACGACCTTGTACTTGCCGGAAATGATCGACATGGTCAGCTCCTTCTCGCAATGGAGCTCTCCTGCCGACATCTTTTCGCTGAGGTCATCCCTGAGCGTCATGGGCATGCATTCTTCCTCCCGAGGCCAGCCCGACGCTTCCCATCGACGAGCGGTCATTGGCAATCATCGCGCAAGAAACCAAGTGATTCCAGCCGGTTTGGCGAGTTGCCGTCGGTCTTTGGTCGAAGTCGAGACTTCGCCAAAGAAACAAAACTTTGCGGCACACAAACCGGTCCATGCCAACCATGACCAAGTTCTCAACCGCTCTGTAATGTCTTGTGACCGGGTGACTTTCTTTGGTCGTGAAGGCGTTCGCGCCTTCGAGGCCATGAGAACTATCCGGAAACAGCAAACGCGGCTCAACTGACAGGCCAACCCTGGCTTTGTACTGGCCTAACAAAATTGTGCGTTATTTACAGCTTGGCGAAAACGTTGGATGCTCTCTCCGACGCTTGGAGGAAGAGCGGCATCATCGGCAGCCGTCGAGGAGGACGGCCTGCCGGATGGACTTCATCATCATTTCGGCCGAACGGCAGCCGAACGACGACCTCGCTTTACAGCGGTGGCGTAAGAGCTCGTGCATGCCGTCGGCCGTTCGGAGGAGCGATACCATGTTGAGAGCCAACGTCGGTTCGAGCACAGTTGCCGATGCCTATGCTGCCGGCAGGGAAGCAGCGACCAAAGCCCGCGTCGATGGCGCCAAGGTTGCCTTCGCCTTCACCAGTTGTGACTACGATCAGCAGGCGTTCCTGAAGGGCGTGGGCGAAACCTTGCCCGGCACGCCAGTGGTCGGTTGTACGTCGTTCACCGGCCTCATCACGCCTGATGGCTTCGTTTCCGGTCCGAACGGTTATGCAGGGATCATGGCGATCGCCGATGAAGATCTCGTCGTCGGAACGGCTGGTGCCCCGAAGGGCGACTGCGCCCGCGAAACCGGGCGCCAGGTAGCCAAAGACGCCATGGCCGCGGCCGGTCGCAAGGAGGCGCCCGCCTACTTCTACATGGTTGCCCCTCCAGGCGAGGAAGAGACCTATCTCAAGGGCATCGAGGACGTCATTGGCCGGGTGCCCTTCTTTGGCGGCAGCGCGGCCGACAACTCGGTCGAGGGCAAATGGAAGGTCCTCTACGGCCTCGAGTCCTATGGCAATGGACTTGGCGTCGTCTTCTTCTACACGAGCAAGAAAGCCGCATTCCGTTATACCGGAGAGTACAAGGAAACGCCTAAGGCCGGCATCATCACCAAGGTCGAGGGCAAGCGCAAAATCGTCGAGATCGACGGTGTTCCTGCTCTTGCCAGGTATGCCGAGTGGCTTGGCGTGGCCCAGCAGGACCTCTACGGCCTGGCACTGCTCGGTGCGTCGATCTGCCATCCCCTCGGGGAAAAGGACAGGCTCGGCGATCTCGTCGCCATCCGTCATCCTATGATCGGCAATCCTGACGGCACCATCAACGTCGGAAATGACGTTGCCACGGGCACGGCGGTCATCTTCATGGATGGTTCGCCCGACGATCTGATCGCCTCCACCGGCAAGACCATCCGGGCGGTCGACGATCGCCTCGGGGAAAAGCCGGGCGCTTACTTGCTGGTCCACTGCGGGGGGCGGCGAGGCGGCATCGGCGATCGCATCGGCGAGGCGGCCGACGAGATTCGCAAAGCGGCCGGTGGAGTTCCATTCATCGGCGTCTTCACATTCGGCGAATACGGTTTCGAGGATTGGGGGGCCAACACCTGTGGTGGCCTGATGCTGTCCTTCGCCGGCTTCCAGAAATAGTCGCAGCAAACTTTTCCGAGGACTGAACCAACATGGCAAAGATGATTATCGGCGGCCGCAAGGTCGACGCACGGGACGGTGCGACCATTGACGTCACCAACCCCGCCACCGGCAAGGTGATCGACACGATCCCCGCCGCCACAAAGGACGACATCGACTGGGCCATCGAAGAGGCCGCAAAGGCGCAGAAGGCCTGGGCGAAGGTGCCTCTCCATCAGCGCGGCTCCATACTCAACCGCTTCGTGGAACTCGCCCTGGCACATAAGGAGGAACTGGCCCGCCTCCTCTCCATGGAAACCGGCAAACCGATTGTCGAGGGCAGAAACGAGATCGACAATATTCCAACGCTGTTTCGTGGCTTCGTCGAGCGTGCCAAGCACTTTTACAACGAGACGATTCCCGAGGGCATCGAACCGGGGATGGAGCACACGCTGCAGATCGTGACGCGCGAACCGGTTGGCGTCGTTGCCTGCGTTATTCCGTTCAACTTTCCTTGCGACCTGTTCGACCAGAAAGTGGCGCCGGCTCTCATCATGGGCAACGCAGCCATCGTCAAGCCGTCGACCGATAACCCATTGACGCTGATCCGGCTTTGCGAACTGCTCATGGAAGCTGGCGTCACACCCGGTGCGATCTCGATCGTCACTGGCCGGGGTTCGAAGGTGGGCGGATGGCTTTGCTCTCACCCGGGCGTGGACTTCATTTCTCTGACCGGGTCGACCGAAGTGGGCATCGAAACGGCTCTGACGGCGTCGAAGAACCTGACGCCCTCGGCACTCGAGCTCGGCGGCAACGACGCCTTCATCGTGCTGGAGGACGGTGACATCGACCTGGCGGTTGAAGAGACGATGTTCGGCCGGTTCTACAACACCGGACAGGTCTGCTGCGCGTCAAAGCGATTCCTTGTTCACAACGCGCGTAAGGGCGAGTTCACCGAAAAGCTCGTTGCCCGTCTCGCCAAGGAGAAGCAGGGCGACCCGTTGGACGAGACGACGACGATTGGCTGTCTGATTTCTGAGAAGGCGGCGATTGGCGTCGAAGAACAAGTCGCACTCACCGTTCAGCAAGGCGGCAGGGTCGTCCTGGGCGGTAACCGTCACGGCGCCTTCTATGAGCCGACGGTCATTGTCGACGTTCCCAAGACGGCGGATGTGGCGAAAGATATGGAGATCTTCGGTCCCGTGGTGCCGGTGATCGGCTTCGACACGGTCGAAGAGGCGATTGAAATCGCCAATGCGTCGATCTTCGGGCTCTCCGGAGCGGTATTCTCGGCTGACGTGAATGCGGCCCTGAAGGTGGCCAAGCAGCTCGAATGCGGCGGCGCGGTGGTCAACGGGTGCTCTTTCTTCCGCTCCTGCGAGATGCCGTTCGGTGGCTACAAGATGAGTGGTATCGGCAACGAAGGCATCATGTGTTCGCTGGAGGAGGTTACTCAGATCAAGACGATCGTTTTGAAGAACGTTTTTGCCTGATCCTCACAAGCCTCACGATCGACAGCGCCGCCCCAACGCAGGGCGGCGCTTTCTTGTATTGAGCGATGACAAGTTTGCGACGCGACAACGAGCGACTGAAACGCGAGGACTACTCTCCGATTATCGAATAACGGAGAGCTCGACGATGCCCCTTGATACGATCGATACCGTGAACGTGCTCGATGTGCGCCGTCTGCCATGCGAGTTGCGCCGCGCCACCATCATTGAGAGCTTCGATGCTCTTGAGCCAGGTCAGGCGATGGAAATCATCAACAGCTTCGACCCCGTACCGTTGCGCCAATATTTCGAGGAGCGAACTCTGGTCGGTTTCGGCTGGAACTATCTGGAAGAAGGTCCGGAGATTTGGCGCATCCGGCTGACACGGAGGTGAGGCCATGAGAGAGAAGATCCTCGCCGCCCTTGCTACCGTTGACGATCCAGAACTCGGCATCGACATCGTCTCGCTGGGCCTTGTTCGCCATCTCCACATCAGCGACGCCACCATCCACGTCGAGTTGATGATGACCACGCCTACCTGCCCGCTTGGCAGCTTGATCGGTGAAAATGCCCGTGCCGCCATCGAGGACGCCGTGGGCATGGGACGGAGGGTAACCGTCGCGATCGACAAATCGGCCGTCTGGTCACCGGAGCTTGCCGACCCTGCCGTCCGATCACGCTTTGAGCGCCATCCTTCTCGCTTTGAGGCGGCTGTCTCGAAGTTTGCCGCCGGCCTTTTCGGGCGCTGAATCCGGGGAAAACCGGCCCTTCCCTCTCCAAGCCTTGTTGCGGAGCCGACCATGAAGCTCACCCCGATCCTTCGCATTGCTCTTGCCATGGCCGCGGCGACATCGCTCGTGGCAGGCCTCACCGGCGGCCTTGCCCGCCTGGGCATCATCGCTCCGGTCGGGGATACGGCGGACATGCACGGCGCAATCATGGCCTCGGGCTTTTTCGGTACGCTGATTTCGCTCGAGCGGGCCGTCGCCGATGGTCGCCTTGCGGCATTACTCGTCCCCGCCGTGTCGGGCGCCGGCGCCATCCTTCTGCTCTGTGGCTATGCCGAGGCGACCGCGCCGCTGTTTCTCGCCGCAGGTCTGGGGCTTACGCTCATGACGGCAATGGCGACCTGGAAGTTGCCAACGCTGTTCACCGGGCTGATGACGGCCGCCGCGGCGCTGTGGCCACTCGGAACCTACTTCTGGATCTCGGGCAAGACCTTGCCGGAAGTAGGCTACGTCTGGCTCGGCTTCCTGATTCTCACGGTCGTTGCCGAGCGTATCGAGCTTTCGCGGTTGCTGAACCCAACGCTGGCGTCGCGCGGCTTGCTGGTCATTCTCGTCGCATTGTTCGCGTTGGCGCTCGGACTGGGGCAGCCGTGGCAGGGCTCGGCGCTGTTGTCGGTTTCGCTTGCCGGCATCGCTCTATGGCTGCTTAGGGAGGACATCGCGCTCCGCACTGTCCGCACCCATGGCTTTGCACGCTTTTCCGCGCTCCTGCTGATTTTCGGCTACGGCTGGCTGATCGTCGCCGCAGCGAGCCTTTCCCTCCTGCCTCCGGGGGAGACCATCTACGGGCACGACGCGGCAATCCACGCCATCGCCGTCGGCTTCATCCTGTCGATGGTGTTTGCGCACGCGCCGATCATACTTCCGGCCGTCACCGGGGCGCCAGTCCGCTACGTGCCCATCCTTTATCTGCCGGCCGCGTTGCTGCAGCTTGCGATCGGCATGCGCATCGCGTTCGATGCCATGGACGCAACGGAAAGACTGCACTGTCCGGCATGGTTAACCATAGCAGCCATCGTCATCTACGTCGTCCTGCTGCTTGGCACGATGGCGGCCCGGCCAAAGACCGCCGCCATATCGGCATAAGCCAAAGGAACCTATCAGCCGGTCTTGAGCCAGTCATCGACCAACCGGCTGTGCGTCTTCGACGCGGCGCGATAGACCCGGCAGCGATTGCGCCCGATGCGCTTGGCTTCGGTGAGCGCCATGCCTGCGGCGGCCATCAGCGAGCCGATCTCGGCTCCAACATCGGCGACAGACGCCACACCGACACTGGTGGTCAGCGGAATGTGCTCGCCGTCTTGGGTCACGAGCTTCAGTTCTTCGGTCCGGCGGCAGAGATACTCGGCGATCGACAGACCGACGTCGAGCCGGATCGAAGGCATGAAAAGGGCGAACTCTTCGTCTCCCACACGTGCAACAATATCGGGAGGACGCACTTCGCGGTGCAAAACCTGTGCGAAAGCTCGCAGCGCCCGATCCCCCTCTTCCCGGCCGAAGCGATCGTTGACGAGGTGGAAGTGATCGAGGTCGAACACCAGCAGCACGCCACGCTCGCCGCCGCCCTGCAGCAAGGCCTCGGCGGCACGGAAGAAAGCCGACCGATTGGGCAAGCTGGTCAGCGCATCGATCTCCGCGGCCTTGCGGTGATACCGAGCATCACGCTGGGCCATCAGCGTCAGCATGGCAACGACCAGGAACAACGTGAACAGAAGCGCCTCCAGAACGCCGGCAATGAACAACGGTGACTGGTCAAAGCTCGCGTCGAAACCAAAATCGGGAAGCAGGAGAAGCAACGGCACACGAAGAGCATAAAGCGTACCGTGGGCAGCGAAGAGCACGGCGGTCGGCAAACGCGCAGGCAGGGGCTCTACACGGCGACGAACGACTAGCTTCCAGGCTATCGCCAGCGAATAGACCGCCATTACTGAAGCTGCCAAAGCGGCGTGCAGGGCGGGCTCGTTGCGCAAGAACGGTACGGCGACGAACGGCAGCCAGGCGACGGCGCCAACCGCCGCTTTCCACACGACAGGCCGGCAGCCTTCGAAAAGCTGGAAACCAAGCCAGATCAGACCATAGGCGAAGGCCAGAACGGCATTGCCGAACAGTATCGAGGTCCAATCAGGAACCACGGGACGCAACATGTAGAAAGCACATGCCGTGGCACCAAGCCAAAGCGAGGCGGCCCACAGGCCCAAGGCAGCGGTCCGTCGATCCACCAGCCAAATAGCTGCCAAGGCCGTGCCGGCCGTCACTCCGCCGAGCACGCCCACTAACAATAACGTCGAAACGTTGATCAGCTCGCCCATGACGACCTCCACGCGCTCAAGACCGCGGGGTCACCTCACCTCAGGAGAACTATTTCAATACTCGATTGTGTCAGAAAAGTGTAGGACTCGTGGCGTTGCGCCAAGAATTTCTTTTTCCAACTTATGTTTAACGTCGGAACTTTCCTTTGAGTGACGACAATGAAGGGTATCTTCCCTTTGGCGTGGGCGTCACGGGTGGCGGAGGTGGCGTTGGTTTCAGCTTCAATTTCTGCGGCTCGATAGGTTTCAGCGCCGTCGAAGCTCCCGCCTTTGCGTCTTCGACCATGCGAACGAGCTTCAGCAAAACCGCCGCAGTGCCCTTGAGCCGCTGCTCAGCTTCCGGCCAATCGCGTGTCAGCACGATCTTCTGGTCCGGTCGGATCTTGGCGAGCGAGCCTTGTTCGCCAATGTACTGGACCAGGGCGGCCGGATTGTCGAACTTGCCTTCGCGGAAAGACAGGACCAGCCCCTTCGGACCAGCATCGATCTTCTCGACGTTGGCCTTGCGGCAAAGGCTCTTGATGGTGATCGTCTTCAGAAGATGCTCGACCTCTTCCGGCAACGGACCGAAGCGGTCGATCAGTTCGGCGCCGAAAGCATCGATCGAGCCACCGTCTTCCAGTTCGGCAAGGCGACGATAGAGACCGAGGCGAAGCTGCAAGTCGGGCACATAATGGTCGGGGATCATCACCGGCGTACCGAGCGTGATCTGCGGCGACCATTGATCTTCGACAACCTCGTCGACGATACCCGCCTTGAGCTGGGCAACCGCCTCCTCCAGCATCTGCTGGTAGAGTTCGTAGCCAACCTCCCGAATGTGACCGGACTGCTCTTCGCCGAGGAGATTGCCGGCGCCGCGCAGATCGAGATCGTGGCTCGCCAGCTGGAAACCGGCACCAAGCGTGTCGAGCGACTGCAGAACCTTGAGACGACGCTCGGCTACCGTGTTGACGCGGTTCTCGGGCGGCGTCGTGAAAATGGCGTAGGCACGGGTCTTCGAGCGGCCAACACGCCCCTTCAACTGGTAGAGCTGAGCCAGGCCGAACATGTCGGCGCGGTGGATGATCAGCGTATTTGCGGTCGGGATATCGAGACCGGACTCGACGATGGTCGTGGACAGCAACACATCGTACTGGCCTTCGTAGAAGGCATTCATGATGTCTTCGAGCTGAGTTGCCGCCATCTGGCCATGAGCCACGGCGGCCTTCACCTCGGGCACGTGCTTTTCGAGAAACTCCATCTGACCGGCGAGATCGGCGACCCGCGGGCAGACATAGAACACTTGCCCTCCCCGGTACTTCTCTCTGAGGATCGCCTCGCGAACGATCAGCGGGTCGAAGGGAGTGACGAAGGTACGGACCGCCAGACGATCGACCGGCGGCGTCGCGATCAGCGACAGCTCGCGAACGCCGGTCAACGCCAGTTGCAGCGTGCGAGGGATCGGCGTGGCGCTGAGCGTCAAGACATGTACGTCGGACTTCAGCTCTTTCAGCCGCTCCTTGTGCTTGACGCCAAAATGCTGCTCCTCGTCGATGATCAGCAGCCCGAGATCCTTGAACTCGATCGCCTTGGCAAGCAGCGCGTGGGTGCCGACAACCACATCGACGGTGCCATCCGCGAGCCCTGCCTTGGTGGCTGCAAGATCCTTCGAAGGAACGAGGCGCGAGGCTTGGCGCACGTTGATCGGCAGCCCCTTGAACCGCTCATGGAAGGTGCGGAAATGCTGGCGCGACAATAGTGTCGTCGGGACGACCACCGCCACCTGCTTGCCGCTCATCGCCGCAAGGAAGGCGGCACGCAGCGCCACTTCCGTCTTTCCGAAGCCGACGTCGCCGCAAACAAGACGATCCATCGGCCGACCGGAGGACAGATCCCCGGCCACTGCCTCGATGGCGTTGAGCTGGTCTTCGGTCTCGTCATAGGGGAAGCGGGCGGCGAAGTCGTCGTAAAGCCCCTCGGGCGGCGACAGCACGGGCGCCGTCTTGAGCAGGCGCGCGGCGGCCGTCTTGATCAGCTCGTCGGCAATCTCGCGGATGCGCTTCTTCAGCCGCGCCTTGCGCGCCTGCCAGGCCCCGCCACCGAGCTTGTCGAGCTGCGCTTCGGCATCGTCCGAACCGTAGCGGCTCAGCAGCTCGATGTTCTCGACCGGCAGGAAGAGCTTGTCGCCACCGGCGTAAACGATCTCAAGGCAGTCATGCGGCGCGCCAGCCGCCTCGATGGTCTTCAAGCCGACGAAACGGCCGATACCATGGTCGACATGAACGACGAGATCCCCCTCGGCAAGACTCGTCGCCTCTTTGATGAAGTTCTCGGCCTTCTTGCGGCTCTTGGCGCCACGGACCAAACGGTCACCCAGCACATCCTGTTCGGCAATGACCACGAACCCCGGCACTTCGAAACCGGTCTCGATGCCCAGGATGGCCAGCGGCAACACGCCGGCCGGTGCCTTCAGAGCAGCGTCGAGGTGGGGTACCAGCTCCGTTGTCTGCCCACCATGGTCACGAATGACTTGGGCGAGGCGATCACGCGAGCCCTCGGACCAACAGGCAAGAATGACCTTGCGCTTATCTGCCCCAAGCGCCGCGATGTGCTTGACCAGCGCGTCGAAGATATTGATGTCGCCCGCCGCCCGCTCGGCGGCAAACGAACGGCCCGTCTTGCCTCCGAAATCGAGGATCTTCACCGACGACTGTTCGGGCCGATTGAATGGTGTCAGGTGAGCGACCGCGCGACGGGCTAGAAGACCCTGCAGTTCGCTTTCGGCGAGATAGAGCGTGGTCGGCGGCATCGGCTTGTATGGCGCGCCGGAACCGCCCGTCTTCAGCGTGTCGAGACGGGCCTCGTAATGGTCGACAACCGTGGTAAGGCGCTCGTTTATGGCCTCATCGACCAACGGGTCGACCATGACCGAAGCGTCGCCCGTATAATCGAACAGTGTGCCCAGTTGTTCGTGGAACAGAGGCAGCCAGTGTTCGATGCCGGCGTAGCGGCGTCCTTCACTGACGGCCTCGTACATGGGGTCGCCGGAGGTTGCAGCGCCGAAGGCCGCTACATAGCCTTGTCGGAAACGCTTGATGGAGGCCGGAGTAATCTGGACTTCACTCATCGGCACGAGATCGAGCCGTTTCAACTGACCGGTCGAGCGTTGACTCTCCGGATCAAAGGTCCGGATGGACTCAAGCTGATCGCCAAAGAAATCGAGGCGGACCGGCGCTTCGGTGCCTGGCGCATAAAGGTCGAGGATGCCGCCGCGAACGGCGTACTCGCCTGTGTCGCGCACGGTTGATGACCGGGCGAATCCCGCGTTTTCCAACCAGGCAGTCAGCTTGCCCATGTCGGCCATGTTGCCGGGGGACAGTGTCATCACCTGTCCCGACACCATTGAGGGCGGTACGACGCGCTGCACCAGGGCATTGACGGTTGTCAGCAGGACGAAGGGACGAGTGTCTCCAGCATGGGCTGCCAGTTCCGACAGCGTCGTCATGCGCCGGGCGACGACCGCGGGCGTCGGAGAAACGCGGTCATAAGGAAGGCAATCCCATCCGGGGAATTCCAAAATGCCAACCTCTGGCGCAAAGAAAGCAAGTGCCCGCTGCAGCTGTTGCAGCCGCTGCCCGTCGCGCGCAACGTAGACCGCGTCCAGCCCGCGCCGCTTTTCCGAGCGCACAAGCTCGGCAAGCGCCAGCGCCTCGGCCCCATCGGGAACGGCGGCCACCGTGACATGAGAAAAAACGGACAGCAGGTTGGACCAGGACGTGGGCATGGCGGCGGTATCTGCAGCGGGAGGAAGCAGCTCTTCTAAAGCATCCGAAGGGAAAATGGAACCCCGCCCGCAAACGAAAAAACTCAAAGATACAATAGGTTAGCTATTTCTTTCGATTTGACGTTTCCAATCGTTCGGGAGGATTACCCCTGTTTGGGTCCTCATGGCGCCCTTTGAGACGACGGAATCCATGATTTGGGGAACGAGCCTGCGATTCATAAATTTTTCAGCATGCTCGGTAATTTTACATATTAGTTTAGCAATCCCTGCAAAAAGGCATCTAAATTTCGTCAGCTGCTGCTTCCCTCCAAGGCTAGGCAGCACGCATTCGGCTTATGCCGAGAGGGTTACCTCGTGAGCGAACTCTTGCATGTTCCGTCGTTAGTCATTGCGGCTTCCGTGACCGGCGCCTGCGTATCGGCCGGCCATCTCCTTGTTTGGCGAGCCGTGAGAAGCGAAGTTGGCGTCTTGATCTGGGGCATCGCCTACGGTCTTGCAACGATGGCCATGGTCATGTTGGGCTTGCGTGGCCACATCCCGGCGTTTTGGTCCATCACGGTCAGTAATGCGATGCTGCTGCTGGCTTCCGGACAGATATGGCTCGGCTATCGACGCTTCTTTGGCAAGGTCGCAGGTCTTGATCGCTTTCTCGCCTTGTTGGGCCCTCTGGTTTGGCTCGCCCTCGCCTGTGATCAGGAGCTATTTGCCGACTTCAACTTCAGGACCCATGCCATCTCGGCGATGCAGTTTCTCTACCTACTGACGCTTGGTTTCGAACTCGTTCGCCAATGCAGGAAAGAGTGTCTGCAGGCACTGGTGCTGACGATTGCGCTCATCGTCTTTCAGGAAACCATGCTGGTCTCCCGCACTGTCTACCTGTTCTTCTACCCCTTGAACTCAACAGGCATGACACTCCCGAACGGCACATTGATCGGCCTTACCCTGATCGGCTCGATGGCCGTTCTTGTCTTCTCCGGTCTCCTGCAACTGGCTTTGGTTGCCCGGCGCTCGGAACAACGGTTTCGCATTGCGGCTGAAACCGACGAGCTGACAGGGCTTGCCAACAGGCGCAGGTTCCTGAACGAAGTCCTGCCGCGTCTGGCAACTCGCCCCGCCAACAGCGCCCTGATTTTGTTCGATCTGGATCACTTCAAACATATCAACGATACCTACGGCCATCTGACCGGCGACCGTGCGCTTGTGGCATTTGCCCAAATCCTTGTGAAAGCGGCGCCTCGCGATGCCCAGACTGCGAGGGTGGGTGGCGAAGAGTTTGCGCTGTTTCTGCCCGACGAAAACATGGCAACGGCAGCCGCGCTTGCGGAGCGCGTTCGCCTGCTCACGCAAGGCTATCGAATGGAGAACGGCAAAGGCGATCTTCGCCTCACGGTAAGTGGGGGAATCGCCAGCGTGGCCGAGGTCGGCACGGATTATGAAACGCTGCACAGCGCCGCCGACGCCGCGCTCTATATCGCCAAGAGCGAGGGACGTAACCGAGTTGCCCTTCATCGCCCGGATCCGGCCAGACCATATCTTGCCTTTTCGAGGACCGATGATCGCTCCAGCCGGCCAACATCGGCCGCGGTCTGAAGCTGTTCAACCTCCGACAGGATACTTGCGAGCAAAGGCGAGGACCTTGGAAAACACAGCCTTCGGGGCGGTTTCGGGCACGGGCAACTTACCCAGAATCCACCCGAACAGTTCCCGGTCATCGACCTCCAAGAGAGCCTCGAACTCATCGAGCTCGGTATCGGTCAGGTCACCAATCGCACTATCGGCGAAACGGCCGAGAAGCAGGTCCAGCTCTCGCGTGCCGCGATGCCATGCGTGGTAGAGAATTTTCCGGCGTCGAGGCGAAAGATCATCGGACGTACGGCTGAGCCCCGACATCGGCATTTCTCCCGGAAATCAGTGGACGGGTGAACCAAAAAGAAACCCCCTGCTCCGTCTGATAACGGATTCCCAGGATGAAAGACAACGCTCGTCGGTTGTACCCCATATCCGGAACTGCCCAAGGCTGCTATAGGGGGCACCCTTTTGCAGCTTCATCCTGGCCTCTTTATCATGCAGTCCGCCTCTTCCGGCCGATGGTCCGAACTCGCTTCGCCAGCTCATCTGGCGGCTTCGCTGACGCTGATGCTCGCCACGGCGATCTTTGCCTTCAATGCGTTTCTTGTATCGACGGCAATGCCGACGGCCGTGGGCGAACTGCACGGCGAGGCCTATATCTCCTGGACCCTCACCGTCTACATCGTGGCTTCGATCACGGCTGGGGCGTCGGCGCCACTGCTGAAGGCGCGCTTCGGCGCAAGGCGCTGCCTGTTCGTGGCAAGCAGCGTGTTCGCGGTCGGAACGCTCGCGGCAGCCCTCTCCCCAAGCATGGAACTGGTCCTCGTCGGACGTACCGTTCAAGGCGCCGGTGAAGGGCTTGTCGCGGCGATCGGCTTTGCGCTCATCCCGCAACTCTTTCCGTCGCGGTTGGTTGCCAAGCTATTCGGCGCCGAAGCAATCGTCTGGGCGGTCGCGGCATTCGGCGGACCGGTGCTGGCTGGTATCATTACGGAAATGGTGAGCTGGCGTGCCGCCTTTCTCGTCAACCTGCCGATCGTCGCCATCTTTCTGGTGCTTGTTCACCTCGCCGTACCGCAAGAGCCGCGCAACTATGACGCAGGCGTGTTTCCTGGCTTGAGACTGGGGCTCGTGGCACTCGCCATGATGGCGATTTCGGTGGCCGGCGTAGCGCTTCAAGTGCCTTGGCAGGCTGCCTTGGTGGTAGCCGGGGCTGCGCTCTGCCTCGTCGCGGCCGTGCGTATCGATCTGTCCGCCCGCGTGTCGATCCTGCCGCGAGGAGCTTTCGGTTTCTCGAGCATACCGGGACTGGGCCTCTGGACCATCTATCTCCTTCCCCTAGCCCAATCGGTGACTGGCGTGTTTCTTGTCTACGCCGTGCAGCACCTTTGGGGGTACGGACCAGCCGTGGCCGGTGGTATCGGGGCGATTCTGGCGGTCGCATGGAGCAGTGGCGCGGTAACGGTTGCCAATTTCGATGGTCGGGGAAGACGGTTGGCGTTCGTGGCGATCGGGGCATCGATCCTGATAATCGGACTCATCATTGGCCTCACCGCCATAGCCCGGCACCTTTTGGTCCTGGTGATGCTCAGCCAAGTCGTGATCGGACTCGGCATGGGAGTGGCCTGGGGCAGCCTTTGTCAGGTTGTCATGGAAGCCAATCTGGAAAGCGAGCGAGGGAAGGCATCCGCTCTGTTGCCGACGCTGCAGTCGGCCGGATATGCGGCAGGCTCGGCCATCTTCGGGCTGGTGGCCAATCTCGCCGGCTTTGCAACCGACCGATCCCCTGAGGGGCTTCGGTTCGCAATGATCGCCGCTTTCGGGTCAGCGGTACTTCTCGCGCTGCCGTCTCTGTTCTTCTCGCTCCGCATGGGCCGGCTTCACCGAGCCGGCTCCTAGTGCGTAGTTTCAGATCGTCACGTCATCAGAGCCAGGAATGACGCCGACCTCCTGCAGATGGGCGACAACGCGTTCAGCCAACAGATCGGACGTTACCCAAGTCGTGCTGAGAGTTAGTTCCGCGCAGTCGGGTGCCTCGTAAGGCGAGGAGATACCTGTGAAATGGACAATCTCGCCGGCACGCGCCTTGGCATAGAGGCCCTTGGGATCACGAGCCTCCGCGACGTCGAGCGGCGTGTCGACGAAGACCTCTATGAACTCCCCTTCATCCATCAGATCACGAGCCAGCTGCCGCTCGGCGCGGAAAGGCGAAATGAAGGACACAAGCACAATCAGGCCGGCATCGACGAACAACTTGGCCATCTCGGCAACCCGCCGAATGCTCTCGACGCGATCGGCGTCTGAAAACCCAAGGTCGCGGTTGAGACCATGGCGAACGTTGTCGCCATCCAAGATGTAGGCATGGCGACCAAGTGCCGTCAGTTTCTTCTCAACCAGGTTGGCGATGGTCGACTTGCCGGCTCCCGAGAGACCGGTGAACCAGAGAACTGCAGGCTTCTGCCCCTTGGCAAATGCCCGCGCCCGTTTGTCGACATCCAGCGCCTGCCAATGGATGTTGCCGGCCCGCCGGAGACCATAGTCGATCATGCCGGCACCAACGGTAAGGTTGGATAGCCGGTCGATGACGATGAACGCGCCGGTCTCGCGATTGATGGCGTAGGAGTCGAAGGCAACCGGCTCGGACAGAGACAGGTTGGCTACGCCCACCTCGTTGAGGGTGAGGCTCTTTGCCGGCAAATCACCGCCGGTGTTGACGTCGATCTTGTGGCGAATTGCCGTCACCTGAGCTGATACCTGACGCGCGCCGATCTTGAGAAGATACGGTCGTCCCGGCAGGAGAGGCTCATCCGCCATCCAGATCAGATGGGCGGCGAACTGGTCGGATACTTCCGGCCGATCCGTCGTCGAAGACAGGACATCGCCGCGCGAAATGTCGATCTCGTCAGCGAGAGTCAACGTAACTGCCTCACCGGCGGAGGCAACTTCGAGCTCGCCATCGAAGGTCACGATCGACCTTACTGTCGATGTGCGTCCTGACTTGGCGACTACCACGGCATCGCCACGTCGCACGCTGCCCGAAGCTATGGTGCCGGAAAAGCCCCGGAAGTCGAGGTTCGGCCGGTTTACCCACTGCACCGGCAAGCGGAACGCGCGTTCACCCGCATTGTCGTCAACCGCCACGGTCTCCAGATGTTCGACAAGCGTCGGACCGCCGTACCAGGGGATGCGGGCACTGCGCTCGAGCACATTGTCGCCATAGCGTGCACTGAGTGGAATCGCCGTCAGCGTCTCGAACCCGAGGTCCGCAGCAAAAGTCCGATACTCGGCAACGATATCCTCGAAGATGGCTTGGGAGAAATCGACGAGGTCGATCTTGTTGACCGCCAGCACGACGTGGCGGATGCCGACCAGAGACACGATGAACGAGTGGCGCCGGGTCTGTGTCAGCACGCCGCGCCGCGCATCGATCAGAATCACAGCGACATCGGACGTGGATGCGCCAGTCGCCATGTTGCGCGTGTACTGCTCATGGCCCGGCGTGTCGGCGACGATGAACTTGCGCTTGTCAGTCGAAAAGAAACGATAGGCGACGTCGATGGTAATGCCCTGTTCGCGTTCAGCCTCCAGACCGTCGACAAGCAGTGCCAGGTCAACATCGTCGCCGACCGTACCGTGCTTGCGCGAGTCCTTTTCGAGGCTCAGAAGTTGGTCCTCGAACAGCAACTTGGAATCATAAAGAAGACGACCGATCAACGTCGACTTGCCGTCGTCGACCGAACCGCAGGTCAGAAAGCGCAGAAGACTCTTTTTCTCATGACGACCGAGATAGTCGGTGAAGGCGGAGGCATCGGCAGCAACGTTCGGATCGATGGCGTTCATCAGAAATAGCCTTCCCGCTTCTTCTTTTCCATGGAGGCGGTGTCGTCATGATCGATCAGCCGACCGGAACGCTCCGAGGTTCGAGCGATCAGCATCTCGCGGACGATTTCCGGCAGGTTTGCCGCGTCACTCTCGACGGCGGCGGTCAGAGGATAACAGCCAAGCGTCCGGAAGCGGACACGACGCAACTCGGGCCTCTCGCCCACTTGAAGCGGCAGACGATCGTCGTCGACCATGATCCACTGACCGCCGCGGTTCACGACGGGACGCTCGGCGGCGAAATAAAGAGGTACGATCGGGATCTTCTCGAGCAGGATGTATTGCCAGATGTCGAGTTCGGTCCAGTTGGACAGCGGAAACACACGGATGCTCTCGCCGGGCCGGACGCGGGAGTTGTAGAGGCGCCACAACTCCGGACGCTGGTTCTTCGGATCCCAGGCATGAGTTTCCGTGCGGAAGGAGAAAACGCGCTCCTTGGCCCGGCTCTTCTCCTCGTCCCGGCGGGCTCCGCCGAAGGCGGCATCGAAGCCATTGGCCGTCAGGGCCTGCTTCAATGCCTCGGTCTTCATCATATGGGTATAAACCGAGGAACCATGGGTGAATGGCGTGATGCCCGCAGCCACTCCCTCCGGGTTTGTATGGACCAGAAGATCGAGCCCTTCCCGTCTCGCGGTCGCATCGCGGAAGGCGATCATCTCGCGGAACTTCCAGGTGGTGTCGTCGTGCAGCAGAGGGAACGGCAACTTGCCCGGATAGAAGGCCTTGAGAGCAAGGCGCAGCATGACGGAGCTATCCTTGCCGATCGAGTACAGCATCACCGGGTTTCGAAACTCGGCGGCAACTTCGCGGATGATGTGAATGGATTCCGCTTCGAGACGCTTCAAATGGGTCAGACGATCCTTGGACACCTGAACTCACCTCGCACGCGATAGAGGTCGCGCCCCTTCCGCCGGTCACTCGACCGCAGATATTGGCGAAGCGGTATCAAGCCCCCGTATTGCTCTCAAGAAAGCGCGCACTCCGGGTAATCGAGAAAAGAGAAAATCTTTCCGCGGCGGTTTTTTGCTTTCAGATTTGAAAGCTTCAAAAGACAATACACATTATCTACTGATTTTGTATTCTAATTTGCCGGGACGGAAACTTTTGCCTTCTACCCGCTCAAGGTCGCTCGGGAGCGGCCGCTGTGGATCCGCGGACGATCAGCTGTACGGGCCAGACTTCGGCGACGGCACCCGGTTTCTGCCCGGCCACCCGGGCCAGTGCCATCTCGGCAACACGGGCGCCGGCGGCACGGATCGAGGACCGCGTCGTCGTCAGCTGAGGGTGAAACTGATCGGCCGGGAATGCGGGCATCTCATCGTCGTGAGCAACGATCGACAGGTCACGCGGCACTTCGAGCCCGAGTTCGGCGGCGGCTCTCAGCACGCCGAGCGCCACCAGAGCGGACCCGCATAAAATGGCGGTCGGCCGCGCGTCGCTTTCCAGTGCATGACGGGCACAACGATAGGCGTTCTCGGCGGTCATCGGCATGAAATGCTCGTCGAGCAAATCCTTGGGCAGGCCGGCCGCTGCAAAGGCGATGGCGGCTCCTCGAGAACGATCCTGGGCGAACGTGAAGTGCTCCTCGCCATTCATCAGTGTGATGCGCCGATGGCCGAGCTGAATGAGAAAGCTCGTGGCCTGCTGGAACGCGCCGAAATTGTCGATGTCGATATACGAAATGCCGGCAGGCTCAGGTGGTCGGCCATGAACGACGAAGGGAAACTTCAGTTCGCTGAGCAACGCGATGCGCGCGTCCGTAACCAGGGGCGCAGACAGGATAATGACGTCGACCGTTCCATCACGGGCCAACCGACCAAAGCTGACGATTTCGTCGCGCGGGACCGAAGGACTGATGAGAATGTCGAACCCCTGCTTTGCGCTCGTCTCCGCGACACCGGCGAGATATTCGACGAAAAGCGGATCCATGAACGCATTTCTCTCGGCGTTGAACACAACGCCCAAAGCATGAGCACGTCCGGTTGCAAGGCGTCGGGCTGCTGGACTTGGCCGATATCCGAAGCGTTGGGCGGCAGCGAGCACGATTTCGCGCGTTTTCTCGCTGACTTCGGGATACCCATTGAGCGCCCGGCTGACCGTCGTCTGCGAGAGATGCAGCTCGGCTGCCAATTCCTTAAGATTCATTATCATTTTCCGCCGTCATCGAGATCCACCGTTCCTCGCCCCGGAGAATGGAAGCGGCCGCCGATGAGCGAGCCTTATCATTTGTTACGGTAATGTTACAGCCATTGTCCCCGATGCTCAAAGGATCGGCATGTCGGGATAGCGGTCGCCGTTACCCCAAATCCTTCCTGCAAACGGTTACATTGGACAGTTGACAGGAACTTTTCTTTCAAGGATGATCCTGTCGTTCAAAGCGCTTTGGGAGTTTCGAGCGCTTCGCACCCAGTTGTGGCATTCGGGAGAAGTGCCGCATTCAAGGGAGGACTTGATGCTTCATTCAGCCCTGCGCGCTGGCCTGTTCGCCGGCGTGGTTTTCTGCGCATCCGTCTCGATGGCCGCCGAGCTTGCGGTCGTTTCTGGCGATACAGGCAACGGACTGGCTTTCCTGCAGAGCCAGCTGAAGGACTTTGAGGCCAAGACCGGCAACACGGTCAAGATCGTGCCGATGCCGCCATCGACCAGCGACCAGTTTGGCCAATACCGCCTGTGGCTTGCCGCCGGCAATGCCGACATCGACGTCTACATGACTGACGTCATCTGGGCGCCACAGCTGTCGGACCAATTCCTGGACCTCACCGCCGCCGCCAAGGATGTCGTCAAGGATCACTTCCCTTCGATCATCGAGTCTCAGACGGCCAACGGCAAGCTGGTTGCCATTCCAGGCTTCACCGATGCACCTGCCCTGTTCTATCGCAAGGACTTGCTTGATAAATATGGCAAGCCAGTCCCCAAGACCTGGGACGAAATGGCTGCCACGGCGAAGGAAATCCAGGACAAGGAGCGGGCTGCCGGATCGAAGGATCTGTGGGGTCTTGTCTTCCAGGGCAATGCCTACGAAGGCCTGACCTGCAATGCCTTGGAGTGGGTGAAGTCGTTCGGCGGCGGCCAGATCGTCGAGGCCAATGGCGACATCTCCATCAACAACGAGAAGGCGGCAAAGGCCCTGGATACGGTCAAGGGCTGGGTCGGCACCATTTCGCCTCCGGGCGTGCTGGCCTATCAGGAAGAAGAAGCGCGCGGCGTCTGGCAAACCGGCAATGCCGTGTTCATGCGCAACTGGCCCTATGCCTATGCGCTCAGCAACGGCGCGGACAGCGCGGTAAAAGGCAAGTTCGGCGTAGCTCCCCTACCGGCTGCGTCGGCGAGCGACAAGCCGGCCGCCACACTGGGCGGTTGGAACTTCGCGGCGTCAAAGTATTCAAGGCATCCGGAGGAGGCGATCAAGCTCGCCCTGTTCCTCGGTTCGAAGGAGGTTCAGAAGAACCGCGCCATCAACCAGACCAATCTGCCGACCATCGTCTCCCTCTATGATGATCCCGACGTGGCCAAGGCAGCCCCGATCATTCCGCAGTGGAAAGAGGTCTTCATCAATGCCGTTCCGCGTCCGTCGGCACCGACCAAGATCAAGTACAACGAGGTATCCTCGCTGTTCTGGTCGGCCGTCCACGACACGCTGTCGGGCAATGGCACCGCGGCCGATAATCTCGAGATCCTCGAGGCCAAGCTGACGGAGCTGAAGGGCTCCGGCTGGTAATTCCGATCTGCCGACCGTCCGGCGTCATTTGACGAACGGACGGTCGGCCCTTTTTCTAAACAACGGTTCACTCCGTTATTTGCCCGTCTGTGGCCGCTCGGAGGAAACTCTCCGGCTCCCTCGGACGTATTGCCGATGAGACAGTGACCGGGAGCGCTCCGCTTCCGGATTGCGCGTGTGATCGAAGCCCTCCGCACTTCATCGCAGGAGTTGCCATGGCCTCCACCCAATCGACGATCCGGATCGTGCCAACCGGCCCGGGGTACCCCAAACGGGTCAAGTCTGAACTGATGCGTCAGCGCCTCAGGGCAGCAGGCTGGTTCCTCGTGCCGATGCTGGTAGCCCTCGCCATCGTTGCGGGATGGCCACTTCTCAGAACAATCTATTTCTCGTTCACCAATGCCTCGCTGACCAACCTTTACGGAGCCGAGTTGGTCGGCTTCAAAAACTATCTCAACTGGACGGTACTCAAAAGCGGACGCATCATCTGGTCCGGACTGCTTGCCGATCCGGTCTGGTGGAATGCCGTCTGGAATACGGTCCGCTTCTCGGTGCTATCGGTCATGCTCGAGACCATTCTCGGCACCGTTGTGGCATTGGTGCTCAACGCCGAGTTCAAGGGCCGTGGCATCGTACGCGCCGCCATTCTCATTCCCTGGGCGATCCCCACCATCGTCTCCGCACGCATGTGGAGCTGGATGCTCAACGACCAGTTCGGCATCATCAATGACGCACTGATGATGCTAGGCCTCATCGATCACAAGATTGCCTGGACTGCCTCGGCCGACACGGCGATGATCGCGGTGCTGATCGTCGACGTCTGGAAGACAACCCCCTTCATGGCTCTTCTCATTCTCGCCGGCTTGCAGATGATTCCGCGCGATATCTACGAGGCGGCGGCCATTGACGGCGTCCATCCGATCAAGACCTTCTGGCGGGTAACGCTGCCTTTGGTCCGACCCGCATTGATGGTCGCGGTGATTTTCCGCCTGCTTGATGCCATGCGCATCTTCGACCTGATCTATGTGCTGACGCCCAACAGCTCCCAGACAAAGACAATCTCCGTGCTGGCGCGCGAAAACCTCATCGATTTCGACAAGTTTGCCTACGGCTCCGCGCAATCGACCATGCTGTTCCTGATCATCGCGCTTATGACCATCCTCTACATCTGGCTCGGCAAGGTGCGCTTCGACGGAGGAGACCGGTGATGCTCTGGAGTTATACCAAGACCTCCGCCTTCTACCTGCTCGTGGGAGTGATCGTATTCGTCTCGGTCTTCCCGTTCTATTACGCGATCCTCACGAGTTTCAAATCGGGAACGGCGCTGTTCGAGGTCAACTATCTGCCAGTCCACTTCAGCCTCGATAACTATACCTCAGTGCTGACCACCGGCGTGTTCCTTCGGAACCTTGGCAACTCCATCCTCGTGGCAACCTCGGTGGTTGTGCTGGCGCTGTTTCTCGCGGTAACCGCCGCCTTTGCTCTGGCTCGCGTCAGTTTCCGCGGACGTGGCCTGCTCCTGATGACCATCCTTGCCGTGTCGATGTTCCCGCAGATCGCGGTTCTGGCCGGTCTGTTCGAACTCGTGCGCGCCTTTGGCCTCTTCAACACGCCCTTCGCGCTCATATTCTCATATACGATCTTCACCCTTCCCTTCACCGTCTGGGTCCTGACCACCTTCATGCGGGACTTGCCGGTCGAGATCGAGGAGGCAGCGATCGTCGATGGAGCCAGCCCTTGGGTCATCATCAGCAAGGTGTTCATGCCGCTGATGTGGCCGGCGCTGGTGACCACGGGTCTCCTGGCCTTCATCGCGGCCTGGAACGAGTTCCTGTTCGCGCTGACTTTCACGTCCTCCAATGAAACCCGCACGGTGCCGGTTGCCATCGCCCTGCTCTCCGGTGCGAGCCAGTACGAGATCCCCTGGGGTCGCATCATGGCGGCGTCGGTGATCGTTACGGTGCCCCTTGTCATTCTCGTACTGATCTTCCAGCGCAAGATCGTGCAGGGGCTGACGGCCGGCGGCGTCAAGGGTTAGGAAGAGGCGCTGCCCCCCAAGAGGGAGCTAAACGGTGCAACCCGCCCAGCTCCAGCAGCGTTGTTTGCAAAATGGACGGACCGACGCCCTCCCCGCCGGACCGATGAAACAGAGAGACCTGGTGACGATGAACATGCCTGACAAAGCCGCCGCAAGCGCCAACCGAGCCACCAATCCGGACTGGTGGCGCGGCGGCGTGATCTATCAGATCTACCCGCGCTCCTTCCAGGACTCCAACGGCGACGGCATCGGCGATCTTGCCGGAATCACGTCCCGTCTCGGCTATCTTGAGGATCTTGGCGTCGACGCCGTCTGGCTGTCGCCGTTCTTCAAGTCGCCCATGAAGGACTTCGGCTACGACGTTTCCGATTACTGTGACATCGATCCGATCTTCGGCACGCTCGACGACTTCCGGACGATGGTCGCCGAGGCTCACCGGCGCGGCATCAAGGTGATCATCGACCAGGTTCTCAGCCATACGTCCGATCAGCATCCATGGTTCTCGGAAAGCCGGCGAGATCAGATCAACGCCAAGGCGGACTGGTATGTCTGGGCGGATGCCCAGCCGGACGGTACGCCGCCCAACAACTGGCTGTCGGTCTTTGGCGGTTCGGCCTGGGAATGGGATACGCGGCGTTGCCAGTATTATCTGCACAACTTCCTGACCAGCCAGCCAGATCTCAATTTCCACACGCCGGCGGTACAGGACGCGCTGCTGGAGGCCTTGAAGTTCTGGCTTGATCTGGGGGTCGACGGATTCCGGCTCGACACCGTGAACTTCTACTTCTGCGACAAGGAACTGCGTCCCAACCCACCCCAGACACGAGCGGTCGATGCCATAGATGCACCGCGCGTCAATCCCTATCTCCGGCAGGATCATGTCCACGACAAGAGCCAGCCCGAGAACCTTGAGTTCCTGAAGAGGATGCGCAAGCTGCTCGATCAGTATCCCGGCTCTACCACGGTGGGCGAGATCGGCGATGGCGACCGTTCGCTGGCAACGATGATTGCCTACACCTCAGGTGGCGACAAGCTGCACATGAGCTACACGTTCGATCTGCTCGGTGGAGAGCCCACGCGGACCTATATCGAGAAGACGCTGAAGACCTTCGAGGCGGGAGCCGGCGACGCCTGGCCCTGTTGGGCGCTCTCCAATCATGACGTCGTCCGTTACGCAACGCGTCATATGCCCTTCGCGCAAAATCCTGCGCAGCAGGGCAAGCTCATGGCCACACTTCATCTCAGTCTGCGCGGTTCGGTCTGCATTTACGAAGGCGATGAACTCGGCCTCACTGAAGCGGATCTCGCCTTCGAGGATCTGGTAGATCCCTATGGCATCCGCTTCTGGCCAGAGTTCAAGGGACGCGATGGCTGCCGCACACCCATGGTATGGGATGCCGATGGCCCCAACGCCGGCTTTTCCACCGGCAAGCCCTGGCTGCCGGTGCCGCAGGCTCATCTTGCCAAGGCTGCGAACCAACAGATGGGTAAGGCCGACAGCCAGTACGAACTCTACAAGGCGATGATCGCATGGCGGAAGACAAGTCGGGCCATGACCAAGGGAACGGTGCGTTTCCTTGCCTCGGACGGTGATGTCCTCGCGTTCCTGCGGGAATCCGGCGACGAGAAAGTGCTCTGCGTCTTCAACTTCGGACATTCGGGCGCCGGGTTCCCGGTGCCCGTCGGGCTCTCTGTCGCGGCCGTGGCCGAACTCGGCTTCGCCTCGAGGGTTGTGGAGGGCATTGTGACCCTGCCGGCCGAGAGCGCCTTTATCGCCAAGATGAAGTGAGCTGAACAAAGACTGGCCGCTCTCTTGTGGGGGCGGCCGGTTTCCAGGAAACGGGTTGGGGAGACCCATTTCGACATATGCGGGAGGAATGCGCATGGCAGCCGGACTGAAGCTCAAGCAAGTCAAGAAGGCCTACGGCGCCGTACAAGTGCTGCACGGCATCAACCTCGACATCAAGTCTGGCGAGTTCATCGTCTTCGTCGGCCCTTCTGGCTGCGGCAAATCGACGCTGTTGCGGCTCATCGCCGGTCTTGAGGACATTACAGAGGGTACGCTCGAGATCGGCGACACCGTCGTCAACACATTGCCACCATCCAAACGCGGCATCGCGATGGTGTTCCAGAGTTATGCTCTCTATCCGCACATGACCGTCTACGAAAACATGGCCTTCGGCTTGAAGCTTGCCAAGGCGTCTCCGGGCGAGCAGGAGCGACGGGTCCGGGAAGCGGCAGAAATGCTGCAGATCACCCCCTATCTCGACCGGCTGCCCAAGCAGCTCTCCGGCGGCCAGCGGCAGCGCGTCGCCATCGGTCGGGCCATCGTGCGCGACCCGAAGGTGTTCCTGTTCGACGAGCCGCTCTCCAACCTCGACGCCGCGTTGCGCGTCGCGACGCGCCTCGAGATCGCCAAGCTGCACGAGCGGATGTCCGATACCACCATGATCTACGTCACCCACGATCAGGTGGAGGCCATGACGCTGGCAGACCGCATCGTGGTGCTCAATTATGGGGTGGTCGAGCAGGTAGGAACTCCCATGGAGCTTTACCACAGGCCCAACAATCTGTTCGTGGCTCGGTTCATTGGTTCGCCTGCGATGAACATTGTCTCGGCGACCATCGCCAGCACCGGGTCGCCTGCAACCGTGCAGCCGGAATCCGGCAGCGCCGTCACGGTCAACGCCGATGTCGCCGCAACCTATCTCGATGCCAGGGCGACCTTCGGCGTCCGGCCAGAGGATCTCACTCCGACTGACGGTCCGGGGCTCTTCACCGGCACGGTATCGATCGTGGAGAAGCTCGGCGAGGTGACCCTTGTTTATCTGGACACCGGACTTGAGGAGCCGATTACCGTCAAGATCGATGGCGACGTGGACATCGCCAAGGGTGAGACGCTCACGGTGACCGCACCGTCCGAACGGCTGCATCTTTTCGACGAAAACGGCGTCGCCTTCCCACGCATCCAGTTGGCGCGCGCCGCCGAGTGATCCCCATACCGCCGGACCGCGCTGGCGGAACGGCGGACTAACTCAGAGAATACCGACCTTCTTCAGGAACCACCAGGCGCCCCAAATCGACCCTCCGCCCAGAAAGAAGGCGAACAGCGTGCCGAAGTGCTCGCCGGCAAACGGCAACCCGCCGGTGTTCATCCCGAAGAACCCGGTCACCAACGTCGGCGGCAACAGGAAGGCGGTCATGATGGAGAGAATATAGAGGTGCCGGTTGGTTTCCGACGATATCTTGGAATCGATCTCTTCGTGCAGCAGGCGCGCCCGGTCCTGAAGGCCCTGCATCTCCTGCAGGGACGAACCGAGCAGGTCGGCAAGGGTCTCGGCCATTTCCACGGTGCCGGTTGGCAACGGGTCCGGCTCGTCCCACCGCTGATAGCGACGGAATAACGCCACCGAAGCCCTGAGCTGTCGGTTGAGACGAACGATCGTGCGCCGAACCGGCCCCAGGCGGCGGCGCTCGTCACGCGGCGCCGTTTCGAAAACATAATCCTCGATACGATCGAGTTCGTCGCCCATCTCAAGAATGAGGGCGTCGACCACCTTTTCGAACTCGGTGACGACGGCGGCAAACACTCCCACCGTTCCATGGATCGTGAAGCCTCGATCCACCGCGAGGCGGGCCGCCTCGACACAGCGCAAAGGGTGCAGGCGAGCCGTGACGATCAATCGTTCGGATGCCGCGAAACGGAACCAGCCGATATCGTTGGTCTCATAATCAAAGGCGCGCTCGATATCGGTGAACACGCCATGCAGCACGCCATCGTCGGAAGCGAGGACCACGTGATTGTCGCGGTCGGTCAGCGTTGCCCGGGCCGCTTCAGGGAGATCGGCGAAACCTTCGAGAAACTTGGGGACCCTCGCATCGCTGAGGGCCAGATGCAGCCAAACGAACCCTTCATCGACAATCAGCTCTTCGCGCTCGGTCGTTGGGGGCAAGGGGTGGCCGACGCCGGTTGCGCCGTCAAAACGATAGGCCCAGACAAAGCCGGGAATCTCGGTGTTGAGCAAGGGCCAGACACTCCAGACATAGGCGCGGCATACCGCGACTTTCCTGATAGCATGCGGGCGTGACGGTGTTCCACTGTGAGCGCAGCCTGAAACGCTTTCCCGACCGGATGGGAAATCCCGGTCCGGGGAGAACGTTCCAGGCCGCTTTGGCCGAACGGCTGGGCTGATCGAGGCGAAGCTGTCAGCTCTCAGCAAATCAATCCAGCTTGCTCCGGATCAATCCGGCAGCGCGGCGGTGATGATGAACTCGACCTTGTACTCGGGTGCGGCAAGCTTGGCCTCTCCGGTGGCGCGAGCCGGCGTGTTGCCCGGAGCAACCCAACCTTCCCAGATTTCGTTCATGGCGGCGAAATCGGCCATGTCGGCAAGCCAGACGATAGCCTGCAGAATGCGCGTCTTGTCGGTACCGGCGGCGGCAAGCAGGCGATCCACTTCGGCCAACGCCTCAACGGCCTGCGACTTGACGTCGCCCTTCGGCGAGCCGATCTGACCGGCGAGATAGACGGTCTTGTTGTGGACTACGGCGTTGCTCATGCGCTTGCCGGGCTCGATGCGGGTGATCGCCATGACGGGACTCTCCGGTTTCTGCGACGGGCGGCCCATCCGCCCGCTCAACTGACCGTTGCCTATCTTCTCGGCAGGTTGCCCGCAACAGGAAAACATCGAGCTTTTCCTGCATTTCAAAAGGCCGTCGCTCTGGCTGGAACGATTAGGGTCGGTTGATCCGTCAGTATGAGCGCTGCCACGGATAGTCTCCCGATGTCCCTGCCAGTACAAGCGGTGGTAATCTTTCTTCAGGCCACTCCTGATCGACGGCTATACGCGGAGCCCCCCATGTCCTTTTTCGGCCCCTACGGCCCGCTCGATGCCGAAGACATCACCGCGATCAATACAGTTGCCCGGTTTCTGGCACTCAACGATCTGGGCGAGCAGGACAAACATAAGCCGGCAACCTTCGATCTGGTAATACTGGCCGGCAACGCGCTGCTGTGGACACTGGAAGGCGCAGTCAAGAAAGCCAGGACAACGGGAGTCCCTCTACTGATCTCCGGCGGCATCGGCCATTCGACCCATTTGCTGGCGGCCGCCGTCGATGCCCATCCGGTCTACCGCAAGGCGCTGGCTAGCCAGACCTCCGAAGCACGGTTGCTCGGCGATATCGCGGCCATGTTCCTCGGCCTCGACCAGTCTCGCCTGCTCCTGGAAGATGCCTCCACCAACTGTGGCGAGAATGGTCTCCTCAGCCGGCATCTTCTTGAGGAAAGCCGCCTTGCGCCGGCTTCGGTGCTGCTCGTCCAGGACCCGCTGATGCAGCGACGCACCGACGCGTCGTTCCGGCAGGCCTGGGCGGATAGGTGCAGCCCGAAGTTCATCAACTGGCCGGTTCAAGTGCCGCGCATCGGCTACCGCAACGAGAAGATCGACTATCTCCAGAGCCCGAACAGTCGCAAGTGGACGCCCGAGCGGTTCATGTCCCTTCTGACGGGGGAGATACAACGCCTCACCGATGACGAAAACGGCTACGGTCCGCGTGGTAAGGGATTTCTCCCACACGTCGACATCCCCGACGAAGTGGAAGCAGCCTGGCGCCGCATCATGGGGTCAGGCAAGTTCGACGCATCCGCATTGGGCCGTCCGGCGGTCAGGTAAACCGGCCAGCGGCATTCGGTTCGGAACACAGCCGTATTCCATTTGCTTGTTATTTCGTTGTTTTATGGAATTTTCCGCCGTTTTCCAGTCGGAGTTCCATAAGCTTCTTTGTAGACTAAAGATTCCATCATAGGTATCTTCACGCATAACTCTCGCATACGTAGTATTACGCCTCGCCTCTCGAGTCCGGGTGGAGCCTCCGGTCGTACCGACCGTTGGACGGACAGAGGCGAAGCATCACGCTTTGGGAGGAATTCCGATGACAGCAGTCACCGTCGACCCGACGAAGTCGCCTGCCTCGTCTGCAATGACGAAGGAGGAGCGGCGCGTCATCTTCGCCTCGTCGCTCGGTACCGTCTTCGAATGGTATGATTTCTACCTTTATGGTTCTCTCTCGGCAGTCATCGCTGCCCAGTTCTTTTCCGGAGTCAACCCGACAGCGGCCTTCATCTTCGCCCTGCTCGCCTTTGCCGCCGGCTTTGCCGTCCGACCGTTTGGCGCGCTGGTGTTCGGCCGGCTCGGCGACATGATCGGTCGCAAGTACACCTTTCTCGTCACCATCCTGATCATGGGCAGCTCTACCTTCATCGTAGGTATCCTGCCCAATTACGCAGCCATCGGCATTGTCGCACCAGTCATCCTGATCGTCCTCCGCCTGCTACAGGGCTTGGCGCTCGGAGGCGAATATGGTGGCGCGGCAACCTATGTCGCCGAGCACGCGCCCGACCATCGCCGTGGCGCCTACACGTCCTGGATCCAGACGACGGCCACTCTCGGCCTTTTCCTGTCGCTTCTGGTCATTCTTGGTTGCCGCGCCTCGATGTCGGGCGACGATTTCAACGCCTGGGGCTGGCGCATCCCGTTCCTGGTGTCGATCCTGCTGTTGGCGGTTTCCGTCTGGATACGCATGAAGCTCAACGAGAGCCCGGCCTTCCGCCGCATGCAGGAAGAGGGAAAGACGTCCAAGGCTCCGTTGACCGAAGCCTTTGGTCGCTGGAAGAACCTCAAGGTTGTCCTGCTCGCCCTGTTCGGTCTCGTCGCGGGCCAGGCGGTGGTCTGGTACACAGGACAGTTCTACGCTCTGTTCTTCCTGACGCAGACGCTGAAAGTGGATGCCCAGACCGCCAACCTCCTGATTGCCGCGTCTCTGCTGCTCGCCACCCCCTTCTTCGTGATCTTCGGCTCACTGTCGGACAAGATTGGCCGCAAGCCGATCATCATGATGGGACTGCTGCTCGCCTGTCTCACCTATTTCCCGATCTTCAAGGGAATCACACACTATGCCAATCCCGCGCTGGAACAGGCTGTCGCGAGTTCTCCGGTGACAGTCATCGCCGATCCGAGCGAGTGTTCGTTCCAGTTCAACCCGGTTGGAACATCTAAGTTCACGACTTCCTGCGACGTCGCCAAGGCCGCGCTGGTAAAGGCGGGCGTACCCTATCAAAACGAAGCCGCGCCGGCGGGAACTCCGGCAACCGTCAAGATCGGCGCGACTTCGGTCGCTTTCGGTACCGAGGCAGGGGCCGACGGTTCAACGCCAGCCCAAGTGTTCACCAAGGCCTTGACCGGCGCAGTTACTACTGCAGGCTATCCGGCCAAAGCCGACCCGGCGCAGATCAACCTCGTCATGGTGACGCTGCTGCTCTTCGTTCTAGTGCTCTACGTGACCATGGTGTACGGACCAATCGCAGCGATCTTGGTGGAGATGTTCCCGACGCGCATCCGCTACAGCTCGATGTCGCTGCCCTACCACATTGGCAACGGCTGGTTCGGTGGGTTCCTGCCGACAACGGCGTTCGCCATGGTGGCCGCCACCGGCGACATCTACTACGGCCTCTGGTACCCGATCGTCGTTGCGGCGGCGACGCTGGTCATTGGAATACTGTTCGTCCGCGAAACCAAGGACAACGACATCCACGCCGACTACTGACAGCAGCAGATCGGAAAACTGAGCCCGGCCCATATCCAAGGCCGGGCTTTCTCATTGTGGTCAGACGCGGCCGGCGAACTGGTCCAACGTCTTTGCCGGCGTCACGGCCTGCGGATCAAGGAAGCAATGGATGATCGACGGCTTGCCGGACGCCATGGCACGCTCAAAGGCCGGAGCGAACTCGGCCGTGGTCCGTACCGTTTCGCCGTGGCCGCCGTAAGCGCGTGCCAGTGCCGCGAAATCCGGGTTTTTCAGGGTCGTCGCGGAGACGCGGCCGGGATACTCGCGCTCCTGATGCATGCGAATGGTGCCGTACATGGCGTTGTCGACCACGATCACCACGACCGGAATGTCGTACTGCACGGCCGTCGCAAACTCTTGACCATTCATCAGAAAACAGCCATCGCCGGCAAAGACCACGACAGGGCGATCGGGAAACTGCCGCTTGGCCATGACGCCGGCCGGCACCGAATAGCCGACAGATCCGGAAGTTGGCGCCAACTGACCGGTGAAGCTGCGATAGCGCCAGTAACGATGCACCCAAATGGCATAGTTGCCGGCGCCGTTAGCAATGACCGTTTCGGCCGGCAGATGCTCTCGCAACCAGACCATGGCCTCGCCATACTGGAAATCGCCGGGAAGAACGGTGGGCTTGTCAGTCCAGGCCAGGAAATCGGCACGCGCCGTCTTGGTCTCGGCCGACCAGGGTATTTCGACGGGCGGATGCACCGTAGACAGTGCCGAGGCAAATGCGTGGGGAGTGGCTACGATACCGAGTGCCGGCTGATAAACCCGGCCGATCTCCTCAGGGTCAGGATAGACGTGGATCAGTGTCTGCTTCGGCTGGGGAATGTCGAACAGCGTGTAGGACGATGATGGAGACTCCGACAGACGACCACCGATAACCAGCAGAACGTCCGCTTGGCGAACGCGAGCGGCAAGTTTAGGATTGGGGCCGAGGCCGAGATCGCCTGCATAGTTCGGGTGATCCGCCGGGAACAGCGAAGCACGCCGGAAACTGGTCGCAACCGGCAGATCGAAACGTTCGGCAAATCGGATCACCTCGCGCCGTGCCCGCTCGCTCCAGCGTGACCCTCCGAGGATAACCAACGGCCGCTTGGCTTCCCAGACCAGCTTTTGCAATCGCGCGAGGTCAGCAAGGCCGGGCCATATTTCCACCGGTTCGACAAGCGGAGCATCGGCAACCTCAGCCATCTCGGTGAGCATATCTTCAGGCAGAGACACAACAACCGGCCCGGGGCGCCCCTGCATGGCGACGCGGAAGGCGCGGGCGACAAGCTCGGGAATGCGCGCGGGATCATCAATTTCCACCACCCACTTGGCGATGGACCCGAACACAGCCTTGTAGTCCATTTCCTGGAAGCAACCGCGCTCCAGCATGCCTCGCTCGGCCTGACCGACGAACAGGATCAATGGCGTTGAATCGTGCTCGGCGATGTGCAGTCCCGGCGCGGCATTGGTGGCGCCAGGCGCCCGCGTTACAAAACAGATACCCGGCTTGCCCGTCAGCTTGCCATAGGCCTCGGCCATCATGGTGGCACCGGCCTCGTTGCGACAGACCAATACGTCGATCGGGCTGCCATGCAAGGCGTCCAGAGCGGCCAGATAGGATTCGCCCGGCACACAGGTAAGTCTTTCGACGCCTTGTCGAACGAGCTGGTCGATCAGGATCTGGCCACCGGTACGGGTAGATATGGAGGAGGACAAGTTGGAAACTCCCAGAGCGATACGACCGGCGCTCGACCGGAATGCAGAGAAAAGCCGGAAAAGATCAGTCGATCAATAGGTCGAGCCCTCGACGGAGGCCCGCCCGTTCGCGCACACGGCGGACGGCGAGCAGCGTGCCAGCAACATAGGGGGCGGCATCGGAGCCCGCATCGTGGCGGATGAGCAACCGCTCGCCCGGTGCGCCGAACTGGGCCTCACATGACAGCACGTAACCCGGCAGGCGTAGCGAATGCACCTGCACGGCGCCGACGGCACCACCACGTGTTTCGCGGATGCCGCCGAGTTCACCCACCGGTATGGAGGTAGCCGGCTGACGCAAGCCGGAAAGACGCTCGGCCAACTCGCGGGCGGTGCCAGACGGCGTGTCGGGCTTGCCGGCCGAGGCGTAGTCGATCACTTCGACATCGGCGACATATCTTGCAGCCATCAGGGCGAACTTGGTCATCAGGGTGGCGGTGATCGAGTAATTGCCTGCGGCGAACACTCCCACGTTGCGCTCCCGCGCCGCCTTGTCGATCTCCCGGTAATCCTCGGCCGACAAGCCGGATGTGCCGATCACCACGGCAACACCGGCCGAAATCGTCGCCAGCGCATTGGCTTTCACCGCTTGAGGCGCCGTGTAGTCTACGAGCACATCGGCTCCGGTGTTCACCGCTTCCTCGACCGAGGCTACCACACTGATGCCGCAGGGCGCTCCGCCGAGCGTCTCGCCGATATCCCGCCCAGCCGCCGAACGCGCGACGGCACCGGCCAGAACGAGATCGTCGGCCGCGAGTACCGCTTTCGTTACGGCACCGCCGGTCCAACCGGTCGCCCCGGCCACAATGACTCGGATCGCCATGGCTTACTCCACGTCGAAACTGACGCCCTGCGCCAGCGGGAGGTCGCGGCCATAGTTGATGGTGTTGGTTGCCCGGCGCATATAGGCCTTCCAGGAGTCGGAGCCGGCCTCGCGACCACCGCCCGTCTCCTTTTCGCCACCAAAGGCGCCCCCGATCTCCGCCCCCGACGGACCAATGTTGACATTGACGATGCCACAATCAGAGCCCCTGGCGGAGAGGAAGGTTTCCGCCTCGCGCAGATCGTTGGTGAAAATGGATGAAGACAGGCCCTGCGGCACGGCATTATGCGCCTCGAGCACCTGATCGAAGTCCGTGTAGCGCATCACGTAGAGAATGGGAGCAAATGTCTCGGTCCTGACGACCTCGGTCTGCGCCGGCATCTCGACCAGTGCCGGGCGAACATACCAAGCATTACCGCCAAGCTCCTCGCTGGCACGGTCTCCGCCGAGAATGGCTGCGCCGTCGGCCTGTGCCTTTCTCAGAGCTTCATGCATGCGGTCATAGGATGCCTTGTCGATGAGAGGCCCTACCAGCGTGCCGGACTCGCGTGGGTCGCCGATCGTCACCGACGCATAGGCTTTTTTCAGACGCGGCAGCAGACTGTCGTAGATGCTGTCATGAACGAACAGACGTCGAAGCGTCGTGCACCGCTGACCGGCCGTGCCGATCGCTGCGAAGGCAACGCCGCGGACCACCAGGTCCAGATCGGCACTGGGAGCCACGATGGCACCGTTGTTACCGCCGAGCTCCAGAATGGCTCTGGCGAACCGGGCAGCCAAGCGGGGGGCGACGGCGCGCCCCATGGCCGTGGAACCCGTGGCCGATACCGCAGCCACCCTGGCATCATCGACCAGCATCTCGCCAATAGACCTGCCGCCAATAACCACGTTGGATAGCCCAGCCGGCACGCCGGCCCTGGAGGCCGCCCGTTCGAACAGCGCCTGGGTGGCCAAGGCGGTCAGGGGGGTCTTTTCCGATGGCTTCCAAACCACGGTGTCGCCACAGACCAGAGCGATAGCCGCGTTCCAGGACCAGACGGCAACAGGAAAATTGAAGGCCGAGATGACGCCGACCACGCCGAGGGGGTGCCAGGTTTCCATCATGCGATGGCTCGGCCGCTCGGTGGCAATGGTAAGGCCGTAAAGCTGGCGGGAAAGACCGACCGCGAAGTCGCAAATGTCGATCATTTCCTGCACTTCACCAAGACCTTCGGAGATGATCTTGCCAGCCTCTATAGTGACAAGCCTGCCGAGATCAGCCTTGGCAGACCTGAGTTCCAGACCAAAAAGGCGGATCAGTTCGCCGCGCTTGGGAGCCGGCACCAGACGCCAGGATCGGAAAGCAGCCTCGGCTCCGGCTATGGCCGCATCACATTCGGCCGCATCGGTCTCCCGTACTTCGGCGATGCGTTCGCCGGTTATCGGCGAGGTCACATTGAGGCTACCGCCGGTAAAGGCACTCTCGGCAACGCCAAGGCGGGACAGAAGGTCGGCGGTTTCCTGGGCGAGACTGACGGCGGTCATCGGGTCCTCGTATCGGTGGCGCGGCCCAACGCTGGGCGCAGCATAGGCTGAGATCTCGTAAGTTATTGTCCCGAGCCCCCTACCCTGCAAACGATGATTTCTGGTAGGGTCATGAGGAAAACTCATAACTGGATACAGGCATGGCTCGCGACCTCCTCCCGTCGATCGGTGCGCTCGTCGCGTTTGAAAGTGCCGCTCGCCATTTGAATTTTTCACGCGCTGCCGCGGAGTTGCACCTGACGCAGGGTGCCGTCAGCCGTCAGATCCGAGAGCTTGAAACACGGCTTGGTCTCGCTCTGTTCGAGCGGATCAACCAGCGTGTCTTCCTCACCGACGCAGGGGAATCCTACCGGCTGGAAGTCGCGCGCATTCTTGCCGATCTTGCCAGCACCACAGAGCGTACGATGGCAAGCGCAGGTGGTGCCGAGGTTCTGAACCTCGCCGTGCTGCCCACCTTTGCGGCGCGCTGGCTTGTGCCGCGCTTGCCCAAGTTCCTCAAGAACCATCCACAGGCCACGTTCAACTTTTCGGTGCGCAACGAGCCGTTTTCGTTCACCGACGTTCGCCTTGACGCCGCTATCCATTTTGGCGAGCCAACATGGCCGGGCGCGGTGTGCGAGTTTCTTTGCATCGAGGAGATCTATCCGGTGGCGGCGCCGGCCATTTGCGAACGCTTTGGTCTCAATGAAGTTGCGGCGATCGCGCGGGCGCCTCTCCTCCATCAGTCCAGCCGGCCGACAGCCTGGGCCGACTGGTTCGCGGCCGAGGGCCTTTCAACAACGGGAGCGTATAGCGGTTCGCGGTTCGACCAGTTTTCGATGATCGCGGAAGCCGCCGTAGCCGGCATGGGCGTGGCGTTGATGCCGCGCTTCATGATCGAGACCGAGTTGGCTTCCAATCGGCTTACGCTGTTGACCGGACGCCCTCTCGACGCGGGCAAGGCATACTGGTTCGTCTATCCCGAAGCCAAGGTGCGCACACGGCTCGTCCGTTCTTTCGGCGCATGGTTGAAGACCGAAGCAGCGACACCTTCCGCACCCGTTTCCGCCTGAGGCTCTTCCACCCTCCGGACTTCCAGCTGCGTTCCGATCCGTTTCGAGCGGAAACGCCGAGCTATCGGGCAAGGAACCTTTCCCGCCCCCGGGCGCTTATTAGCCATGGTCTTGCCACCGCAGGGGAGCGCCCCGGACGCAATGCACAAACTGACCGATCGGTGATCGGTCTCGCGGCGGACCTCATGGATTTGGCATTTCGCCACACTGCCGACAGGAGAACACCATGGCCTCTACCCTCCCTGGCTTCGACGATACGCCGCCTGTTGAATCCTCGTTGTCGGCCGTCAGTTGGAGCGCAATCATCGCGGGCGCGGTTTCTGCTGCGGCGCTGACGATCGTACTGATGCTCCTTGGCTCCGGCCTGGGCCTGACGATGGTATCTCCCTGGACCAATCAGGGCGTCGGCATTACGACTTTTGCGGTCTCGGCCGCCATCTGGATGATTGTCATTCAATGGCTTTCCTCCGCCCTCGGCGGGTATATGACGGGTCGGTTGCGTGCCCGATGGGTTGGCGTTCATACCGACGAGACCTTTTTCCGAGATACCGCGCACGGCCTCCTTGCCTGGGCTCTTGCCACGTTGCTCGTCGTTTACATCGCGAGTTCCAGCCTGACATCGGCTGTGGGTACCGGCGTGCAGGCAGCCTCCAACGTCGCGTCGGGCGCCGCGGCGGGAGCCTCTTCAAGCATCGACTCGAGTGCCAATGACAATACCGGCAACAGCGCCATGTCCTATTTCGTCGACAGCTTGTTCCGGCCAAACGATCCTAACCGCCTTGCAGCGCCGGGCGCGGCAGGCGACGCGGCAGCTGCTGCCCAAGCCTCACGTATTCTGATTGCCAGCGCCGCAGCGGGTGAAATGGCACCAGCCGATCAAACCTACCTTGGCCAACTGGTGTCCGCCCGGACCGGGCTTTCAGAAGCTGACGCTACGGCTCGGGTGAACACGATACTCGCGCAGATCAATCAGGCCAAAACAAAGACTCAGGAAGCCGCAGACGCGACCCGCAAGGCAAGCATCGCCTTCGCTCTGATGGCAGCGTTATCGCTTGTCATCGGGGCATTCATCGCCAGTGCTGCTGCTGCGCTGGGAGGACGGCTGCGCGACGACTAAGCGACACCAAGGCTTGAACATTCCGCAAACTAGGACGGCGATCGTAAGGTCGCCGTCGAGCCACATTCCCGAGGCCGGCGCGATGATCGAGAGACGAGGAGTTAGGCGATGTCGGACTATGATCTCTATTATTGGTCCGTTCCCTTCCGTGGACAGTTCGTGCGAGCCGTGTTGGCATACGCCGGCAAGACCTGGACCGAAGGTGGAGATACCGCAATTTCCAATCTGATGGGCGGCCCGGTGAGCAAGATGCCGGTCCCGTTCATGGGGCCGCCCTTGCTCATCGACAAGAAAGCCGGGTTCGCCATATCCGAAATGCCGGCAATCGTCCTTTATCTGGGTGAGACGCTCAAACTCCTGCCGCAAACGGCGTCTCTTCGTGCCATGACCATGAAGGTCGTTTGCGACGCCAACGACGTGATCGATGAGATCACGCAGGACGGCGGGCGTGAGATGTGGACCGAGAAGAGCTGGCAAAGCTTTGTGCCTCGCCTCAGAAAATGGATGTCGCTGTGGGAAGAAACCGGCGAGCGCCACGGCTTGCAGGCGAGTTCGGGATTCCTGCTGGGCGAGGAGCACCCCGGGATTGCGGACATCGTAACGGCTACTCTGTGGTCGACTATGGCTGATCGCTTTGGTGCAATCGGCATGATCCTCGACGAGAGCGCCCCAAAGACCGCAGCTCTCGCCCGACGAGTTTATGCTCTGCCATCGCTCGAGAAGCTGGCGACAAAGGCGCGCGATCAGTATGGCAACGCCTATTGCGGCGGCCAGATAGAGGCTTCGCTACGCAAGGTAGTAGCCGACTGAAGGCCTGTCGCAACAGCGCCAAGGCATCAGGCAGAGATTTCGCCTGCATTTGCCGGACCATCAACCGACGGGCGATTGGCGGCCCATGTCAACAAGGAATCGAGCGCCGGACATAAGGCTTGTCCCCAGTCGGTCAGGCAATACTCCACCTTTGGTGGAACTTGGGGATAAACGATACGGCGGACAACTCCGTCTTCCTCCATCTGGCGGAGCTGCTGAATCAACATCTTCTGGGAAATACCGGAGATGGCGCGTTCAAGGTCCGAGAAGCGCAGGATGTGTCCCCCGAAGAGATGAAACAGGATCACCAGCTTCCACCGGCCCTCCAATAACTTGAGAGCTTGCTCAACACCTGCGGCGGCCGTTTCACGCGTATAGGCGTGAGGCTTACTTTCAGGTGAGTACCTAACTTTCTCGTGCGTTCTTGTCATTTGGTAAGGCTAGCGCCACTTTCCGCGTCACGCAACCCGCTGGCCAGTTGGAAGCACCCACCAAAGGACAAGCAACATGATCGATCTTCCCGCACCGATCTCCGCCTACTTCGCAGCCGACGCAAAGGATGGCGCAACCTTAGCTCAATGCTTTACCGAAACGGCCATCGTGAAAGACGAACACCGGATCCACTCTGGGCGCGAGGCCATCCAGGCGTGGCGCACCGAAGCTGCCGCCAAGTACAGCTACACCAGCGAGCCCCATACCGTCACGACAGAGGACGGCGGCATAACGATCGTTACCAGTCGGCTGACCGGCAACTTCCCAGGCAGCCCGGTGGATCTCCGCTTCTTTTTCCGTCTCGAAGGCGACAAGATTTCCCGGTTGGAGATTACCCCATGAGTTTCGACCTCCAGTTGGCTGGTCGCCGCGCGCTCGTAACAGCCGCGACAAAGGGCGTCGGCGCCGCCGTGGTTGGCACTCTGACTGCCGCTGGCGTTAAGATCGTCGGCACGGCGCGAACCGTACCGGACACATCGACGAACGGCGTGCAGTATGTCGCCGCGGACATCTCAACGGCGGAAGGTTGCGCCGCAGTTGCCAAGGGGGCTCTCGAGCTTCTGGGCGGCGTCGATATCATCGTCAACGTTTTGGGAGGCTCTTCGGCACCGCCAGGAGGCTTTGCCAAGTTGACAGACGACGTTTGGATCAGTGAGCTCGATGTCAACCTCATGTCGGCCGTGCGCATCGATCGGGCTCTCCTGCCATCGATGATCGAACAGCGCTCGGGCGTCATCGTCCACGTCACTTCGATCCAGCATCAACTACCCTTGCCGGACTCCACGACAGCCTACGCCGCTGCGAAGGCGGCGCTCTCAACCTACAGCAAGAGTCTGTCCAAGGAGGTGACACCCAAAGGCATTCGTGTCGTTCGCGTCTCGCCGGGGTGGATCGAGACGGAAGCAGCGGTTGCGCTGGCGGAGCGCCTGGCGGCCGAAGCCGGCACAGATTACGAAGGAGGCAAGCAGATCATCATGAACGCTCTCGGCGGCATCCCGCTTGGGCGCCCGGCCAAGCCGCAAGAGGTCGCCGATCTCATTGCCTTTGTCGCTTCACCACGAGCCGGCTCGATCACAGGAACCGAGTTCACGATCGATGGCGGTACAGTTCCCGTCGCCTAGCCTTGAGAACCGGCTCTTCAAGAGCACCGAACGGCGAGTGCCCGGCTTGTTAGAGGTCCGCCATCCGGAACATATCGGCCAAATAGTCGAGGAACACACGCAGCCGAGGGGCTGATTGGCGGCTAGGCAAGTAGAGCGCGGACAGCGGCGTTGGTGACGGCGGGCAATCGGGAAGCACCTCGACCAACCGTCCCTCGGCGAGATCATCGACAAAGCGATAGCGCGGCGCCTGAACCAGCCCAAAGCCGCGCCGCGCGAGATCGGCGGTCGTATCCGAATGATCGGAGCTCACACGCATCGGCAAGCGGATCTTGCGCAACTCGCCTGCGACTTCAAATTCGAGCGGAAGAATGTCGCCGGTGCGCGAGGAGAGGAATCCGACCATCCGGTGACCTTCGAGATCGTCGACCGACCTGGGGATGCCGTAACGCGCGAGATAGTCAGGGCTCGCCACGGTCACTTCCTTGATCGTGCCAAGCCGTCTCAGCACGAGACTGCTGTCAACTGGCTCGCCTACCCGGATTGCACAATCGACGCCTTCGCGCACCAGATCGACGAGACGATCGCTTTGGCCGAACTGAATCTCGATACGGGAATGACGATCGAGGAATGAAGGAAGCAACGGCAAGATGAATGTTCGCGTCAGAAGTCCGGGGGCTTCGATCCGCAACAGACCATGTGGCTCGCTATCCCTCAGCATGGCCTCGGCATCGTCCAGGTCGGCGAGGATGGCGAGGCAGCGCTGATAATATTGATCGCCGTCAAGGGTTGCGGCAACGTGGCGTGTCGTGCGGTCGAGAAGGCGAACGCCAAGCCGCATTTCCAACTGCCGGATCGCCTCGGTCGCGGTCGAGCGAGGCACGCCGTGATCCGCCGCAGCGGCCGTGAAGCTGCCACGCTCGACGACGCGAATGAACAGACGAAGGCTATCCAGATAGTCCATGCCTATTGTTCGCTCGATCCGAATTGTTTTGTCAATTCTGAGCTGATTATCCAGCCGCACCGCGGGCTTATGTATAAACCCGGAGGTGCAACATGTCACAGCAATCCAAGCAAAGCGCCATTGTTACCGGCGCATCCAAGGGTATCGGCGCGGCGATCGCCGAGCGGCTGGCCGCCAATGGCGTCGCGGTTGTCGTCAACTATGCGCACGGCCAGGAAGCGGCCGAAGCCTTAGTTGGAGAGATAGAGAGCGCCGGCGGCAAGGCCGTC
Organism: Pleomorphomonas sp.; assembly: GCA_029976075.1. GTDB lineage: Bacteria > Pseudomonadota > Alphaproteobacteria > Rhizobiales > Pleomorphomonadaceae > Pleomorphomonas. The sequence goes on from JARKNW010000046.1 coordinate 40,241, forward strand.
GCTGTTCAAGCCGATATCGGCGATCCACAAGGTGTCGCGCGACTGTTCGACGCGGCCGAGAAGACATTCGGCGGCGTCGACATCCTCGTCAACAACGCGGGGATCATGAAGCTCGGCTCCGTTGCCGAGGTCGATGACGCTACCTTTGAAAGGCAAGTCGCCATCAACCTCGGCGGAGTCTTTCGAGGCATGCGCGAAGCTGCAAGGCGTATGCGCAACAACGGGCGGATCATCAGCTTCTCGTCCAGCGTGGTCGGCCTGTACCAGCCAAGTTACGCGGTCTACGCCGCAACCAAGGCGGCCGTCGAAGCGATGACCCACGTCCTGGCCAAGGAACTCGGGCCGCGCGGCATCACCGTCAACGCGGTGGCACCGGGACCGGTGGCAACCGAACTCTTCCTTGACGGCAAGAGCGACGCGCAGGTCGCCACCATCGAGAAGATGAATCCGTTCGGTCGGCTTGGCCAGCCGGACGACATCGCCAGCGTGGTCGCCTTCCTCGCTGGACCTGACTCCGGTTGGGTCAATGGCCAGGTAATCCGGGCCAATGGCGGCGTGATCTGAGGAGAAAGGCCATGAGCAAAACAATCCTGATCACAGGGGCTTCGAGCGGTTTCGGTGCCATGGCGGCGCGCGAGCTGGCTCGCGCCGGTCACCATGTCTTTGCCTCGATGCGCGACCTCGATGCACACGACGGCAAGCCGGTAGCGGACATGGAGACGCTCGCCCGTGACGAAGGTCTGGCGCTGGCTCCCATCGCGCTGGACGTCACGTCGCAGCCCTCTGCGGATGCTGCCATCGCCCGTATCCTATCCGAGGTCGGGCGACTCGACGTGGTGATCCACAATGCCGGCCACATGACGTTCGGCCCCGTCGAGGCTTTCACGCCGGAGCAACTGGCCCGCGTCTACGACGTCAATGTGCTCGGCACGCAACGCGTCAATCGCGCCGCACTCCCCCACCTGCGGGCCAACGGCCAGGCGTTGATGCTGTGGGTGGGATCGAGCAGCACGCGCGGCGGTACGCCGCCGTTCCTGGCGCCCTATTTTGCCGCCAAGGCGGGAATGGACGCCCTCGCCCAAAGCTACGCACTGGAACTTGCGCGCTTCGGCGTCGAGACGACGATCCTGGTACCGGGCGCCTTTACCAAGGGCACCATGCACTTCGAGCATGCAACGTCGCCGGAAGATAGCGAGCGGGCCAACGCCTATTGGTCCGGGCCTTATGCCGGCGTCGACAAGCAGGCGCTCAAAGGCTTAGCAGCCCTCGAGCCCGAGGATGCCGACGTGGAGGCGGTCGCCCGCGCCATTCGCGATATCGTCGACATGCCGCATGGGAAGCGTCCCTTCCGGGTGCATGTCGATCCGTCCGCCGACGGCGCCGAAATCGTCAACGCCATGGCCGATCGCATGCGGGCACAGTTGCTTGAGCGCATCGGTCTGGCTGACCTGCTCCATCCTGCGCCCTGAGTTCGTACGTCATCACCAAGGAGACCCGATATGCCTTTTGCCAACTTCAAGGTTCCCGAAGCCGCGCTCACCGCAAGGCAAAAGGAAGAAATCGTCCACCGCACCACCGCCATGCTGTGGAATACTTCTCCGAAGCGGCGCGTCCCCACACCATGATCCTGATCGAAGAGGTCAAGGACGGCGGCTATGCCCGCGCCGACGAGGTGTTTGTCATCCCCGAGACGTATCGCGCCAATGAATAAAACCCGGAAATAGTGTTGAACGAGCCGTCTGGGGCACCGTCTGCCGCAGGCGGTTCGGCATAACTCCGGCAATGTAGCGCTCGATGAGAGAAATGGCGGACTCTCCGGAAGACTGGCGCGGTGCCGCATCGGCGAACTCAAAGCCACCGCATCATCCCGACCATAAGAGCCATTCTGGGCCAACTGCGGATCGGCTCAAAACTGAACAGCACTCCGACCGATCCCCGTTTCGAATCCGGCGCAGTTTCGTACGTCTCAACTTCAGTCACCGAAGCGTTTCGTCTTCCTGTACGGGCAAGGCGGACATGAACCTGATATGAGAGCCCAAGTTCTTCATCCCCACTTTGAGTCGCCGTGACCGCCTATCCCCTGAACATTCTTAAAACCGTCTACGGTTACGAGACCTTTCGCGGACGCCAAGCCGAAATTGTCGACCACGTGATGGCCGGGAACAATGCCTTCGTGCTGATGCCCACCGGTGGCGGCAAGTCTCTTTGCTATCAAATCCCGGCGATAGCCCGCCCCGGCATGGGGCTGGTCGTTTCGCCGTTGATCGCCCTGATGAGCGATCAGGTATCGGCGCTGCGGCAGGCGGGGGTGAAAGCTGCGGCCCTCAACTCCGATTTGCAAGGCGACGACAGGCAAACACTTTGGCGGGACATTTCAAGCGGAGCCTTGGATCTGCTCTACGTCGCACCCGAGACGCTGCTCCGGCCCGACATTCTGGACCTGCTCGGCCGGACGCTCTTGTCGCTGATCGCCATTGACGAAGCGCACTGCCTTTCGCAGTGGGGACACGACTTCCGTCCCTCGTACCGCCAACTCAATTCGCTCGTCGCTCAGTTTCCCAACACACCACGCATGGCGCTGACGGCGACAGCCGATGCACCTACGCGTGCCGAGATCCTGTCACATCTCCAGATCGACGAAAGCGACGCCTTCATCGCAGGGTTCGACCGTCCCAACATCCGATACGCCATTGCCGAGAAGGAAAATCCCCGAGCTCAGCTCAAACGCTTCCTGAAGGATCACGAAAACGAAAGCGGCATCGTCTACTGCCTGTCCAAGCGCAAGACGGAAGAGACGGCGGCATGGCTTTGCGATCAGGGCTACACCGCGTTGCCCTACCACGGCGGCATGGACAAGGAGGAGCGCCAGACGAACCAGACGCGCTTTCAGCGGGAGGAAGCCGTCATCATGGTGGCGACCATTGCCTTCGGCATGGGGATCGACAAGCCTGACGTGCGCTTCGTGGCGCACCTCGACCTGCCAGGTAGCATCGAAGCCTATTACCAGGAAACCGGACGCGCCGGCCGTGACGGTCTGCCGGCCGACACGCTGATGCTCTATGGCTACGAGGATATCGCGCTGCGCAGCCGTTTCATCGAGGACTCCGATGCGCCGGAGCAGCGCAAACGCATAGAGCGGCAAAAGCTCGATGCACTTCTGGGTCTCACCGAGACCGCGGGTTGCCGTCGTCAGGCGCTGCTGTCCTATTTCGGGGACCACGGCGAGCCATGCGGAAACTGCGATACCTGCGCGGAGCCGCCGGAACGGTTTGATGGAACGATCGCGGCGCTGAAGGCCCTGTCCTGCATCTACAAGACCGGCGAGCGCTTCGGACAAGCCTATATCGTGGAGGTGTTGCTGGGCGGATCGGACGAGCGCATTTTACAGTTCGGGCACGACCGCATTTCGACCTACGGCATCGGCAAGGAACATGACAGCCGCACATGGCGCGCGATCCTGCGCCAGTTGATCGCGCTTCGTCTTGTCGATGTCGATCTGGAGGGACACGGCGGCCTGTCCATCGCTGAGGCGGGGCGCCAGTTCCTGCGAGAAAGACCAACCCTCATGCTGCGTGTGCCGACAAGACCAAAGGCCACGCGGACAAATGGTCTGCGCAAATCGGCGTCGGCAGTGCTGTCCGAGGCTGACCAGAGACTGTTCCAGGCGCTACGCGAGAAACGCACCGAAATCGCCGGGGCCCAAAATCTGCCTCCCTATGTGATCTTCCACGACAAGACGCTGATCGAGCTGGCCGCGGCACGCCCTGGCTCTCGGCAGCAGATGGCAAAGATTCCTGGCGTCGGAGAGGCCAAGCTGGATCGCTACGGAGAGGCCTTTCTCGCGGTGGTCGCGGAATACAGCCAATAGCGTCTGCCGTCGCTACAGCTGCATCATCATGGTGCAACGTCGCTCGATCGGCATGCCGGCCTGCCGTTCCCTCTCCAGTATCTCGCGAAGCCGCGAGGTTATCGAGCCCTCCGCCAAGGTGCGGAAGCCCTGGCGCTGGTAATAAGGCTCGTTCCACGGCACATCTCGAAAGGTCGTCAGGGTCAGGGCCTTTGCCCCACGCTCGACCGCGATCTCGCGTGCCGCTGCGATCAGCCTTTGTCCAATGCCCTGCCCCTGCCAGTCCAGACGCACGGCAATCTGCCAGATGTGAAGGCCGTCCTGCGTAAATTCACCGTTCAGAAAACCGACGGTTCCAGCGCTCGGTTCCTCGGCGACCAGAGCGATGCCCTGAGAGATCAATGCTCGGTGTTGATCCGCCGACTGAACATCGTCATCGGCAATCCACTCCAGCCCAGGATACTCACGAAAGACAGCACCGGAGCTCCGTTCGACCTCGGGAAGAACGTCCGCATCCCGCTTCAATGCCGCTCGTATCGATATCATTGATCACAAGTCCAAGCCTAGTCCTCAACTCTGCGGATTGCCGGTTCACAAGAACTTTCGAACCGCCCACATCCAACTAAATCGCTCAAGAACCACGCTTTTCTACTTGATTATCGTAGCACGATCGGTACCGCCGACGAGCGGCAACCTTTGAAACCGGGCCCTTTCAAACAAGTTGTGTTCCGCCAGCTATCGGCTGTCGGAGTTGCCATCTCCTTGGCAGGCGTCTTCATCACCGTCCTCTTCCTTCGCCGCGAACCCATTAGCCGCCAGGATGAAGCCCCGGTGCTTCCTGGCCTGTGCTCACCACGTATTCGGTATAGCCGCCGCTGAACTGATGGATGCCCTCCGGCGTCAGCTCCAGAACACGGTTGGAGAGGGAAGCGAGGAAGTGGCGATCGTGCGACACGAACAACATGGTGCCCTCGAATGTGGAGAGGGCCGCGACAAGCATTTCCTTCGTCATCATGTCCAGATGGTTGGTGGGCTCGTCGAGCACCAGGAAGTTCGGCGGGTCGTACAACATCTTCGCCATGACCAGACGCGCCTTCTCACCGCCGGATAGCACGCGGCAGGGCTTCTCCACATCGTCGCCGGAGAACCCGAAGCAACCGGCGAGGGTGCGCAAGGCTCCTTGCCCCGCTTGAGGGAAGGATCCATCCAGCGACTCGAATACCGTTTCGTCACCGTCCAGCAGATCCATGGAGTGCTGCGCGAAATAGCCCATCTTGACGCTGCTGCCGATGGTCACGGTGCCCCGATCTGGCTCGGTCGCGCCGGCAACCAGTTTCAGCAGCGTGGATTTTCCGGCACCGTTGGCGCCAAGCACGCACCATCGTTCCTTGCGCCGCAGCTGGAAATCGAACCCCGCATAGATTGGCGTGCCGCCGTAGCCCTTGTGGACGTTCTTGAAGCTCGCCACATCCTCGCCTGAACGTGGCGGGCTGCGGAACTCGAACTGGATCGATTGGCGTCGCCGTGGCGGCTCCACGCGTTCGATCTTGTCCAGCTTCTTCACGCGGCTCTGGACCTGCGCGGCGTGCGAGGCGCGCGCCTTGAAGCGCTCGATGAACTTGATCTCCTTGGCGAGCATCGCTTGCTGGCGCTCGAACTGCGCTTGGCGCTGTGTCTCGCTCAGAGCCCGCTGCTGTTCGTAGAAATCGAAGTTGCCCGAATAGGTCGTGAGAGATCCACCGTCGATTTCCACCACCTTGCCGACGATGCGGTTCATGAACGCGCGGTCATGCGAGGTCATGAGCAAGGCACCATCGTAGTTCTTGAGGAAGCCCTCCAGCCAGATCAGACTCTCAAGATCAAGATGGTTGCTGGGCTCATCCAGCAGCATGCCATCGGGCCGCATCAGCAGGATGCGGGCAAGCGCCACGCGCATCTTCCACCCACCGGACAGCAGCCCGACATCGCCATCCATGCGCTCCTCGCTGAAACTTAACCCTGCGAGCACTTCCCGCGCCCGGGCCTCGAGCGCATAGCCATCCAGCTCCTCGAAACGCCCCTGCACTTCGCCATAGCGCTCAATGATGGCGTCCATGTCATCGGCCTGAGCCGGGTCGACCATGGCAGCCTCGAGCTTGGCCATTTCGGCAGCGAGTACGCTCACCGGTCCGACGCCATCCATCACCGCCGCGACAGCGCTCTGGCCCGACATTTCGCCGACATCCTGGTTGAAATAACCGATGGTCATGCCGGTATCGATCGCCACCTGGCCGTCATCTGGCCGATCGTCCCCAACGATCATGCGGAACAGCGTCGACTTACCGGCGCCGTTCGGCCCGACCAGTCCCACCTTTTCCCCCTTTTGGATGCTCATCGATGCGTCGATGAACAAGATCTGATGGCCGTGCTGCTTGCTGATGTTATCGAGACGAATCATGAAGCCCGTGTTGGCTGGAGACGGAACGAAATACGGGATGGCAGCGACGCTAGGTGCATGTAGCCCAACTCATCCGGTGAGGCTAAACCCGGCGCGACCCAACGTCATAGTAATCGCCAGCCCTGCCATCGAGCGACGGCAGGGCCGGAACCAATCTATCCTCGGAGTGGTAGCTGATCTGGGGCAGCCTTCATTCCCACTCGATGGTTCCCGGCGGCTTGCTGGTCACGTCGTAGACGACGCGGTTGACGCCCTTCACCTCGTTGATGATGCGCGTCGCGGCGCGGCCGAGGAAGTTCATGTCAAAGGGATAGAAATCGGCGGTCATGCCGTCGACGGAAGTCACGGCACGCAGCGCCAGTACGCGGTCATAGGTACGGCCATCGCCCATAACACCAACCGTCTGAACAGGCAGCAGCACCGAGAAAGCCTGCCAGATCTTGTCGTAGAGACCGGCCTTGCGGATCTCGTCGAGGTAGATGGCATCAGCCTTCCTCAAAATGTCCAGCTTCTCGCGCGTTACGCCGCCCGGCAGGCGGATGGCGAGACCCGGCCCAGGGAACGGGTGACGGCCGATGAAGCTGTCCGGCAGGCCGAGTTCTCGGCCAAGTGCCCGGACTTCGTCCTTGAACAGTTCGCGCAGCGGCTCCACCAGCTTCATGTTCATGCGCGCCGGCAGTCCGCCGACGTTATGATGGCTCTTGATGGTGACGCTGGGGCCGCCGGAGAAGCTGACACTCTCGATCACGTCCGGATAGAGCGTGCCCTGGGCAAGGAAGGTCGGGGCGCCACGGCCATCGGCCGCAATCTTCTTGGCCTCCGCTTCGAACACCTCGATGAACAGGCGGCCGATGGTCTTCCGCTTCTTTTCGGGGTCGGCTTCACCTTCGAGCTGACCGATGAAAAGATCAGATGCATCAACATGTACGAGCGGAATGTTATAGTGATCTCTGAACATACCGACCACCTGTTCACTCTCTCCGAGCCGCATCAGGCCATGGTCGACATAAACGCAGGTAAGCTGATCGCCGATCGCCTCGTGGATGAGTACGGCAGCTACCGAGCTGTCGACACCGCCGGACAAGGCGCAGAGGACACGCTCCTTGCCAACCTGTGCGCGGATCTTGGCGATCATCTCGGCGCGATAAGCCGACATCGTCCAGTCGGACTTCAGGCCAACGATCCGGTGCACGAAGTTGGAGAGTAGTTTGCCGCCGTCGGGTGTATGCACCACTTCCGGGTGGAACATGGTGGTGTAATAGCGTCGACGCTCATCGACGGCGATGGCAAAGGGGGCGTTTTCCGAAACACCGATCACCTCGAAGCCTTCCGGCGCGCGCGTGACCCGGTCGCCGTGGCTCATCCATACCGGATAGCGCTTGCCGACTTCCCACAGCCCCTCGAACAGCGGCGACGACTTGAGAATCTCCACGTCGGCACGGCCGAACTCGGCGGCATGGCCGCCTTCCACGCTGCCGCCGAGCTGCACGGCCATGGTTTGCTGGCCATAGCAGATGGCAAGAATCGGAACGCCACTATCGAATACCGCCTGCGGAGCACGCGGGCTGCCGTCGCGCGTCACCGAATCCGGTCCGCCAGAGAAAATCACGCCCTTGGGCTGCAGCTTCTCGAAGGCAGCGGCCGCCGACTGGTAGGGATGAATCTCGCAATAGACACCAGCTTCTCGCACCCGGCGGGCAATGAGCTGCGTGACCTGGCTGCCGAAGTCGATGATCAGCAGGCTGTCGTGGGCGGGCTTTTCCATGGGGAGGGCTCTTTCCGGTAAGGGGCCAGAAGGATCAAGCGGTTCCGCTAAGCCGAATCCTGCCGCCGGGCAAGCGAAAAGTCGCGGATCCCAAGGGATTCCGCCTGAGCGCTTTGCCGTTGCTTGCCCTCAGGGAAGTCACTTCGTATTCTTGATTTTTATATACAACAATTGGAGTCACCATGCCTGTCCCTTCCGCGCTGGAGCTCCTGTCGCTTTCCCGCCGGTTCGGGAAAACGACGGCGGTGCGCGAACTCGATCTGGTCGTCCGAGAAGGTGAGGTCGTCAGCCTGGTTGGCCATTCCGGCTGTGGCAAATCCTCGCTTCTGCGACTGATAGCCGGCGTCGACCTGCCTGATCGGGGCAGAATCCTGATCGGCGGTGAGGAAGTGGTCGGCCCATCCCGGTTTGTCGAGCCGGAGAAGCGTCAAGTCGGATTCGTCTTTCAAGACTATGCGCTGTTTCCGCATCTGACCGTGGAAGCCAATGTGCGCTTCGGCCTTCGCCTACGACCAAAGGCCGAAGCTCGCCAACATGCGCTGAACATGCTCGATCGCGTCGATCTGGCCCGCCATGCCGGCCGGTACCCGAACGAACTGTCCGGGGGCGAACAGCAGCGGGTAGCCCTTGCCAGGGCATTGGCACCAGCCCCCCGCCTTCTGCTGATGGACGAGCCATTTTCCAACCTCGATCGGACCCTTCGCGAAGGCGTCCGGCGGAGGACGCTTTCGTTGATCCGGCGCCTCGGCATGACGGCGATCATCGTCAGCCATGACCCTGAGGAAGCCTTGTCGTTGGGTGACCGCGTGGTACTGATGCGATCGGGTGAGGTTGTCCAGACCGGCGTGGGCTACGATCTGTACGACCGGCCGAACAGCCCCTATGCAGCCGAGTTTTTCGCGCCATGCAACCGTATACCTGGCCGCGTCAGATTCGGTTTTTTTGAGACTGCGCTTGGACGCTTTCCCCTGCCGGCTGGTATCGAGGGTGATGTGACTATCGCCTTTATCCGACCGACTGGAATTGACCTCATTGCAGGTGGCGAAGACGGCGAGGTAACGGCACGCGAGCTGATGGGAGAGATCGAAACCATCCACGTTCGGTTGCCTGACCTGCCGGAGCCGATCCAAGTCAGATCCACCCGTCGTCTCCCGCCAGACACCAGTCGCGTCGGCATCAGCGTCATCCCCGGTGCCGCCATGATCTTCCCGACACGACGATCCGCAGGATGAGTTCCGAGCTTCGTGACAATAAGTTGACTCTTAAACTCATGTATGATGTTGATCGCCGGGTTCAGAAACCCCGGAGAAACAAATCATGCGACAGATGCTGTTGAGCCTGACGGCGCTCCTCCCCTTTGCCGCTGCCGGTACCGCCGCCGCCGATGTCAACATCTACACGACGCGCGAACCTGGTCTTATCAAGCCGCTGATCGACAGCTTCACCAAGGCGACAGGCGTCACCGTCAATACCGTTTTCCTGAAGGATGGCCTCGCCGAACGCGTTTCCACCGAGGGGGAGAGTTCTCCAGCCGATCTCCTGATGACCGTAGATGCCGGCAACCTCGTCGATCTCGTCGAGAAAGGCGTCACTCAGCCGATCGCTTCCGCCGCACTGAATGAAGCTGTTCCGACGCAGTTGCGTGATGAAAACGGCCATTGGTTCGGCCTCTCCTATCGCGCCCGCGTCGTCTACGCGGCCAAGGATCTCGATCTCGACAGCTTCTCCTACGAAGATCTTGCCAACCCCAAATGGAAGGGCAAGGTGTGTATCCGTTCGGGGCAACACCCCTACAACACCGCCCTCTTTGCCAGCCACATTGCCCATTACGGCGAAGAGGCAACGGAGACGTGGCTGACCGGCCTCAAGGCCAACCTCGCGCGCAAAGCGGCTGGCGGCGATCGTGACGGTGCCCGCGACATTCTCGGGGGCATATGTGACGTCGCAGTCGCCAACTCCTATTATGTCGGACTGATGAGGTCCGGTGCGGGGGGCGAGGAACAGGCGACATGGGGCAATGCGATCAAGGTCATCCTGCCAACCTTCAACGGCGGGGGCACGCAGGTGAACATCTCCGGTGCCGCCATTGCCAAGCATGCGCCCAACAAAGACGAGGCGGTTGAGTTCCTGGAGTACCTCGTCTCCAGCGAGGCCCAGGAAATCTATGCCAGGGCCAATTACGAGTATCCGGTCAGAGCAGGCGTCGCCGTGGACCCGATCGTGGCCTCATTCGGCGAGCTCACCGTCGATAAGACCCCGCTCAGTGAAATCATCAAGCATCGCAAGACCGCAAGCAAACTGGTCGACAAGGTCGGCTTCGACAGTTGATTTGAAGGGCGGGACGCTTTCGCGTCCCGCAGTTTCAGCCCGATGGTTTTCTTTCTCGATAGCGCGGCATTCCTAAAACTGGGCCATCCGGGGCGCCGGTCCGGCTGGAGGTTTGCCGCCAGCGTTACCGCAGTGCTGACGGTCGTCCCGGTCATGGCCCTCGGCTCCGAGGCGGCCCGCGGCTCCATTGATCTGTGGGTACATCTGGCTGGAACCATCCTGCCAACCGCAATGGGCAAAACACTGGCATTGCTGCTTGGGGTCGGCCTGATCGCCGGGTTGCTTGGAATAGCCCTGGCCTGGCTGGTCACCGCTTATGATTTTCCCGGGCGAGGCATTCTGGAGTGGGCGGTGCTGCTGCCGCTTTCCGTACCGACCTACATCGTCGCCTACGCCTATCTCGACATCTTGCATCCCACCGGAGTCTTCCAAGGGGCCATTCGCTGGCTTCTCGGCTATTCGAGCCCCCGCGACTTCCGCCTGCCGGACGTGCGGTTGTTTGCAGGCTGCGTGCTGTTGCTCTCCTTTGTCCTCTACCCGTACGTCTATCTCACCACGCGCGCCATGTTCCTGACCCAGTCCACGGCCCTGTTCGACGCCGCCCGCGTGCTTGGTACGCCCCGCCGACGCCTGTTCTGGCGCGTTGCTTTTCCGCTCTCCAGACCGGCCGTTGCGGTTGGCGTCAGCCTCGTACTGATGGAAGCGCTCAACGACATCGGGGCCTCGCAGTTTCTCGGCGTAAACACACTGACAGTGTCGATCTATACCGTTTGGATAACGCAGAACGATATCGCCGGGGCCACCCAGATCGCCTTGCTGCTGCTTCTGATGGTGGTTGCCATCGTGTCACTCGAGCGGTGGGCACGGCGCCGACAAGGCTACTTCTCAGGCTCCCGCGGCCGGCAAGCTCAACCGGATCGGATTTGCGGTCTCAGAGGCATCAGCCTCTTTCTGCTGGGCGTTCTGCCGATGGTGTTCGGCTTCATGCTGCCCGCTCTCCATCTCGTCGGAGAAGCATTGACCCGATGGCGGTTCGCCGGTCTTTCCGACCGCTTCCTTGAAGAGGCACGCGACACCCTGCTCTATTCGAGCATCGCCACGTTGCTCACCATGATGCTGGGCGTGACGGTCGTCTACGCCCTGCGCCTTTCGCCGGGCAAAGCCGGACAGTTGGTCTTCCGGCTGACGACGATCGGCTATGCCATGCCCGGCACGGTGGTCGCCCTAGGTGTATTGCTGGTGGTCGCCCCGATCGACCGGACCATCGACGGATTGGCGCGTCAGTGGTTCGGCTTATCGACCGGTCTTTTGATGATCGGCTCGGGAGCAGCCCTGCTCTACGCTTATATGGTCCGCTTTCTGGCCATCACTGCCGGCAGTACCGACGCTGGTCTCGCCCGCATACCGAAATCCCTCGACGATGCCGCCCGCACCCTCGGTCGAACGGCGACGAACACCCTTCAATCCGTCCATCTGCCGTTGACGCGCGCATCGCTTGCGGCCGGCGCGCTCTTGGTGTTCGTCGATTGCGTCAAGGAACTACCGGCCACGTTGCTTTTGAGGCCACTCAACTTCGAAACCTTTGCGACCCACCTCTATGGTGAAGCGGCACGCGGAACTTACGAAGAAGGCTCCCTGGCAGCCTTGAGCATCGTACTGATCGGCATCTTGCCAGTGATCCTGCTCTCGCGGATAGGACGGAAATGATCCACATGATCCCACAGGATATTCACAGGTTCCCGACAGGCTACCCCCCAGCCAATCCACCAGTTTTTCACCGCTTAAAGCACAGCTTGTTCCTGGCTCGCGAACAGCTTTTCCACAGGGAGTCCTCAGCCGGCCCACAACTAGGCCACACGGTTTTCCCCAACGGTGAGGCCAGGCAGGGCAACCGCTCCAACTCTTGTGAGATCTTCGGTCGCAAACTCGGCAAACCGCATGCCGCGCACAGCACCGCCCGGTACGTCGACAAGAAGATTTCCCGTGATCACGGTTGCCTGCGCCTCCGCCACGACCGACACGCCGATGCCGGCTCCCGCCCGCCGAACAACGTTGCCGGAGGCAACGACGCTGCCAAGTGTTGCCCCCCAGCCGAGTGACAGGCCCAGATGCGACGCAGCTTCCACAATGTTGCCCGTCACGGTGCCCGGCGTTTCGACGTGAATGCCGACGCCAGCGGCCCGGCCACTGGTCGCGGCGGCTGCGGGCGTTCCACTCGCAACATTGCGCACGGTGTTGCCCTCGACGAGCGACAGACCGGCGCCTCCATTGCCCAGGAGAGCAATGCCTAACGCGGCTCCGTCAATCGTATTCCCGCTAACGGATGTCCCGGCCGAGGCCTCGTCGGCAAGGATGGCCGATCCCTCGATGACACCGAGATTGTTGTCCGAGATACGAACGCTTCCGGCTGACGACAAGCGAACACCGACGAGGCCGACGCGATCGATGTGATTGTCGCGCACCGTGGAGCCATCCTCTCCAGCCGTCCACCGTCGAAGATGAACACCTCCGCCGGCACAATCGCTCACCACGTTGCCGGCGATCGTGACTGCCCTCCCTTCAGTGGACACAATGCCGGTGCCGCGGACTCCGAAAATGCGGCAGTCACGAATGCTGCCGGCCGTTCGCGTCAATGCCATGCCATGGCCGGCGCTTCCCTGCACGGTGAGGTGGGAAACATCGAGATCCTCGACAAAAGCCAGCGACAGAAGACCATCGTCCTCGTCGGTCAAGGCGCGGTTGGCGCCCTCGAGCATCAGCCCATCCAGCGATAACCGGCGTGCGTCTTCGGAATAGAGAAACCGCCCGCCTCCGGAATAGATCAGCCGTGTCTCACCGGGCACGCCGACGAGCCGAGTGCGATCCGGCAAGCGGATGTTGGAAACGTCGTAGCTGCCGGCGCGAATATAGAGTGGTCTCCCGGCAGCGGCGGCGCGGTTGATGGCAAACTGGAACTCGGCGCTGCGGTCCCCCGTCCGCCTGGGGGCCGCAGGTTCAGGAGCCAGAAGGCTGCCGCGCATTTCCGACAGACCGATGCCAAGCGTGCCGGAACGAGCCACCGCCGGCATGGCGAGACAGGCTATCGTCCCGAACAGGAACGAACGGCGGTTCATGAACGCCTCCGGCTGATGGACACGCAGCCAGCCGAGCAAACCTCGTTCCAACCTCTCCCGAACGCTCGCCGGCGTTGAAGAAACACCAAGAGTCAAATTGCCGATAGCAGAGGTCAGCAGCAGGAAGTGGGCTGTGCCTTACCGGGGATCGCGATTCCTTGATTGCCGAGGATCGCCTAACCCTTGCTTTTGGTAACCCCAAATCACATCCTCTAGTCACTAGAGGAGAAGACGCATCAAAATGACAGATATGCCGATCGGCGAAATTTCCCGCCTCAGTCAGGTGAAGGTACCAACCATCCGCTATTACGAGCAGATCGGTCTGCTACCTGCACCGCCGCGCAGTGAAGGAAATCGTCGTCTTTATAGTGCTCGCGACCTCCGCCGCCTTTCGTTCATTCGCCACGCGCGCGATCTGGGGTTCGAGATCGAGGCTATCCGAACGCTGCTCACCCTCCAGGATAACCCGAACCAGCCGTGTTCCGAAGCTGACAGCATTGCCCGTGACAAGCTTGCGGAGGTCAATGCTCGCATCGAGAGCCTGATGGCGCTGAAGGAGGAACTGGAAGCCATGGTCGGGGGATGCGGGCATCGTTGCGTCGGTGAGTGTCGGGTCATTGAGGTCCTGGCCGATCATCACAAATGCCTGCACACCGAGCATTGAGCTGCCGGCCAGTCCTAGAGGGGCTTGCCGAAACCGCGCCATCCTGCGAAACCGCTATAGTAAAGACGCTAGAGACGTTTTCGTTTGGAGCCGACAATGACCTCGCCCATTATTACCGTTACGCTCAATCCGGCGATCGACCTCACCGTCACGCTTGATGACTTGACGCCCGGCAAGGTCCATCGCGCCCGTGCGGCGCAGTCGAATGTTGGCGGCAAAGGGATCAATGTTGCGGGCTGCATTGCGGACTGGGGTATTCCGGTGGTGGCAACCGGAGTGCTCGGACGCGGCAACGATGCGACGTTCACAGACTTCTTCAAAGACAAGGGCATCCAGGATCGCTTCGTCCGCACGGCCGGCGATACACGTACCAATATCAAGATTGCCGATGTCGTCACGGGCACGACGACAGACATCAACCTGCCCGGCCTCACCTTCGACGACGAAACATATGACATGGTGCTCGACGTGTTGCGACGCGAGGTGGTCGAGGGAGCACTGGTCGTCCTGGCCGGTTCCCTGCCGCTCGGTCAACCCGCCAGCGTTTGGGCGAGACTCACCGCCGATCTCTGTCTCCTCCGGTGCCGCGTCGTGCTCGATACCTCGGGTGCGCCGCTTGCCGCGTCTCTGGCCGCACCACGCGAAAACCTACCCTTTGCGGTCAAACCAAACCGCGTGGAACTGGAAGCATGGGCGGGCCGACCGCTGAAGGAGGTCGCCGATATCGTTGCTGCGGCCCGTGATGTTCAGGCGCTTGGCATTGAGGTGGTTGTCGTGTCCCGCGGTGAACAGGGAGCCATCTTCCTGCGCGGCAATACGGCGCTGTCGGCGCGTTTGCCTGTGGTCAACGCCCTTTCGACCGTCGGCGCGGGCGATGCCATGGTCGCGGGCATAGCGTCGTCGCTTGCCGACAATCTCGGCCTGGAAGCCCTGGCTCGTCGCGCGGTGGCCTTTGCCACGGCCAAGCTGGGACGAATCGGGCCCAACCTGCCCTCGCCCGACGACGTGCGCCAGTTGGCTCGTCGGGTCGACGTGGCCGTGCTTGCCAGTTGACTTCATGGGCAGTAATTTGCCCATAGAGGAAAACACCAAGTTTAAGACGAACTATCAATTGCGTTCACGATTTTTTGGCGCAACCAACGGCCTTGATCGAACTCGGCTCTGGTAAATCGTGCTAAAGTCGTAGATATGAGCCAGTCTGTTTCGCCAGTCGCATGCGATAGGCGGGAAGGGCTCGGGACCACAGAAGAATTCGCGAAGGAGTTCCCTTATGGCGCTGGTTTCACTGCGGCAGCTGCTCGATCATGCCGCCGAACACGGCTATGGCATGCCGGCCTTCAATATCAACAACATGGAGCAGATGCTGTCCGTCATGGCCGCGGCCAAGGAGACCGACAGCCCGGTGATCATGCAGGCCAGCCGCGGTGCCCGCGCGTTCGCCAACGACATCGTGCTCAGCCACCTGATCAAGGCCGCCATCGAGCTCTATCCCGACGTTCCGGTCTGCATGCATCAGGACCACGGCAACTCGGAGGGCACCTGCCTTTCCGCCATCACCAACGGTTTCTCGTCGGTCATGATGGACGGCTCGCTCAAGGCCGACGGCAAGACCCCCGCCGACTTCGACTACAATGCCAACGTTACCGGCCGCGTGGCTGAGTTGGCCCACCTCGTTGGTGCCTCGACCGAAGGCGAGCTCGGTGTGCTCGGCTCGCTCGAGACTGGCAAGGGCGACAAGGAAGACGGCCACGGCGCCGAAGGCGTGCTCAGCAAGGAACAGTTGCTGACCGATCCGGACGAAGCCGTGAAGTTCGTCAAGCGCACCAAGGTCGACGCTCTGGCCATCGCCATGGGTACCAGCCACGGCGCCTACAAGTTCTCCCGCAAGCCGGACGGCGACGTGCTCGCCATCTACCGCATCAAGGAGATTCACGAGCGCATGCCGAACGTGCATCTCGTCATGCACGGCTCGTCGTCGGTTCCGCAGGACCTTCTCGACATCATCAACGCCTACGGCGGCAAGATGCCTCAGACCTTCGGCGTTCCGGTCGAAGAGATCGTCAACGGCATCAAGCACGGCGTGCGCAAGGTCAACATCGATACCGATTGCCGCATGGCGATCACCGGCGCCATCCGCAAGTTCTTCGCGGAGAAGCCGGCCGAGTTCGATCCGCGCTCCTTCATGAAGCCGGCCATGGCCGCCATGCAGAAGGTCTGCAAGCAGCGCTACGAGGAGTTCGGCGCCGCCGGCAACGGCTCCAAGATCAAGGTGATCCCGCTCGCCGAAATGGCCAAGCGCTACGCCTCTGGCGAACTGGATCCCAAGATCGCCTGATTGAGGTTTCATAGACAATGAACAGACGGGGCGCTTCGGCGCCCCGTTTGCTTTTGGCGATTATTCTACACGCCGGTTGCAACTTCTAGGAAGCTGCATCAAGGGCAGGATCCCTGATCAGAAATCGAACAATGCCATGTTCGGCATCCGCCGAGGCGATCCGAACCCCGATTTTCCGGCGCCCGTCGCCAAGGCAGATACGACCGCACACGCCGATCAAAAAGGTGAAGTCCTCCTGGACGTCGGCCTCCCCCTCTACGGAAAGGCTTCCATCGCTTCGGAAGCCGGCCTTAACACGACAGACGACAGGAATTGGAGGGAGGCCATCAAACTCCAAATGGGTGATAACCTTCTGTATGGACGGAGCAATCAAGATTCGTTCCTCCTTCAAAAGGATGGAGGGAGCGGAAACCAATATTCACGTAGAAGTTCAAACGAGGATTTGTTTTAAATACCCCGAGATAATTGCCTAGACTTGATCGACTGAAAAGCACATTTCTTGGTGGGAATATCTTGCACAGATGGGCCACATCTATCCTGGCCGCCATCTGGCGTACCTCCTGGAACCTGTGCCTCGGTCGAAAGAACCGCGGCCGAGAGACTTCGGGGCAATCAGGGGATCGGGATCGCCCGCTTGAGTCCTCTCAGATCAAGTGCCACTCTGAGAGAGGATGAAAAAGCGCTTATGCCGGAGATCGCCCGATGACCGTTCTTTCCGTTGGTACGCCTGCCCCTGACTTTACCCTTCCGACCGATATGGGTGAGGTTACGCTCTCGGCACTCAAAGGCCGACCGGTTGTTGTTTACTTCTATCCCAAGGACGACACATCGGGCTGTACGCGCGAAGCAGTTGGCTTCTCCTGCCTGGCTGAAGAGTTCGAGAAGGCAGGTGCGACGGTCATTGGGATCTCGCCTGATACGGTGGAAAAGCACGGAAAGTTCCGCGCCAAGCACAAGCTGACGATCGGACTCGGGTCTGATCCCGACCATAGGGTTTCCGAGAGTTACGGGGCCTGGGGCGAGAAGTCGCTTTATGGCAAAAAGTACTTCGGAGTCATTCGATCCACCTTCCTGATCGCCTCCGACGGAAAGGTTGCGAAAGTATGGCCGAAGGTAAAGGTTGAGGGGCACGCCGAAGAGGTGCTGGCGGCGATCAAGGCACTCTGACTGTCGGCCGCGACATCACGCCGCGGCCAGCTTCAAGCCTTCATTAACCCTAACAGTTTCTAATCGACCCCAACAGGGATCCGCGTGTCGGTGGCGCGGGCAGTAACCCTTTGGAGCGTCGCGTTGATGATGAGACCGCAAGCCGCAGATCGATATCGCAGCCAAAGTTCGGCGAGACGGATCGTCTTCATCAGCCGAGATAACACGCGCACCTACACCTTCAGCCCGCTGGCACTGTTCGGCGGACTCACCTTGTTTCTCACGGTATCGCTCGGTTTTCTCGCTGCGACGACCTACCTGGTGTTTCGCGACGATCTGTTCGATTTGGTCCGCGAGCGCAACGCCGACATGCAGCAGGCCTATGAGGACCGGATCGCCCGTCTGCGTTCTGAGATCGACAGGATCTCCAGCCGACAGATCCTCGACAGTGTGGCAATGGACGATAAAGTCGAAAAGATCATGTCCGCCCAGCAGGGCATTGCGGATCGCCAGCGTGCTGTCGGCGCACTGATCGACAAGGCGCGCAGCATAGGCCTCATTGACGGTCGCAATGAAGCTGTGCCGGCAGACAAACGCGCCTCTCTCGACACCGACGAAGTGACAGGATCCGTCAACGCATATGCAGATGCCGGCAGAGCCAACCGGATTGATCGCCAGTTCGATGCACTGACGGCAACACCCGCCAAAACGGACAGTTCCAAGACGGCCTTGCGGACGGCAGACGGCAAGCCGGATTTCAAGGCAATTTCGGGCCACCTCGCAGCCATTGATGCGGAGCAAGCGAAAGCCGTTGAATCGATAGCGGACGCCGTCAACTCTCGCGTCAACGCGGCGGTGGAGGTGATGGCCGACGTTGGTCTCCAGGCGAAGGTTCCGGATTCGCAAGCCGACTCGCAGGATGCCGTCGGTGGCCCCTACATTCCGATCGGTGGCGCACAGGCTCTGAGCGCAGCCATGCAGGAGGCCGATCAAGCCTTCAATCGTATCGAGCTGGTGAAGGCGGAAGCGGCTCGCCTGCCCCTCATCCGCCCGATGCCCGGCGGTGAGATGACCTCGAACTTCGGGTCGCGTCGCGATCCCTTTCTCGGTTCGCTGGCTTTTCATGCGGGTATCGACTTCCGGTCGCCAACAGGAACCGACATCCGGCCAACCGCACCTGGCGTCGTGACGGTTGCAGGCTGGTCCGGCGGCTACGGGAATATGGTCGAAGTCGATCACGGCAACGGCGTCACCACACGCTATGGGCATATGTCGCGCATCATCGCCCAGGTGGGAGACAAAGTGACGCGAGACACCGTTATCGGCGAGGTTGGTTCGACCGGTCGATCCACCGGTCCCCACCTCCACTATGAGACACGCATCAACGGCGTAGCTCTAAACCCGATCAACTATATCAACGCCGGAAACAAGCTGGCGAGCCTCTTGCCCTGACAGAAGGCGCATCGCAGTGGCTTGAACGAAAAATGGCGGGATGCACAGGCACCCCGCCACTTTCGTTTTTCAGCGAGATCATCGTTCAATCGATGTCGGAAATCTCGGCCGGCTGCTTCCCAAAAGCGCGTTGAGCCAACGCGGCTTCCATGAAGCCATCAAGTTCGCCGTTGAGGACGTCGGATGGTGAGGTGCTTTCCACGCCGGTCCGGAGATCCTTGACGAGCTGATAAGGCTGCAGAACGTAAGACCGGATCTGATGCCCCCAGCCGATGTCGGTCTTGCCGGCATTCTCGGCATTGGCCTTCTCTTCGCGCTTCTTCAGTTCCGCCTCGTACAGGCGGGCGCGAAGCATGTTCCAGGCGGTGGCGCGGTTCTTGTGCTGCGAGCGCTCGGCCTGACATGAAACGACGATGCCCGATGGGTAGTGCGTGATGCGTACCGCCGAGTCGGTGGTGTTGATGTGCTGACCGCCTGCGCCCTGGGCGCGATAGGTATCGATGCGACAGTCGCTCTCGTTGATTTCGATCTCGATCTTGTCGTCGACCACCGGATAGACCCACACCGACGAAAAAGACGTGTGGCGCCTCGCCTGGCTGTCGAATGGCGAGATGCGAACCAGCCTGTGAACGCCGGACTCGGTCTTCAGCCAGCCGTAGGCGTTGTGCCCCTTGACCAGCACGGTCGCGCTCTTGATCCCCGCCTCTTCACCGTCGTGAACCTCGAGCACCTCGACCTTGTAGCCATGCTGTTCGGCCCAGCGCGTGTACATGCGCAGGAGCATGTTGGTCCAGTCCTGGCTCTCCGTGCCGCCTGCGCCGGAGTTCACCTCGATATAGGTATCGTTGGCATCGGCCTCGCCGGACAGCATCGATTCCACCTGCTGGCGAGCAATCTCATCCTTGAGACCGCGCAGCGTGTTCTCTGCGTCGGTGACGACCGTGGCGTCACCCTCCATCTCGCCGAGCTCGATCAGCTCGACGCTGTCTTTCAGATCGCGATCAAGCTTGAGATAACCGTTGATTCTGCTCTCAAGATCGGTCCGCTCGCGCATAATCTTCTGCGCGCGCTCCGGGTCGTTCCAGAGAGTTGGATCTTCGACGAAACCGTTCAGTTCGGCCATGCGCTGCTGGGAGGCATCCCAGTCAAAGATGCCTCCTCAGCAGGGCCATACCCTGCTTGATCTCGTCGACGATGGCCTCGATTTCGGCTCGCATTGGCATTGAGCTCCGGTCAAGAGGTTGAGTTGCACCGCGGTGGAAGCCAGCGGCGGCACCCGTCGTCGATCACGGGCGCGGCGGACCATATGAATGGATGCTGCGGATGTAAACCCGTCGGACATCCATTAAACGTCAAAACGGGCTCACCACCCAGGTGACCATGGCAGCTTGGGTGCCTGCCGATACGACAGACGGTAAATCGGCATCAATAGAGACCGCCGGTCCCGCTCACGGCAGCCTTGTCGGCCTCCGGGTTGACCTGCGTGGGCACACCACCCCAAGCGACACCGTCGCCGCCGATCACCGAATAGACGTCCGACGGGCCGGTTCCTGGCTTGAACGCCTCGATGATGGCGCTCTCGCCCTCGTAGGCGCGCATACCGGTCTTGCGATTGATCGGGATGAGCGTCATGCCCTCGGGAACCTTGAACTCCTGCGGCGGTTGTCCCACCAGCGCCTGTCCCATGAAATCGCGGAACACCGGTGCGGACATCATGCCGCCCGTTGAGCCATGTCCCATCGGCTTGGGTGTATCGAAGCCGAGGAAAATGCCGACGGTCAGTTCCGGCGTAAAGCCGACGAACCAAGCGTCTTTTTCATCGTTGGTGGTGCCGGTCTTGCCGGCTATCGGACGATTCAAGCTTTTGATCACCGTGGCCGTGCCGCGCTGAACGACACCTTCCATCATCGAGGTGATCTGGTAGGCGGTCATCGGATCGAGCACCTGCTCACGCTCATCGACGAGCTGCGGCTCATCCTGGCCCTTCCACTCATCGGCGTTGCAGCCCTCGCAAACGCGCTGATCGTGCTTGTAGATGGTGCGGCCGAAGCGATCCTGTACACGGTCGATCAGCGTCGGTTGAACGCGTCGGCCGCCATTGGCTATGATGGCGTAGGCGTTGACGAGGCGCATCACGGTTGTCTCACCGGCACCGAGCGACATGGAAAGCACCGGCTGCATATTGTCATAAATGCCGAAGCGGCGAGCATACTCCGCAACAAGCGGCATCCCCATGTCCTGGGCAAGGCGAACCGTCATCAGGTTGCGTGACTGCTCGATACCGGTCCGAAGCGTCGCCGGGCCGATGTAGCCGCCGCCGTAGTTCTGTGGCCGCCACATGCCAAGTCCCGGGCCCTGATCGATCTCGATCGGAGCATCCATGATCACCGAAGCCGGCGTGTAGCCGTTGTCGAGTGCCGCCGAATAGACGAATGGCTTGAATGAAGACCCCGGCTGACGCATCGCCTGTGTCGCCCGGTTGAACTCGCTTTCTGCGAAGGAGAACCCACCGACCATGGCGCGAACACGACCCGTGTTCGAATCCATGGCGACCAAAGCGCCGGAGATGGCGGGAAACTGGCGCAGCCGGTAGGCTTCGAGCGTTCCGACGGCGTTGCCGGTCTTCTCGACGTAGATGACGTCGCCGACGGAGAGCACATCCGAAGCAGCCTTCACAGGCGCTCCACGCCTTGGCCCACTATCCCACTTGGCCCATTTCAATTGATCGACGGGAATGACACCCTCGACGCGCTCATCATTCACCTTGCCCGTCGGTCCTTTGGACGGCTGCAAGCCAATGCGGGCCGCATCGCCGTCAAAGCCGAGAACAACAGCCAGACTCCATTCGGGCACATCGGAAAGCGCCGTCTCGGCGGCGAGCGGAATACCCCAGTCCCCGGAGACATCAATCTTCTTCTTGGCACCGCGCCAACCGTGGGCTTCGTCGTAGCGCATGAGGGCGCGCTGAAGAACGGAGCGGGCGATCACCTGCATCTTGGGATCGAGCGTCGTGCGAACCGAAAGACCTCCCTCGTAGAGCCCCTTCTCACCATACATGTTGAGCAGGGTCCGGCGGACCTCCTCGACAAAGTACTCGGAGGCAAACACCTTGGCGGACTGATTGCGCTCAGCGATGACGAGCGGCGCTTTCAAGGCCGCGTCGCCTTCCTCGCGCGTCGCGTAGCCGTTCTGCACCATTTGCTGGATCACGTAGTTGCGGCGCTCAATGGCAGCCTGACGACTACGGTAAGGGTTGTAATTTTCGGGTCCCTTGGGAAGCGCCGCGAGGAAGGCGACTTCTTCGAGCTTCAAGTCGGACAACGGCTTGTCAAAATAGGCCAGCGAGGCGGCGGCTACGCCATAGGACCGGAAACCAAGATAGATTTCGTTGAGGTAGAGCTCGAGGATCTGATCCTTGGTATAGGTCTGCTCAATCTTCAGCGTCAGCAAGGCTTCGCGAATCTTGCGATCCATGGTCCGCTCGTTGGAGAGCAGGAACACCTTCGCGACCTGCTGGGTAATCGTCGAAGCGCCAACCATGCGCTTCTTCGAGCCCGAGACCAGGGTATCGAGATTCTTCACGGCAGCGCCGGCAAGACTGAGAAGATCGATACCGGGATGAGTATAAAAGCCCTTGTCTTCGGCGGAAATGAAGGCCTGCTTGACCCGATCCGGAATCATCTGGATCGGCAGGAACAAGCGGCGCTCGTGGGCGTACTCCGAGGCGAGTTCGCCGTCGGCAGCGTGGACGCGCGTTACGACGGGCGGCTGGTAGTTTCGAAGCTGGTTCGTATCGGGCAGATCGGTGCTGAGGGAATGAATGTAGACGGCGATGCCGCCGGCCACCACCAGGAACAGCAAAGCCGTAATCGAGAAGACCCAGCCGAAGAATCTTACGAAGATCATATCCCGTCCATTATTCCCGTCGTCACAGGCCGCAGTGACGTGCCCGATCGCTGCGACGGCGTGATGCTCCTGGTTCGTCAGGATGCTCATGCGTCGGCTTTTGGGCCTGCCGATACCTCAAAACGCCGCAGAATGCGAATGTTTCCGTTGAACCGAACGTTCGCCGCTCTTTGTGGCAAAGGCGGGGCCGTGGCGTTGCCGGCCCGCAACAGTCGCCTCGACGCAGCTATTTGTTAAGGTAGGCGTACTTCTGACTGAAAAAACGCAGCACCGCCTGGGTAACGGCATCGGCGACACGCGAGCGCCACTCGTCCGAGGTGAGCAGCTTCTCGTCCTGGTCATTGGAGAGGTAACCGATCTCCACCAACACCGAAGGTACGTCGTGGGCACGCAATACCTGAAAACCGGCGGAACGACGCGGGTTCTTGATCATGCGCGTGGTTGAAGCGAGATCCCCGACCAGGCCATTGGCGAAGGCGGCCGAGAAGTTGCGTGTCTCTCGCCGGGTGAGATCCACCAGGATATCCGTGACCCCGTCAGCTTCCTTTTGCAAATCGAGGCCGGCAATCAGATCGGAGGCATTTTCCTTGGCCGCAAGTGCCGCTGCCTCTCGGTCAGACGCCTTGTCGGACAGCGTATAGACGGTGGCACCGCGAACCGAACCCTCATGCTCGGAATCGGCGTGGATCGACAAAAGCAGATCGGCCGCATGGTCGCGGCCAAACTGTACCCTGGCGCCAAGCGGCAGAAAGGTATCGTCGGTACGGGTGAGCAGCACCGCTACCTTGCCGGTCTGCTCAAGGCGCTCCTGGAGCTTCTTGGCAAACGCCAGGACAATGTCCTTTTCCATTACGCCCGACGCCGAGATCGTTCCTGAATCAACTCCCCCATGTCCGGCGTCGATCACAATCAGCGGCTTCTCCCGCTTGCTACGATCCGGCGGCGGCAGCTGATCGGCTTTCTGCACGGGCGCTTCATTGGCGCCGTCGCGGGCAAGCTGGCTTTTTCTCAGATCATCCTCGAAGGCTGCGGTTGTCGTCTTGAGGAGATCAAGAACCAAGCGGGCGGGTTGATTCTCGACGGCGGGCAAAACGAAGGCCTTGTCGATCTTCACCGGCCCCGTGACATCAAGCACTATGCGCGACCGCCCCGCTGCAAACTGACCGTAGCGCCAATCGCTCACGAGACCTCTGCCGCTGGCCCCGGTGCCTGTCGGAAGACGGAAATCGATCTCTGGCAGGTCGATGACGACACGATAAGGGTCGGCAAGCGTGAAAGCGCTGAGATCGACCTCGCCAGACAGGTCAAGTACGAAGCGGGTGCGGCTATCGTCGCCGACGACCCGACCGTCGGTTGCTGTTGGCGTGGCCCCGGCAAGGACACCGGCCGCCGAGCAGACAAGCACCGTCAACGCCACGATAATGACGCTGAGGAAGCTTGCAAAGCGGTCTGCCACGGTCGTCAAATGATCGCTCCAACGATCCGATGATCGGCCCAAACTGCCATAGATGGACAGAATGGCAACTCCCCTCTCTGGCTGAAGACGTTTCCCCAGATCGGCGGCCATTCACCTATGAGTAACTAATTCAATTTGGTTAAACATTCCTACGCCTCGCCGCGATGAACAACAGACGCTTCACATTGCGAGGAATTGATCAACGGCCTATTTGATCGCCTTGCATATGGGACTTCACGCAAGTAATAAGGGATCGGAGCCCGAATCCTTGCTCTCGGTACTTGAGAGCGTCCAACCGGTTCGCCATGAGCTTGCAAGAGCGATGGAGTGATGCCGGTAGTCGGGGGGCCGAGAGATCAGCGTGACCGGCGGTGTGGCAATCCGATCGGTGCGTGGAGTTCGGACCTTCGCTTGTTGCGTTCCGACCGGCAAGTGCCGTGTTGCGAAAGGCACATGGGGACGCCCATAGATCCACCGGAAAGATCGGTGTTCCGGCGCGTGACCGATGAGGTCACCCGACAGGCATTCGTCGCCGTTCCCCCGTATTGGCTTTGCCGAGCGGGTCTTTTTCAGGAACGACGGTGTTGAAAAGAAAGAACGTGCCGGACGTGAAAGTCGTGAGGCCACAGCAGATCGATGAACGGGCAGGATGGCGTCAAGCATCTGCCTCTTCCCGATTTGTGGCTTTGGTCGGTCCGGCGCCCTTCCCTATTCCCTTCCCCCTTATCGGCGGCCAATACCGATCCTTACAGCGCGCGGTGATTCCAGGGAGGGCTACCAAGACCCTCTCACCGGGACTGCGGCGGTGCCGAGATCGCGTGCCGCCGGGAGTCAGTCTTTATGGCCAACAAGATGCTGATAGATGCCACCCACCCGGAGGAGACCCGGGTGGTTGTGGTGCGTGGACACCGCGTTGAGGAGTTCGATTTCGAGTCGGCAACAAGGAAGCAGCTCAGAGGTAACATTTATCTGGCCAAGGTGACGCGCGTGGAGCCGTCGCTGCAGGCAGCTTTCGTCGAGTATGGCGGCAACCGTCATGGCTTCCTTGCCTTCTCGGAGATCCATCCCGACTACTATCAGATTCCTCAAGCCGATCGTCAGGCCCTGATCGAGGCGGAAGAAGCCGAAGAGCGCGAGGAAGCGGAGCGTAGAGCCCGCATGCATCGCGAACGGCAGGCTCGTGCCCAGGCGGCCAAGGCCGCCGCCCGACCGCAGGAAGTTGTCAGCGAGGCACCTGCCGAGGGTGCGGAGCAGCACCCGGTCGATGACTCGGGTTTCGTCGAGGCAACACCCGTTATCGAGTCGGGCGATGATGAGGTCCCAACCCCGGAGACCGGCGGCGTCATTGACATTCACGACGACCAGACAGTGGAAACCATCAACGATGATGGCGAAGAGCGGTCTGGCGACGACGAGGAAGAGCACGTCGAGAGCGTCGGTGCTGAAGACGCGCTTGAGGAAGTTCCGGAGCGGCGTACTCGTCGCGCACGCCAGTATCGCATTCAGGAAGTGATCAAGCGGCGGCAGGTGCTGCTGGTTCAGGTCGTCAAGGAGGAGCGCGGCACCAAGGGTGCGGCCCTGACGACCTACCTTTCGCTGGCTGGCCGTTACTCGGTGCTGATGCCCAACTCGGGTCGCGGTGGTGGCATCTCCCGCAAGATCACCAATGTTCAGGATCGCAAGCGCCTCAAGGAAATCGCCCACGAGCTGGACGTGCCAGAGGGCATGGGGGTCATTCTCCGGACGGCCGGCGCCGCACGCACCAAGACCGAGATCAAGCGCGACTTCGAGTATCTCCTGCGCCTGTGGGAAAACGTGCGCGAGTTGACACTGCGGTCGACCGCGCCGAGCCTCGTCTATGAAGAAGGCTCGCTGGTCAAGCGTTCGATCCGCGACCTTTACAACAAGGACATCGATGAAGTCCTGGTGGCGGGCGAGGAGTCTTATCGCGAGGCCAAGGATTTCATGCGCATGCTCATGCCGAGCCATGCCAAGAACGTCCAGCCCTATCGGGATCCGATCCCCGTGTTCGGCCGCTTCGGCGTCGAGCCGCAGCTCGATGCGATGTTCTCGCCGCAGGTGACGCTGAAGTCGGGCGGCTATCTCGTCATCAATCAGACGGAAGCCTTGGTCGCCATCGACGTCAACTCGGGTCGGTCGACGCGCGAACACAACATCGAGGACACGGCTCTCGCCACCAACCTCGAAGCCGCCGAAGAGGTGGCTCGCCAGCTTCGTCTGCGCGACCTCGCCGGTCTCATCGTGATCGACTTCATCGACATGGAAGAGGCCAAGAACAACAAGGCTGTGGAGCGCAAGCTCAAGGATTGCCTGAAGAACGACCGCGCCCGTATCCAGGTCGGCCGCATTTCGCACTTCGGCCTGATGGAAATGAGCCGCCAGCGCATCCGCACCGGCGTGCTCGAGGGCTCCACTGAGCTCTGCCCACACTGCCTGGGGGCGGGTATTGTCCGCTCTACCGAGAGCGTCGCCCTGCATGTGCTGCGTTCGCTGGAAGACCTGCTGATCAAGGGCGTCACGCATCATCTCACCGTCCGTACGCGGTCTGCGGTTGCGCTCTACATTCTCAACCAGAAGCGCAAGCATCTTTCCGATCTTGAGGCTCGCTTCGGGCTGACCATCACCATCGCCGCCGACGAGCATCTGGGCGCTCAGCACTTTGCCGTCGAGCGTGGTGAAATCATCCTCAATCCAGCTCCCCCGCTGCCCGTGTCGACGCTGACGCCAGAGAGCGTTCAGCCCTATGACGAGGAAGTCGACGAGGAGATCGAGGAAGAGGACGACGAAGAGGAAGAGACCGAGAAGGCCCAGTCGTCGCGCGAAGAGCGTGGCGATGGTGACAGTCGCCGCAAGCGCCGGCGCCGCCGCCGGCGGCGGACCGAGAATGGCGATGCCGCCAATGGTGAGGGCCAGGAGGTAGCTGCCGAAGGCGACGAACAGCCGACGCCCGAAGGCGCCGAGGGTGAGGATGAAGGCTCGGAAGAAGATGGCGAGCCGCGTGCCGAGGGTGAGAGCGAAGGCGAGCAGCGTCGTCGGTCGCGTCGTCGCGGTCGTCGCGGCGGCCGTCGTCGGCATCAGCTTGAAGACGATACCAGCTCAGAGTCGAATGCCGTGGCTCAGGAGGGTGAAGTTGCCTTCTCCGAGTCCGCGACTGAAGGCGAGGCGGCTTCCGACGGGGAGCCGGTTGCTGACGCAGGTGATGCGGGAGCCGTTGTTTCGGCTCCAAGCGCAATCCAGGAGGAGCCGGTAGAGACGCCGACCGTGGAGAGCGACCAGGCTCCGGCCGAGGAAGCCAAGGAAGCGGAAGCAACAGTCTCTGTTCATCCCCAGATCGAAAGCGTTGCCGAACTGGTCGAGAAGTCGGTGGAGGCCAACGAACCGCCCCCCGCTCCAGAGCCGGAGCAGGAACCGGAGCCCGAGTCCAACCACCCGAAGAAGACTGGCTGGTGGCAGCGTCGTTCGTTCTTCTGAGACGAGCAGTAAAGATTGAACAGGGGCCGCCTTGGGAAACCACGGCGGCCTCTTGGTTTTCCGGCAACCGGTTAGGCTCCTACCACTCGACCGGTTCAGGCGTTACCGCACGGCGTAACGCACCTCGGCGGTCGAGAGCCCCGGGGACGCAATGCAATGGCTGCCAGAAAGAAAAGAAGGCCTACTTCAACCAGCCGCCAAGCCGATCACATGCTTTGGCAATAGCTTCGGTTCTGCCGGCGAAGGAGAAGCGGACGTAGGATCCACCGCGCCCAGTATCGAAATCCAGGCCGGGCGTTGCGGCAACCCCAGCCTCGGTCAACATCCGGCGGCAGAAATCGAGACTGTCGTTGGTGTACCGGCTGACGTCGGCATAAAAATAGAAAGCGCCGTCTACCGGTAGAAAGCGATCGAGACCGATCCTCGGCATTTGCTCCAGCAGCAACTTGCGGCTCGTGGCATAGCCGGCCTTTACCGCCTCGAGCTCCTGTTCAGCCTCGAAAGCTCCCAAGGCAGCACGCTGCGATAGTTCGGACGGCGAGATGAAGAGGTTTTGCGCGAGGCGCTCCACCGGCCGCATCAGGCGTTCGGGGAGAACCATCCACCCGACGCGCCAACCGGTCATGCAGAAATACTTGGAGAAGGAGTTGACTACGACCACATCGTCGGAGAACTCCAGCGCCGTTACCTCGTCGCCATCGTAGACGAGCCCATGGTAGATCTCGTCCATGACGAGCGACACCTTCATGTCGTGGCAGGCGGCGACCAACGATCTGAGGCCGTCGCGCGTCATCATGGTTCCCGAAGGATTGTTGGGGCTGGCCACGATGACACCGGCGAGCGGTCGTTCCGCATGTATCTTCTCAATGGCAGCCGCGCTTGCCTGCCAACGGGCATCGGCCGAGGTCGGAATCTCGACGACCTCAAGACCGAGCGCTGTCAGGATGTTCCGATAGGCCGGATAGCCCGGCGTCGGCAGACCGACACGATCACCCACATCAAACATGGCTAGAAAGGCCAAGTTGAAGGCGCCCGATGAGCCACCGGTGACGGCGACCCGTCCTGCCGGCACATCGACACCATAGCGGTCCTTGTAAAGGCGGGCGATCCGTTCACGAAGCTCGGGGATGCCAAGCGCCTCCGTATAGCCGACCCGACCACGAGCGAGAGCGGCTTCGGCGGCGGCACGCACCGCCGCAGGCACGGGCGCACCGGGCTCACCGAGCTCCATGTGAATGATATCCCGCCCCTCGCGGGCGAGGCGGTTGGCATCGGAAAGCACATCCATGGCAAGGAACGGCGCCACATCACTCCGCCGCGAAACCAACATGCCCCTGCCCTCCACGATTTTGCCTGACATGGTCGGCAATCTTCCACCCGGCCAAAGCTGCGCCGGGATTTTTCCATTGCACCGGGCACTGGTTCTGCCCTTTATCAGGCTCCGGACATACTGACGAGACTCTCGATGGTGAATCACACCATGATGACCAGCTTCTACCGCACCTCCATCGCGGTGATCACGGCGACGGCGATTGCCGTCTCGTCGTCCTTGCCCTCGTTTGCCGCGGAGCGAGGCCGTGGCGGGATCGCGCTCCTGCGTGATGCCGAAGCGGAAGCGCTGATTGCCGATTACACGCGACCGCTCCTGAAGGCGGCAGGTCTCGGCTCGGCAACCGTTCAGGTGAAGCTGGTCAACGACGATACCTTCAATGCTTTTGTCGCCGACAGCCGGCACATCTTCGTCAATGCTGGCGCCATCATCGATTCGACGACCCCCAACCAGTTGATCGGCGTGCTGGCACATGAAATCGGCCATCTGGCGGCCAACCACCTGGCCCAGCTCCGAACCGAGATTCGCAGGATGCAAATCCTGTCGGCCATCGCGTTGCTCGGAGGCGTAGCGGCAGGCGTGGCGGGCGGCGGCGGCCAGGCGGCCGGTGCAGTTGCGACCGGAGGTTTGCAATTCGGCCAACGTGGCTTGCTGATGTATGCCAGAGAAAACGAAACGGCTGCCGACCAACTGGCGCTGAAATACCTCGACCAGACCGGCCAGTCCGCGAAGGGAATGCTGGAGACCTTCAAGCGCTTCGCCGACCAGCAGATGTTCATGTCGGCGCACATCGACCCCTACATCCAGACCCACCCGATGGCGGCCGATCGTATCGCCATGATCGAGGAGCTGGCGCACAAATCGAAATTCTTCGACAAGCCGGACGATCCCGCCCTCAAGGAACGGCACGATCTTGTTCGCGCCAAGTTTGCCGCTTTCACGCGCAACAGCCAAAGCGTCCTGCGGCTCTATCCACCATCCGACACCAGTCTTGCCGCCGACTACGCACGAGCCATCGTTGCCTACAGATTCGCCGATCCCAAATCCGCCCTTGTTCGCATGGATGCACTGATCCAGCGCTCCCCGAACAATCCCTATTTCTGGGAACTTAAAGGGCAGATCCTGCTGGAGACAGGCAAGCCAAGGGATGCTCTGGCTCCGCTCAGGAAAGCCGTGGCTCTGGCCCCGAGCGCAGGCCTGATCCGTGTTCTACTCGGCCAAGCTCTGGTTGGGACCGGCGACAATCAGCTGACCGACGAGGCGATCGCTGCCCTGACAAAAGGGATTGGAGACGATCCGGACCAACCGGTCGGCTATCGTCAACTCGCCATCGCCTATGCCCGCAAGAACAACATCCCTCTGGCCGACCTCGCTTCGGCGCAGGGAAGTTTTGCGTCCGGGGACATCCAGACGGCCAAGAAATACGCCATTCGCGCGCAGGAGAGCCTGAAGGCGGGATCGCCAGCCTGGCTACGCGCCGACGACATCATCACCTACAAGGCACCGAATTGACCGGGCATCCTCGCCTGGGACAGGAGCAGTCGCATGTTTGCCCATTTCCGGAACTTGCTGTCGGCAACGCTCGTCGTCGCAGCCCTCTTCCCATCCGTGTCCTCGGCCGAGGAGTTCACCACCAGCCAGAAGGCGGCAATCGGTGATGTCGTGAAAGCGTATCTGATGGATCATCCCGAGGTGATCACCGAGGCGCTGCAGGCACTCGATACGCGGAACAAGGCGGCGGAGCAACAGGGCCGAACCGACGCGATCCAGGCAAACAGGGATGCCATTTTCTCGTCGCCTTATCAGGCGGTGCTCGGCGATCCCAATGCGAAGATCACACTGGTCGAGTTCTTCGACTACAACTGCGGCTATTGCAAGAAAGCCCTTGCCGATACCCGAGCCATTCTCGACAAGGAGAAGGACGTCAAGATCGTTCTGAAGGAATTTCCCATCCTGAGCGAAGGATCGGTCGAGGCTGCCAAGGTGGCCGCCGCAGTCAACATCCTCGCCCCCAAGGCGTATGAGGCTTTCCACTTCGATTTGCTGGGGACCCGTGGCCAGGCCGACGGCGACCGCGCGTTGGCAGCCGCAGTGAAGGCAGGACTTGACGAGACGAAGGTCAAGGAGACCGCAGCCAAGCCGGAAGTGGCCGAGGCGATCAGCCATTCCTACGACCTTGCGCGCAAGCTAAACATCAACGGAACGCCGGCCTATATCATCGGCGACGAGCTGGTCTTTGGCGCCGTCGGCTTTTCCGAGCTCAATCAGAAGATTGAGGCGATGCGTGCCTGCGGCAAGACAGCCTGCTGATCTTTAGTGGATACGCGGGCGGGGTAGTCCCCACAGACGGGGATGAAATGGCGCGGCCTCTTTTTTTCGGCGCGGCATATGCCTATAAGGAAGCCGGCCGCTGCCCTCCAAGGGTTGCGGTGGCTCCTCCTCTGGCCTGAAAGGGAACCGACCGATTGCCCATTGAAGCGTTCATCCTCAACGGACCGAACCTCAATCTTCTCGGGACCCGAGAACCGGGCATCTACGGATCGCTGACCCTTGCCGACATCGAGGCAAATTGCCGCGAGAAGGCTGCAGCGCTGGGGTTTTCAGCCGTCGAGTTTCGCCAGTCCAATCATGAAGGCGTACTTGTCGACTGGATTCAGGAGGCCGGGCGACGTGGTGCCGGCGTGGTGATGAACCCCGGTGCCTATACGCATACGTCGATCGCCCTGCATGACGCGATCAAGGGAACCGACGTTCCCCTGATCGAAGTCCACATCTCAAACGTCCATGCTCGCGAGAGTTTTCGGCATCGGTCATTCATTTCGCCAGTGGCGGCAGGAGTGATCGTTGGCCTTGGCCCCCTTGGCTACACGCTCGCGCTCGAAGCCCTCGCCGGTCTCCTGAAAGGGTGACCGCCGTCCCAATCCGGTGAGAACCGATGCCCCAGACCTTTGACTACGAACTGATCCGCCAGCTTGCCAACATCCTCGACGAGACAAATCTCACCGAGATCGAGGTGGAGCAGGAGAAGCTGAAGATCCGCGTGGCTCGGACGGCGGCGCCGGTCACCATTTCCCAAGGCGGCGGTTGGGCCGCGCCGACGGCCATGCCCGCAGTGGCAGCGGCTCCCGCTCCCGCGGCGGCCGCTTCTGTGGAAGCCCCCAAGGCCAGCGACCCGGCAGCGAACCCCGGAGCCGTGCCCTCCCCGATGGTCGGTACCGTCTATATTGCGCCGGAACCGGGTTCGCGCTCCTTCGTGGAGGTCGGCGACGTGGTCAAGGAAGGCCAGACGGTGATGATCATCGAGGCGATGAAGCACCTCAACCACATTCCGGCGCCGCGCGCTGGTCGCGTTACCGCGGTACTCGTTGAGAACGGCCAGCCGGTCGAGTTCGGCGAACCGCTGCTGATCATCGAGTGACCGGCCCCATGTTCGAAAAGATCCTTATCGCCAATCGTGGCGAAATCGCCCTTCGGGTGCTGCGCGCCTGCAAGGAGTTGGGTATTGGCACGGTTGCCGTGCATTCGACGGCGGATGCCAACGCCATGCACGTGCGCCTTGCGGACGAGAGCGTGTGTATTGGCCCGGCGCCGGTGCGCGATAGCTACCTCAACATTCCCAACATCGTCGCAGCCTGCGAAATCACCGGCGCCGAGGCGGTGCATCCGGGATATGGTTTCCTGAGCGAGAACGCGCGCTTCGCCGATATTCTAGCCGCTCATAACATCGCGTTCATCGGCCCCTCGGCCGATCATATCCGCATCATGGGCGACAAGATCGAGGCCAAGGCAACTGCCAAGCGTCTCGGCATCCCCGTGGTGCCCGGTTCGGACGGCGCCGTCGAGTCCGAGGAAGAGGCACTGCGGATTTCAGCCGAAATCGGCTATCCCGTGCTCGTCAAGGCTTCGGCCGGCGGTGGCGGTCGCGGCATGCGGGTTGCCATGAACGAAGCGGAGCTGCCCTCCGCCATGTCGGCCGCCAAGACCGAAGCCAAGAATGCTTTCGGTGATGATGCGGTCTACATCGAAAAGTACCTCCTGAAGCCCCGTCATATCGAGCTGCAGGTGCTGGGCGATGGCCAGGGCAATGCCGTTCACCTCGGGGAGCGTGACTGCTCGTTGCAGCGCCGGCATCAGAAGGTCATGGAGGAAGCTCGTTCGCCGGCTCTCAATGACGATGAACGCGCCAAGATCGGCAATATCGTCGCCAATGCCATGTCCGAGCTCAACTATTCGGGCGCTGGTACCATCGAGTTTCTCTACGAGAACGGCGAGTTCTATTTCATCGAGATGAACACTCGCCTGCAGGTGGAACATCCGGTGACAGAGATGATCACCGGCATCGACCTCGTCAACGAACAGATCAAGGTGGCCTCCGGCCAGGCGCTGGGCTTCCGTCAGTCTGATGTTCACTTCAACGGTCACGCCATCGAGTGCCGCATCAACGCCGAGAACGCGGCGACCTTTGCGCCCTCGCCCGGCAAGATCACCTACTGGCACCCGCCGGGAGGCCTTGGCGTCCGCGTCGACAGCGGTGTCTACCAAGGCTATACGATCCCGCCTTATTACGACAGCATGATCGGCAAGCTGATCGTCCACGGCCGCAACCGCGTCGAGTGCCTGATGCGCCTGCGCCGCTGCCTGGACGAGTTTGTGGTCGACGGCATCGACTCGACCATTCCGCTCTTCAACAACATGCTGAAGAATGCCGACATTATCGATGGCGCCTACGACATCCACTGGTTGGAGAAGTGGCTTGCCACCAAGCCGTTCGAGGCTTGATCGGGCAACAAGTCGTTGCGGATTTGAAAGACGTCGCCGCCCTCTCAGGGCGGCGTTGTCGTTTCAGAGCTAGACCATTACGGGGCGTTTGACGCGTCCAGCTTCGCCGAACACCCGCAGGTAGCGGGCGATCTCCGCCTGATCGCCAGTCGCCTTCTCCGGATTGTCGGAGAGTTTCACGGCCGGCCGACCGTTGACCTGCGTTACCTTGCAAACCAGCGAGATGGCGTCAAAATCATCCGTGGGCTGGGGTGCACAGTCCTGGAAGTCGTTCGTGAGGTTGGTGCCCCAGCCAAAGCTCATATGCACGCGGCCGCGGAAATGGGTGTAGACCCGTTCGATCTCCTCGACATCCAGGCCGTCCGAGAAAACGATCAGCTTGTCGCGCGGATCCTGTCCCTTCGATTTCCACCAAGCGATGATCTCCTCGCCGCCTTCCACCGGGTCGGCGCTGTCAGGGCGGAAGCCTTTCCAGTCGGCCACCCAGTCCGGCGCGTCTCGCAGGAACGAAGCGGTCCCAAAGGCATCCGGCAGAACGACGAGCAGATTGCCGTCGTATAGCTCCTGCCAGTCGCGCAATACCCGGTAGGGGGAGTGGCGCATATCGTCCTCGGTGTTGGCGAGCGCAGCCATGGCCATCGGGAGTTCATGGGCATTGGTTCCAATGGCCTCGAGGTCGCTCTTCATGGCCATCAGCACGTTGGATGTGCCTATGAAGGAAGATCCGAGCCCTTCCTTCAGCGCGTTGACACACCAATCCTGCCACAGATGCGAGTGACGACGGCGGGTGCCAAAATCGGCGACCTTGATATCAGGAAAGGCGCGCAGCCGCTCCACCTTGCTCCAGAGCTTGGCCTTGGCACGCGCATAGAGCACATCGAGTTCGAAACGGCGCATGGTTTTCATGACCGAACGGGAGCGCAGCTCATTGATGATGGCCAAGGCCGGGATCTCCCACATCGTCGTGTGGGTCCAAGGCCCATGGAACTCGAGCTGGTATTGTCCCTCGGCCTTGCTCAGCTTGTAGGGTGGCAGCTGGAAATCACGCAGGAACTCCAGATACTCCGGCGCGAAGATCTGCCGCTTGCCATAGAAGGTGTTACCGGCGAGCCAGATCCACTCCTTCTTGCCGAGTCGCAGCGAACGGGCATAATCGAGCTGGGCTCTGAGTTCTCCCTCATCGATATCATCGGCGAGACGAATATTGCTGGCCCGGTTGATCAACGAGAAAGTGACATCGACATCGCGATAACGCTTCCAGATCAGCTGCTGCATCAGAAACTTATAGATGTCCGTATCGAGCAGGCTGCGAATGATCGGGTCGAGCTTCCAATTGTGGTCGTGAACGCGCTTTGCGATATCGGTGGTGCTCATCGGTCCGAATACCCATGATGAAGCGAGGCGACCCATGAACGTCGAAAAACGCCGACGAGGCGCCACCTGTCAGAGGGGTAGCCTGAAACGATCTAGAACCCAAGCGAAATCCGTATAAACGCCAAGCAACAGCGTCACGATTTCGGGACCATCGAACCACGAAAGCACGATGCAAAACGAGCGGCGAAGGACTCCGCCGCCCGTCAGCTCATGTCTGCGTCGCCATGGCGTTCAGGTCGCGGCCTTGGCTTTACGGCGCCGGCGACCCGCCATGATGTTGATCATCTCGACACCGGCCGAGAAGGCCATGGCGAAGTAGATGTAGGCGCGCGGAACATGGAACCCGACACCGTCGGCTACCAGCGACACGCCGATCAACAGCAGGAAGGACAGAGCGAGCATCTTTGTGGTCGGGTGATCGTGAATGAACTTCGAGATCGGTTCGGACGCGATGAACATGATGATCATCGCGATGATCACCGCGAGAATCATCACTGGCACATGTTCAGCCATGCCGATGGCCGTGATGATGCTGTCGATTGAAAAGACGATGTCGATGGCGATGATCTGAGCCACGGTGGCTCCAAATGCGGCATGAACGACATTGCCGCCTTCGTCCTCTTCCCCTTCGATGCCTGCGTGGATTTCGTGCGTTGCCTTGTAGAGCAGGAACAAGCCGCCAGCGAGCAGGATCAGGTCACGCCAGGAGAAACCATGTCCGAGCAATGTGAAGACCGGCACCGTCAGGCCGATCAGCCAAGACAGGGTGATCAGCAGCAGGATGCGGAAGACCAGTGCCATGGAAAGGCCAAGCGCACGCGCCTTGCGCGCCGCTTCGGTTGGCAGGCGACTGGTCAATACCGAAATGAAGACGAGGTTGTCGATGCCAAGAACAATCTCCATCACCGTCAAGGTGAGAAGACTAGCCCAGGCGCTGGCGTTGAAAACAAGATCTAGCATGGACGCGGTCATTCCCCAGATATGGCCGTCGGAACAGGACCGTATCTGGAGGGTGTGACCAGCATTTCAAGAAGTCAGGCAGCTTTTGCGCCGAAGAATTTCTCGATGAGCTGCTGTACAGCCGCCACAAGGGCCAGATACGCGGTTGAAATCGCCAAGCCGATCTCGACGCCAAGCGGTGGGTTCAGCTTCCAAGCAAGCGAAGCGCCGGCGAACAGGAACCAGGCGAGCGTTACCACGAGCGTTAGCGGCCGCCACTTCTCGACGCGCACCGGATGCACGAAGGCAATCGGCGCAAACGTCAGAACGGACAGAGCAAGCGTAATGCCGATGACAGCGAACTGGTTGAGATCGAACACGAAATAAAGAAAGACAACGCCGTTCCACACCACCGGGAAGCCCCGGAAGGCATTGTTCTTCATCTTCATGCGCGTGTCGCCGTAGTACATCGCCGACGTGAAGACGATGACTCCGGCCAGAGCGAGCGCTATGGGAATTGAAGTGAACCCCGCAGTCGCTACAGCGAGCGCCGGCAGGAAGACGTAGGTTACATAGTCGACTACGAAATCGAGAGCGGCACCAGAGAAGGTCGGCAGGCGACTTTCCACGGAGACCTTGC
Organism: Pleomorphomonas sp.; assembly: GCA_029976075.1. Classification (GTDB taxonomy): domain Bacteria; phylum Pseudomonadota; class Alphaproteobacteria; order Rhizobiales; family Pleomorphomonadaceae; genus Pleomorphomonas. Next base: position 77,244 of record JARKNW010000046.1, read on the forward strand.
GAGCGATCGGGCCATCGACGCCATCAACAACCAGTGCAAGTCCCAGCCACATGAAGAAGGCCGGCCAGTCAAGATTATAGGCAGCGAAGGCCGCAAGCATTGCCAACACGATCCCACTTGCCGTGAAGGCGTGCACGGCAAGGGCGATCAACGCATTCTGATGTCTGCTCACAAGCGTCAGTTCCGTCATTATGCGCCGTTCCTCTCGTCCGAACCGACGGCCGGGCTGCGAGCCATCATGAACGGACGAAGCGCGTCGTCCGACGGAGCCCAAAAGATCATCACCCAAAACCCCACCAATCCCTAGCGGATGGTTACATCTCGCGACAATCTACCTGATCACAAGGCCGCTCGCCAAGATGACACCACCAAGAATGAGCAAAACCCCGAGGAAATACGTGGTTTTGAGACCGCTCACGAGCTTTTCCAGCCCCATGAGCACACCGAGCAAGGCCATGGCGGCCAGATTCATCAGTCCAGCTGCGAACATCACCGCCATCATGGCCCAACAGCAGCCCAAACAGGCCAGCCCTTCCTCGACACCGATACGAAACGCCGCGACATCGTCGACATCGGCGACGCGCGGATTTCGACAGCGAACGAGGCACGCCCATTTCAGCGGGGTGAACTGGTAGATGCCTGCGGCGATCAAAATCGAAGCCGACAGCGCCACACCAGCGGGCGCCATGTGGGGCGCAAGGGCTCCAAGATGTATGAGCCAGACCTGCAGAGCTGTAGCAACGACGGATACCAGCACCCAGACCGTCGTGTAACCTGCGATCAATGCCAGGGTCCGGACGCCGGCGCTATCGGCGTAGGCTTTGAAAGTTGGCGCCGCCGTTGGCACCATCATGGCGAAGACCATGGCAACCCACATGATCAGGGCCAGCAAAGCATCGCCTGCGCTCAGTTCCTCACCCATCATCGGCATGAGCGCCTCGCCCATGCCGTCGTGCCAAGCCGTGACGATCAGCCAAAGCCAGCCGATGGTCGCCATCACGATGACGGCGCCAACCGTCAGGAGGCGCGGATGTTTGCCGACGGCAGCGACGAAGCGATTTTGCAATGCGCGTTTCCGGGCCTGGGAGTTTAAGCTCAAAAATGAAAGCCCCGTCCAATACGAACGGGGCTTCCTTTTAGCGGAGATAAACGCGACGGAGCAATCGTCTTACTGTTGGCCCTTCGTCGCGAGGAGCGGCGTGATGCGACGCACCGTTACCCGTCGATTCGCACGCTCCGGACCCTCGGTCTGAACCTTCAGGTAGCTCTCGCCATAGCCCTGAGTAACGAGGTTCTCAGGCGGAATGCCGTAATGGTCCGTCAAAACATTGGCGACGGCTTCAGCACGGCGATCGGACAGCGAGAGATTGTCCACGACCGAACCAACGGCGTCGGTGTATCCTTCGACCAGGAACACCTCGTTCGGATTACGTCTCAGGGCCGCCTCGATGCCGCGAGCGACAGCCTCGATGCTGGGCACCTCGCTTTGCTCAATGAGCCACGCTCCGGTTGGGAACGTGATCGTGTCAAGGTCGACCGACCTTACGCGCTCACGCAAGTCCGGACTGTAGATTACCTGATCCAACGTATAGCGAGGCTGCACCTCGACGATTGGCGGCGCAGTCAGGGCCTCCTCCACATAGCGCGGCGGTGCCGACCGCATCTCCACGCGATAACGTTCCTGCGGCAGATCGTAGACGGGAGGCGGCAACCGAACGATGGGTTGTTGCCAGGCCGGCTCGTCGACAGGCCCGCGTCCGAAGCTTCTGTTATCGAACAGCACGTAGACGTTGCCATCACGATCGCGGCGTTCACGCTGAACCATCATGCCATTGGGATCATAAATGGTTCGCACCTCGCCGCCGTCTCGTGTGGCGACGATCACCTCTCGTCCGCCATCGCGGGTGCGACGTTCGCGGAAATCGCGGCCATCACGATCGAAGCGAGCGCGATCGTCATGACGAATGACCGCTTCGTCGCCGCTCTGGACAATGACACGACCGCCTGGTTCGACGGTTACGCGCACGCCATCCTCGTTGCTGATCACCCGGCGTTCACGTTGGACATCACGAATGTTGCCGGCTTTCTGATCGACGCTCTGGTCAATGGCCCTCGCAGCGTCAGCGCCTGGATTGCCAAGTTTCTCAATCAGAGCCGGTGGCGGGGCCTGCTTCCCTGCGGCATCCGGAGACGGCTGGGTGCCAGGTTGCGCCGGCTGAGGCGGTGCACCCGGAGCGGCTGCGTCCGGAACCGGTGGCTTGGGAGCAGTTTTATCGGGAGCCTCGGTCGGTGGCATTGGGGGCTTAGGTTGAGTCATTGGCTCCGCCGAAGGAGCCGACGGTTTGGCGTCTGGCTTGGGAGCCGAAGGCTCATGTTGCGCATCAGAAGGAGAAGCTGGCGCCTCGGGTTGGGCCTCAGGCTGCGCGGGCCTTGCCTTCTCCTTGGGCGTGGACGGCTCGGGCTGGGCCTCCGGACGCGGAGCCGGTGCCTCGGGACGGGCCTCGGGCTGGGGCTCCGGGCGCTGCGGCTTCGCCTTCTCCTTGGGTGCGGACGGCTCAGGCTGAACCTCTGGACGAGGAGCCGGTGCCTCGGGACGGGTCTCGGGCTGGGGCTCCGGGCGTTGCGGCTTCGCCTTCTCCTTGGGAGCGGACGGCTCGGGCTGAACTTCCGGACGCGGAGCCGGTACCTCGGGACGAGCCTCGGGCTGGGGCTTTGGGCGTTCCGGCTGAACCTCTTGTTTCGGAGTGGCCGGTTCGGGCTGGGCTTCGGGGCGGGGAGCCGGCGCCTCGGGGCGCGTCTCAGGCTGGGATTCAGGACGTTCCGGCTTCGCCTCCTGCTTGGGAGCTGCCGGTTCGGGCTGGGCTTCCGGGCGGGGAGCTGGCGCCTCGGGACGGGCCTCCGGCTGTTTCTCCTGCGGCGGAGCCACTTTTTCGGGGGGCACGCAGTTCGGATCGCCCGGCTGGCAAGCCGGCGACCCCGCCTGCGCCACGATCACTCCGCCTTCCTCAGCGGTGGCAGCCGCCTGCAGAGCAATCTGCGACAGCGGCACGACCGCACAAGCAAGCAGCAGCTTTCTCAATGGGATCATCAAGTCCTCCAGCCTTCCTTCGTGTTGCCCGAGGCAATGGAGCGTTCCGATGGCGTTAAGAGCACCATGCTCCGGGCGCAGTCCGCCATAAAAACAGGAATCGGCGGCTTTCGGTTCCGGAGTGTGCCCGCTCAATGGGGCGGCAATCGGAAGGAAGGGGGCAAAAGCGTGTCAATTCAAAGATTTGACATGAATGCGAGATGAACGGAGGTCAATCGTCCTCGGCACCACCAAGGATTGCTTCCGACCATTTTCTCGTCGCCCACATCCATTGGCCAGGCTCGCTGCGGATCCAGCTTTCAAACACCGTATGCAGCGCCCGCGTCCCCTCATCGACATCGGCATCAGGATTGTCTGTGTGCGACAGAACAATCCTCTCTCCATCAATGCGGAAACGTGCACCATCGAGACGGCAACACCGCGCGACCACCAGAGGCAGACCTAGATGCCGGGCCAATGTGACGGGCAGCTTTGACAAGGATGATCGACCACCAAAAAACGGCGCTCGGATGCCAGTGCCATCAGGTAGGTCGGCCATCATGGCAATTGCCGCTCCCCCTCGGGCGAGCGAGCGGAGACGCAACACCGATGTGGCCCCGGCAGCGATGAGGCCTGCCGGATAGGCCGTTTCCCGACGCAGCCTGAAATAACGGTCGGCCAATGGATTCTTGAGTGGGCGGTAAACACCGGCGATCGGTCTCCCGACCGCCGCGCAGCCAATCGCCAGCAGTTCCCAATTGCCCTGATGCAGGGAACAAAAAACCGCTCCACCACCGCCGATAGCATCCAGGTCGGCCATCAGCTTTTCGCTCATGACGACGCGTTGGGGTTCACGAACCATCTCGGGTAGCAGAAGCCCCTCGGCAAAGGTCCGACCGAGATTCTCCCACATGTCCAGCAAGATAGACGTGCGCTGCGTGTCCGTCAGGCCGGGCAAGGCAAAGGCCAGGTTTCGCTCCGCCCTGAGGTGGCGCGGGTTGAAGCGCGCAAACCAGCGCCACAGACGTCCCATAAACGCTGAAGCCAGATCAATACCCAAGACGCGCAACAGGGCCACGGCGACACGCAATCCAGCGTACTCGAGCCAAAAGCCGGCCTGCATTTTCGCCTTTTGATAATCCAACGCTCGTAAGCCTCTCTACGGACGGTCACTTAAAAAGTATCGGACCCTCTACGTTCACCGTCTGAATCGTGCGATGTGCTGTTATCCCATTTTGCGCCGTCCCTCCACCCCGTTACCTCACCGAAGGGAAGGCTACCCGCAGCGATCACCGACTTATGACCAGAGTCCTCGCATTGGCTATGCCGTTTTTCGGCATCATCCTTATCGGCTTCCTGTCAGGGAAGCTCGCTCGCCTTCCTCGTAGCGGTCTGGCATGGCTCGATTTCTATCTGATTTACGTTGCCCTACCCGCCCTATTCTTCGACATCTTGTCCAAAACGCCCATCGACGAACTGATGCGCGGATCCTTTGCACTCGCAACAACCACCTCGACCTTTTTCACCTTTCTGATCGCCCTGTGCGTCGGCAGGATACTGACTGGCTCTCCCCTACGCATTGCCGCGTTGCAGGGACTCATCGGTTCCTATGCAAACGTCGGATACATGGGGCCGGCCCTAACACTTTCGGCGCTTGGCGGCGCTGCCGCCGCGCCAACCGCCTTGATCTTCTGCTTCGACGTGGTGCTGATCTTTTCGCTCCTCCCCACCATGATGGCCATCTTCGGGGAAGAGCAGAGACCATTCCTTGCCACGGCAAGACTCATCCTGCGCCGCATCCTGACGCATCCGTTCATTCTGGGCAGCATCGCCGGCGTACTTGGCTCAGCGTCGGGCTTCGCAATGCCGGAGGCTATCGCCGCCACAATCAACATGCTGCGAGCATCGGCAGCCCCGGCGGCCCTGTTTTCCATCGGCGTGACCGTGGCATTGCAACAAGTCGACAAGCCATATCGCGAGTTGCCGGCTCTGGTGGCCGTCAAGCTTCTCGTTCATCCGCTGATGGCTTGGACTATGGTCAATCTGGTGGGTGGATTTCCGCCCGTGTGGGTGCAGGCGGCGGTACTGATGGCCTGCCTTCCGCCCGCCGCAACCTGTTATGCCGCAGCCCAACAATACCGCCTATACGTCGACCAGGCAGCCAGCGGCATTTTGATCGGCACCGCCGCCTCGGTGATAACCGTGACGGCTACGCTCTATTTGGTGACGCACGGCCTCGTGCCGGTTCTGGGAAACTAGATACCTCGCATCACTGTGCGATACGAAGCGCCGAGAGCTTGTCTCCAATGGCACCAAAGCTCGTGATGATTTGATCGGCCGTGGAAGCATTAAAATAGTTGTCAGCCGAGCTAGCGCAATCTCTTAGAACAGACTCGGTTCCACTGATAACAAGAACCGTATAGATAATGACTCCGTCTGCTTTGGCAGCGGTACAAACCTTGGACATACGATCATCGACCGCGGTCGAGTGGGACGACCCATTCCCGTCAAAGCGATTCATTGTGTTTTCACCATCGGATAACAAGATGATGACATCTTGATAGTCATATCCAGACAGCTTCGCTGGTGCATTCAACGGTGAGGTGGACTTCAGCGATTGCCACGCCCAGACAAGTCCAATGGTCTGATTGGTTCCGCCTGTCGGCGTCATGGCATCGACAGCCGTATCCAGCGTTGACCAGTTATTGGTCATCGACGTGAGCTGTGGACCACAAGCGCCGTAATCCTCTGCAGGATAGTATGTGGATTCCCCGACCGGCGAGTCTACGGCAATATCCATGTTTTTATCACGATCGGAGACACACCCCGCCCAATAGCCATGGGCCTTGTTCTGGGGCCAGAGCCAATCATCATAGCAATTGTAGTATCCCGCTGTCCGCCAGGTCCCAGGCACCCACGTACACTTCCGTCCCTTTTTAGTCCACGAGACATAATTTGAGAGTTTCGTTCCAATATTTACATCCTTGTTGAAAGGAACAATCGATACATAAATGTCTCCATTGGTCGTCGATGATCCCTTCAACTTCTTCAGCAAGTCCTTTGTGGCTGTCTTGAGCGCGGTCATCTTGCCGTTGTCATCCATCGATCCGGTGTTATCCAGAGCAAGAGCCACTCGCAAGCGTTTGGACGACCACGCAGATTTGGACTGAACCATCAACGTCTCAGAGGAGATGCCGACAATGTTCAGGAAAGTCATGGGAACCGTTCCCGTCGCGGTACCTGTAATCACGGCTCCGTTGCCTTGGGTGTAGGTCGCAGACACCTTGATGCCATCGGCCCTGCCAGACGGGAAGTTGGTATTGAAGACTTGCGTGGCTCGATCGTTGAGTTGATCGACCGTCAGCTTGGGGGCTTCCGATGACAGGGCAAGCACGGTGGCATCTAGCGAATGCTGCATGAGTTCGCGCGCATCCGCCAACCGGGCATAGTCTACCGCCGCACCGATGCCAACCAGCAAGGGCACGAGGCATACGGCGAGTACCATCGCCATGTTGCCATCCCGGTTAACTAGAAAACGCCGAACGCCCATGGTCCCTCCTAGATAGACCACAGGATATCGTCGGTTCGCCTAACAACAGATTGCCGCGCTCGATGAAACTTACGGCGATCTATCGATTTTCGTTTCGACGCCAAGGTGCCTGAATAAAGACGCAGACCAGTAAACTGCCCTTTTTGACAGTCTGTCTCGATCACGCTGCCTGCGTCACTTTGAAAGATGGCAGGGTCTCAAGTCTGAAGAGCGAAATCTCAGTCGACTCTCAACACCGTAACTTCCGTGATCGGCTTCTTGCCCCAGCGCTCGTTGGCGGCGGCCCGGATCGAACGTCGCACGGCTTCGGCAACCAAGTCCTCGTCCTTGCGACGAGCCTTGGGAATGGACAACAGACAACCGTCAACGGCCGCAGCCAGCACGTCCTCGAAATCGTCGCCCTTGTTATCCGTTTCCGGCAGGCCGAAGCAGTTGAGGCCGTATTCGCCAAGGATGTCGCCCCGCCCGTTCATGAGCAGCGTACAGACCACGACACCCGCAAAACTCATCTTGCGTCGCTCAACGACACCCGAGCCTTCGGGGTCACGCACAAGATTGCCGTCCTTGACCAGAATTCCGAACGGCACATGACCGATCGCCTTGGGTTCCTCGCCGGGCAAAAGGCGCAGCATCTCGCCGTTCTTGGTACGTGTTACATTCGGAACGCCAGCCTCGCGCGCCAGTCTTTCATGGGCAGCGAGATGAACGGCCTCTCCGTGCACCGGGACGGCAAGCTTCGGCTTGACGAGGCGGTAGAGTTCCATCATCTCATCGCGACGCGGATGGCCAGACGTATGCACCAAGGCGTCGCCATCGGAGACGATCTCCACGCCCTGCTCGACGAGCTTGTTCTTGATGGCACCGACCGCCTTCTCGTTGCCGGGAATGGTGCGCGATGAAAAAATCACCATATCACCGCGATCAAGCGTGATGTTGCGGTGGTCACCAGCGGCAATCTTGGCCAGCGCGGCGCGCGCCTCACCCTGACTGCCCGTGACAATGGCCATCACCTTGTCGTGTGGCAGATAACCGTAGGATTCCTCGTCGCGAAACGGTGGCAGCCCCTCCAGCATGCCCAGCTCGCCAGCAACATCAAGCACGCGCTTGATGGCGCGACCGACCACGACAATCTCCCGGTCGTTCTTGGCGGCCGCCTCGGCGATCGAACGGATACGCCCGAGGTTGGAAGCGAAGATGGTGACGGCGACGCGCTTCTTCGCACGGGCGACGACTTCGGCAAGACCGTGGGCAACCTCCCCCTCGGAGGGACTACGCCCCGAACGCACCGCATTCGTCGAGTCACAGATCATGGCGTCAACGCCCTCGGCGCTGATTTCGGCCAGGCGCTTCATGTCGATCGGCTGCCCGACGCGCGGATCATGATCGATCTTCCAGTCTCCGGTGTGCAGCACGTTGCCCATGGGCGTACGGAGGAGCACGGCCGTCGGTTCCGGCAAGGAATGCGACATGGCGACCAGTTCGATATCGAACGGTCCGATCGAGAAGCGCTGTCCCTGCTCGACGACATTCGTCGACACCCGGGGCGCATTGGGCTCCATCTCGCGCTTGGCGGCATGCAACGCCGCCGCGAAGGGCGTCATATAGACGGGAGCACCCAGCCGTGGCCAAAGATCGTAGATGGCGCCATAATGGTCTTCATGGGCGTGGGTGATCAGGATGCCGACCAGATCGTCCTTATAGGCCTCGATGAAGGAGATATCGGGGAGAAGCAGATCGACACCCGGCAGTTCCGGACCAGCAAAGGACACGCCACAGTCGACCATCAGCCACTTGCGATCCGCTTCCGGACCGAGACCATAAAGGGCGAGGTTCATGCCGATTTCGCCAACGCCGCCCAGCGGCAGGAAAATGAGCTCGTCGGCCCCGCTCTTCTTTTTCGTCACAGACTATCTCCAGTTCGCCGACCCCTGCCGGCGCGCATTCGTTCGATCTTATCCGTCGGCTCTAGGTGGACGCGAAAGGCAGCCGCGTCAAGAAAACTCTGGGAAAGAGTTCGCATCGTTCCGCGATTGTGCGAACCGCAGCCGACTTGCCTCAGGGGGTGTTGAAGAATACGTCGCCGGCCGAAATAGATTCCAATCCGCCGTCATGGCGCAGCAGAAGCCGCCCGTCATCATCAAGTCCGGAGAAAATCCCAGTCACTTCGCGCGTAGGCAAGCGAACGGTGATTGCCTCACCGACCCCACGAGCGCGACTGAGCCAAGCCTCTCGCAAGTTTGCAAAACGACCCGTCTGCCACTCGGTAAGCCGACGCGCCATGGCATCTGCAAGAAGTGCAAACATCGCCTCGGGCTCTGTGGGATAGCCGACCTCGGCGAGATCGGTAGCACTGTAGAGGGCAACCTCGGGATGATGGATGCAGTTGACCCCGATGCCGACCACGACCACCCTGCCCTTCGGCGTCGCAATAGCCTCGATCAGAATTCCGCAGAGCTTGGCGCCAGAATAGAGGATATCGTTTGGCCACTTGATGGCCAGATCGCCCCTTGCGAACGGAGGCAACGCCGCGGCAAGCGCATCGTGAACAGCGAGCGCCACAACGAGGGGCAGTTCGCCAAGCCGTGCCTCTTCGGCTGGATTGCGCAGCATCAGCGAGGAATAGAGGTTACCCGGCTCAGATGTCCAGACACGCCCTCTTCGCCCGCGCCCAGCCGTCTGCCGACGGGCAACCACCCAGAGGCCGGAGGCCGCCCCCTGTCTTGCGCGATCGAAAGCCTCGGCATTGGTTGAACCGACCGCGTCGAGATGAAGGGCTGTAAAGCCGGCAGGACAAATGAGTCCTGGCTCATCGCTCATCGTGCAAGATGCCTCAGAACAACGTACGGGCCGCTGCCAAAGCGGCTTCGCCGAGCGGCCCAAGCACGAGTGCAAAGGCGGCGACAAACAGGCCGGAGATACCCAGCACGGCTTTCATCTCGCCACCCATCGGCTCGAAGGCACCCTTCGGCTCGTCAAGAAACATGATCTTGACGATGCGGAGGTAATAATAGGCACCCACCACAGAGCTCAGGATACCGATAACCGCCAACCAATAGAGGCCGGCATTGATGGCCGCCGCGAACACGAAGTACTTGCCGAAGAACCCCGCGAACGGCGGGATTCCAGCCAGCGAGAACATGATGATGCCAAGCAGATAGGCAACGAGCGGGTTAGTGCGCGACAACCCAGCAAGGCTGTCGATGTCTTCCGTCATGCCCCCATCGCGGCGCATGGACAGGATGACGGCAAAGGCACCGGCGGTCATGGCGAGATAGGTCGCGAGGTAGATCAGGATGCCATAGATGCCCGCCTCGGAACCCGCGGCGAGGCCAACCAGCGCAAAACCCATGTGGCCGATCGACGAGTAGGCCATCAGGCGCTTGATGTTGCGCTGGCCGATGGCGGCAAAGGCACCCAGGATCATCGAAGCCAGAGACATGAAGGCGACGATCTGCTGCCATTCGGCCTTCACCGGCCCGAGTGCCTCCATGACGACGCGGACAAACAGCGCCATGGCTGCAATCTTCGGAGCCGCGGCAAAGAAAGCCGTCACGGGCGTCGGGGCGCCCTCGTAGACGTCAGGCGTCCACATGTGGAACGGTACGGCCGAGACCTTGAAGGCGATACCGGCGGCCACGAACACGATGCCGAAGGTCAAGCCAAGCGATGCCTTGCCGCCGGCGGCTGCCGCAGCGGCGATACCGACGAAATCGACATGACCAGTGAAACCGTAAATCAGCGAGGCGCCATAGAGCAGCATTCCCGAGGACAGCGCGCCCAGCACGAAGTACTTGAGCCCCGCCTCGGTTGAGCGACCATCATCGCGGTGAAAGGCCGCAACGACATAGAGCGCCAGCGACTGGAGCTCCAGACCAAGATAGACGGCAATGAGATCGCCAGCGGAGATCATCAGCAACATGCCGATGGTGGCGAGCACGATCAGCACGGGCAACTCGAAATGGAAGAACTTTTCCGCGACGGCGAAGCGTCTGGTCATGACGACTGCCAGAGCCGAACCAATCAGCACCAGTACCTTCAGGAAGCGACCAAAGCCGTCGACGATGAACGCGCCACCGAACGTCGAGCCATCGCGACCAACAATGACAGCCACAGCAGCCACGATGAGCAGCAGTGCCGAAAGACCTGAGACAAGGCCAGCCTTCTTCTCGCCGCCATAGGCGCCGAGCAGAAGCAGAAGAAGGGCGCCAGCCGCCAGCAGTAGTTCCGGTCCGGCAAGGGCGAAGTCGGGAAGTGCGGTCATTATCTATGCCCTCAGCGGATCAGCGGCAGCGGCCCAGCGGAAGCTGTCTGGCCGGCGGCGTCGATCGCCGCGTGGACGGAGCGGAGAAGTGAATCGAGCGATGCAGCCGTGGCATCAAGCACCGGCAGCGGATAGACGCCGAACAGGATCACCAGCACGACAAGCGGCGCCAGAATGGCGATCTCGCGCGGACTGAGGTCCATCATCGCCTTGAGACTCGCCTTGGTCAGGGCGCCCCAGACGACGCGACGGAACAGCCAGAGGGCATAAGCAGCCGACAGGATGACGCCGAGCGCCGCGAAGGCGGCCACCCAAGTGTTGACCTGGAAAGCGGCCGACAGGGTGAGGAACTCGCCGATGAAGCCCGACGTGCCCGGCAAGCCAATGTTGGCCATGGTCATCACCATGAACACCGCGGCATAAGCCGGCATGCGGTTGACGAGGCCACCGTAGGCCGCGATCTCACGCGTGTGCAAGCGGTCGTAGACAACACCCACGCAAAGGAAGAGCGCGCCCGACACCAGACCGTGGCTGAACATCTGGAACACCGCACCCTGCAGGCCCTGCGTGTTCAGCGTGAAGATGCCCATGGTCACGTAGCCCATGTGGGCGACCGACGAATAGGCAATCAGCTTCTTCATGTCCTCCTGCACCAGCGCCACCAGCGAGGTGTAGATGATGGCGACGACCGAGAGCGTGAAGATGAACGGAGCGAGGTCCGCCGATGCCAGCGGGAACATCGGCAACGAGAAGCGCAGGAAGCCGTAGCCTCCCATCTTCAGCAGAATGGCTGCCAGCAGAACCGAGCCGGCGGTCGGCGCCTCGACGTGCGCGTCCGGCAGCCAGGTATGAACCGGCCACATCGGCATCTTCACCGCAAAGCTTGCGAAGAAGGCGAACCACAGCCACCACTGCATGGTCGCCGGGAACGGGTGATTGACCAGTTCGGTGATGTCGGTCGTCCCGCTCTGCCAGTACATCGCCATCACGGCCAGCATCATCAGTACAGAACCGGCCAGCGTATAGAGGAAGAACTTGTAGGAGGCATAGACGCGACGCTGTCCGCCCCAGATGCCGATGATCAGGAACATCGGGATCAGGCCACCCTCGAAGAAGACGTAGAACAGCACAAGGTCGGTGGCGCAGAACACGCCAACCATCAGCGTCTCGAGCACCAGGAAGGCGATCATGTATTCCTTGACGCGGACCTGAACCGACTCCCAGCTCGCCAGGATGCAGAAGGGCATCAGAAACGTGGTGAGCAGCACGAACAGGATCGAGATGCCGTCAACGCCCATGCGATAGGCAAAGAAGCTGCCCGACCAGCCGGCTGTCTCGGTCAACTGGAACCCGGGGTTCTTCGGATCGAAGCCCGTCCAGATGCCGATCGACACGAGGAAGGTGGCGACGGTGGTGATCAGCGCCACGCGCCGGATGTTGAGGATCGCAGCCTCGTCCTGCGCCCGGATCATCAGGATGAACAGGGCACCTGCCAGCGGCAGGAACGTGGTCAGCGTCAGAAGCGGCATTCCGCTCATACTCATTGTCCCCCGGCGAACATGGCCCAGGTGATCAGGGCGGCAACGCCGATCACCATGGCAAAGGCATAATGGTAGACATATCCGGTCTGCAGGCGCACGACGCGGGCGGTGACGTCCTGCACGCGGGCAGCGATCCCGTTCGGACCCAGGCCGTCGATGATGGCGCCATCACCGGTCTTCCAGAACAGGTGGCCGATGGCGAAGGCCGGCCGCACGAAGATCAGATCGTAGAGCTCGTCGAAGTACCACTTGTTGAGCAGGAACTTGTAGAGCCCCGGCAAAGCGGCGGCGAGCTTCTTGGGCAGCGCCGGGTTCAAGATATAGAACCAGTATGCAACAGCGAGACCGACCAGCATCGCCAGGAAGGGCGAAACCTTCACCAGGAACGACACCTCGTGCATGGCATGCAGGATGTGGTTCTCCGAGCCGTAGAACAGCGCACCCTTCCAGAACTCGGCCTGCTCCTCGCCGACGTAATGGCCATAGAAGACCATGCCGGCGAGTACCGCGCCAAGCGACAGCACGCCAAGCGGGATCAGCACGACCAGCGGGCTCTCGTGGGCGTGGTCGTAGACATCCTTGGGTGCGCGGCTGGCCCCGAAGAAGGTGAGAAACACCAGACGCCAGGAGTAGAAGCTGGTGAAACCGGCGGCGATCACCAGGAGCACGGCTGCAAGACCGGATACCGGATTATGGCCGGCAAAGGCGCTCTCGATGATAGCGTCCTTGGAGAGGAATCCAGCAAAGCCGATCTCCGTTCCAGGAATGCCGACACCGGTGATCGCCAGCGTGCCGAGGGTCATCGCCCAGAAGGTGAGCGGTATCTTGTTCCGAAGCCCACCCATCGAGCGCATGTCCTGCTCGTGATGGCTGGCCATGATCACCGAGCCGGCGCCGAGGAACAGCAGGGCCTTGAAGAAGGCGTGGGTGAACAGGTGGAACACGCCAGCACCGTAAGCGCCGACGCCAAGCGCCACGAACATGTAGCCAAGTTGCGAACAGGTCGAGTAGGCGATGACGCGCTTGATGTCGTTCTGGACGAGACCGACGGTGGCCGCGAAGAAGGCGGTCACAGCGCCGACCAGCGTGACGACGGTAAGCGCCGTCGGGCTGAGATCGAACAACGGCGACAGTCTCGCCACCATGAACACGCCGGCGGTCACCATGGTCGCCGCGTGAATGAGGGCGGACACCGGCGTCGGGCCTTCCATGGCATCCGGCAACCAAGTGTGCAGAAGGAACTGCGCGCTCTTGCCCATGGCACCCATGAACAGCAACAGGCAGATCACCGTGATGGCATCCCAGTTGCCCCACAGGAAGTGGATGGTCTTGCCTTCGACCGTGGCGACATTGGCAAAGATATCCGTCAGGCTGATGGTGCCGAACATCACGAAGATGCCGAACATGCCCAGCATGAAGCCGAAGTCACCGACGCGGTTGACGACGAAGGCCTTGATGGCTGCGGCCGAGGCCGATGGCTTCTTGTACCAGAAGCCGATGAGCAGATAGGACGCCAGACCAACGCCTTCCCAGCCGAAGAACATCTGCACGAGATTGTCGGCAGTCACCAGCATCAGCATGGCAAAGGTGAACAGGCTGAGGTAGGCGAAGAAACGCGGCCGGTCGGGATCTTCGGCCATGTAGCCCATCGAATAGAGATGGACCAGCGACGACACGGTATTCACGACCACAAGCATCACGACGGTCAGGGTATCGACGCGGAAGGCCCAGTCGATCTGCAGAGCGCCTGAAGAGATCCAGGTCAGCACCTTGATGGACTGCGTCTCGTGTTCGCCGAAACCGACCGAGATGAAGGCAACCCAAGACAAGATCGCCGAGACGAACAACAGGCCAGTCGTCACCAGCTCGGCAAGGCGCGAGCCCGGCGCGGCTGGCTCCGCAGCATGATGATGGTCGTCATGACTACCGTGGGCGTGATCGTCATGGCCCGCAAGGGCAGCGTGGTCACCATGGTGACCATGGGCATCATGGCCGCCCTCGGGTGCCGGTACGGTGGCAGCCGCGCCAAAAAGCGCGATCGCGCCGGCGATGAGGAAACCAATCAGCGGAAGGAAGACGATGAGGGAATACATCTCTTGCGTCAGCCCTTCATCACGTTGATGTCTTCGACCGCGATGGAGCCGCGGTTACGGAAGAATGCGACCAGAATGGCAAGGCCGATGGCAGCCTCGGCGGCGGCGACCGTCAGCACGAACAGGGCAAACACCTGTCCGACGAGATCGCCGAGAAAATGCGAGAAGGCGACGAGGTTCAGGTTGACCGCCAAAAGGATCAACTCGACGCTCATCAGGATGACGATGACGTTCTTCCGATTGAGGAAGATGCCGAGCACCCCGAGCGTGAACAGGATCGCCGCGACCGAAAGATAGTGCGCAAGACCGAGCGTCATGGGGTCAACCTTCCTTGTCCGGCGTGGGGCGATGCAGTTGATGGGTCACAGTCCCCTCCCCGGCTCGACGTGCTTGACTTCGATGGCAGTCGCGCGGGTGCGCGCCACCTGTACGGAAACGTTCTGGCGTCGCACGTAAGCACGATGGCGCAGCGTCAGCGTGATGGCGCCGATCATGGCCACGAGCAGCACAAAACCGGCCACCTGGAAGAAGTAGACGTAGCGGGTGTAGAGCAACTGCCCGAGCGCCAGTGTGTTGGAAACCTGTGCCGGATCGGGGATTGGCGCCGAAGCGCTTGCCGTCGCCTCCGGCGCAAACACCCAAGTGCCGGCGACCATCAGGAGCTCGGCAAGAAAGATGAGGCCGACCAGCACGCCGATCGGCAGGTACTGCATGAATCCCTGTCGAAGTTCGACGAAGTCGACATCGAGCATCATCACCACGAACAGGAACAGCACCGCCACGGCACCGACGTAGACGACGATCAGCAGCAGCGCCAGGAACTCGGCGCCGGCCAACATGAACAAGCCGGCGGCATTGACGAAGGCGAGGATCAGGAACAGTACGGAATGCACCGGGTTGCGTGAGGAAATCACCATGACCGCCGAAGCGATGGTGACCGCCGCAAACAAATAGAAGAACAAGGCCTGTATCATCTCGCTTCGTCCCCGATGCGCCCTCAGGCGCGTCCAATCCCGTCAGTTCCTGGCAACCAGTCAGCGATAAGGTGCATCGGCCGCTATGTTGCGGGCGATTTCCCGCTCCCAGCGATCACCATTGGCGAGCAGCCGCTCCTTGGAGAAATAGAGCTCCTCGCGCGTCTCGGTGGCGAACTCGAAGTTCGGCCCCTCGACGATGGCGTCCACCGGGCAGGCTTCCTGGCAGAAGCCGCAGTAGATGCACTTCACCATGTCGATGTCGTAGCGCGTAGTACGGCGCGTACCGTCATTGCCACGCGGACCGGCCTCGATGGTGATCGCCTGCGCCGGACATATCGCCTCGCAGAGCTTGCAGGCGATGCAGCGCTCTTCGCCGCTCGGGTAGCGACGCAAGGCATGCTCTCCGCGGAAACGCGGGCTCACGGCCCCTTTCTCGAAGGGGTAGTTGATGGTCGGCTTCGCCTTGAAGAAGTACCGCATCGTGAGGAAGAACCCCGACACGAACTCCTTGAGGAGGAAGGACTTTGCCATCTGGCTGAGTTTCATCGCACCCACTTCCTTCATTCCCGGCCCGATCGCCCCCGAGAGGCAATGCCGGCCGAAATCACGTTACGTCGCCGTCAACCCGACGCCGGAAGACCTGTTCCCGCCACCGAAACGCCCAGCCACCAGCCAAGAGCGGCGAAGACGATGGCATTGACGACAAACAGGACCTTCATCAGAAGATCCGCCCGTCGCGGTTCGATCCATCCCGGCCGGCGCTCCAGCGCCCGCCTTACAACCGATCCGATCACGCCGTAGTCGACGAGACCGACACCAACCCCGACCGCCGCTCCAACCACCCCTGCGAGCGACAGGTCCATCGCGAACTCCTCAGGCCGCCCAACCGGTGAACTGCAGAACACCGGCGACCAGCACGACGTAGACGAGCGACAGCGGCAGAAACACCTTCCAGCCGAGACGCATCAACTGGTCGTAGCGGTAGCGGGGGACCATCGCCTTGGCCATGGCGATGAAGAAGAACATCAGCAGCGCCTTTGCCAGGAACCAGACGATGCCCGGCACCCAGGTGAACGGCGCAACATCGATCGGCGGCATCCAGCCACCCATGAACAGCAGCGCCATCATCGCGCACATGGTGCAGATGGCGACATATTCGCCCAGCATGAACATCATGTACGGGGTCGAGCCGTATTCGACCATGTAACCGGCCACCAGCTCGGACTCGGCTTCGGCAAGGTCGAACGGCGGACGATTGGTCTCGGCCAGAGCGGAGACGAAGAACACGACGAACATTGGCAGAAGCGGCAGCCAGTACCAGTTCAGGAACGACAGCCAGGGCAAGCCGATCATCGTGGCGAGCCCGGTCTCCTGCGACCGGACGATGGCCGAAATGTTCAGCGAACCGGCACAGAGCAGGACGGTGATGATGACGAGGCCGATCGATACCTCGTAGGACACCATCTGCGCCGCGCAACGCAACGCCGACAGGAAGGGGTACTTCGAGTTGGACGCCCAGCCGCCCATGATCGCGCCATATACGCTGAGCGAGGATATGGCGAGAATGAACAGGACGCCGACGTTGATGTCGGCGATGACCCACCCATCGGCCACCGGTACCACCACCCAAGCCAGCAAGGCCAAAGTCGTAGTGACGAGCGGCGCCAGCAGGAACAGGCCCTTGGCCGAACCCGACGGAATGACCGGCTCCTTCAGAACGAACTTGAGGAGATCGGCAAACGACTGGAACAGGCCGAACGGACCAACCACATTTGGACCGCGACGGATCTGCACCGCTGCCCAGATTTTGCGGTCGGCCAGCAGGATGAAGGCGACGATGACGAGCAGCAGCACCAGAAGCAGCACGCTCTGAGCGGCGATCACCACGACGGGCCAGACGATATCGGACCAGAAGCTCATGGGGCGTCTCTCATTCCGCTGCGATGGAGTGCCCGGAGCGGGCTAGCGCCGAACACTCGGCCATCACCTTGGAGGCGCGGGCGATCGGGTTGGTGAGGTAGAAATCGGCAACGACGGGAATAAAGGGCTCCGGACGAACGATGCCGCCGAGCGCGCCGAGCGTGGCCACGGCCGCCGGATCGGAAGCCGGGATGGTATCGATCGCCGCAAACTCGGGATAGGCGGCATAGAGCTTCGCCCGAAGCTGAGCCAAACTGTCGAACGGCAGCTTGCGGCCAAGAGCTTCCGACAGAGCGCGAAGCACGGCCCAATCCTCGCGGGCTTCGCCCGGCGGGAAAGCAGCGCGATTGGCAAGCTGCACACGCCCTTCGGTGTTGACGTAGGTACCCGATTTCTCGGCGTAGGTCGCCCCCGGCAGAATGACGTCGGCGCGATGAGCGCCGGTGTCGCCATGACTGCCAATATAGACGACGAAGGTGTTCGGCCCCAGATGCTGCGCACCGAACTCATCGGCGCCGAGCAGGAACAATACGTCGAGTTCGCCCTTGGCAGACGCGTCGATCATGCCGGCAACGTCGCGACCGCCTTCGCCCGGCACAAGGCCGAGATCGAGCGCGCCGACGCGCGAAGCCGCTGTGTGCAGCACGGAGAAACCGTTCCACCCATCGACGATGGCTCCAACGTCGGTCGCGAGCTTGGCGGCAAGCGACAACAGAGCAAGGCCGTCGTGACGAACGAGAGCGCCCTGCCCGACGATGATCAGCGGCTTCTGGGCCGCTTTCAGCACGTCCAGGGCAACCGGATCGAGATGCTGAAGAGCCGCAGGATCATTGCCGAGATGGACATGCGGATAGGTCAGGTCGACCGGCGCGCCGATGGTGTAGACCGGCAGCTTGCCGCCACTTGCCCGCCAGCGCTTGCGGATGCGGGCATTCATCACGGCCGCCTCATGGCGAGGATCGGCACCGACCATCAGGATGGCGTCCGCCTCCTCGATGCCGGCAATGGTCGCATTGAAGACGTAGCTGGCGCGGCCGAACTTCGGGTGCAACGCAGTACCGTCCTGGCGGCCATCCACAGACACCACGCCGAGCGCGGCCATCAGCTCCTTCAGCGCGTACATCTCTTCGACAGAGGCAAGGTCGCCCACGATGGCGCCCATTCGAGCTGCCGACGTGGAGTTCACGCGGGTGGCAATCGCCGCGAAGGCATCGCTCCAGGAGGTCGCGTGGAAGCGACCGTCAGCCTTGACGTAGGGGCGATCGAGCCGCTGCGTCCGGAGTCCGTCCCAGATGAAGCGCGTCTTGTCGGAAATCCACTCTTCGTTGACGGCCTCATTGAGACGCGGCAGCACGCGCATCACTTCACGACCGCGCACGTCTACCCGGATCGCCGAACCGACGGCGTCCATCACGTCGATGGACTCGGTCTTGGAGAGCTCCCAGGGGCGCGCATGGAACGCGTAAGGCTTGGAGGTGAGCGCGCCGACCGGGCAAAGATCGATCACGTTGCCCTGCAGTTCGGACGACAGCGCCTTTTCAAGATAGCTGGTGATCTCGGCGTCTTCGCCGCGCGAAATCAACCCCATCTCGGCGATGCCGGCCACTTCCGTGGTGAAACGCACGCAACGGGTGCAATGAATGCACCGGTTCATCGACGTCTTGACGAGCGGGCCGAGGTACTTGTCCTCGACGGCGCGCTTGTTCTCGATGAACCGCGAGCCGGAAACACCATAGGCCATGGCCTGGTCCTGCAGATCGCACTCGCCACCCTGATCGCAGATCGGGCAGTCGAGCGGATGGTTGATCAGCAGGAACTCCATCACGCCCTCGCGGGCCTTCTTGACCATCGGCGAGTTGGTCAGCACCACCGGCGGCTCGCCGTTGGGGCCGGGCCGCAGATCGCGAACATTCATGCCGCAGGATGCCGTCGGCTTCGGTGGACCGCCCTTGACTTCGACAAGGCACATGCGGCAGTTGCCGGCAACCGACAGTCGCTCGTGGTAGCAGAAGCGCGGGATCTCGGCACCCGCCGCTTCGCATGCCTGCAGCAGCGTCAGCTCCGGAGCCACATCGATCTCGATCCCGTCGACGATCAGTTTTGCCATGTCGACCCAACCCTTGCTGGAGCCGCGCCGCCCATAGCCGGCGGCCGCCCGTCAAACTCGATCAAACCCGTCCACTCACTCGGCCGCCATGCCGTGCCGAGCCACATAGTTGTCGATCCGCTCCTCGATCACCGGCCGGAAATTCCGGATCAGTGCCTGCACCGGCCAGGAAGCGGCGTCACCGAGGGCGCAGATGGTGTGCCCTTCGATTTGCTTGCTCACCTGGAACAGCATGTCGATTTCCTCGCGCGCGGCGTGCCCCTGCCGCATGCGCTCCATGACGCGCCACATCCAGCCGGTACCTTCGCGGCACGGCGTGCACTGGCCGCAGCTCTCGTGGCGGAAGAAATAGGAGATGCGCGAGATGGCGGCGATCACATCGGTGGACTTGTCCATGACGATGAGGCCGCCGGTACCGAAACTCGAGCCGATGGCACGCATGCCATCGAAATCCATCTGCGCGTCCATGATCTGATCGCCGCGGACGATCGGGCAGGAAGCGCCGCCGGGGATCACGGCGAGGAGATTGTCCCAACCACCGCGCACGCCACCGGCATGCTTCTCGATCAGATCCTTGAAGGGAATGCCAAGCTCCTCCTCCACCACGCAGGGCGTGTTGACGTGGCCGGAGATCATGAACAGCTTGGTGCCCTTGTTGTTGTCGCGACCGAAGCTCGAGAACCAGGCCGCGCCGCGACGCATGATGGTCGGGGTTACGGCAATGGACTCGACATTGTTGACGGTCGTCGGGCAGCCATAGAGACCGACATTCGCGGGGAATGGCGGCTTCATGCGCGGCTGGCCCTTCTTGCCCTCAAGGCTTTCGAGCAGGGCGGTTTCTTCGCCGCAGATATAGGCGCCGGCGCCGTGGTGGACGAAAACGTCCATGTCCCAGCCTGAGCCGCAGGCATTCTTGCCAAGAAGACCGGCGTCATAGGCCTGGTCTACCGCAGCCTGAAGGCGCTCGCGCTCGCGGATGAACTCACCGCGCACATAAATGTAGGCCGTATGAGCACCCATGGCGAAGCCAGCCACGAGGCAGCCTTCGACCAGCGTGTGCGGATCGTGACGGAGGATTTCGCGATCCTTGCAGGTTCCCGGCTCCGACTCGTCGGCGTTAACCACCAGATAGTGCGGACGGCCGTCCGACTGCTTGGGCATGAACGACCACTTCAGGCCAGTCGGGAAGCCAGCTCCACCGCGTCCACGCAGACCGGACGCCTGAATTTCCTTGATGATGAAGTCGCGCCCCTTGGCCAGAATATCCTTGGTGCCATCCCACTGGCC
Source organism: Pleomorphomonas sp. (assembly GCA_029976075.1). Classification (GTDB taxonomy): domain Bacteria; phylum Pseudomonadota; class Alphaproteobacteria; order Rhizobiales; family Pleomorphomonadaceae; genus Pleomorphomonas. The sequence continues at coordinate 98,047 of JARKNW010000046.1, forward strand.
GCGCTTCAGCGCCCCCGCGAGGCCCCAATCGTGGCGCCCGTAGATATTGGTGAAGATGCGGTCCTTGTCCTGCAGCATGACTGAGGTTCCCAGGTCTTCGGTTCAATCTCAGGCGGGCTTGTCGCCATCCTTGTTGGACGGCCGCCAGCCGGTTGTCAGCTTCGTGGACTGCTCGATCCACTTGTCGCGGAGAGCACGGCCGCGGAAGCTGCCAAGATGCTGATCAACCCATCTGAGATTCATCTCATTCCAGCTGGCGATCTGATCGAAGTGATAGATGCCGAGCTTATGCAGTAGCTCTTCAAGCTTCGGTCCCACGCCATGGATCAGCTTGAGATCGTCGGCCTTGCCCCCGCGAGCCGCTTCGAGCAACGACGGCTTGTGCTGATCCGGCACCTTTTCGCTGTCAGCCTGCCCCTGCGCCTCGACCGCCTTCGGAACGGGCTTTTCTTCCGCAGGTTTTGCACTCGCAGCTGGAGCGGGAGCCGCCGGAGCGGGCGCGGCCGGCTGAGGAGACAACTCCTCGCGATCAAAAGCGCGATACTTGCCGACGGCCGAACCATCATAGAGCGCAGGATCGGTCAGCGAGGTATCGCCATTGCCGGGCGCCGAGAAGAAGCGCCCATTCTGCGGCCCCGGTGCCGGCGGGTTGCCCGCAGCCAAGCCATCGATCAGCGCATTGAAAGTATCGGCAGTGAGATCCTCGTAGGTGTCCTTGCCAACGGTGACCATCGGCGCGTTGACGCAGGCACCAGCGCACTCGACCTCCTCCCACGAGAAATCGCCGTCGGCGGACAGCTCGAAGGGATGAGCCGCCAGACGATTCTTGCAGATGGAGATGATCTCATCGGCGCCCCGCAAGCGGCAGGGCGTGGTGCCGCAGACCTGGATGTGCGCCTTGCGGCCGACCGGCGACAGCTGGAACTGCGTATAGAAGGTTGCAACCTCGAGAACGCGGATATCCGGCATGTCGAGCAGCTTGGCCACCGTCTCGATCGCCGGGCGGCTGATCCAGCCTTCCTGGCTTTGGACGACCATCAACGCGGGAATAACAGCCGAAGCCTGACGCCCTTCGGGATAGCGGGCAATCACCTTCTGAAGGTAAGCGGCGTTCTCTTCGGTGAAGGCGAAGCTTTCCGGCTGCTCGGAGTGAAGACGACGGACGGACATCAGCGATCCACCTCACCAAACACGATGTCGATCGAGCCGAGCACGGCCGACACGTCAGCCAAGAGATGGCCACGACAGAGGAAATCCATGGCTTGAAGATGGGCAAACCCAGGTGCGCGAATCTTGACGCGATAGGGCTTGTTGGTACCGTCGGAGACCAGATAGACGCCGAACTCGCCCTTCGGGGCCTCGACGGCTGCATAAGCCTCGCCCTCGGGCACGCGAAAGCCCTCGGTATAGAGCTTGAAGTGATGGATCAGCGCTTCCATCGAGCGCTTCATCTCGCCCCGGCGCGGCGGCGCATATTTACCCTGAAGGGTCAGAACCGGCCCCTTCTCAACCTTCAGCAGCGCGATGCACTGCTTCATGATGCGCACCGACTGCCGCATCTCTTCCATGCGGATGTGGTAGCGATCGTAGCAGTCGCCGTTCTTGCCGACGGGAATGTCGAAATCGAGCTCTTCATAGATCTCGTAGGGCTGGGATTTGCGGAGATCCCAGGCCGCACCGGACCCGCGAACCATCACCCCGGAGAAGCCCCACTTCCAGGCATCCTCCAGGCTGACTACACCGATATCGACGTTGCGCTGTTTGAAAATGCGATTCTCGGACAGCAGCGCGTCCAGATCGTCAACGGTGCCGAGGAAGGGATCACACCACGCTTCGATATCGGCAATCAGTTGCTCAGGCAGGTCCTGGTGGACGCCACCGGGCCGGAAATAGGCAGCGTGCATGCGAGAACCCGATGCACGCTCGTAGAAGATCATCAGCTTTTCGCGTTCCTCAAAGCCCCAGAGTGGCGGCGTCAGCGCGCCGACGTCCATGGCCTGTGTCGTCACGTTGAGGAGATGCGAAAGGATGCGACCGATCTCGCAATAGAGCACCCGGATGATCTGAGCCCGACGCGGCACGACAATGCCGGCTAGTCGTTCGACGGCCAGGCAATAGGCATGCTCCTGGTTCATCGGCGCGACGTAGTCGAGGCGGTCGAAATACGGCAAACCCTGCAAGTAGGTGCGGGCCTCGATCAGCTTCTCGGTACCACGATGCAGGAGGCCGATATGCGGATCGACACGCTCGACCACTTCGCCGTCGAGTTCCAACACCAGACGCAAGACGCCATGGGCAGCCGGATGCTGCGGACCGAAGTTGATATTGAAATTTCTGACCTGGGCTTCAGCCATCGATCGCGCGCCTCAGTTCGTCCTGACCTTCTCGTCGCCCGGCAGCACGTAGGTCGTGCCTTCCCAAGGCGACAGGAAGTCGAAATTGCGGAATTCCTGATTGAGCCTGACAGGCTCGTAGACGACGCGCTTCTGAGCATCGTCGTAGCGAACCTCGACATACCCGGTCATCGGGAAATCCCTGCGAAGCGGATGACCATCGAACCCATAGTCCGTCAGCAAGCGCCGCAGTTCCGGATGGTCCGAGAACAGAATGCCCAGGAGATCGTAGGCTTCACGCTCGAACCACAGAGCCCCCGGGAAAACCGAAGTGATCGATGGAACCGGCGTCTCCTCGTCGGTCGTCACCTTGAGGCGAATGCGTGCATTCCGGGTCGGCGACAGCAGATGATAGACAACATCGAAGCGTTCGGCGCGCTCCGGGTAGTCCACTCCGCAAATGTCGATAATGCTGACAAATCCAAGGTCGGAGGCATCGCGCAAACGTGTCACCGCATCGACGATCCGCTCACGCACGACAATGGCAGTCACCTCGCCAAAGGCGATGTTGATCGAAAGCGCGTCGGTTCCGAGGGCATTGCCAACGGCCAAGGCCAACTCACCGATCAAATCCTTCGGGGCTTCGCTCATGTTTCACCCAGCCTTGTTGTCGCTCAGCGCTCGATGGTGCCGGTGCGTCGAATCTTCTTCTGCAGCAGCAGCACGCCGTAGAGCAGCGCCTCGGCGGTCGGCGGACAGCCAGGCACGTAGATGTCGACCGGCACGATGCGATCGCAGCCGCGAACGACGGAGTAGGAATAGTGATAGTAACCGCCGCCGTTGGCGCAGGAGCCCATGGAAATGACGTAACGCGGCTCCGGCATCTGATCGTAGACCTTGCGGAGCGCTGGCGCCATCTTGTTGGTCAGCGTGCCGGCAACGATCATCACGTCGGACTGGCGCGGCGAGCCGCGCGGCGCAAAGCCGAAACGCTCGACATCGTAGCGCGGCATCGACACCTGCATCATCTCGACGGCGCAACAGGCCAGACCAAAGGTCATCCACATCAGCGAGCCGGTGCGCGCCCAGTGAATGAGCTCCTCAGTGGACGTGACGAGCCAGCCCTTATCGGCCAACTCGTCATTGATGCCTGTGAAGAAACCGTCGTCAGCGCCAATCGGTTTGCCGGTACGGGGATCGATGATGCCCTTCGGAGCGGGCGAAACCAGCGTCTCTCTCGGGCTCAGTCCCATTCCAGCGCCCCCTTCTTCCACTCATAGGCAAATCCGATGGTCAGCACGCCGAGAAAGACCATCATCGACCAGAAGCCAAACAGCCCGACTTCCTTGAAAGCCACCGCCCAGGGGAACAGGAAGGCGACCTCCAGATCGAAGATGACGAACAGGATCGACACCAGATAGAACCGGACATCAAACTTCATGCGCGCATCGTCGAAGGCGTTGAAGCCGCACTCGTAGGCCGACAACTTTTCCGGATCGGGATTCTTGAAGGCCAAGAGGAAAGGCGAGACCAGAAGCGCCAGACCAATGGCCAACGCCACGCCGAGGAAAATGATCACCGGCAGGTAGTCCCGAAGGAGTTCGTCCATTGTGACCTCGTTGGTTCGGACGCAACCCATTTGCGCAACGCAACAATTTCGTGAGGAGTCGCGTGGGGTCGCCGAATTGCTTGTGGCACGGTTAGCGGATAGACCTTCACTTCGCAAGGGCGTCGAAGGTCCCTTTCTAAGGTTTATTACGCTCAGGGGTACCCCGGAGACAATCCGTTATTCCTGACTATAAAACGCAAGTTTTTGCAAAGCCCCTCGTCTGCCCACCCGCATCAACGGGAATAACAGAAAAAAGCGTGTAGAAACAAATGGACGACATCACCAAGCCTATCACCATCGATCGCATCCGCGCTGCCAGAGAAGCGATTTCAGGTCAGGTGATGCATACTCCATTTCTGCCAGCACCGCGTCTCGGCCGGCTGACCGGGGCCGAGGTGTTCGTGAAGTACGAGAACCTGCAGGTGACCTCGGCCTTCAAGGAGCGCGGCGCACTCAACCGTCTTATGGCGCTTTCTGCCGACGAGCGGCAAAGGGGCGTCATCGCCATGTCGGCCGGCAACCATGCGCAAGCCGTCGCCTATCACGCGGTTCGGCTCGGAATCGCACCCACCATCGTCATGCCCGTGACGACACCACACGTCAAAGTGTCTGCAACGACCGGCTATGGCGCTCGTGTGGTCCTTGAGGGCGAGACGGTTGCCGAAGCCGCGCTGGCGGCCGAACGTATTTGCGCCGAGGAGAATCTCGTCTTCATCCACCCCTATGATGATGAGGACGTCATCGCCGGCCAGGGTACGCTGGCGCTGGAAATGCTCGAGGAGCGCCCAGACCTCGACGTCATTGCCATACCGGTGGGCGGGGGTGGTCTCATCGCCGGCATGGCAACGGCAGCCAAGGCGCTGAAGCCGAGTATCCGCGTGGTCGGGGTTGAAACGCGCATGTATCCGTCGATGTGGGCGGCTATGAAGGGCATAGATGCCATGGCCGGCGGCGCAACGCTGGCTGAAGGCATCGCCGTCAAGGTCGCCGGGCAGCGAACGCTTCCCATAGTGCGGGAGTTAGTGGACACCATCGTGCTCGTCGACGAGAGCCACCTCGAGCGGGCGGTCAATGCCTATCTCACCTTGCAGAAGACAATGGCGGAGGGAGCCGGCGCTGCCGGCCTTGCCGCCATGTTTGCAGAGCCCGATCTTTTCCGCGGCAAGAAGGTCGGCCTCGTATTGTCGGGTGGCAACATCGACCCGCGGATTCTCGCTTCAATCATGATGCGCGAACTCGCCCGCGAGGAGAAGATCGTCGCCATTCGGCTTGCCATCCCGGACCGTCCCGGCACGCTGGGCGCCATCACGACGCTGATCGGCGATGCCGGAGGCAACATCCTGGAGGTTTCGCACCGCCGCACCGTACTCGAGATCCCCGCCAAAGGTGCTTCGCTCGACATAACGTTCGAGGCGCGCGACGGCCACCACGCCGAGGAGATCATCGCGGCGCTCAGGGCCAAAGGCTATGGCGTGGAGCGAAAATCGGCGGAATAGAGCCCATGCGAACCGGTGGCGCATTGAAGTCGGGGACGGCATTCCCATATGCGGCTGATCGTTCCCGAGGAGACTTCCATGTCCAACCGGACCTATGATGCCGCCGACTACATCGTCAACGACGGCAGGCTCGGCCCCGGCGCCGTCAGCGGCGTTCGCACGCGCCGCATATTCGCCTTCCTGATCGATGCGATCATCATCGCGCTGCTCACCTTTGCCGTGGGCGTCGTGGTGTTTTTTCTCGGCATCGTGACACTTGGCCTCGGCTGGATGCTCTACCCGATCCTCTGGCCGGCCGTTGCGCTCGTCTATTGCGCCTTCTCACTGGGCGGCCCGCACTCTGCGACCGTTGGTATGCGCACCCAGGGAATCGAGGCTCGATTCATGGATGGAAGCCGCCTCAATCCGGGCATTGCGGCGATTCACGCGGTCCTCTTCTATTTCTCAATATCGGTTCTGACGCCCCTGGTGCTGCTGGTATCGTTGTTCACCCAGAACAAGCGTCTGTTGCACGACATCGTGCTCGGCATCGTCTTCGTCAACCGCTACTGAGGCGTCGCGATGCTTTTCACCTCGTTCCGCGATACGTTTGTCGCGACGAGCTGGTGACCGAGCGTCGCCTTGCGGCGCAAGGCATCCAAATGCTCAGGCCATTTCCTTCCGTTGATCTTGGTATCTCGCCAGAGCCGGCGAAAGATGCCAAGATCGCTGGAACAGACTGACGCTTGAACCGATGACGCAACACCCGACCGACGCGCCTCAATTCTTTCTGACCGCGCCGTCCGCCTGTCCCTATCTGCCGGGGAAGACGGAACGGAAGGTGTTTACGCATATGGTGGGCGAACGCGCTGCGGCGATGAACTCCATTCTGAGCCACGGCGGCTTTCGCCGCAGCCAGAACATCGCCTACCGCCCGGCCTGTGAGGACTGCCGCTCTTGCGTGTCCGTCCGCGTTCGCGTGGACGACTTTCGCCCCGACAAGAGTCAGCGTCGCAACTATACGCGCAACGGCCACCTGATCGGCGCCGAACTGCCGCCGGCAGCCACCGGCGAGCAGTATTCGCTCTTCCGCTCGTACCTCGATGCGCGCCACGCCGACGGCGGCATGGTCGACATGACCGTTGGCGACTATTCCGCCATGGTGGAAGAGACGCACGTATCGACCATGATGGTCGAATACCGGCGCCGCGGCATCAATACGTTCTTGAACGGCATGGGCGACGGCCCGCTGATCGGAGCCGCCCTGACCGACGTGCTGATCGATGGCCTGTCGATGGTCTATTCCTTCTACGAGCCCGACCTGCAGAGCAATGGGCTCGGGACGTTCATGATACTTGACCACATAGAACGGACACGGCGACGTGGCCTGCCCTATCTTTACCTTGGTTACTGGGTACAGGGCTCGCGCAAGATGGATTACAAGCGCCGCTACAAACCCCTCGAGTACCTGACCTCCACTGGCTGGGCCATTTTGCCAGAAGAGCCGATACAGACCGAGTTCGCGTAACGATCCATCCCAGATCTGAGGCAGGCGTCGAGACGCCCCGCGCAGTCTCTCACTTCGGCTTTGCTTTTGGCGCCCGGGCTTGCCCAAAGCCACCCCTTCTGGTTGAGCCCCACACATCGCCGGCCCGACTTCGATCAAGCAACCAAAGAGGATGTCCTCAATGATCGGCAGCGTTCTCGATACCATCGGCAACACACCGCTGATCCGCCTTCGCCTTGCTTCCGAGATGACGGGCTGCGAGATCCTCGGCAAAGCAGAGTTCATGAATCCCGGCCAGTCGGTGAAGGATCGGGCGGCGCTCTACATCATCCGGGATGCGCTCAGGACCGGTCGTCTGCAGCCAGGGGGCACCGTTGTCGAAGGGACCGCCGGCAACACGGGAATTGGCTTGGCGCTGGTCGGCAGCGCGCTCGGCCTCAGGACGGTGATTGTCATTCCTGAAACGCAATCGCAGGAAAAGAAGGACTATCTGCGCATGGTGGGCGCCGAGTTGGTGGAAGTGCCAGCGGTTCCCTACCGAAATCCCAATAACTACGTGAAACTGTCCGGCCGCCTCGCCGACCAGTTGGCCAAGACCGAGCCGCACGGCGCCATATGGGCCAATCAGTTCGACAACGTCGCCAACCGCCAGGCTCATGTCGAGACGACAGCGCGAGAGATCTACGAGCAGACCGGCGGCAAGGTCGATGGCTTCATCTGCGCCGTCGGTTCCGGCGGTACGCTGGCTGGCGTCGGCATCGGCCTCAAGGAACAGAAGCCAGACATAAAGATCGGTATCGCCGATCCCCATGGCGCGGCGCTGCATGCCTGGTACACGACCGGCGAACTCAAGGCCGAGGGATCGTCGATCACCGAGGGTATCGGTCAGGGTCGGATCACTGCCAACCTCGAAGGCGCCCCAGTGGACTTTTCCTGCCGCATCGCGGATGAGGCAGCCCTTGCAGTGCTGTTCGACCTGGTCGAGCATGAGGGGCTCTGTCTTGGCGGATCCTCAGGCATCAACATTGCTGGCGCCATGGCCCTCGCTCGCGAGCTTGGCCCGGGCCATACCATCGTCACCGTGCTTTGCGACGGTGGCGCGCGTTATGCTTCGAAGCTTTACAACCCGGCCTTTCTGAGGAGCAAGAACCTGCCAGTGCCGAACTGGCTCGATGCTCCCGAGAAGATCAGGCCGCCGTTCGAGGCGGCATGACGGAGGAAATGCGATGACCGAGGCTTTGTACCTCGATAACCCATATCTGGAACTCGCCGAAGCAACGGTGACCGCGGTCGGCACCGACGGCGGCCTCTTTGTGGATCGATCGATCTTTTATCCACAGGGCGGCGGCCAACCCGGCGATAGCGGCTCCATAGAATGGGGAACCGGCAACAAGACCAACATCAAGAATGCAGTATACAGCCCTGATAGATCATCGATCCTTCTTGTTCCGGAGAGCGGACAGGACTTGCCGCAACTCGGACAGACGATCATCCAGCACGTCGACTGGGGGCGGCGGCATGCCATGATGCGCATGCATACGGCCATGCATCTTCTATCCGTTGTCCTGCCTTATCCCGTCACCGGGGGACAGGTCGGGACCGAAGAAGGACGGCTCGATTTTGACCTTCCGGAAGGCGAGACCGTGGAAAAGGTGTCGGCGACCAATGCCCTCAACGCGTTGATCCGCGCCGACCATTCCGTCACCACCGAATGGATCACCGACGACGAGTTGGCCGCCAATCCTGGCCTCGTCAAGACGATGAAGGTCAAGCCGCCGACCGGCGCTGGCCGTGTGCGGCTGGTCCGTATCGGCTCCGACATCGATCTGCAACCTTGCGGTGGCACACATGTTGGTTCGACAGCCGAGATTGGCGAAGTGCACATAGCCAAGATCGAGAACAAGGGGCGAATCAACCGCCGTGTTCGCCTGCGCTTCGGCCCGCCCGCCGAGAACGCCTAGGTCCATCACCATCAACGAGGAGCCGCGTCATGCCCGTACATCCGGACCAGCATTTTGTTACTGCCGATTGGCTCTCTCGTCACCTCGACGATCCCAACGTGGCTATCGTTGACGGTTCCTGGCACATGCCGGCAACCGCGCGAAGCGGTTGGACCGAGTATCTCGCCGGACATATTCCGCGCGCTGTGTTCTTCGATGTCGATGCCATTGCAGATACAACGTCATCCTTGCCGCATATGCTGCCGCCGCCGGAAGCCTTCGCAAAGGCCATGGGCGCCCTTGGCATCGGCGACAAGCAGACGATTGTCATTTACGACAGCTACGGCCTGAGATCGGCCGCACGCGTCTGGTGGACATTTCGCGTAATGGGTGCACCTGACGTCGTGATACTCGACGGTGGCCTGCCTGCGTGGATCGCCGGACAATTGCCGCTTGAGGAAGGCATGCCGGCAAGCATCGAGCAAAAGACGTTCAATCCATCCTTCAAGCCGGCCATGGTGCGAGGTTTCGAAGCGGTCAAGGCTGCGCTCGGTGGCGATGTTCAGATCCTGGATGCGCGCTCGGCAGGTCGCTTCCACGGCCAGGAGGCGGAACCACGCGCCGGTCTTCGCTCGGGACACATGCCGGGCGCCATCAGCCTTCCGTTTGGCGATGTCATCGAAGGCGAACGCATGAAATCGTCCTCCGACCTGCGAGCGCTTTTCGCTTCACGCGGCGTCGACATCGGAAAGCCCATCATCACCAGTTGCGGTTCAGGGGTTACAGCAGCCGTTCTGGCCCTCGCCCTGGATGTCGTCGGTGCACCAGACGTTGCCATCTACGATGGGTCCTGGACCGAGTGGGGCGGACGCTCCGATGCGCCAGTGGTCTCCGGCTGAGCGGCACCACCCTTCGACAGGGTCCGAATGAGAGTTTCGGCGGCATCGGCCGACTGGGCGGTGACGAGACCGAAGGAGATGACGAACTTGGCGGCATCCTCGACCGACATGTCGAGTATGATGATATCTTCCCGCCGTATGAACAGCAGATAGCCACCGGTCGGGTTGGGCGTCGTCGGCACGTAGACGGTGAGCATATCCTCGCCGCCCTCCAACCGCTCGGCCACCTCGCCGCGGGTTGCACCGGCAACGAATCCGATGGTCCAGGTGCCTGTGTGGGGAAAGCGGACCAGCGCGGCCTGCTTGAAGGCATTACCCTTGTCGGCGAGCACCGACGAGAAGATCTGCTTCAATCCCTTGTAGAGATTGCGGACAACCGGCATGCGATCGACCAACTCCTCGGAAAAGGAGAATATCGAAGCGCCGACGATGTTGGCCGTCAGGAATCCGATCAACGTGATGACGAAGACGGCGACCACCAGGCCATAACCGGGAACGCGAAAGGGCAGATAGGTGTCGGGATTGTAGGCGGCCGGCAGATAGGGCTTCACCCAGCTGTCTATCCACGACACCATCGACCAGGTGATGTAGATGGTGATGCCAGCCGGACCGGCCACCAGCAAGCCGGTCAGGAAATAGTTCCTAAGTTTCGTCACGCCCCACGTCCTTCTGCATCGTCATTCACTCACTGTTCCATATTGCCCGCCCATGGGGAACATGTGAGTTTTCCATTCTCCGAGCCTTCTCATGGCCGCCGGGCCACATAGCCGACAAACACTCGTGGGTAAGCATGCCAACTATGGCTGGCAACGACTCATTATCCTTGAGTGAATCGGCTTCCTCATCCTTTATGGAAGAGACTGGCCGAAATGCGGCCTTTCGGCGTTTGGGGTGTTCTCGTGAACAGCGAGCGTGACGACAGATATGGCAGCGGGAACGGTGCAGCCGGTTCCGGCTCCTTTGCGTTGTCCATCTGGCTCGCCGTTGCAGCACTGGCGGTGCTGTTTGCCGTGGTTGCCCTTGTCTACGGCAGTCCGGTGCGTGAGGTCGCCGCCCAGCCGCCGCGTCAGGTTTCATATGGCGGCGGCGCCACGCTGTTGCGAGGTACGCCGGCACCCGATGCTAGCTCCGCCGCGACGACCTTGAGCGGCCGTAGCGATATGGTGGGGGCACCGGGCCGAGATTCAGATCTGGCGACCGAACTTGCCAAAGTTCGAATTGAGAATGCCGCGCTCCGGCAAGCGACGGAGCTGCTGCGTGGCCAGATCGAGACCTTGTCGGAACGAGTCGGCAAAATCGAAAGCCATCTGTCGGAGATGACCGGTAGCATCAGTGCCACTCCGATACCAAAATCCAAGGTGGCGTCCGCCTTGCCCTCGGCGGCACCCAATTTTGACGATCTGGTCCCGGATGCGAGCTCCCAGAGCGGAGCAGCCTACACCCAGTTTGGCATGGAGCTTGGAACCTACGGCGATCTCAGCACGCTCAAGAAAGCGTGGTCGGATCTCGTGAGACAGTATCCGGCGCTGTTCGAGGGACTCGACGGTTTGGCGACGATCCGTGATCGTGGCGGCCGTACCGAGCTGTTGCTTATCGCCGGCCCGTTCCAGAACGCAGCGGAAGCTGCCGAACGATGCGGCAAGGCGGAAGCATCTGGCCTCAAGTGTCTGCCGGCCTTCTATCTGGGCCAGCAGTTATCCATGCATTGAAAGCTGCCCGGCAAAAGCGTCTTCACGGAGCCTTGGCGGGACAAGCGATCGCCGGATCGGCCGAATACGGATCGCAGGCCGGGGAGGTAACCGGCTTGAAAGCAGCGTCGGTCTCCTGAACCAGCGCCTGCGCCGCCTCTGTCTGTTGCTGACGCGCCGCCGACAATGCCATCACGGTCGACGTGTCTTCCGATGGCATGCGATATCCATGGGTCTGTGCGGCGAGCGCAGCAGCAAGGGCCGCCTGGTCATTTGCATCGCGAACGATCGGCTTTTCCGCCTTCGGCGCACTGGCCATCGACAGAAAATCGGATGGTCCGCCGGCGCAGCCCCCGAGAGAGAGGGTCGCGAGAACCGCTGCTGCGGCCGCCAGGGACTTGGAAAACGTCGAAAAACGCATGAAGCCTCGGTAGTCTCGTTATTGCTCAAAACATACACTAACATCCAACTGTTTGCGATTTCCTTTTCGTCGCTCCGCAAAAGGTGATCGTTGCGTGAAGCTCCTGCTTACCCGCCCAGAGTGCGACATTCCGGCGAATTGTGAGGGGCCATCTTGACTGCGGTGGAAAAGCTCTCCATGCATCTCGGCCTCAAAAGCTCAGGATTCCGCCGCAAATGACTACTGACGCTCGTTCCGATTCTGCTCCGAAGATCTCCTTCGTCAGCCTTGGCTGCCCGAAGGCCCTTGTCGACAGCGAGCGGATCGTCACGCATCTGCGCTCGGAGGGCTATGAAATCGCTCGCCGCCACGATGGTGCCGATGTGGTGATCGTCAACACCTGCGGCTTCCTCGACAGCGCAAAAGCCGAGAGCCTTGATGCCATTGGCAAGGCGATGTCGGAAAACGGCAAGGTCATCGTCACCGGCTGCATGGGAGCCGAACCCGAGCAGATCCGCGATGCTTTTCCGGGCGTCCTCGCCATCACCGGCCCGCAGGCCTACGAAAGCGTCATGAGCGCCGTGCATGAGGCTATCCCGCCGGCCCACGACCCCTTCGTGGATCTCGTGCCGCCGCAAGGCGTCAAGCTTACACCGCGCCATTATGCATATCTGAAGATATCTGAAGGCTGCCACAACCGCTGCAGCTTCTGCATCATCCCCAAGCTCAGGGGCGATCTCGTATCGCGCCCTGTCGTTGACGTGTTACGCGAGGCAGAGAAGCTCGCCAACGCGGGCGTCAAGGAACTGCTGGTCATTTCTCAGGACACCTCGGCCTATGGCGTCGACATCAAGTATCAGGCCGGCATCTGGAAAGATCGCGAGGTTCGCGCCCGTTTCTACGATCTCGCGGATGCTCTCTCAGAGTTTGGCATCTGGGTGCGCATGCACTATGTCTACCCCTACCCCCACGTCGATGAAGTCATATCGTTGATGGCCGAAGGCAAGGTGCTGCCCTATCTCGACATCCCCTTCCAGCACGCTTCTCCGAACGTTCTCCGGGCCATGCGTCGCCCGGCTCACCAGGAAAAGACCGCCGAGCGTATCGCCAAATGGCGCGAAATCTGTCCCGACCTCGCCATCCGCTCGACGTTTATCGTCGGGTTCCCAGGCGAAACGGAAGAGGACTTTGAAATGCTGCTCGATTGGCTCACGGAGGTGAAGCTCGAGCGCGTCGGCTGCTTCAAATACGAACCGGTAAGGGGCGCCGCTGCCAATGATCTTGGCCTGCCGCCAGTACCGCCCGAGGAGCAGGAACATCGCTGGCACCGTTTCATGGCCCACCAGCAAGGCATCTCGGCGAAGCTCCTGCAACGCCGGGTGGGAAAACGCATTCCCGTGATCATCGACGAAGCAAGCGGGACTGTCGCCAAGGGACGGTCCAAGTGGGACGCGCCGGAAATCGACGGCTCCGTTCACCTGCAGAGCCGACGTCCAATGCGCGTCGGAGACATCGTCACGGCCAAGATCGAGCGTGCGGACGCCTACGACCTCTGGGGCACGGTGGGTTGAAAGCTATCGGCCGACACGTCCGGCACCGTTTGTAGCCAACCGGAAAAGCTCGTCATACAGGGATACAATAATTCCTGCCTGACTTTACGGCTCGTCGCGTCAAAAGTCTGACGCGCGATCATGCGCGCCTCCCAATACGGGGGCAGAACCCAGCCATGAGCGTTTCTTCTCTTACTTCATCTTCAAGTTCTCTTTCACAGCTTCAAGCGCTATTTGCCAAGATCGACACGGACAAGAGCGGGACTGTGAGTGCTGACGAGCTTTCCATCGCCGCCAGCAACAATTCCAGTGCATCAAGTGCCCTCTCCTCACTCAAGGATCTGATCTCCACGGCAGATACGGATGGAGACGGCTCGCTCGCCGGACCGGAGTTCGAGAGCGCCTTCAACCAGCTGTCGAGCGACATGCAATCGACGCTGATGTCGATCCAGGAAGACGCCGGCGACAGGCCCTCCTTTTCCGACCTCGACACGGACAGCTCCAGCAGTTTGAGCTTTGAAGAGTTCGCCGCCGGCGCGCCTGATGAGCTCTCCGCCAACACGGAAGCGCTTCAGCAGCTCTACACGTCGATCGATACCGACGGTGACGGCTCGGTAAGCCAGGACGAGTTCAACGCTTTCATCGATGCCGCCTCGCCGTCGGATAGCTCCTCATCGACGGCTACGTCATCGGCAACCGACAACGCATCGACGGAGAACACGAGTTCTTCGAGTGGAACGGGAGGCTCGTCCTCAGCCAGCGGCACGTCCTCGACCAAGGAGGTCGAGAGCGAAACGACGGTTACCAGCCCAGACGGCAGCACTACAACGACGATCACCTACACTGACGGCACCAGCACCACCACAACGACACCGCCCTCACCAAACTCGTCAACCGCCCAGCAGAATGGTGAGGCTGGAACAAATCAGCCGGGGCAAGGCAAGGCGCCCATGGGGCCGGCCACTTCCGCTTACGAGGCGATGCAATCCTCCAGCACGGAATCGAGTGCCAGCCTCGACGTAGCCGCGTAATCGAACGGTCATGGAGACGCCACCCACAGAAGCGGCGTCTCCCAAGCCAAGGTAACTTCGTCAGCCTACCGTTGGGCCGCGAGCAAATCCCTCAGCGTCAGCGCTATCACTTCCGTCGCCGCCTTGAGATCGGAAAGACGAACGTGTTCGTCGGCGGCGTGGGCATTTGCCTCAAGGATGGAGCGCGGTCCGGCACCGTAGAGAACCGTCGGGATTCCGGCTGCAGAATAATGACGGGCATCCGTGTAGAGCGGCACGCCAGTCGGCTCGACGACCACGCCAAGCACATCCTTGGCGTGGCTCGATATGGCAGCGACCAGACGATCCGCACCGGGTAGCTCACGGAGCGGCTCGGCCAACATAATGCGGCGGCACTCCACCTCAAGGCCATCCACTTCGGGTGTCGCGGCCTCGACAAGGGCCACCAACCTTGCCTCAACCTCGGTACCGATCTCTTCCGGTATCAATCGGCGATCGAGGCGCAATGCGACTCGGTCTGGCACGACGTTGGTGTTGATGCCGCCGGAAATCAGTCCAACGGTGAGCTTGGGCGAGCCGATCCCCTTCTGGGACGATACCGTGCTTCCGAGGCGATGGCGTTCCTCGTATAGCGCCGCCAGGATCGGGACCGCGTGTTCCAGCGCATCGACGCCAGTTTCCGGCACTGCCGCGTGCGCCTGCTTGCCGCGAACAATGATCTCCATATGCAGCACGCCATTGTGGGCCGTTGTGATGGCGTAGGAGAAACCGGCGGAAATGGCATAGTCGGGCTTCGACAAGCCTTGTTCGATCAGCCAGGCCGGGCCGACGAAGCCCCCGGCCTCCTCGTCGAATGTAAGGTGCAGTTCCACTGTACCATCAAGGGAGAGACCCGAGGTCATCAGAGCCTTCAGCGCGAAGGCATAGGTTGCGAAGTCCGACTTGGACACCGCCGCACCACGGCCGTAGAGGGCCCCGCCCTTTTCCTCCGCGCCGTAGGGCTGCATCGTCCAGCCGGAGCCCGGTGGCACAACGTCGCCATGGGCGTTGAGAGCGATGACCGGCCCCTTCCCTGCCCCGAACACATGACGGACAATCAGGTTGGTCACCGACCGCATGCCGTTCTGGCGAACGAAGGGCTCCGGCACCGGGTGCCGCTCCACACGAAAGCCAAGAGCCTCAAGCTGGCTGGCCGCCGTCTCCGCAATGGGCGCGCAGTCACCGGGCGGATTGTCGCTGGGGACCTTGACCAGCGCTTTCAGGAAATCGACCTCGTCGGCAAAGGCGGCTTCGATAATGGCTTTCATGTCGGTCCCCCGGAAGATACGGCATCTGCTGCCAGCCGCTCGATGGCCTTGATCAAGGTTTCCACGGCAAGACCCATATCGTCAACGGTGGCGAACTCGGCCGGATTATGACTGATGCCGCCACGGCAGCGAACGAAGAGCATGCCGACATCGGTAAGGTGATGCATGGCATGGCCGTCATGACCGGCACCGGACGCAAGCCGTCTTTCCGCAACGCCGAGATCGCGAGCAGCACCAACGAAGGCTTCCTGCAGGCGTGGCGCGCAAGGTGTCGTCGGGCTTTCGTAGAACTTCTCCATGACGAGCGAGACGCCTCGGGCAGCTGCGATCTGACGAAAACGCTGCTCCAACTCGGCAATGGCAGAAAGTCGAGGGGCATCGGCATCGGCGCGAATATCGAGCGTAAAGACCACCTCGGCCGGAATGACGTTGACAGCGCCCGGCCGCACCCTGAGGCGCCCAACGGTGGCGACCATCTGGTGGGCGCGACCGCCGCGCGCCACCGCTTCTATGGCAAGCATCATCTCGGCGCTCGCTGCCAGCGCATCGTGTCGCAATGCCATCGGCACGGTACCGGCATGGCCGGCTTCACCGGTGACGGTGATCGAAAACCGTGACTGTCCGGCAATCGACGTGACAACGCCAATCGGAAGTCCCTCGGCTTCCAGCACCGGCCCCTGCTCGATGTGCACTTCGAGATAGGCGAGCACCTCATCGCGCGCGTAAGCGGCGGCTGTGGTGGTTTCCGGATAACCGCCAAATGCGACAAGCGCATCACGCAACGTGACGCCGTTACTGTCGCATGCGTCGAGATCCGAGGATATCATGCAACCGGCAACCGCAGAGCTGGAAACCAACGTCGTCGGAAACCGGACTCCTTCCTCATCGCCAAATGCAAGAACATCGAGCCCGAATGGCAGCTCGATGCCCCGAGCTTGGATCTCCTCGGCGGCCAGGATGCCTGCGACAACGCCGAGCATGCCATCGTAGCGGCCGGCGTCGACGACCGTGTCGATATGCGAACCGATCAACAGGCGGCGATTACCCGCTTTGCCCGGCATCGTCGGCTTCTGGCGGCCACGCACGGTCCCGAGGGAATCCTCTCCCACATCGAGGCCGACCTCCCGCATCCATGCTCCGACCAGATTGGCCGCCGCGCGATGGGCTGGCGACAGATAGAGGCGAGTGAGTTTGCCGTCATCGTCGGAAAAGGCGGCAAGCTCGGCAAGCATTGCTTCCGCGCGGTTGCCAAGCTCGGTCAGTGTCCTCAAGATGCAACCCGATCCTCGATACGGAAGCGGAAGATACGAACGATCTCGCCAATCGCGCGCTCGAACTCCACCTCGGGACTATTGCCGAGCCGTTCCTCGAAGGAAGACAGAATATCGGCCTTGCTTGCCCCCCGCACAGCAAAAATGAACGGAAAGTCGAAGCGCTCACGGTAACTCTTGTTGAGCGCCTCGAACCGGGCGAACTCCTTCGGCGACAAGGCATCGAGCCCTGCGCCGGCCTGTTCGCGACGCGAGTCGTCGGCGATGGACTTTGCTTTCGTGGCAAGGTCCGGGTGAGCACGGATCAGAGCGAGCTTGGCAGCGCGACCGGCGCCTCGCAGAACTTGTTCGAAAGCTGCAACGATCGCATCGCGATTGTTGAAGGGGCGCATTTCTTCGGCGGCCTCGGCCACCCAGGGAGAATGCTCGGCAACATCGCCGAAGGTGGCCATGAAGGCCTTGGCACCCAGGCCGTTCACGTCCTGGACAGTCATCGAAAGGGTCATCGCGGTCCCCATTACGGCTTACAAATCATTTACCGCGAAGAGGTTGGCAAAATCACAGGGGTTCCGCAATAGGTCTCCGGATAGGCCTTACGGGTAGACGAATGTCATGGATGGATGTGTGCCCGTCGATCCGGGCAAGATGCAGCAGCTTGTCCTCGCCGAGCGGCCTGCCGGCGACGATTCGGAAGGCATCAGGATCTGAAAGCGCGGTCAGCGGCAGGTCGGCGATCTCCCCGCCAGTAGCCTCATCGGAAATGATCACCGTCGCCTCATCGACCATGCCCGCCTCCAACAGGGAGCGCGACAGGCGAGCCCCGCCTTCGGCGAGCACCGAGCTGATCCCGAGCCCACCCATCTGGAAGAGGACATCGGCGAGATCAATGCGGCCAGACGCCTCGCGTTCCGCCGTCAACACCAGAACGCCGCGCTGAAACAGGGCCCTCACCCGATCCTCCGGTGCATCCGGCGCCACGAAGATCCAGGTTGGCGACGTTCGGGCCAACGCGACGACATTGGAATCCACGGGTGTGCGTGCTTCGGCGTCCACGACCACACGCACGGGCGAACGGGCTTCGCAGCCGGGCAAGCGGGCCGTAAGGCGCGGATTGTCGGCGATAATGGTGCCGCTTCCCACCATGACCGCATCGTGCAAAAGGCGAAGGCCGAAACCATGCGCGCGAGCGGCCGCAGACGCGATGGGCCGTGTCCCCTCGCCGGTCCGCTCCACGCATCCATCCGCGCTGAGCATCAGACGCAAATGGACATGCGGTCGGTCAAGGCGCGACCGGGCGATATGTCCGGCATGAAGCAGCGCCGCCTCACCGGCACGAACGCCGCTCGTTACCCTGATGCCGTTCCGCTCAAGGATGGCAAGGCTACGGCCGGTATAGCGCGGATCGGGATCCTCAATTCCCACCACGACGTGGGCAACGCCCGCGTTGACCAGTGCGGTGACGCAAGATGGGGCCGGGCCGCCGTTGAAACAGGGCTCGAGGGTGACGTAGAGCGTTGCGCCACGCGCTCGAGTGCCTGCAGCCGCCAGCACCAGCGCCTCGGCATGCGGCCGGCCGCCAGGGGCCGACACGGCGCGTGCAATCACCTCGAAACTATCCGGGCCCTTGCGCACCAATATGGCGCCAACCGAAGGATGAGGACGGGCAACGCCGGCATTGCGCCACCCAAGGGCAATGGCAGCAGCCATGAAACGACGATCGAGTTCGGTCGGCTGCCCGCGGACCACCGTCATGGCCGCCTCACTCGCCGTCAGCGTTGAGCTCGCCGAGCAGACTTTCAAAATCCTTGGCCTCGCGGAAGTCGCGATAGACGGAAGCGAAGCGCACGTAGGCGACGTCGTCCAGCGTCTTCAAGCCTTCCATCACCAGCCGCCCGATCAACCCGGCCTCGATCTCGCTCTCACCCATGCTTTCGAGCTGGCGAACAATACCGTTGACCATCCTCTCGACCCGCTCGCCTTCGACCGGTCGCTTGCGCAACGCAATCTGCACGGACCGCATCAGCTTGTCACGATCGAAGGGAACGCGTCGACCGGAGCGCTTGATCACCGTAAGCTCGCGAAGCTGAACGCGCTCGAAGGTCGTGAAGCGACCGCCACAAGCGATGCAGACGCGGCGCCGACGAATGGCCGTACCGTCTTCGGTGGGGCGACTGTCCTTCACCTGGCTGTCTTCGTTGCCGCAATAAGGACACCGCATGGGGCTCACTCTCCGTCGAATCTGCTAAAGCGGCACTATATCGATGAGGAAAGGGCGATGCCACAGAGCCGAAGGACACGAGCGCCGGAGATCGAGACAGACCGGCTCATTCTGCGGGGACACCGGCGTGACGACTTTCCGGCGTTGGCTGCCATGTGGGCAGATCCGGAAGTGACGCGCTTCATTTCCGTCCGGCCGGCTACCGAACATGAGAGCTGGATGCGTTATCTGCGCTATGCTGGCCACTGGATCGTCATGGGCTATGGCTTTTGGGCGGTCACGCGGAAAGACACCGGTGCCTTCATCGGAGAAATTGGTTTCTCGGATTTCAAGCGACCGATCGATCTGCCAGTTCGTGGCCTGCCGGAAGCCGGCTGGGCTTTCGTGCGCGAAGCCCATGGCCAGCGATATGGCAGCGAGGCGCTGGAGGCCTGCCTCGCCTGGGCGGATAAGGTGGCGCGCTTTCCGCTGACAACCTGCATCATCGAACCGGCAAACGCTCCGTCGATCCGCCTTGCCGAACGAGCGGGCTATTCCAGGATCACCACGATCACCGGCACAGAGGGCACACCAGTCGGCCTTTACGAACGCAGCCGGCCGAAAAGCAAACTGAGCCCCGGAATCCTGGAATCCCGGGGCCCATCGAACTGAAACTAACGACGTCAGCCGAACAGCTTGGCCGCGATCTTGGCAACGTGAGCGCCCTGATAGCGCGCAGCCTCCAGCTCGATTTCCGACGGCTGACGCGAACCATCGCCATCGGTAATCGTGGAGGCACCATAAGGCGAACCGCCCTTGACGGCTTCGACGCCCATCTGTCCCTGGAAGGCGTAGGGAAGGCCGACATAGGCCATGCCGTGATGCAGGAAGGTGGGGATCAGCCCCAGTATGGTCGACTCCTGACCGCCGTGCTGGGTTGCCGACGAGGTAAAGGCGGAGGCCACCTTGCCGACGAGCTTGCCCTGCGCCCAGAGGGCACCGGTCTGATCGAGGAAGTTGCGCATCTGCGAAGCCACCGTACCGTAACGCGTACCGGCGCCCACGATGATTGCGTCGTAGTTGGCGAGATCGTCTGGCTTGGCGATCGGCGCGGCCTGATCGACCTTGTAATAGGACGCCTTGGCCACATCCTCGGGCACAAGTTCAGGCACGCGCTTCACATCGACCGTGGCTCCGGTCGAGCGTGCACCTTCGGCGACGGCATTGGCCATCGTTTCGATGTGACCATAAGCGGAATAGTAAAGCACGAGAACTTTGGCCATGTCTGACGTTCCTCCATCAAAACCGGGAATACCGGTAAATGCCCATGGATTGAACTTAGCCGTCCGAGCCGCTACGCAAAGCCACGTAATAAGCGACACATCTTTCACTCTGAGTGAACGATCATCCCCTATCGCCAGCCTGCTTTGACACCCAAATTGATGATACGCCTTGCGCACGCTTAGCAACATGCCTTTCACCGGGAGATCGACCATGGAATTCGGCATCGACAGTTTCGTCTCGACCAACTGGACCCCGGCCAGCAAGACCGGCGATGCCGCACGCATGGCGCGGTTGCTTGAGGAAATCGAGACGGCGGAAGCTGCGGGGCTCGACGTGTTCGCCATCGGCGAGCACCATCGCGAGGAGTATCTTGCGTCCTCGCCTGCAGTTATCCTGGCGGCAGCAGCCGCACGAACCAGGACCATTCGGCTCGCCAGTGCCGTCACCGTGCTCAGCTCCGACGACCCTGTGCGGGTGTTTCAGCAGTTCGCCACCCTCGACCTGATTTCAAACGGGCGGGCGGAGATCATCGTCGGACGCGGCTCGTTCATCGAGTCCTATCCGCTATTCGGTTTCGACCTCCGTAACTACGACGAACTGTTCACCGAAAAACTCGACCTGCTTCTGACCATCCGCGACCACGTCAATGTCACATGGTCGGGCAAGCACCGGGCAGCCTTGTCCGGACAAGGCGTCTATCCCAGGCCGGTTCAGACGTCGCTGCCGGTGCATATCGGCGTAGGTGGCACACCCGCGTCCTTCGCGCGCGCCGGCTTGATGGGGCTGCCGCTGGTGGTTGCCATCATTGGCGGCGAACCGCACCGTTTCCGGCCATTGATCGACCTCTACCGCAAGGCCGGTGCCGAAGCAGAACATCCGCCGGAAAGACTCAGTGTGGGCGTTCACGCGGTAGGGTTCCTTGCCGACACGGCTGACCAAGCCGCCGATATCTATTGGCCCGGCTATGAACGCACCTTCTCCAAGATCGGTCGCGAGCGCGGCTGGGGACCGACGACCCGTGCCCAGTACGACGCGATGCGCGGGCCGACCGGCGCGCTCATGATTGGCAGTCCGAACGACATCATTGCTAAGGCCCGCCATATCGACGAGTCGCTTGGCGGCGTCGACCGGATAACTCTGCTGCTACAGGGAGCGGACCTGCCTCATGACGCAGCGCTCCACTCGATCGAACTGCTCGGCAACAAGGTGAAGCCGGCGGTCAATGGCGGTACAGCTTGATCGGTTGTTCGGCGCAGCCCAAGGCGACGTCACAATCAAGCACGGCCATCATTCATTTCTGAAAGATGGTCTGCAACGACGAGCAATATGAATCGTTTTTTCGTGCATCTATATCGAGCTCCGAGATCAACGTTCGGAGGCGATCATGCAGGATATCCTGAGCTTCATCATCACCCGGGAAGGCTTCCGCCAACCATCGAGAACGCATACTGCCGAGGATGAACAGCGCTTCTACGACACGGCAGCGCCGCTTGCCGGCCGGATCAACGCCGTCCGGCGGCAACTCGCCCGTTGGAAGCACCGACTGCCTCGGCAGGAGTCGACCAGAATGTGACCCTGGCGGTATCGAGTCCGCCAGGCGCGGCCTGCAAGACCGATCGAAGGGCGGAACGAGGGCCGGTGGAACAGTCCGCCGGCCTTTTTCTCAGACGATGTTCTTTTCCCTCACCTGGCGTCCGTCGCGAACGCGAACGGGCGACAGATCGGAAAGGTCAAGGCTGCGGTACTCGTCGTAGATGACCAGTTCGGAAAGCCCCCGACCGACGGCCGGCGCCTGCTGCAGGCCGTGACCAGAGAAACCGTTGGCGAGCAAAAAGTTGGGAAGTTCCGGCATGGCGCCGAGCAGCACGTTGTCGTCGTGGCCGCACATGTCGTAATAACCAGCCCAGGCGGCACCAGGCTTGATGCGCTCGAAGGCAGGAACTCTCGTCGCGATTGTCGGCCAGATGTGGTCCTCGAACAGGTTCCAATCGACGTCGAAATCCTCCTCCACCTCCGGATCGTCCTCTCCGGAAGGCGCCCAGCCACAGATGAAGCCGTCGCTGTCGCCACGCACATAGGTCCCGTTCGGATCGATCAGGAGCGGGCACCGCTCGATTCGATCCTCCGACTTGAAGGTGAAGATCATTCGCTTCTTCACCTCGATGGGAATGTCGATGCCAGCCGTTGCGGCAAGCTTTCGGCCGTCGGCACCGGAAGCATTGATTATCGTGCCGGCGGCGATCACCTCTCCGTCTTCGAGGCGCACGCCCGTCGCCTTGCCTTTCTCAACCTCGATCGAGGCCGCGCGAGCAGACCGATACTCGACGCCGAGTGACCGCGCCTTCTTGCGAAAAGCCTGCATCATGCCATAGCCGTCGAACCACCCCTCACCCGTGCGACCGAAACAGCCGGCCGAGAGGTCGTCGACGCTGAGCCACGGGAAAGTGGTCGCCAACGCGTCCGGCTCCAGAAAGGCGATATCGGCGCCGAGTTCGACCTGGAGCTTGTGGTTCTCCGAAAGCGTCTCACGCCCGGCATCTGTTGCCAGGAAGAGATAGCCGTCCTCATGGAAGCCGATGTCAGGCTTGTCGCCATCCACCTCAAGCAAATCGCCTATATTTCGAATGAATTCAATTCCATACAGGGATATCTTAATGTTCACCGCCGTTGAAAACTGCTGACGGATCGAGGCCGCCGACAAGGCGGAAGCGCATTTGCGGTAAGACGGATCCTTTTCCAGGACCAATACCTTGCCAGAGAAATCGGGATTGGAGGCAAGATGATAGGCAGCCGACGACCCCGTCACGGCGCCGCCGACGATCACGACATCATAGTGAGTCATTTGAGAACCTGATTGCCCTCGGGCGCCATAACCGCCCGGTGACGACATCAGAAGTTCCCCTTACAGCGCTGTCAAGCGGACGGCAGCACAAGGCTCCGGCAAGCGTTGCACAAACATTTCGCGGATGCCCTAATAGGAAGCTATCCCTTGATATTTGCACCAATTCGGCAAGAAGCGCCCCGGACATAAGGATTTCGTCCAAGGGCTTTCCACTTGCACTCAGTCGGCCGTTTTCTCCACGTAGCGCGGGAAAATGCCGACCGGTGCCGGCAGGTTCACACCGCCGACCAGAGCTCCGCCCTCACCCAAGCTGTCGAAGGCGCGACGATCAGCAGGCAACGCCAGCAGATCGAGCAGTTTTTCCATCGAGGTGGGCATCACCGGCTGAATCAGGATGGCAACATTGCGAAGAAGCTCGGCCGTGACCCACATGATGGTGGCAAAGCGCGCCTCGTCCGTCTTCCGAACCGTCCACGGTGCCTCGGCGTCGAAATAACGATTGGCCTCGCCGAGCACCGCCCAGATGGCGTTGAGTGCCTGATGGATCTGCTGGCCCTGAATTGCCTCTCGGCAGATCGGAAGCAGGCCATAGACACTCTTGAGGATCGTCTGGTCGGCTTCGGTCAGCGGGCCCGGTGTTGGCAGCACGCCACCGAGGTTCTTGGCGATCATCGACAACGAACGCTGCGCGAGATTGCCCAGGTTGTTGGCGAGATCGGCGTTCATCCGGCCAACAATCGCCTCGTGGCTGTAGTTGCCATCCTGCCCGAAAGAGACCTCTCGCAGGAAGAAGTAGCGCACCGGATCAAGCCCATAAGCGTCGACCATTTCCTGCGGGCCGACGACGTTGCCGACCGACTTCGACATCTTCTCGCCGCGGTTGAACAGGAATCCGTGAGCAAAGACGCGCTTGGGCAACGGCACGCCGGCGCTCATCAGGAAGGCCGGCCAATAAACCGTATGGAAGCGGACGATATCCTTGCCGATGATGTGCAGCGCCGGCCAGAACTTCTGGAACAGCTCGCTGTCGACATTCGGATAGCCGAGCGCCGTGATGTAGTTGGTGAGCGCATCGACCCATACGTACATGACGTGCTTGTCGTTGCCGGGCACCGGGATGCCCCAGTCGAAGGTGGTGCGCGAAATCGAAAGGTCCTTGAGCCCCCCCTTGACGAAACTCATCACCTCGTTGCGACGCTCGTCGGGACCGATGAAATCCGGCTGTTCCTCATAGAGTTTCAGGAGCTTCTCCTGATAGGCGCTGAGGCGGAAGAAGTAGCTCTCCTCCTCAACCCATTCGACTGGCGTGCCCTGCGGGCCGAAGCGGATGCCATCGTCGGAGACAATGGTTTCCTCCTCGCCGTAATAGGCTTCGTCGCGCACGGAGTACCACCCGGCGTACTTGTTGAGGTAGATGTCGCCGTTGGCTTCCATCGCCTTCCAGATCGCCTGGCAGGCAATGCGGTGACGCTCCTCGCTCGTGCGGATGAAGTCGTCGTTCGACAGGTTCAGAAGGTTGGCCATCTCCTTGAAACGGGCGGAGTTGCGGTCGGCGAGCTCGCGGGCGGTTATGCCCTCCTTGCGCGCCGTCTGCAGCATCTTGATGCCGTGTTCGTCGGTACCGGTCAGGAAGCGGACGTCGTAGCCGTCGAGCCGCATGAACCGCGCCATCACGTCGGTCGCCATCGCCTCATAGGCATGGCCGATGTGAGGAGCCCCGTTGGGGTAGCTGATCGCGGTCGTAATGTAGAACGTCGGTTTCATGAGTTCGCTTCAGGGTTTCGATGGTGCCGGACGGAACGTCGCAAGGCGCATCCGATAGGAACGCCAGCGGCACATCTGTTGAATAGCTACTTCGCTACGCATCCTGCAAGGCTTTGCATCACCGAAATGACTGCCTGCCGGCGATCGAGGTTGATGCCGTCCGTCTCCGCGACGATGCGATTGACCGTTTCCCAGGCGACGGCATAACCATTCAGCCGGTCGACGCCACTCCTGAGCGTCAGGCGCATGTGCTCGGAAAGCCAGCCGCGCGCCAGATCGGCGCACAGATCGAAGCTGTCCGCTCCCTTTCGACCGGCAACGACGTCGGCGAAGCGATAAAGGCGCGGCCGGTCGAGACGCGGGAACCCATCGGCCAGCGACCGGAACTGCCGATAGATCTCAAGACCGTCGTTCTCGATGCACTCGATCGCCCGCCGCACCGAACCCTCCGCCAGGGCCGCCAGAGCCGGCTTGTCACCCTCGGAAACCGACAGGCCGAGCGAAGTCAGCGCAGCGTCGAGGTCGTCAGGACCGAGCGGATCGAGGGATAGGCGACGGCAACGAGAGCGGATGGTCGGCAGAAGTCGCCCGGGGGCATGGGACAGGACCAGAAACAAAGACCGCTTCGGCGGTTCCTCGAGCATCTTCAGCAGGGCATTGGCCGCCGAGACGTTCATATCATCGGCAGCGTCGACAATGGCGATACGATACCCCTCCATGCCGGCAGCGTTGCCGAAGAAGGTCACCGTCTTGCGGATTTCATCGACCGTTAGCTGAGTCTTGACCTTCTTGGCCTTCTCGTCCCAAGGGCGGCGAAGATGCAAGAGGTTTGGATGGGCGCCCGTTGCCACCATGGCGGCAACGCGTTCGTTCGCCGGCAACAGTCCGGCGGCCGGCGAAGGCACCTTTGTCGGATCGGGATGGCTCAGGACGAAGCGAGCGAAGCGAAAAGCCAGCGTTGCCTTGCCTATGCCCTTAGGTCCGGTGAGCAAAATGGCATGGTGCAACCGGCCGCCGGCATAGCCTTCGTGGAGTTCGGCTGCGACAACCGAATGGCCGATCAACTCCGTCTGCTCGCGCGGCAGCGGCAACCCTTCCAGCCAATCGGCCTCGGTGGCGCGATCGTCCTCAATCGCCACGGGCACCCTCCCCGTCGATTCCTAGCCGGCTCGTGACCAGCGCCAGGATCTCGGCGGACACGACGTCCTTTTCCTGGCTGCCATCAACGACCACGCAACGCTCGGGAAAGCGGTCAGCCAATGCGAGGAAGCCTCGCCGCCGCGCTTCATGGATGGCAACGGCATCGCTTTCAAAACGGTCGGCTCCCTCGGAGCGGTGACTGACACGGGCGAGACCGACCGCAACCGGCACGTCGATGATCACCGTCAGATCCGGAATGGTGGCGCCGATCGCCGCATCGACGAGACCATCGACAACATCGGCAGGAAGTCCGCCAGCTGCGCCCTGGTAAACCCGGCTCGAATCGGCAAATCGATCACAGACCACGTAAGCACCACGAACGAGCGACGGCTCGATCAACTCGGCAACGTGATCGATGCGGGCCGCAGCAAAAAGATAAGCCTCTCCGAGGACGCCAAGCGGCTTGGCCCGTCCGGACAGCAGCAGGCCACGGATCATCTCCGCCGCTGGCGAACCGCCGGGTTCGCGCGTCAGCACCACGTCGAGGCCGCGAGCCTCAAGAGCCGCAGCAAGGCGCTTCGACTGTGTCGATTTGCCGGTGCCCTCACCGCCCTCGAAGGTGATGAACCTACCCCTGGTGCCGCCCACGCAATGCTCCCAAACTCACAAAATCCTTGATCGATATAGACCCTATCGTTCGGTACCACCAGCCGGCGAACATCTCTGCAAAGCCATCCAAGGCCCTGTCACGGATCTCCCCATGATCGATGTCGCTGGCCGCATCAAGGGGGATCGACTGGTAAAGACGGTCGTCGACACGCACTTCGAGACGCGCGATTGGCGTGCCCCGCCTGACCGGCGCGGGCACCGGCCCCTCGTAGACCACGGCGAGACGAAACTTGGAACGATCGCCCGTCGGCAACGTGAGATGCACGGGAGCGCCACCGGACGAGATCACCGCCACATCCGGGGCATTGCCACCAAACACTTTCACCCGACCGATCTCGGCACCGGCGGGATAAACCTCGAACCGGCCATACTCGGAGAAGGCCCCTTCGATGAGAGCCTTGATATCCTTGTCGCGATCAGCGAGCGACGTATAGCCGCTCACGGCCAAGGTCACCCGACGGTCGCCGCGGCCGGCAGACAGCAGGGCCGCCAAACCATCCGTCTCGTCGAAGGCCAGCATCATGCCATCGACACCAGGCAACTCCTTCACGAAGCGCGTCTTGTTGGTCTGGTTGATCTTGTTCCAGAGGAAGTCGGGCTGACTATAGAGGGCATACCGGTCGGGATAGGTCGTTCTCATGTAACTGGCCAAAGCCAGCATGTCTGATAGGGTCGTCTTCGCCTGAGGATCGGGATATCCGGTCGGGTTGGCAAAACGGCTGTCCTTGAGGCCAATTCGGGCCGCGTAGGCGTTCATTCGCTCGGTAAAAGCGGCCTCGGAACCCGACAGCCCCTCAGCCAGCGCGATCGCGGCATCATTGGCGTAGTCGACGACAAGACCGCGCAACAGATCGGCGACCGGGACAAAAGACTTCACGGCTGCGAACATGGTGGTGGTGCGGGCTGGCGCACCACCTGTGCGCCAGGCATGTTCGCTGACAGGATAAAGAGTGGCGTCGGTGACCTCACCGATCTTCAGCGCTTCGAACACAACAGCAGCGGTGACCAGCTTGGTGAAGTTGGCCGGCGCAAATGGCTTATCCTGATCCTTGGCGATCAGCAGCGAGCCAGTCGTTTCGTCGTAGAGCGCAACGCGCGGCGCAATGCTTTCCAGCGCAACGGCAGGACTGCATGCGAGCGTGATGACGAACAGAAGGAACGGCAGAACGAACCCACGCATGACGACGAAACCGGACCTCCCGCAACCGGCGCCGTGAGACGCCGGGATATCCCTCGCCGCGCGGAATACCGGTCAGCGCAGGAGACGGGCTCCATCGATGCCAGCCGCTTCAGCCGCAGCGATCACCTGATCAGGTGCCGCCTTCAACGCGGTGAGACGCATCAGCTTCATGCCGCGTCCGCTGACGGTGATATCGGTAACGACTGGCGTACCGTAGGCCGAAAGCGCGGCGCTCACCTTCTGAACGTTATCCGGATTGCTGAACACGCCAAGCTGAACCACCGGTCCCGACTGGTCATGAGCTGCGGAGGGCTTCGAACCCGCCATGCCCTCGAGCTTGTTCACCAGCTCCGAAAGGCCTGTGCCGGCTTCAACGCCATCGACCGCCTGATAAGCCTGCGATACCCGATCAGCCGCGTAGCCGGACGCATTAGGCGGCAACGGCGGCAGCATGACATCGCCAAACATGACGGTCGGCTGATAGGTATTGGCCCCCTGATCGGCGTAGCTCATGCGCGGCTGCGGCAACGGCACGCTGGATGTGGCAATGGCGGGAGAGAGAACAGCGACCTGCGGCTGATCGATAAAGTCGGCAGGATCGGCCGAAGCGATCGTGACGTAATCGAAGGTCTCGGCCGGACGCGGCATCGGCACCACGTCGATCGCCGGTGCAGGCGTGCCGGCGATCTCCGCTGGAGTAGCGGCAGCCATCACGGCCGGCGCGGGCATGGGAACCGGCGCTGCCTTGGGTTCATCCGAGCCGAAAACGTGCATCATCGTCTTCACGCCCGGCAGCGACTCGACAGCCGCCAGCATCACGTTCGGCCTGTCAGCCTTCGGCTGCTCAAGCGAAGGTCCGCGATAAGAGGCAAGCAGGTAAGGAGTATCGTCGCCATCGGTCGGCGCAGGGCCGACATACTCGACGCGAATCTTCGCGACGCCAGCGCTCTTGACGCCGAGCATGTCGGCAGCACGCTGCGACATGTCGAGAACGCGATTGGAATGGAACGGGCCACGATCATTGACGCGGACGATGACCGAACGGCCGGTGGCCAAGCTGGTCAGACGCGCATAGGACGGCAGCGGCATCGTGGGATGGGCAGCGGAAATCGAAGCACTGTCGAACACTTCGCCGTTGGCGGTGCGACGGCCATGGAAATCGGTGCCGTACCAGCTGGCAAGACCGACGACCTTATAGTCCGGATCGATCTTGGGAACGTAAGTTTTGCCGGCGATTTGATAGGGTTTGCCGAGCATGGAACGACCGCCGCCTTTCGGCACAGGCTCTCCCATACCCACGACGCGAGGGCTCGGCGCGACGCCATATCTGGGATCGATTTTCGCCTTTGCGGACTTGAGGGGGGCATGCTCGGTTGTTCCGCAGCCCGCTACGCCTATCGCCAATACCAGTGATGTAGACATCACCGTCAGAAGCGTTTTCGTCGTCGAGCGCGTGCCGTTTCGCCCTGCAGTCATTCCGTACGCCTTGCCGTTTGAGAACTCATCACCATCGCAGATCCGACAGGCACAAGACCTTTTCGGAACCCTCCAAAACGAAGCGCCGCACCGAAATGCGTTTGCTCACTTTAGAACGCCATCCCTAACCTCTTG
This sequence comes from Pleomorphomonas sp., assembly GCA_029976075.1. Taxonomy (GTDB): domain Bacteria; phylum Pseudomonadota; class Alphaproteobacteria; order Rhizobiales; family Pleomorphomonadaceae; genus Pleomorphomonas. Next base: position 127,723 of record JARKNW010000046.1, read on the forward strand.
TTAAAGATGAGACGGCGGCTCGACGATAAATCCCCTGGTCAATCCCTAGCGCCCGATCCCCCGCTCGGGAAATCGGCAGCGTGCAATTTGTACATTCGTTCGGCAGGTCCGTAAAGGCAGCAAAGACAGCGTCTGGCAGGTTTCATACACACCAAATGTAGTACTTAATCGTTAAAGCTCCTCACGACTCGTCATAGTCCTCGGGGACCGAAGCTGTTCGATTTCGGGAATCCCAATGGCGGCAGACGCCCCGCGGCGGCCCGATCTCCAATCCAGTCGGCAAGGTCGGCCATCGATCTCTGGAACACGCGCCCTGATGTATCGGTCCAGATGAGACCGTTCTCGGCGGCAAACACCCTCGCATCGGACACGCCACCGTCCTTGAACTTCTGAAGGCGCACCCCCTTGCCGCGGCCCATCTCAGCAACCTGGACCAATGGGAAAATCAGGAACTTGCGATTCTCGCCGATAATCGCGACGTGGTCGCCCTCAGCCGGGACCACCAGCTTGGCCTTTTGTCCTGCCGATACGTTGAGGACCTGCTTGCCCTTGCGCGTGGTAGCGACGAGGTCAGCTTCGGCGGTCACAAAGCCGTAGCCGTCGCTGGACACCACGAGCAGCTTGCGGTCCGGCTTGTGGACGAAGACGTCGACCACGTCGGCACCGTCGTCCATATCGACCATCAGGCGGATGGGTTCGCCGGCCGAACGTCCGCCAGGAAGCTTGTCGGCACCGAGGGTGAACACCTTGCCGTTGTCGGCAAACACGATCAGCTTGTCGGTGGTCTCCGCCTTGAAGAACAGCTTCAACTCGTCACCGGCCTTGAACTGAAGGCCAGAGACGTCCGAGATGTGTCCTTTCAGCGTGCGAATCCAGCCCTTCTCGGAGACGACCACTGTGATCGGCTCGCGCTCGATCAGCGCTTCCATGACATCGCCGGCGTCATGAGCGGGTCCATCGCCGAAGCTGGTGCGCCGCTTGCCGATCTTGCTGTCGGCACCGAACTCCTTCTTCACCTCGCCGATCTGCCAGCGCACAGTCTTCCACTGCTTCTTTTCCGACCCGAGCAGATCCTCGATCTCGGCCTTTTCCTTGGAAAGCTCGGCGTGCTCCTTGCGGATCTCCATTTCCTCGAGCTTGCGCAAGTTCCTGAGGCGCATGTTGAGCACAGCGTCGGCCTGCGTATCGGTCAGACCGAAGGCCCTGATCAGTTCGGCCTTGGGCTCGTCCTCCTCGCGGATGATACGGATGACTTCATCCAGGTTGAGGTAGGCGATAATGAAGCCTTCGAGCAGCTCGAGGCGGGCGTTGATCTGATCGAGCCGGTGTTGCGAACGACGGATCAGCACCTCGCGACGATGGGCAAGCCACTCGATGAGGACCTGCCGGACGCCGAGCACATTGGGCACCTGGCCGCGCGACAGAACGTTCATGTTCATCGGGATGCGGCTCTCGAGTTCCGACAGGCGAAACAATGCCTCCATCATCAGCTTGTCGTCGACATTGCGAGACTTGGGGACGATGACGATGCGAACGTCCGAGGTCGACTCGTCGCGCACATCCTCGATAAGTGGCACCTTGCGGTCAGTGATCAGCTCAGCGATCTTTTCGATCAGCTTGGCCTTCTGCACCTGAAACGGAATCTCGGTGACAACCGCCTGCCACATGCCCCGATCGAGGTCCTCGCGGTGCCATCGGGCACGCACGCGGAAGCCGCCACGGCCGGTACGATAGGTCTCGAGAATGGACTCGGGGCTTTCGACGATGATGCCCCCCGTCGGGAAATCCGGTCCGCGGATCGGACCCAGATCGCGGTTGACCAGCCCTTCGACCTCAGTCTCCGGTGCGTCGATCAGCTTGATCGCCGCATCGCAGATTTCCGCGACATTATGCGTTGGAATATTGGTTGCCATGCCGACGGCAATACCGGCGGAACCGTTGGCGAGGAGATTGGGGAAGGCACCGGGGAGAACCACCGGCTCCTTATCGGCCTGATCGTAGGTCTCGCGGAAGTCGACCGCATCCTCGTCCAGCCCGTCCAGCAACAGGCGAGCCACCTCGGTCATGCGGGCTTCGGTGTAACGCTGGGCAGCAGCGCTGTCGCCGTCGATGTTACCGAAATTGCCCTGCCCGTCGACCAGCGGATAGCGCTGGGAAAAATCCTGGGCGAGACGCACCATCGCCTCGTAGACCGCGCCATCGCCATGCGGGTGATACTTGCCGATCACGTCGCCGACGACGCGGGCGCATTTCTTGAAAGCGTTGCCGGGGTCGAGGCGCAGGAGGCGCATGGCGTAGAGAATTCGCCGGTGCACCGGCTTCAGCCCGTCGCGCACGTCGGGCAGCGCCCGGTGCATGATGGTCGACAACGCATAGGCGAGATAACGCTCCTCGAGCGCTTCTCGCAGATTGATCGGCTCGATGCCGTCTGAGGGAATCAGTTCCTTGCCCATGGCACGATGGGTAGAATCACCCCCGTCCAAGTGCAACATAATGGCAAGCGGTTATCCGCTGGCAGGCCGGCTTTGTCCCCGGATAAGTGTCACTCCGCCACCAGCGACACTGCCTTGGCATCGAGAGCCTTCACGGCGTCGGCGGGCTTCAGATTCACCTGAAGTCCTCGCTGGCCACCATTCATGTAGACCGTATCGTGAGTGAGCGCGGCTTCCTCGAACGCAGTCGGTACGCGCTTTTTCTGCCCAAAGGGCGAGATACCACCGACGTGGTAGCCGGTGACTCGCTCGGCATCGGCCGGCTTCATCATGTGGGCCGTCTTGCCGCCGAAGGCAGCCGCCAGCTTCTTCATGCTAACTTCGTGATCGGAGGGCACGACGACGCACACCGGCTTGCCGTCGACCTCGGCCATCAGCGTCTTCAGAACGCGAAACGGCTCGGCGCCAATTGCCTCGGCCGCCTGCATGCCGATCCGGTCGGCATCGGGATCGTAATCGTAGGTCACCGTTTCATAGGCGACGCGCGCCTTGTCTAGAAACTGGGTGGCGCGGGTAGTACGCGACATTGGGATGGCCTTGTTCTTCAAAGTTTGAGATCAGGAGGAAAGACCGGACAGAAAGGCGGGAAGCCGACGGTTGACGGCAACCGCCGCCTCGACATGCGGCAAATGTCCGACCTCGGGAATGACGAAGCGCTCGCCACCGACGGCTGCAAGACGCTCCTCGTCAAGCGGATTGACGCCATCGCCTTCCCCCCAGATCACAAGACGCGGCAAGCCGGCCTCGGCAACCGCCCGGAAAGCCAGATCCGCTTCGGCGGAAATCGCCGTCATCTCTGCTGCGATGCGCGACAGGGCCGCCCTTCGCCCAGGCTTTTCAAGATCGTCGAGCATGTAAAGCGCCAAGCGTCGATTGGCCAGGCTCTTGCGAACGAACAAGCGTTGCAGCAAATGCTCTGTAGCCTCGACGTCGGTCAGCGTTGGTAGTGTCTCCACGAAAACGCGCGGGACGGGCCGGCCAAGCCCGGAAGCGGCCAAGGCCGTCAAGGAACGGACTCGCTCCGGATGCCTCGCGGCAAAAACGCCGGACACCGCGCCTCCAAGCGAGTGACCGACAATATCGACGCGTTGGACATCTGTGGCATCCAACGCCCTGAGAATCGCATCGGCAAAAGCCGCTGCCGATGGAACACCTCCCTCGGTCCACGGAGACCCTCCATGCCCCGGCAGATCGAGCGACCAGACATCGGCCACGCCTGATAGCGCCGGTTGATTGGCCGTGAAGGTGCGACGGTCGGCGCCAAAGCCGTGGACGAGCAGAAGCGGCGCGCCGGTGCCTCCCGAATGGTGGAGACGGACCTCAAAGGCGGCTGACGAGAGACTGGACAATCGCAACTCCGAACGGACGCGCGGACAGCCCGCAGATTGGCGGCTTGCCGCTCGTAGGGCAAGGGCCAAACCGACACAGCGTAGTCACTTTCACTTATACTTGACTAATTTACTCATATTATGTTCCTTGTCCTCCAGAGTATGTTGCCGGATAGCCAATCATGAGTGTTCCCCCTCTTCCCCTTGAAAGCTGGTCCGCTCAGGACGTCGAGGATCTCCTGGTCCTCGTGCGCTTCGTTGGGGACGGCAAACACAAGGCGTCTCGCGGCAAGGCGCTGGTTTCAGGCCGCTCCGACGCCCTCGCCTGCCGCCGCCTGACCGAACGCTGTGCGTTGGTTCCTCGCCCGCGGACAGCCAGCGGCTACGTGGCGAGCCTTGTCGGCATATCGCGACTCTACCGCTTTCTTCATGCTCCGGTCGGCGTGGCCCCCGCGATGCAGGTTGACCGCGAAGTCAAGGTACGACGCACCTTGCTCGAGGCTCTCAATCCGCCTGATCGCGGCGAGGTCGAGGCGCGCATGTGCGCGGAACTGGTCGAGATTCGCGCTGGAATTTTCCGCTGCGCCCATGCGGACCTCTGCGCGGGACGCGGATGTCCGTTCGAGTTGGAAGTTTCGGCCGAAGCGGTTGATCGTGCGCTCTGCGCGTTATTGCCCAAGGGAAACTGACATGCTCGGCAAACCGGTTTTCTCGCTGCCCGGGTCGGCCGAGGCCGCCATGGCGACGTCGTCCTCTTTCTCTTCCGATCGATCGCTACCGCGTCCCCTTCGCCACGAACGACCGAAAATCTGGGATCTTCCGAAGAGCTGCCACTGCGTGACGCTCGGAACTTGTCTGACGCTTTCCGAGCTTCGCAAGACCGCCAGGCGCCTGGGTCTCTTCCACGGTGTCGAGCGGATGACGGATTACGAGCTGCATGGCGCCTTCGTGCACGCCATGTCGACCCGCAATCGTGCTTCCCATGCGGTCCAGAAACTGCTGGATACCAACCATGCCGGAGCGGTGCGCAAGGCATCACGCTGCCATTCGGAGGAAGATCTCTCCGCCTTCTGGGATCGCGAGGTGGCCGAAGGTCAAATTGCCGGTGCGTTCTGGGCAGTGATGAGCCACATCCACCTCGGCGGCACTTTGGAGGTCAGGGTATTCGGCGAGGTGCATATGATGTCGCATCTCTGCGGAGCCTCCAACCGAGGGGACGCCCGAGCCCGTTCGCTGGCCGAACAACAGTGCGCCACCCTCGCCCGTCGACTGGAACAAGCGACTGCCGGCCATCTCGAAACCCTTGCGGCTCGCGACCGGGAGATCGAAAGGCTGATTCGCCTCGTTTCAGGCACGGAGCCTTTCGTGCGGGAAGCTGCTGCATTGCGCGCCCGGGTTGGCGAGTTGGAAAGCGGCGCCCAGGTCGCTCTTCTCACCGATCGTGCCGATGATCTCGCCCGCCGCCTCGACCTTGCATTGCGCCGGAACGATCGGCTCGCCGCCGAAATCGACACCTTGAACGACCGGCTCGCAGCAGCCACCGAGGCCCGGGCCACTGCCCTGACCGAACAGCGTCTCGAGGCGTCTTCCGATACCGCGAACATCTGCGCCGCCGACTGCCCCTTCAATCTTCGCGGCCGATGCATTGCCTATATCGGCGGACGGCCGCGGACCGTGTCCCGCATGCGCGACCTCGTCGAACGCTGTCGCGGTTCATTCGTCCACCACGATGGCGGCGCCGAACAGTCGGCTGAGACACTGGATGGCGTGCTCGGTCGCGCCGATGTCGTGATGTTCCCGGTGGACTGCGTCAGTCATACCGCCGTCGAGAAGCTCAAGACGACCTGTGGTCGAATGAACAAGATCTTCCTTCCCCTGCCCTCGGCAAGCTTTTCGTCCTTCGCGAGCGAACTCGGAAGGGTCTAGACAGCCCAAGTCACGTGCAAACGACTAATCATGCCGGACATCATGCCAACCGGATCTCGCGAAGATGACGGCCCCATCGGTCAAGCATCGAGCGGCGCGGATCACTCCACCGGCTCGTCGACGAGCCCCGTCACCGGCGCAGTGGAGCCGCGCACGATCAGGCGGCCGGACAACATGACCTTGCGGGCAGGAGCCTTGGGTGCCTTGAGACGATCGAACAGCAACGTCATGGCCATGCGGCCGATGTCGCCGACCGGTTGCTCGATGACTGTGAGGCCGGGCCCGACAAGCTCGGACCAGGTTTCGTTATCGAAGCCCGCAACCGCCACGTCATCGGGTGTTTTGAGTTCCAGCCGCCGCATTGCCTTCACGACACCGAGCAACATGGCATTGCTCGACGCGATGATGCCATCGGGTCGGTCTGGGCGGGAGAACACCTTCAGGATTTCCCGCTCGGCTGCCTCCGCATTGGGAGCGACAAAAAAAGCCTCCGATGAAAGCCCCAGGGACGCTGTGGCCGAGAGGTAGCCGAGGTGACGATCGACCGCCGTCGAAGAGGTGTTGCCGAACAGACCGACGATCCGGCTGCGACCGATGGTATGCAGATGGCGCACGAGAGTCGTCGTCGCCTGGTGATTGTCGAGAACGACGCTGTCATGACGACCGATCGGCCCACCGCGATCGACCAGCACCACCGGGAACGGCAGATCATCTTCAGCCAGCCGATCAAGGCTGCCGCGCGTCGGTGCCCAAATGAGGCCGGTGACCCGCTCCTCTTCCATGAGACGCAGATACATCGCTTCGCGCTCGGCGCTCTCGTCCGTGTTGCAAAGGATAAGTCGCATGCCGGCGCGATAGGCCTCGTCCTCGACCACCCGGCTCAGCGCGGTGAAGAACGGACTGCGAATATCGGCCACCATGAAGCCGATGGTTTGGGAATCCTGCGAGCGCAGCCGGCGGGCTGAAAGGTTAGGCCGATAGCCGGTCGCGGCGATAGCTTTCTCCACCCGCTCGCGGAGCTCCGGACTGACCGGACCATTGCTGAAGACACGCGACACCGTGGCCACCGACACACCGGCTCGTTGGGCCACATCCTTGATACTAACAGCCATTTTTCAAAGGTCCCGCGACCTCGCACCGGTTTCCCGACAGGCGTCCTCCCCGCCCCCGAAACCATTGAAAAGGATTACACAAGGCTTGCTCAGCGGCATCAATTTGAAATCAGTATTTTTTCTGATAAGATTTTTGACTGATTTAGCATCCCCTGGGAATGGGGCGCGCCATCCTGCCGGATCTTGGGGATTTCACCTTTTCTATCAACGGCCTTTAGAAGAATTTTGGTCGGTCTGTAGTACCACTACGCATTGCAAGTTTAATCGGTTGAATGCTTGACCACTGCACTGAAAACGATCCCATATGCAGCGGGACACAAATAGAGCGGACCACCAAAAGGTCCTCCGCAACCCGCCTCGCCCTTGGGGTCAAACAGCCCCGCCGGTAAACGCCTGAAAAGGGCGCGCCGACGGAACGAACAAAATGCCTTCGGGACGAATGCTTGGAAGACAGGAGAAGAACATGCCAATCAACAGCCCGGCAGATCTCGACGCGCTGGTTTCCCGCGTCAAGCGCGCCCAGCAGATCTATGCGACGTTCTCCCAGGAGCAGGTCGATCTGATCTTCCGTCAGGCAGCATTCGCCGCCGCCGCCGCCCGTATCCCGCTCGCCATGCAGGCGGCCGAGGAGACCGGCATGGGCGTGGTGGAAGACAAGGTCATCAAGAACCACTTCGCTTCCGAATACATCTACAACAAGTACAAGGACGAGAAGACCTGCGGCGTGCTCGAGGAAGACGAGCTTGGCGGCACGATCACTATCGCCGAGCCGATCGGTCTCATCTGCGGCATCGTCCCGACCACCAACCCGACGTCGACCGCCATCTTCAAGGCGCTGATCTCGCTCAAGACGCGCAACGGCATCGTCTTCTCCCCCCATCCGCGCGCCAAGAAGTCGACCTGCGCCGCCG
>JARKNW010000050.1 GCA_029976075.1 Pleomorphomonas sp.
CCCCAGCCTTCCATGAGGTCGGCGACGAGGGCTGAGGTCTGCCTCTCCTCGTAGCCGGTCTCCGGCATCTGGTGCAGGCGGCGCCGAATATCGACGAGCTCCGGCAGAAAAGCCTGAAAGACGGATTCGTCCATGATGTCAGCCCTGTTGCGGTCGCGCCGGCTGGCGGTAGAGCGTCATGCGGCGCTCGACCTCGGCCATGACGCGCGTCAGCACCACGACCACGGCGAAATAGAGAAGTCCGGCGGCGATGAGCGGCTCGAAGATCAGCAGCGACTGGCGCTGCAGCATGCGCGCCGTGCCCATCATTTCCATGATGGTGATGGTCGAGGCGAGCGACGTCGACTTCAGGAGGATGATGACGTCGGAGGTCAGGACCGGCAGGCAGAGCCGCAGGGCCTGCGGCAGCGTGACGCGCCTGAGGATGGTGAACGGGCGCATGCCCACCGCCACCGCCGCCTCGATCTGCCCCTTGGGAACGGCGAGGATGGCGCCCCGGATCACCTCGGCATTGTAGGCGGCCTGGTTGAGCGACAATGCGAACACCGCATACCAGAGACCGTCGCGCAGATAGGGCCACAGGAAGGAATGACGGATGAACGTGCCCGGCAACACCTGCCCGAGCCCGTAGTAGATCAGGTAGAGCTGAACCAGGAGGGGCGTACCGCGGAAGGCGAAGGTGAAGGCCTTGGCCGGCCAGGCGGACGTCCTCCGGCCGTAGACCATGGCCACGGCCGTCAAGGTGCCCATCAGCAGGCCGAAGACGACCCCGGTCACGGTCAGGAACAGCGTCAGCGGCATGGCCGCCACCAGCGGCGGCAGAAACGCGACGACGTGAGCAAGCGACTCCATCAGCGATAGCCCCGCGAGAAGTGCCGCTCGATGCGGGAAATGGCCCAGACGGAAACAGCCGTGATCATCAGGAACAGTATGGCCGTGAGGCCGTAGAAGAAGATGTACTGTCGCGTGCCCGCCGCCGCACGGTACCCGACATAGAGAAGGTCGTTGAACGCCCCGAGCACGGAGATAATGGCGCTCTCCTTGGTCATCTCCAGCCAGAGATTGCCCATGCCGGGAATGGCGTGGCGGATCATCTGCGGGACGACGATGCGGATGAGAATGAGGCCCCGATGCATGCCGAGCGCCAGACCCGCCTCGATCTGGCCCAGCGGCACCGCGAGATACGCTGCGCGCAGAACCTCGGCCATGAAGGCACCGGAGACAAAGGCCAGCGCCACCACGGCCGCCCAGAACGGACTGACCTGAAAATCATCACCGGCAAGGCCGAAGCCTTTGACTAGCCGCTCGATACCGGAGGCGATGGAGAAATAAAGCAGCAGGATGACCAGGAGCTCTGGCAACGCCCTCACCACCGTGGTGTAGACGCCAGCGATGAAACGGGCGGTCCGCCAGGACGACTGCTTGCCGACAGCACAGATCCCGCCGAAAACCAACGAGATCAGATAGGCCGAGATGGAAACCTTGAGCGTGGTGACGATGCCCCAGAAGAGGTCGTCGCTCCAGCCAGTGTCGCCCCAGCTCAGCAATGAGAGAGTACTGTCCATCGCGCCATCCGAAAAAGGAAACCGCCGCCGGCTCCATCAAGGATCGGCGGCGGTTGAAGTCACGGCTTACTTGCCGTCGATCCAGTGGGCAATGCTCTTGTCGAGCGTGCCATCGGCCTTGATCGAGGCGAGCGCGTCATCGACCTTCTTCAGGGTCACCGCGTCGCCCTTCTTGACCACATAGCCCACACCCTCGCCGAGTGCCTTGTTGGCAGGTGCGGCGGCCTTGATGTCAAAGTCGGCACCCTGCGGGGTCGCGAGGAAAGTGTGGAGATAGAGGTCCGGCGACAGCACGAAGTCGATACGCCCGGCCGCAAGGTCGGCCATCGAGTTGTCGGCCGTGTCGTAGGCCTTTATCTCGACGTTCGGATAGTACTTGGTCATGTACTGATGCTGCACGGTCGACGCCTGCACGCCCACGACCTTGCCGTCGAACGCCTTTGGATCGAGGATCTTGGCGCCGTCGGGCGCGTCGACCGTATCGACGGTGACCTTCTCCGACTTCGGGCCGACCAGCGAAGTCCCCTCGGTATAATAGGAAGCGCTGAAATCCACCGTCTGCCGGCGCTCGTCGGTGATCGAGAAGGCCCCGACCACCACATCGAGCTTGTTTTCTTTTAGCGCCGGCAACAGGCCATCGAAGGCCATGGCCGAAATCTCGCACTTCACCTTCATGCGCTCACAAAGCGCATGGCTGATGTCGGCCTCGATGCCTTCCCATTGACCGGCGGCGTTGACCTGACCGTAGGGAAGGTAAGGCTCCGGCGTCATGCCGAGCCTGATCACATCCTCGGCAAGCGCCGGCAGAGCAACCGACGTGGCAATGGCAACCGCCAGCGCCGCCTTCACAACGATATTCGACATTTGGAACGTTCCCCTTTTCCTTGACATCAATTGCTTGAACGGCCAGCTCAGCTGCGACGCCAGCGCAGCGACATGCAGGAGAGACCGGCGTCGATCTTGCCAATTTCCGTAGTCTTGAGCGGCACCACGCTGTAACCATTGGCCGCCAGGAGCTCGGCAGTCCGCGGATAGTCGGAACCGACGAACACCACGTCATTGACGCGCAGCGCATTGGCGGCCGCTTCTTCGCCCGCGGGCACCAGCAGCGTCTTGAATCCCTTGAACACGCCCGAGCGGGCAAGACGATCGGTGGTCAGCACCGTTTCCTCGTCGAGGAGCGAGCAGTCCGTCTTGAAATGCAGCACGTCCTTCGGCGTCTCGACGATCTCGCCCTTGCGGCCAAGCTTGGCAAGGCACTCGATCAGCGCCTCGGCACCCTCGCGGTTGGTGCGGGCAGAAAGACCGATCATCACGCTTTTCTGCGTCGTCAGCACGTCACCGCCGTCGGCAAAGCCACGCGGCAATTCGAGCACCGTCTTGAACAAGCGCTTCAACACCGGAGCGATCTCGGCGGTCTCGCCTGCGCGGGTCGGAGCGCCCGGACGCAGCAGGATGGCCCCCTCGGGAAACACCAGAGCCGGATCCTCGACGAAAATGGAGTCGGGGAAAGCCTCGAGCGGCGGAAGCACCGTTACTTCGACCCCGGCACGGCTCACCGCGTGGATATAGGCGGCGTGCTCGGCGAGAACGCCGGCGTGGGTGGGATTGCCACGATCGTCAGCGCGAAGGCCGTTCACGACCGAAGGGGACGGCGTGCGGACGATGAAGGAATCGAAACGATAGACGGGAAGAGAACTGGCCATGCTGACACCTTAATGGAAAGCGCTGTCATAGACGAACCGTCCGCCAAGGTGCAACAACCTGAAGGGGCAAAGCCCTTCGTGAGAAGACGGATGCCGGTCCGGGACCATCCCGAACCGGCTCGGAACAGGCGTAGGCAAGGCATTTTATGCCCTGCCCGAACTCACTTCAGCGAATAGAGGTTGATCTTGAAATACTTGTCGTTGATCGTCTTGTAGGTGCCGTCGGCAACCACCTCGTCGATCGCCTTGTTGATCGCCTCCTTGAGCTTGCCATCCTCCTTGCGGACGGCGATGCCGACGCCCTCGCCCACGAAGGCCGGGTCGGTGATCGGTTCGCCCGCGAGCTTGCAACAGGCGCCGGCTTCCTTGCTTACCCAGTCGAACATCGGAAGGAAGTCGCCCACCTGCAGGTCCAGACGGCCGGCGGCGAGGTCGAGGTTGGCCTCGTCCTGCGTCGGATAGGTCTTCAGTGTGGCGCTCGGATAGGTCTTCTCGATGTACTCGGCCTGCGTCGTGCCGGCCTGCGCGCCGATGATCTTGCCGGAAAGCGCCGCGTCAGAGAACTCGGTCAGCTTGCTGTCCTTGGGCACTACGTGGGTCATCGCCGCCTTGTAATAGGGCTTGGTAAAGTCGACGACCTTCTTGCGCTCCTCGGTGATGAACATCGAGGCGATGATCATGTCGTACTTCTTGGCGAGCAGCGCCGGAATGATGCCATCCCAGTCCTGTGCCACGACCTCGCACTTGACCTTCATCTTGGCGCAAAGGGCGAGGCCGATCTCGACATCGAAGCCCTTGATGGAGCCATCGGTGTCCACATAGTTGAAGGGCGGATAGGCGCCTTCGGTACCAATCTTCAGCGTCTCCTCGGCATGGACGACGACAGCCGAGGCTGCGAGGAGCGCGGCGGCGGCAAGGCCGCGGGTGATGCGGTTGATCATGTTGTTTGGTTCCCCTGGAAGAGCGGCGGGCCGGTTTTTTCTCTTTGCCCGTGACGCTGAAAGATTAGCGGCAAACGCCAGGCAATGACAATTCTCTGTCAGGAATTTTGTTGGACCGCCCCGTTACTCGGCCTGCCGCTTCAGGATCGCCGCAAAACTGGGATCGAAAGCGCGGCGAATGGGATCGGCCGCAGCTCCTATCGCCACCGCCCAGGGGTCGGTCATGCCAAGTCGAAGGCGAGGAACTGCGCGGCCGCTCGTCGGGACCAATGAAGGACGCAAGGGTTCGATGGCTGCGATGAGTTTCGGCATCAGCGAGCCGGGCACGCCGCTCGACAGGATGACGGTCTGGGGATCGAACAGCGTCTCGGCCGTATGAACGGCAAGCCTGAGGTCGTGCGCCGCTCGCTCGATCCATTCTACAACCCGCCGATCGCCGGCGAGGAGGTATGCTTCCAACTTGACGAACTGCTCTGGATCGGCCGGGTCTATGCCCACCAGGGAATAAAGCGAGGCAATGGACGCACGATGTTCGAGCGGCGTCAGACGATCCGCCCCGCCGAGCAACACCATGCCGATCTCACCGGCATTGCCGTTGGCGCCGCCATAGAGTTCACCTCCGAGGATCAGCCCGGCACCAATGCCGTAGCCGACATAGATGCAGACGGCATGGTCGAGCCCTTGAGCGGCGCCCAGCATGCGTTCGGCCGTAGCGCATGCCGCGGCATCGTTCTGCAGGCTGACGGCAAGACCGGTGCCGGCGGCGAGCCGGTCGATCAGCGGGAAGCTCTGCCAGGCCTGCATCAGCCAAAGGCTGTCGTCGGCGATCTCGACGCCAAAAGGACCAGGCATGGCGACGCCGATGCCGGCAATGCGCGCCTCCGCTTCAGGCCGGTCGGCGGCAAACTCCGCCCTGACATCCGCCAGGAGATCGAGCACAACCTTCGCTCCATCCTCAGGCGATCGTGGCGGCACCTTGGCCGTGCCGCGAGCCAGGATGTTGCCCACAAGATCGACGACGATCACCCGGCTGACATGACGGTCGATCTGAAGACCGATGGAATAGGCGCCGCCGGCAACCAGCCTGTAGGGCGTCGAGGGTTGCCCCCTGCCCTTGCGGACCAGTTCCTCGGACGCGACCAGACCTTCACCCTCCAGCGTTTCCACCAGATTGGAGACCGCTTGCTTGGTCAGACCGGTAGCGCGGGCCAGATCGGCACGAGACAGAGCGCCATTCACCCGAAGCGCGTCGATGATCACGCGCCGGTTGTGGGCGTTCGTTCCCTCGTGATTTGCGCCACTCTTGGCGCGGATCGACCGCTGTTCGTTCATGCCCAAATCCATCTTGACAGCAGTTGATATTTCGCCCACGAATAAGTCAAGCAATTTGACTTAATAAGGAACCAGAGAGTTCCGGGGAACGCTAGTCCGCCCCAAGAGGTGTGACGACGCTCCATCCAGCGGCCCTTTCGGGCCATCAAATGACCGGTCGTGGCGGCGGATTGTCGCCGCGATCCCTTCCGCGTAGTCACCGACCAAAGGGAGCCCACAATGAACGGATTTTTCAGCAGAACACTTCTCTGCGCGACGCTGCTGACGGCACCGCTTTCCGTACCGGCATTCGCCGAGACCCAGATCAACGCGCTGTTCATGGCCCAGGCCGCCTATAGCGAAGCCGACGTTCGCGCCATGACCGAGTCCTTCACCAAGGCCAATCCGGACATCAAGGTCAATCTGGAGTTCGTTCCTTACGAGGGCCTGCATGACAAGACCGTGCTCGCCCAGGGCGCAGGCAATGCCTATGACGTCGTGCTGTTCGACGTGATCTGGCCGGCCGAGTTCGCCGCCAACAAGGTGCTGGTCGACATCTCCTCCAAGATCACCGATGACATGAAGAAGGGTGTGCTGCCCGGCGCCTGGACCACCGTCAAGTATGACGGCAAGTTCTATGGCATGCCCTGGATTCTCGACACCAAGTATCTGTTCTACAACAAGGAAATCCTTGCCAAGGCTGGCATCGCCAATCCTCCCAAGACCTGGGAAGAGCTGGCAGCCGATGCCAAGACAATCAAGGACAAGGGCATCCTCGCCTCGCCGATCGCCTGGAGCTGGGCTCAGGCCGAGGCCGCGATCTGCGACTACACCACGCTGGTCAGCGCCTTTGGCGGCGACTTCCTGAAGGATGGCAAGCCGGCCTTCCAGACCGGTGGCGGACTCGACGCGCTGAAGTACATGGTCGACAGCTACAAGTCCGGCATTTCCAACCCGAACTCCAAGGAGTTCCTCGAGGAAGACGTCCGCAAGGTGTTCGAGAATGGCGACGCCGCCTTCGCCCTCAACTGGACCTACATGTACAACATGGCCAATGACCCGAAGGACTCGAAGGTCGCCGGCAAGGTTGGCGTGGTGCCAGCACCGGGCGTCGCCGGCAAGAGCGAGGCCTCGGCGGTCAACGGCTCGATGGGCCTCGGCGTCACCACGGTCAGCAAGCATCAGGACGAGGCCTGGAAGTACGTCGTGTTCATGACCTCCCAGCAGACCCAGAACGCCTATGCCAAGCTGAGCCTGCCGATCTGGGCGTCGTCTTACTCGGATCCGGCCGTCACCAAGGGCCAGGAAGAGCTGATCGCCGCCGCCAAGGTCGGCCTTGCCGCCATGTATCCGCGTCCGACCACGCCGAAGTATCAGGAGATCTCCGTTGCCCTTCAGCAGGCGATTCAGGAAGCCCTGCTCGGCCAGTCGAGCCCCGAGGACGCGCTGAAGACCGCCGCCGACAACAGCGGCCTCTGAGCCTATGATCATGCCGGGCGCCTCAGGCGCCCGGTTTCCCTCCGCTTTGTGATTATCCGACGAGGACACCGCATGTCCGGCACCTGGATCACCACCCGGGCGTGGCTACTCATGCTGCCGCTCCTCATCGTCATGGTGGCCGTCATCGGCTGGCCGCTGGCCGACACCGTGCAACTTTCGTTCACCGACGCCAAACTGGTGGGAACCACCGGCAGCTACGTTGGCTTCGACAACTACGTCCGTCTCGTCTCCGGCAATGCCTTCGGTCGCACGCTGTTCACGACCACCTTCTTTGCCGTGGTGGTGACGACGGAAATGGTACTCGGCGTGCTCGCCGCCCTACTATTGAACCAACAGTTCCATGGCCGCACGCTATTGCGCGCCCTGCTGATCCTGCCGTGGGCGCTGCCGACCGTCGTCAACGCCACCCTGTGGCGGCTGATCTACAACCCCGAATACGGCGCACTCAACGCGGCTCTCACCCAGCTCGGTTTTCTCACCGAGTATCGCTCGTGGCTCGGCGAGCCCGGCACGGCCTTGACGGCGCTGATCGTTGCCGACTGCTGGAAGAATTTTCCGCTTGTCGCGATGATCGCGCTCGCCGCTTTGCAGGCGGTGCCGCGCGACGTCATTGCCGCCTCCTTCGTCGACGGCGCCAACGCCTTTGCCCGTTTCCGCTTCGTGACGCTGCCCTATCTCGCCGGTCCCCTGATGGTCGCATTGGTGCTTCGCACCATCGAAGCATTCAAGGTGTTCGACATCATCTGGGTGATGACGCGTGGCGGACCAGCCAACTCGACGCGGACCATGTCGATCCTCGTCTACCAGGAAGCATTTTCGTTCCAGCGGGCAGGCTCCGGCGCCTCGCTTGCCTTGATCGTCACGCTGATCATCACGGTGCTCGCCGTCGCCTATGGCACCGTGGTGAAGAAAGTCGCGGGGAGCGCTACCTGATGGAACGCCAGAATCCTGTCTTCAGCTTCTTCCTGCACGTGGCGGCGCTGTTTCTGGCGGCGGTCATTTTGGCTCCGCTCGCCTGGCTGTTCATCATGAGCATTTCACCGGCCGCCGACCTCGCCGCGAAGCCGCTGCGCTGGTGGCCGGCCACCATGGATTTCTCCCGCTACGCCGTGCTTCTTTCGACCGTTGAAAACAGCGGCGGCGCTGCCTTCCTGGCCAGCTTGCGAAACTCCCTGATGGTGGCCGGCATGGCAACCGTTGCCGCCATCAGCCTCGCCGTACCCGCCGGATGGGCCGTGTCGCGCACCCCGTCGGTCGGCTGGTCGCTATCCCTGGTGATCGCCACCTACATGCTGCCGCCGGTGGCACTGGCCGTACCGCTTTACATGGCGCTCGCAAATTTCGGCCTTCTCAACAACGTGTTCGGTCTGGCGCTGGTCTACCTAACCATCCTCGCCCCCTTCACCACCTGGCTGATGAAATCCGGCTTTGACGGCATCCCGCGTGAGATCGAACAGGCCGCCGTCATCGACGGTGCCAGTCTGTGGCAGACACTTAGGATCATCACCCTGCCTCTCGCCCTGCCGGTGGTGGCGACTTCCGCCTTGTTCGCCTTCCTGCTGGGGTGGGACGAGTTCTTCTATGCCTTGCTGTTCACCTCCGACCAGCGGGCCAAAACGCTCACGGTCGCCATCGCCGACCTGGCTGGCGGACGCGTCTCCGACTACGGCCTGATCGCCACGGCCGGCGTACTCGCCGCGCTTCCGCCGGTGGTAGTCGGTCTCGTGATGCAGCGGGCGCTGATTTCCGGTCTGACCTCCGGCGGCGTCAAAGGCTGAATCGAAAGGACAACGAAATGACCGCTCCTCGCTCGGAAAGCCTGCTCGCCATCGACCGCGAAATGGCCCGTCAGCACGCCGACGCCCTCGCCTCCTTCGAGGCCAACCGCGAGATAGCTGCGCGCGCCGCCGCTTCGCTCAAGAAGACTGGCCGTCTCCTGATGCTGGGCATGGGCGGTTCGCATGCCGTCGCCCGCGCCGTCGAACCATACTATCGCGCCTTTGGCATCGACGCGGTGTCGCTTCCGGTGTCCGAACAACTGGCCGCCCCTTTGCCGATCGCCGGCCGGACCATCTTCGTCACGTCCCAATCCGGTGAAAGCGCCGAGGTCGTTCGCTGGTTCAAGGAAACCGGTGGCACCGCCGAGACCTTTGCCCTGACCCTTGAGGGCGGTTCCTTTCTCGGCAAGGCTGCGCCGGCCCTTGTTGCCGCTGGCGGTTCGGAGCTGGCCTTCGCGGCAACGCGCAGCCTGACGCTGACCTTTGCTTTGCATCTTGCCATCCTCTCGGCGCTCGGTTCCGATCCCGCACCGGCGGTGGCCGTGCTGAAAGCCCCCGAGAAGCCCGACGTATCGGCGGCTCTTGCGGCCTTGAAGAATGTTCGAAACGTCGTCACGTCCGGCCGCAGCCTGCAGGGGGTCGCCGAAGCCATCGCCCTCGGCTTCACGGAGCTGTCGCGCCGCCCCTGCTTCTCGCACGAGGGTGGCCAGCTTCGGCACGGGCCGATGGAAATGCTGTCGCCGGAAATTGGCGCCGTCCTTTTCCGCGCCAAGGATCCGACCTCACCGCTGATCGCCGGCATGGCCCGCGAGATTCTCGCCGCCGGCGCCCCGGTGGTGATTTTCGATGCCTCCGGCGATGCACCGGTGACCGGCGCCGTCACCATCGCCGTCAAGCCGGCCACCGGCATGGCGGCCGTCTTCGCCCTTCTGCCCGCCGCGCAGAACCTGATGGTGGCCTTCGCCGCCGAGCGGGTTGAAAACGCCGGCACCCCCGTCCGCTCGAACAAGATCACCCGGAGCGAATAATTGAAGCCGATCGCTGTCATTGGAAACGTCAACGTCGACTTGATCCTTGGTCCGGCTGCGCCCTGGCCCCAGCCGGGCACCGAGATCATCGTCGATCACGACGAACTGCGGGTCGGTGGCTGCGCCGGCAACTCCGCGCTGGCCCTCAAGGCGCTGGGCGTTCCGTTCGCCTTGGCCGCCAGCATCGGCAGCGATCGCTTCGGCACGTGGCTGGCGAGCGAGTTCGGCGAGCAATCGAAGCGTTGGCGGGTTCACGAAGAGAACACCACAATCTCGGTCGGCATCACCCACCCCGACGGCGAACGTACCTTCTTCACGACGCTCGGCCATCTGCCGCACTATGGCGCTGCCGATGTACTTGCCTCTCTTGAAGGGGAAGCTCATCGCGGCGGCCTTGCGCTGTTCGCTGGCCCATTCCTCATGCCCAAGCTGTCGCGCGAATATGGGCAGCTCTACGATTGGGCGGATGAGTTCGGCATTCGTGTCGCCCTCGACACCGGCTGGCCGCCGGCTGGCTGGACGCCGGACATCGTCGCGGCAGCCAAAGGCTGGCTGGCACGTTCGGCCATTGCCCTCTTCAACGAAGTCGAGACCACCTCGATCACTGGGCGCGATGATGTGTACGACGCCGCCCGCGCCATGCTGGACCTGATGCCGGAAGGAGCCGTCGCGGTCGTCAAGCGCGGCCCGCACGGTGCCTTGGCTGCGTCCAGCGCCGGCCTCGTCGAGGTGCCCGCCCCCAAGGTCAAGGTGATCGACACCATTGGCGCCGGCGACGTGTTCAACGCCGGGTTCCTGGCAGCACTGGCCTCCGGCAAATCACTCGAAGACAGCCTCGCGGCGGGAGCCGCTACCGCCTCGCTCGCCGTATCCACCTATCCGCGCCGATATGCCCCGCCGGAGTCCCGTTCATGAGTGCCCTCATCGTCGACAACATCCGCAAATCCTTCGGCGACGTCGAGACGCTGAAAGGCATCAACATATCGCTGGAAAGCGGCGAGTTCCTCGTGCTGCTCGGCGCATCGGGCTGCGGCAAGTCGACGCTGCTCAACATCATCGCCGGCCTCGCCGAGCCGACGGGCGGCGATGTTCGCCTCAACGACCGCTCGCTGATCGGCGTTCATCCGAAGGACCGCGACATCGCGATGGTGTTTCAGTCCTATGCGCTCTACCCCAACTTGACGGTCAGGCGGAACATCGGGTTCGGTCTGGAAATGCGGAAGGTTCCCCTGGCAGAGCGGGAGAAGGCGGTGGCCGAGGCGGCACGTCTGCTACAGATCGAGCCTCTGCTCGACCGTCGACCGAGCCAGCTTTCCGGCGGTCAGCGCCAGCGCGTCGCCATCGGTCGGGCGCTGGTGCGCAATCCCAAGCTGTTCCTGTTCGACGAGCCGCTTTCCAACCTCGACGCCAAGCTGCGCATGGAGATGCGGACCGAGCTGAAGCGCCTGCATCAGATGATGAAGACGACGGTCGTCTACGTCACCCACGACCAGATCGAGGCGATGACGCTGGCAACCCGCATCGCGGTGATGCGCAACGGCCAGATCGAACAGTTGGCCTCACCGGAAGAGATCTACAACCGACCGGCGACGCTTTACGTCGCCACGTTCGTCGGCGCACCGCCGATGAACATTCTCGACGTGGTCGCCACCGATCACGGCCTGCTGGTGGCTGGCAGCGACAAGGTGATCCCCCTTCCACCTTCGATTCTGAGCGGTCTTCCGTCGACCGACAACCTCAAGCTCGGCATCCGTCCTGAGTCCTTCAGCAACGAGGCTGGCGGCCTGCCGCTGACGCTTCGCTGCGACGTAACCGAACTCACCGGCCCCGAACTGATCTTCTCCGGCAGCATCGGCAGCCAGCGTCTCGTCGCCACCCTGCCGCCACGCACCCGCGCGCCCATCGGCGAAGAGGTCACGCTATCGCTCGATGTGGAAGCCCTGCACCTTTTTGACGGGGAGACCGGCAAGCGGATCAACTGAGAGAACTCATGGGCGATCTCCCTCACTGCATCGTCACGGCGCTGTCCGGGGGCGAACCAAGCATCATTGAAGACGAATGGCCCAACCGCCGTCTTGTCACGGTGTCACGCGCCGAGCTGTGGAGCTTCCAAGTTCCGGCATCACGTGGCCAGGCCTTGGTCTATGCCGGGGGTGGCTACACCTCCCTGTTCGTCGACAAGGAGGGCGTGGAAGTCGCCCTTTGGCTGAACAGTCTCGGCATCAACGCACACGTAGTGGTCCACCGCCTGCCTGGGCAGCCGAGTGACAACGGCGGCGTTCATCCCAAGGATATAGCCCTCATTGATGGCCTTGCCGCCCTCGATCATCTGTCCCCGGCCATGCCGCTGTTTCATGTCGGCCTGTCGTCGGGCGGGCATCTTGCCGGCGTCATGGCCTGTCAGTCGACCAGGGCCGACGTGCGGGGCGCGATCATCGCCTACGCGCCCCTCAACGCCAACCACCGCCGGCACAAATTCCCCGAAGGCAAGCCTGACTATCCGCCGGCAGAGAAGCAGGACTTCTACGACGACTGGCCGATCGGCCTTCCCGGCTATCCTCACGCCATTCCCAAGGTGCCGGTATTTCTCGCCTACGCCCTGACCGACACCTCGGTGCCGGTTCAGCATGCGCTCCGTTTCATCGAGACGGCCGCAACGCAGAAACTTGATGTCGATGCGCACTTCTTCGGTTTGGCGCCGCACGGCTTCGCCCTGCGTTCGAAGACCGGCAGCGAAGCAACCTGGCCGTCGCTTGCCGCCAACTGGATCGCCAGTCGCGTCTAGAGCCGACGTAGGCCACCGCCCGATATCGCGCCCCTTCGGGACGTGACCGACAAGCGCGCCAAACCCGCTTGCCGGCCACAGAGCCCTGTCGAGGGTGCGCCCTATCTCTGCCGCGACCGCTCGATGTTCGGCAAGAGCACCGTAAGCAGGCCGAAAGCCGGCAGGAATGAACACACGTGGTAGACAAAATCGATGCCCTTGACGTCGGCGACTTGGCCGAGGACGGCGGCACCGATGCCGCCGATACCGAACGAAAAGCCGAAGAAGAACCCTGCGATCATGCCGACCTTGCCGGGAACGAGTTCCTGGGCAAACACGATGATCGCCGAGAACGCCGAAGCGAGCACCAGGCCGATGATGACGGTGAGGATCGCGGTCCAGACCAGGCCGACATAAGGCAGCGCAAGCGAGAACGGCAGCACGCCGAGAATGGACACCCAGATGACGGGTTTGCGGCCGATACGATCACCGATCGGTCCACCGATGACGGTACCGGCCGCCACGGCACCGAGAAACACGAACAGCAGCATCTGCGACTCTCGAACGCTGACACCGAATTTGTGCATCAGATAGAAGGTGTAGTAGCTCGAAAGACTGGCGAGATAGATATACTTCGAGAACACGAGGCAACCGAGTACCGCCAGCGCGGTCAGGACGCGCCAGCGCGGCAGTGCGACCTGCGACACCGCGACGGTACGCTTCGCGGCAGCCCGGCGATGGCGGCCGTACCAGTTGCCCACTTGCCACAGCACGATCATTGCCAGCAAGGCGGCGGCGGAAAACCAGGCGACGCTTCTTTGACCGTTCGGCAAAACGATGAAAGCGGCGAGCAGCGGCCCCAATGCCGAACCGAAATTGCCTCCCACCTGGAACAGCGACTGGGCAAGGCCGTAGCGGCCACCTGAAGCCATGCGAGCCACGCGAGACGACTCGGGATGAAATACCGACGAGCCCATCCCGATGAAAGCGCAGGCAATAAGCAGCAAATGGTAACTGTGGACATTGGCGAGAAGCAGCAGACCCAACAGCGTGAACCCCATGCCGATCGCCAGCGAATAGGGCTGCGGATGCCGGTCGGTATAGCTGCCGACCAGCGGCTGGAGCAGCGAGGCCGTAAACTGGAACGTCAGCGTCATCAGACCGATCTGGCTGAAGCTGAGCGTGTAGTTCTCTTTCAGCATCGGATAGAGGCCAGTCAGCAAAGACTGCATCATGTCGTTGAGCATGTGGCAGAAGCTGATGGCAAAGATAACGGAAAAGGCTGTTGTCGCCGCGGAGGGAGCGGCGGCCGGTGCTGTGGTGTCGGTCAAGTGGCACTCCATGGCGCAGAGCATTGCCGAGGGGTTGGCTGGCCGCGACAATATCGATTTTAGCGCTTCCTGCCTTCGTGATATGGTCCAACTCTTCTTTGACTGGGCCAACCTCACCATGGATCTCAACTTTTCACGTTCGAACGACGGCGAAGCGACTGGGGCGAACTTGATCGCGCCCTGGTCAGAGGAACCTCACGTGAAATGCGTCGAATGGTTGGAGAGGGCCGTTGGTCCGATCGTAGCCAAGGCCAGCGAGTACGCCGACGGGCATGTCGTTCCGCCCCATCGTCACAGCCGCGCCCAGATGATCTATGCGTTGTCGGGAGTGGTCACGGTGGCGATGCCCGGCGAGCGCTGGATGGTTCCTCCCGACCACGCGCTTTGGGTTCCTTGCGGCATCGAGCATTCGGTCACCGCAAGCGGTCAGGTCAGCATGCGGTCCATCTACGTGGCGCCTGGTGCCATCGCCGATTTGCCGATCCGCAGCCGGGTGGTGGAGCTGACGGACCTCATGCGCAGCCTGATGCTCGAAGCCGTTACGCTGCCACAATGCTACGAACCCACCAGCCGCGCGGGTCTGGTAATGGCCCTGATCCTCGAGGAGATACCCCGCCTGCCGGTACGCCCGCTTGGCTTGCCCTTTCCGGCCGATCTCCGGATGGCGGCCTTGTGTCATCATTTTCTCGAAGCGCCTACGCCCAGGGCCGATATCGACGACTGGGCGGGAGCCCTGGCGATGAGCCGTAGGACATTCACGCGCGCCTTCCGCCGGGAAACCGGGCTCAGCCTGTCCGAATGGCGCCAACAGGCCTGCCTGTTCGCGGCCTTGCCGCGTCTTGCTGGCGGTGAAAGCGTAACCAGCGTTGCGCTTGATCTCGGCTATGACAGTTCGTCGGCCTTCTCCACCATGTTCAAGCGCATGACCGGCGCAACGCCGGGGCACTATCTGCGCGAGGCAGTGCCTGGCCGAACCGATCGCCGAACCAAGATGGCGGAGATCAAAGCGGGCTGAGCCTCAGCAATCGTCCCGGGCTCGCATCCTCGATCACCCATACCGCTCCATCGGGAGCCACCGCGACGTCCCGGATACGTCCTTCCATGGCAAAGCGCTCGTCTTCGTGGGCGCCAGAGCCATCGATGGTTATGCGAGACAGGGTCAGGGTCTTGAGACCCCCGATCAGTGCCGATCCCTTCCAGGCCGGGAACAGGCTTCCCTCGTAGAAGGCAAGGCCAGCCGGAGCGATCACCGGCGTCCAATAGAGCGCCGGCTCCCGGAACTCTGGTCGGCTCGGCGGCCTGGGAATGGGCGTTCCGTTGTAGTTGTCGCCATAGGACACCTCGGGCCAGCCGTAGTTCACCCCCGGTTCGATCAGGTTGAGTTCATCCCCACCTTTGGGGCCCATCTCATGCAGCCAAAGGCGACCATCGGGGGCAAACGCCAAACCGTAGGGGTTCCGGTGGCCGGAGGTCCAGGTCTCGGCACGTGCCCCGCCCGCTTCAATTGCCGGATTGCCGGGTGCCGGCTTGCCATCAAGCGTCAGGTGTAACACCTTGCCGAGGGCAAGATCGGGATTCTGGGCTGTCTCTGGACGCATACGATCGCCCGACGTCAGGAACAGCGACTTTCCGTCCGGAGCAAAGGCGATGATGCCGCCTGGCTGGCCACCCCGCCCCTTCGGCATCTGGCGCCAGATCACGTCGAGATCGTCGAGCCGTGCCGCCCCCTTCTGTTCGTTCAAGGTAGCACGGGCCAGTGCGAGCGAGCTGCCCCCCTCGCCAGGCTCGACATAGGTGAAGTAGAGCCGCCGGCTTTGGCGAAAGTCCGGCGCCAGGGCAATGTCAAGCAGGCCATTCTGGCCCGCATGCTCAACCTTAGGCACCCCCTTCACCTCGAGCGGATCTCCACCCCGGTGATCGACCAGGAATATTTTCCCCGGCTTGGTGGTTACGACCAATCGGTCGGCGTCGATGATGGCGATGGCCCAAGGCAGGTCGAAACGGGCCACCGTCTGTGTCTGGAAAGGGATCTTGTCCGTGGTCTTGATGGCACCGGCATTCTCTGGCGCGGCGACAGCCGGCGCGGCCCCGGTCGAAGCGATTGCCGCCACTGCGAGCACGATCTGTCGGAAAATGCTGGGCATATCCGCGTCTCCTCCATCGATCCGGCGAACCGGCACCTCACGGGAGATTTGGGAAGCCGCGAACCATTCTCAAGGGCCGATGGCTTACAACCAGCCGAGCAGCTTCCACCACAGGAAGTCGATCGGAACCAGCACGACGAGCGTGATCAGCGCCAGGGGTACCGTTACCTTGACGAGATGGTCGAGCTTTTCGCCGGAAAGCTGCATGGCAACCACGAGCGGCCCCACCTGGTAGGGGAACAGCACCGTTGAAAAGCCTACCACCTGGGTCATCAGCACGGTCATCGCGCCGTACCCCGTGAGATTGGCGAGATCAGCCGTCATCGGCGTCAGCACCGCCGGTGCGCTCGGTACGGTGGTGAACATGCCCGTGACAAATGACAAGAAGGTCAAAGAGAAAAAGTTGGTCGCGTCATGTCCTGGCGCCAGCGGCAGCACGGCGGTCAGAAAGGCACCCAGTTTGCCACCGAGACCGGAGGCACCGACGATTGCACCAAGTGCCAGTGCGCCGGCAACGAACAGCAAGAGGCCGAAATCGACCGACTGCCGGAAGGCTGGCGGACTGACGACACCGACGCGGGGCGCCAGCAGCAAGATGGCAGCGCCGAGCCCGATCCAGGCGGAGTTGATGCCATGCAGGCTGTCGGTCATCCAGAAGGCCAGCGTCAGCAGCAAGATGCCGATCACCTTGCCCTGCCCTTCCCGTGCGGACGCATCCGGCGCTGTGATCGTTCCCAGCGGCTCGCCGACCTTGGCCGGAAACAGGGCGATCACCAAGGCCACGGTGACGATCGATTTCACGATTCCCAACACGGGATAATGAAGCAGCAGATAGGCCGTATAGGTGAAATGGATGCCGAGGATCGTCTCGGCCGAGCCGACAAGAACCATGTTCGGAATGTTCGCCGGCAGGATGGCGAAGCTCGGCATGTTGCAGCCGATCGCCAGAATGGCGGCGATACCGATCCGACCGCTCGAGCCCTTGCCGAAGCCGCATCGATCGGCAAGGGCCATGCCGATCGGCACCATCACCACGGCCCGTCCGACAGAAGATGGCATCAGGAACCCCAGGATCATGCAAGCCAGCATCAGTCCGCCGATGACGCGCGGATAGCTTTTCGTCAAAAGAGGCGCGATGAAACCGGCGAGACGCGCATCGAGCCCGGTGGCACTGACGGCTGCTCCGATCACGAAGCCGGAAATGATCAGCCAGACCGCCGCCGATGCAAAGCCGGAGAAGACCAGTGGTGCCGGCTGGAGGCCGGCGATCAGCACGGACGCGAAGAGCAGGAGGCTGGCGAAGTAGCCCGGCACCAAAGCCGTCGCCCAGAGCCCCAGTGTTACGAGAACGATTGCCAGAGTGACGCCGCCGGATGGCCCGAGAGCCGCCGGCGAAACAATCGCAACGACGGCCGCGACCATGAACACGGCAGCCGCGACGAAGTGGCGGGGCGTCAACTGGCTGAGCGTGACCATCGTGAATCTCCTGAGCATCATGTCGAGCCGATACCCTATCGGAAAGCCAGCTTTGGCGTTAGGTTGCCATCATGCCAAACAATGTCGCCGACACGCCATTTTTCGAGCCATCTCCGGTCTCCTATATCGTCGACCCAGCCCGCCCCCTGCTGATCCGCAGCCAAACACTGGTTGCTGGCCGCATCATACGGCCGCATGCCCATCCGCGCGGCCAGTATGCATGGGCGAGAAAAGGTGTGTTGCGCATCATCAGCGAGCATTGCGTCTGGATCGTCCCGCCGACGCATGCCGTATGGATACCCGCCGGCACCAGCCACCAGGTGGCGAGCGAAACGCGAGCCGAGGTGCGGCATGTCTTCGTCGATCCGTCGCGTGCCGTGCGTACCGATGCTCCGCGCCCAGACCGTTGCGCCGTTCTGGCAGTGACGCCGCTGATGCGGGAAATGACGCTGCGGTTGGAAAGGCTCCTCGCCGAGGAAAGCGATGCGGCACGCCGCTTGCGTTTCTGCGACGCGATGATCGATGAACTCGACCGGCTCGAGGAGGCCCCGCTCAGCCTGCCGGGCGGCCGCGATCCACGCCTGGTGCGCCTCACCCGCCATCTTGGCGAAAATCCTGAAGATCGCCGACCACTCGCCGAGCTCGCCAATTTCGCCGGCGCCAGCACACGCACGCTGGAGCGGCTGTTCGCGGCGGAAACCGGCCTCACCTACCGGCGTTGGCGGGCCAGGCTTCGCCTGCTCGCCGCCATCGAGCGGCTGGAGCGCGGCGAGAGTACAACCGGAGTGGCGCTGTCGCTCGGTTACTCGTCGCCGAGTGCCTTTGCGGCAAGTTTCCGCGAGGAGTTCGGCGAACCGCCGAGGACTTTCCTGCGCGCTTGAGCGGGCTCTCTGGACGCCTCGGCCACCCCGCTGATACATCCTGACGGTAGCGGCCTAATCTTTGCCGACAACCCCTTGGGTAAGGATTCAACCATGGACCTTCTGGTGAAGCTCTACGATGTCACCTCCGACCCCGAGCTCGACAGACGGCTCACGGAAAAGGGGATCACCGTCCGCCGCGCTCTTGCGCCTGAGCTTGAGACCATTCGCAACTGGGTTGCCCAGCATTTCAGTGCCGGCTGGGCAAGCGAGGCACTGGTTGCATTCTCGCGCGATCCCAACGCCTGCCTGATTGCCGTGCGCGATCGAAAGCTCCTGGGCTTTGCCTGCTATGATGCCATAGCCCTTGGCTTCTTTGGCCCGACTGGTGTCGACGAGACGGCGCGCGGCCTCGGCATCGGCAAGGCGCTGTTGCTACGGACGTTGCTGGCCATGCGCGAGCGCGGCTATGGCTACGCCGCCATCGGTTGGGCCGGACCGGTGGATTTCTATGCCCGCACCGTTGGCGCCATACCCATTCCCGGTTCGGACACTAGCGTCTACAAGGGCTTGTTGGACCTGAAGGTCAACGTGCCGTCCCACAATGGCTAGAGCGCCGGACAGAAGCGACAAAGCTTCTGGAACCGAAGCCAATCCTTTTCCGCCGATGGCGTCCAGCCAGCTTCGGCGACGGCGGCAAGTCTTGGAAACACCAAGTGATTGAAGTGGGACCGGCTGTCGATCAACTCGGTCCAGATGCAAGCCTGGACACCCTTGAGACGCGGCAGCAGTTCCTCGGGAATATCGCGCCCCACCTCATAGGCATATGCCTGCTCCACCGAGGTTACCCCCGCCCAGCTCATGCCCACCTCGTTCCAGTCGGCGGAGCGCGCGATGTCGAGATAATAGGCCTCGGCCGGTGCCATGACGATGTCATAGCCCCGACGGACTAACCCAGCGCCGATAGTCGCCTTTTGCCAAACCGTCAGAAGCGTGGCCTCGGGCTGCACACCGTCGCCGTTGCCAACCTCGTTCCAGCCGGCAAGCCTGCGGCCGCGTTGCGCGAGCATCGTTTGCACCCGCCGCATGAAGTGCGATTGCAGCGCCACGGCATCCCCGATGCCGAGATCGGCCATCATCTTCTTGGCGAGTGGCGATGCCAACCAGGCACCGTGTGCCACCTCGTCTCCGCCGACATGCAGGTACGGTGACGGAAACAAGGCGACGAGATCATCGAACACCGCGCCGAGAATTTCCCAGGTGAGATCGATGGCCGGATTGAGCGCATTGTTGGCAAAACCCTGCACCGAAGCATAGGCGCCAACAAGCTCGTCCGGATCGACGAGTCCCGGTAGAGCGGCGAGCATGGCGGTACTGTGTCCGGGAACATCGATCTCCGGCACGATCTCGATATTGAGGCGCGTGGCATGACCAACCAGGGCTCGAACATCGGCGTGGTTGTAGAATCCGCCGCCCGGATTTGCACCATCGCCAAGTTGTGGTGGGATCGCGGCCTCAGGTCCACGAACCGATCCGGTCGCCGTCAGGTCCGGATAGTCGCGAATCTCCAGCCGCCAAGCCTCGTCATCCGTGAGATGCCAATGGAAGACGTTGAGCCGATGATAGGCAAGGCAATCGAGAAAGCGCGCCAGATCGCCAATTGCGAAGAAACGGCGGGCCGTATCGAGGTGACAGCCACGCCAGGGAAAGCGCGGATAATCGCTGATGTGACCACTTGCCGGAAAGCGGAACCCATCGCCGGCACGGGCGCCACGCAGGAGCTGGGCAAGCGCAGTCAAGGCATACTGCCGGCCTGCGGCATCCGTGGCGGTGACGAGGATTTCAGTTTCCTGGAAATCCAGGCGGTAGCATTCCCGTCCAAGAGCGGGATCGGCGACAAACCGCAACTGCCTGTCACCGGGCAGCGCCATCAGTGAAAAAGGTGCCGGCTCTATGGGAAACAGGCGGCGGAACAGTGCTGTTACCGTCGAGACCGCAGACAGTTCATCCGCGCCCGTTCCATCGACCGGCACAAGATAACCAGGCAGCCTGTCGGACGGCACGAGTGCCACCTCGGCCGGCCAGGGTATCAGGGCAAACGGTACAGTACCTGCATCCCCACACGCGAGCCTTGCGTCGGTTGCCTGCCGGCGGAGATCGCCGACCGCAACTGCCAACCGTTCCCCACTGCTCAGCGTCAGATAGGCAGAGGCAATCCCTTCTCCTCGGTGCTGCGGTTCGCCGGTTATGCCGCCGAGCGAAAAGCGCCATACCTCACCGGGAGCAAGGTGAAGAGGCCCAAGCGGTACCACATGGTGGAAATAACCACGCCGATCGACAAGCTGCGCATTGTCCGCAGCCGGGTCGCGCTCGACAAAACGCAGCGTGGTAAAGGCGAGGCGAAAGCCCTCCACCGGCGCCGAGCCAATGTTCCAGAGCTCGAAGACCAGCCGGCCTGCCGGATCTTCAACTGAAGCCTCCCATCGGCAGTCCAGGTGGAAACGGACCTCCTCGGGAACATCGGTGGTCTTGCACTGCTCAGTCATTTCGTCTTCTCGCAGCATGTGACTGCGATCTCTGTCCGAGATCGGAAGCATGAGACGCGACGATAGGGGGGAAATGCCTTTCAGACCATTGGTCGTGCCTCACTGATCCGCTCCTTTCTTTCGAGGATCAGCGAGACGACGAACACGGATGAACCAACGAGACCGAGCAGAACGCCCACCCAACCGGTCGACGTCCAACCGAAACCGGCGGCTATGGCCAGGCCGCCCAGCCAGGCGCCAAGCGCATTGGCAATATTGAAGGCGGAATGATTGAGAGCCGCCGCCAGCGTCTGCGCATCCTTGCCCACGTCCATCAGGCGGGTCTGCAGCGTCGGAACCACGGCAAAGCCGGTACCGATCAGAAAGACGGCGACCACCGAGGTGACCGGGTGCCGCGCCGCGACGGTGAACAGAGCCAGTACCAGAACATTCCAGGCCAGCAAGCCGGCGATGGTTGGCAGAAGCGCCCGGTCTGCCAGTTTCGGACCGACGATGTTCCCGGCGATCATGCCTGCCCCGAAAACGCAAAGAACAAAAGGAACGCCACTTTCCGGAATGCCGGAAACCTCGATCAGTGTCGGCGTGATATAGCTGAACACAGCGAACATGCCGCCGAAACCGGTGGCGCCGATGGCCAACGTCAGCCAGACCTGCGGCTCCCGTAGCGCACCCAGTTCCCGAAGAGGGCTGGCACCCGGCTTTGGCTGGTCACGCGGAACGCAGATGGTGACCAGTGCCACCGTCAACAGACCAAGCGAGCCGACCACCGCAAAGGCGGTGCGCCAGCCGAGCGTCTGCCCCGCCCACGTGGCCACCGGCGTGCCCACCAGCGTCGCGACCGTCAAGCCCAACATGACCCGGCCGATGGCACGCGCCCGCCCATCTGGCGGCGCCATGCCGGCCGCGACGAGGGCGGCAACTCCGAAGTAGGCGCCGTGTGGCAAGCCTGAGATGAAACGCAGCACCACCAGGCCGGCAAAGCTCGGAGCGAGCGCACTGGCAAGGTTTCCCAGCGCGAAAAGCCCCATCAGCGTCAACAACAGGTGAAGCCGCGACAGCCTCGCACCGACGACGGCAATCAGGGGCGCGCCGACCACCACGCCAAGGGCGTAGGAACTGATGATCCAACCAGCCTCGGGCATGGTGACTTGCCAAGCCGAGGCAACATCGGGGAGGAAGCCCATGGCGGCGAACTCGCCGGTACCGATCGCAAAGCTGCCGATCGCCAGCGCAAACTCGGCGATGGTGGCGGCGCTGACGGGAAAGGATTTGGCGGCGATGTTCATGGCGCTCCGATCGTCGGTGGCATCCACGCGGCGACGCGGGATCAACAATTTGGCCGCAGCCTAGATTTGATTTTGCCACCGAAAAACATATGGTTTCGGAAGGAGCTTCCGGAAAAATCGGAAAATAGATGCGAACGGACCAGGAAACGGCGGTGCTTTCCGCCATCGTACGACACGGCAGCCTGTCGGCGGCGGCTCGCAACCTCGGCCTGTCGGTCTCGGTTGTGGCCGATCGGCTGGCCGGGCTCGAACGGCGGCTCGGCGTTCGGTTGATCGCACGCACCACTCGCAGGCAATCGCTGACCGAAGCCGGCAAACTCTACCTGGCCGAGATGGAACCGATACTCGCGGCCATCGACACTGTGGAGGCGCGTGTCCGCGACTTATCCTCAGTGCCCCAAGGCACGCTCCGGATTTCCGCGCCGTTGCCGATCGGTCGCCGATGGATCGCCCCATTCGTAGCGGAGTTCGCCGCCCGCTATCCGTACATCCGCATCCAGCTTCTGCTCGAGGATCGCTACGTCGACATTGTCGGCGAGGGATTTGACGTTGCCATCCGAGGCGGTCCCGCCGTGGAGTCCGAGTTTTCCGGCCGCTTCCTCTTCTCGACGCGGCGGGTGGTTGTCGCCAGTCCGAACTATCTTGCCAGGCAAGGCACGCCGAAGCTCCCCGAGGATCTTGCCGCGCACTCCTGCCTGGTCTTCAACGGTGGCGGACACTTCCACGCCGACTGGCGGTTTGGACGCGGCGATGCCGCAAAGATTGTGCGGGTTTCGGCGCGTCTTGCCACCTCAAACTCCGAACTCCCGGTTGTCTGGGCGACGGCCGGCATGGGGCTGACGCAGAAGTCCCTGTGGGAAGTTCAGGAACATCTTGATGACGGACGCCTCGTCACCGTGCTCGATGCCTTCGAGCCAGACCCGGCCTCCTTCTTTGCCATCCACCCGGTGAGCCGATCTCAGTCGCGCCTGTTGTCGCTGTTCATCGGCGAACTCTCCGATCATCTCAGGCAACGCTTTCCCGCGTGACGGCGCAGCATCATTGCGCATTCAGCCCTTGCGAAGCGCCCTGTATTGCGTCGGCGAACTGTCGTGTACCCGCCGAAAGCAGCGGGAAAAATACAGCGGATCGTCGAAGCCGAGATCGGAGGCGATCGCCTTCACCGACTGATCCGTCGTGTCGAGCAGGAAGCAGGCGCGCTGGATTTTCAGGCGAATGAAGAAATCGAGCACCGTAAAGCCGGTGCGCTTCTTGAACACGGCGGCGAGGTGCGACGACGACAGGTTGGCCTCGCGCGCCAGCTCATCGACTTTCAGCGCCCGGTCGAGGTTGCCTTGCATCATGTCGATCACCCGGCGGATGCGCTGATCGAGGTTGTCGTCGCGGTTCGGAGAGCGGTGACGCAGCACCACGAGATGGGTGACGAGCTGTCCAAGCGCCATCGACGCCGACAGGAGATTGTCCGGCGTGTAGCCTCGCCCGAGAATCGACAGCATCTTCTCGAACAGTGTTGGAACCGCCGGGTCGCGCCCCGGATGCAGCAGCGGTTCCTCGGGGTCGAGTTCGAGCAACTCGGGCAGCAGCGCCACCTTGGCGCCGTCGAGGTGGACCCAGTAGATCGTCCATGGCTCATCGGGATCGGCGCCATAGGCGTGCGGCATACCGGCGGGCGCCACCAACGCCTGACCGGGGCGGATGCGCAGACCGATATCGCCCACTCGCGCCCAACCGCAGCCGTCGGTGCAATAGATCAGGACTGTCTGGGAAATGCCGTCAGGCCGCTCCACGAAGTGCCATTGAGCGCGCGGATAGTGACCGACGTCGCTCGGCAACAGCTCGATGAGGGGGCGCCCCTCCAGCCAGCCGGACACCACCGGACGCGGCAGCACGATCGATCGCTGCCCCGGAAAGCCTTCCCTGATCCGCTGTTCTCCATCCTCCAACATGGGGCCAAGCTATCAGAGGATCCTCCATGATGTCCATCGTTCCCGCTATTCACGCCACGGAGGTCGACGCCTAGCGTTCCGGCAATGACAAAACCCCGGCTTCGGGATGGGAAGGAACGCGCCATGAAACAAGTCGAACTCCCCGCAGCGCCGGGCGCGCTTACCGGACCAGTCAAGGCGTGGTCAGCACCACTCGTCATTCCCACTTACGAACCGGCCCCGGCAGACCGAAATCCGATGTTCCTCGAAAAGCGCGTCTTCCAGGGATCGAGCGGTCGCGTCTATCCGCTACCTTTCTTCGACCGTATCGGTCCGGAGCTGCGCGACAGGAGCTGGACCGCGCTGCACATCGAGAACGAATACCTGCGCGTCACCGTACTGCCCGAACTGGGCGGCCGCATCTATGCCGTCGTCGACAAGACAAACGGCTATGACCTCGTCTATCGTAACAGGGTCATCAAGCCGGCCCTGGTCGGTCTGGCCGGCCCATGGCTGTCCGGCGGCATCGAGTTCAACTGGCCGCAACACCACCGCCCGAGCACCTACATGCCGACGGCTTGGGAAATCGTCGAGGAATCCGACGGTTCAAGCGTAATCTGGCTGTCAGAACACGAGCCGATGAACCGCATGAAGGGGATGCACGGCGTACGTCTCAGCCCCGGCAAGGCCCGTCTTGAGCTCGCAGTGCGCCTGCATAACCGCACGGAAATAACCCAGACTTTCCTGTGGTGGGCGAACGTCGCCACCGAGGTGCACGAGGACTATCAGAGCTTCTTCCCGGAGGACGTCCATTTCATCGCCGACCATGCCAAACGCGCCACGTCCGCCTTTCCCGGCTGCGAAGACCGCTATTACGGCGTCGATTACGCCGGCCGCGCCAAGTATGGCGTACCACCCGAGGAAACACCGGCACAGTTCGTGCCAAAGCGCGGCTACGCGCCCAACGATCTTCGCTGGTATGCCAACATCCCCGTTCCCACCAGCTACATGTGCCTCGGTTCGCAGGACGATTTCTTCGGCGGCTACGACCACGCCGTCGATGCGGGAATCGTCCATGTCGCCAACCACCATATCTCCCCCGGCAAGAAGCAGTGGACCTGGGGCAACCACGATTTCGGCTATGCCTGGGACAGGAACCTGACCGAGCCGGACGAGAACGGCGTCTATTGGCCTTACATAGAAATCATGGCCGGGGTCTACACCGACAACCAGCCGGATTTTTCCTTCCTGGCGCCGGGCGAAACCAAGACCTTCTCGCAATATTGGTATCCCATCCGCGAAATTGGCGCTGCTTCAGCCGCGACGCTCAAGGCTGCCATCGGTCTGAAGCTTGAGGGACCCAGGCTGACGGTGGGCGTGCAGGCGACCGAAATCATACCGGGCACGCGGATCGTCGTCTCGACCGGCAAGACGGTGTTGGCCAGCAGCACGGCCGATCTCGACCCCGCCAGACCGTTCCTTGCCGCCATCGAAATCCCTGAAGGTACCGACCGTGATGACGTTTGCGTCGTCGTTGAAAAAGATGGCGTGGTGCTGGTCGAGCGCCGCCCCGTCAACCGGAACGAGGTGGCCATTCCACCTCCGGCCACCGAACCACCGCCGCCAGAAGAGATCGAGAGCGCCGACGAACTCTGGATGACCGGTACGCATCTCGACCAATATCGTCATGCGACGCGGCCTGCCGATATCTACTGGCGCGAGGCGCTCCGCCGCGATCCCGGCGACAGTCGTTGCAACACGGCTCTGGGCATCTGGCACCTTCGGCGCGGCGAATTCACCTCGGCCGAGGCTTGCTTTCGCAAGGCGATCGAACGTCTGACTCGTCGCAACCCCAACCCGCCGACCGGCGAGGCGCACTATCACCTCGGCCTTGCGCTCCGCTACCTCGGTCAACCCGAGGCCGCCTACGACGCGCTGTTCAAGGCAACATGGAACGCCGCCTGGCGCGGCCCGGCGCATCTGGCCCTTGCCGAGATCGACAGCACGCGCGGCGCCCTTGCGGACGCCATGACCCACGTCGAGGAAGCGCTCCGCCACGACGTTGAGAACTCCGTGGCTCGCAATCTCCGAGCAGCGTTGCTCCTCAAGTCGGGCAGAAGGGAAGAAGGGGAAGCGCTTCTTGTCGAAACATTGGCTCGGGACCCGCTCGACGCCCGTGCCCGTACGCTGAATGGCCTGCCGCTCGACGGCGATGATCAGCTCTACCTCGACGTGGCCATCGAGATGGCACGCGGGGGCTTTGTTGACGAAGCCCTCATGCTTCTCGAAGAACGCATCGCCATCGTCGACCGCGCCGCCTCGCCGCTCCTTCACTACCATGCTGCAGCCCTGGCGGGCCGCCTCGGCAGGTCGACGCAGCCCTATCTTGCCGCAGCTTGCGAGGCGTTGCCCGACTATTGTTTCCCGGCCCGGCTTGAAGACATCGCCGCGCTGGAAGCGGCGATATCCGCCAACCCCACCGACAACCGCGCGCCCTATTATCTCGGCAATCTTCTCTATGACCGGCGGCGCCACCCGGAGGCTATCGTCCTGTGGGAAAAGTCGGTGGCAATCGACCCGTCGTGGTCGATCCCCTGGCGCAACCTCGGCATCGGCTATTTCAACATCGAAGGTTCAGAGGCAAAGGCAATCGCCGCTTATGACAAGGCGCTCGCCGCCGCCCCGCGCGACGCCCGCCTCGTCTACGAGCGAGACCAGCTCTGGAAGCGCATCGGTCGTTCACCGGCAGAGCGTCTCGTCGAGCTGGAAAGCCGGCTTGACCTTGTGGCAAGCCGCGACGATCTCAGCGTCGAACTGTCAGCGCTCTACAATCAGCTCGGCCTGCCTGAGAAGTCGGCACCGCTGATCGCCGGTCGCGCTTTCCAACCCTGGGAGGGTGGCGAAGGCCTCGCCCTCGATCAGTGGGTCCGCGGCCATCTGGGGCTCGGCCGCCGAGCGCTTGCCACCCGCAACGTCGATGTGGCGGTGTCCGAGTTCGAGGCGGCGCTCAACCCTCCACACTCCCTCGGCGAGGCACGCCATCTCCTTGCCAACCAGAGCGACGTCCATTACTGGCTCGGCAAGGCGCTCGCCACAGCCGGTCGCAACGAAGAGGCTCATCACTGGCTGAAGCTGGCTGCGGAGTTCGCTGGCGACTTCCTCGGCATGGAAGTGCGCGCCCATTCGGAAAAGACCTTCTTCTCGGCCCTGGCTCTGCGTGAGCTCGGACGCACGGCGGAGGCCGACAAGCTGCTCGGCGAACTTCGTGCCTACGCCGAAGAGACCATGACGAGCCCGGCGAAGATCGACTACTTCGCCACGTCGCTACCGACCATGCTGCTGTTCGATGACGATCTGCAACTTCGCCGGCGCGTCTCCGCTCACATCATGCTTGCCGAAGCCGCCATCGGCCTCGGTGATCTTGCCAACGGCCGCGAGCATCTTCAGGCCGCCCTGAAGCTGGACCCCAACCACGCGCTCGCCGCCGACCTCCTCAGCGATCTTCCCAATAGCTGAGGAGGCCCCCTCATGGACACGCTGCGTCTTCGAACGGACGTCACCGAACTGACGCTCTCGACACGGGGCGCAGCTGTCCTGGGCTGGGAGGTTGAGACCAAAGCCGGTCGATGGCCGCTCCTGCGCCGGGCTCGCCATGGCGGCAATGGCGTACCCGACGATACCTCAGCCTTCCCCCTGGTACCTTTCGGAAACCGGATCGGTGGCAATGCCTTCGTCTTCGAAGGCCATCACTATCGGCTGGTCCCCAATGCCGGCGATCGCTACCGACTGCACGGTGACGGCTGGCTGTCCGAATGGAGCGTCGAAGCGGTCACCGACAAAAGTGCGACGCTCGTGCTGCGCCGCCAAGCCGATGCGACCGCCCCCTGGGATTATTTCGTCCGCCAGATCGTGACGCTCGATGGACGAGCCCTGATCATGGACTTGTCGGTTGAGAACAGAGGTGCGGTTGCCCTGCCCTTTGGCCTCGGCTGGCACCCTTATTTCCCGCTTACCCCACGCACCCGTCTGACGGCCGCCGCCTCGTCCGTCTGGCTGGAGGGCATAGATCATCTGCCGACCGAGGAAATACCGCTCCCTGCCGATCTGGATTTTCGGCGCGCCGCTCGGTTGCCCAACCGATGGATCAACAACGGCTTCGAAGGCTGGAACGGTTGCGCGCGCATCGACTGGCCAGAGCGGAAGGTAACCCTCAAGATCGACGCCGACCCAGTGTTTTCTCGCTACGTCATCTATCGCCCCGATGCCACCCGCGACCCGAGCTACGCCGACGACTGGTTCTGCCTTGAACCAATGACACACACGGTCGACGGCTTTAGGATGGCAGGCGGGGGCGGCATGGTGTCGCTTGATCCTGGCGATTACCTCAAGGGAAGCATCCGGCTGGAAGCGTTGCTACTCTAACTCCACGCCAATCGGCATCGCTTCGCTATCGTGAGCCCGAGTCCAGTGGTACGGATTCGCCATGCAGGCAGCGGTTACCCACTCTTTCTGGATCTCGGCCGATGGGAAGCAAGGCACGCGCGGCAACGCTTCCCTGCTGTTTCCCTATTGGAGCTTTACCAAGACCGTCATCGCGATCTGTGCCTTGAAACTCCATGAGGACAGGGCGGTCGATCTGGACGGTCGCCTCGACGGAGAGCCCTACACGCTTCGGCAGCTGCTGAACCATACTGCGGGATTGCCGGACTATTCAGCCCTCGCCGATTATCACAAGGCCGTAGCCGCCAACGATGAACCCTGGTCCCGCGACCGGCTCCTCAACTCGGCGCTGGCAAACGGCCTACTGTTCGCTCCTGGCTCAGGCTGGTCCTATTCCAATGTTGGCTACATGCTGGCGCGCGAATGGATGGAAGCGGCGGCCGGACAGAGCTTCTCCACGCTTGTCAACAAACTCGTCTGCAGCCCCCTGGACCTGAAAAGCATCGAACTTGCGACAACCAGGGAACAACTTCGCCGGGTTCATTGGCCCGACGGAGCGGCATATCATCCTGGATGGGTCTACCATGGCTGTCTGGTCGGAACGGCCGAGGACGCCGCGCGACTCCTGCACGGCCTTGCTGCCGGCGCACTGTTGAGCGTCGCGATGCTGCACGAAATGCTGCGGAGCATACCCTTGGGCGGGGCGCTGGAAGGGCGTCCATGGACTGACTGTGGTTACGGTCTCGGCCTGATGATCGGCAGCATGGGCGCCGCAGGGCGTGTGTTCGGCCACTCGGGCGGCGGTCCATTCTGTTCTAACGCGGTCTATCATTTTCCAGACCGCCCATCCCCGAAAACCGTCGCTTGCTTCAGCGGCTCGACGAACGAAGGGCTGGCGGAGTTCGAGACGGCGGCACTTGCGAGGGGCAGTTAGCACCCCTATCAGGCAGGTCGCCACCCGGTGTCCCACGACCAGTACCGAGAGCGGAACAACTTGCCCGCCTCTCAACGAAGACGCACTGGCTTTACCACCAGCCCGACATCTACAACGCCAATTCAACGGCGTTGAAGTTTGCAGTTCGGTTGTTGCCATTCCACTCTCGGAAGAGCTGTCTTCAACATACACTTGCCCCGCCTCAAGACCCGACAATTTTTGGAACAAACACTCCAAACGGGAAATCCTACGCAAGCGGAAGCACTTCCGGTGCCCGTGAAAATTTCTGATATTTCAATACTACGATTTGCGCATATGCAGCAATAAACGGATCGTTGACACAATTTTTTGGAATACATAATCTAAATTTATCGCATCCAAGATCATCGCGCAGGGATCACTCATCGAAATATATGTGAAATTGATCGCCCGCTACCGCTGGTTTTGAATCGATTATCACTAGGGGTGTTCGGATCGGCTTCTTTCACCTCCACACCTCGTGTGAATTACAATGGCGCGTCATGGACAGGATGTTTCATTCGATGATGCCGGAAGCTTTCTGCTCGGTTCGGCGCGAGAACGGGGTGCCAGCGCGTAACTGTGGGGCGACCACATTCCGCTCGGGCCCAAACGCCCCGACAGGAGACAATCCATGATGCCTCCCCTGCTTGAGATGCGTGGCATCGCCAAAAGCTTCAATCGCAATCCGGTGCTGGATGATGTGAATCTCATCGTCGGCCGCGGCGAAGTGCACGCGCTGATGGGCGAAAATGGTGCCGGCAAATCGACGCTGATGAAAATCCTCATGGGCATGATCCCGGCCGATGCCGGTGAGATCCGGCTCGAAGGGCACCCCTTCAGCCCGCACAATCCGCGGGATGCCATGAACCATGGCCTTGCCATGATTCATCAGGAGTTGAACCCGGTCCTCGACATGGAAGTGGCCGAGAATGTCTTTCTCGGTCGCGAAATTCGCCGTTTCGGACGTGGCCCGTTCAGCGTGGTCAACCTCGGCGCCATGCGCCAGGGGTGCCAGGAACTGTTCGACCGTTTCGCCATCCCCCTGAGCCCTTCGGCCCGCATGCGCGACCTGTCGGTTGCGCAGATGCAGTTGGTCGAAATCGTCAAGGCCATCTCGCTGTCCTCGAAGGTCGTCATCATGGACGAGCCGACATCGGCGATCACCGAGCGGGAGGTGGCCATCCTGTTTCGGCAGATCGATGCGCTGCGCGCCCAGGGCGTTTCAGTCATCTACATTTCCCACAAGCTCGACGAGATCTTCCAGATCGCCGACCGCATCTCGGTGATGCGTGATGGCGTTCTGGTGGCCTCGGATGCCACCGCCGCCTTCGACCGCAAGACCGTCATTCGCCACATGGTTGGCCGGGAGATCACCAACTACATCCCGAAAGAAACGGTGCCGATCGGCGATGTCGTGCTCGAGGTGCGGCATCTTTCCTGGGGCACGCGGGTGAGCGACGTTTCGTTCGCCGTGCGTGCCGGCGAGATCCTGGGTATCGCCGGTCTGGTGGGGGCTGGCCGTAGCGAGACGGTGGAGACGCTGTTCGGCATCCGACCTGCGGCTTCAGGCGAGATACTCGTTCACGGCCGATCTCAGTCCATCCATACGCCGGGCGCCGCCATCTCGCACGGGCTGGCGCTGGTCACCGAAGACCGCAAGATGACGGGGCTCAACCTGCTCGGTACGGTCGAAGAAAATATCTCTTTGGCCGCCATCGATCGCCTTGCCCGCTTCGGCGTGATCCGGAAGGCCGAAGAGCATGCGCTGGCAGAAGACAACATCGCCCGGTTGCGCATCAAAACCTGGTCGCGCGACGCTCTGGTTTCATCGCTTTCGGGCGGCAACCAGCAGAAGGTGGTGCTCGCCAAGTGGCTGGTCACCCAGCCGGACGTTATCATTCTCGATGAACCGACACGCGGCATCGACGTCGGCGCCAAACGCGACATCTACTTGCTGATCGGCGAGCTGGCCAGCCAGGGCAAGGCGGTGATCGTCATCTCCTCCGAGCTCATCGAGATCATGGGGCTGGCTGACCGCATCCTGGTGATGGCCGAAGGCCGCGTGACCGGCGAGCTCGACCGGGATGCCTTTAGCCAGGAACGGATCATGGAATTTGCTACGCCCACCAACGAGGTTCGTCATGTCTGAGCGGCGGCGGGGAACATACGGTCGCGGTCAGTTTTTCCAGGATTTCGGACTGGTTCTGATCTTTCTTGCCGTCGTGGGCGTGCTGGTGGTGTTGTCGCCTGATGCCTTTGCCCGACCGGCCAACCTGATCGGCATCATCAAGCAGGCCTCGATCAACGGCGTGCTGGCGATGGGCATGACCTTTGTCATCATCTCCGGTGGCATCGATCTGTCGGTCGGCTCGATCGTCGCCTTCACGGGCGTGGTCGCCGCCAGCTTCGCCCATCCCGGCGAATACCCGCTGGTCGTGGCCATTCTCGCGCCGATGCTTCTGGGCGCATTGATCGGCGCCGTCAACGGGGCCTCCGTTGCCTACGGCGGCATTCCATCGTTCATCGTCACCCTCGCCTCAATGATCGTCTTCCGGGGAGCGGCCCTGATCACCTCCGACGGCTCGCCGGTGTTCGGCGTTTCCGACGCCTTCGAGGAAATCGCCGGCGGGTTTGTCGCCGGCTATCTGCCCTATCTGCCGATCTACTTCATTGTCGTGGCAGGCCTCAGCGCCTTCGTGCTGAAGGCAACCGTGTTCGGGCGCCGGGTCTACGCCATAGGCGGCAATGCCACGGCGGCGGCCGTATCGGGCATCAACGTCCGGGCGACATTGACCGGCGTCTACATGATCTCCGGCGCCTTGGCCGGGCTTGCCGGCTTGCTGCTCGCCTCGCGCACCGTATCCGGCAGCCCGACGGCCGGCGAAGGCTACGAGCTCAACGCCATCGCCGCAGTGATCATCGGTGGCGTCAGCATGACCGGCGGCGTCGGGCGCTGGTACGGTCCGGTCATCGGCGCGCTGCTGATCGCGGTCATCGGCAACGGGCTCGATATTCTCAATGTCTCATCCTACTACCAGTTGGTCATCCAAGGCCTGATCATCTACTTCGCCGTGCTTGCCGACATCAAAGGCAAGTCTGGTCGGTGAGGAAACGTGCCCCTGGGAGGAGTGCCGGGGAAACGCAAGGACCTCAAGAAGGTCACAAGGAGGAAACAATGAAGAAAACGCTTGTCTGCCTAGCCGCCATGACGCTCGGTGCCACCCTGTCTTGGGCGCCGTCCGTATTGTCAGCCGAACTCAAGGCCAAGCCGGAGCAGAAATATGCCCTGCTGATGAGCCACATGGACAATGAGTTCACTATCCAGCTGTCGGGCGCCGTCAAGGACAAGGCCAAGGAGCTCGACGCCAAGCTCACCGTGTTCGATGCGCGCAACGAAATCGCCAAGCAGATCAGTCAGGTGGA
The DNA here is from genome assembly GCA_029976075.1 of Pleomorphomonas sp. Lineage (GTDB taxonomy): Bacteria > Pseudomonadota > Alphaproteobacteria > Rhizobiales > Pleomorphomonadaceae > Pleomorphomonas. Next base: position 32,980 of record JARKNW010000050.1, read on the forward strand.
GACAGCCGTCACACAAGGCTACACCGGAATTCTGATCGAGCCGGTGGCCGTCGACGGTCTTGGGCCGGCCCTCGGTGCCGCCAAGAAGGCCGGCATCGGCGTCATCAACCTTAACCAGAAGGTTTCCGACACCTCGGTGATCGATTCCTATGTCGGTGCCAACCCCGTCGAGGGCGGCCAGATCGAGATGGAGTTCATCGCCAAGGCGATCGGCGGCAAGGGCAACGTCGCCTTCCTGCTCGGGCCGCTCGGTTCCGATGCGCAGATCGGACGCACGCAGGGCTACGAGAACGTCCTCAAGAACTACCCGGACATCAAGGTTGTCTACAAGCAGACCGCCAACTGGCGTACCGACCAGGCGCTCAAGCTGACGGAAAACTGGCTGCAGACCGGTACCGAACTCGCCGCCGTCGTCTCCAACAACGACGACATGGCGCTCGGCGCCGTCAAGGCCGCCAAGGACGCCCATCTGATCGGCAAGATCAAGATTGCCGGCCTCGATGCCGCCCCGAACGCTCTGGCCGCCGTCAAGGATGGCACGATGGACGCCACGGTCTCCCAGAACACCATCGAGCAGGGTCTCATGGGTATGGAGGCGCTGGTCAAGCTCGCCAACGGTCAGAAGGTCGAGCCGGTCATCACCGTGCCGCACGCCCTGATCACCAAGGAAAACGTCGCCAAGTTCATGAAGTGATTTCGGCTTCGAACTAGTCGATCTGTCGCGCGACCGTGATGCCGATCTTGTGCCACGGTCGCGTTTTTTCCTGTCGGCTGCACACCGATGTCGACGAGCATCCCAGGAGAACCTTTAGAGGCCGACTCTCATGACGCACCGGCAACCTGATTGCCGCTATTTGCCTGGGAAATGCTCCACATGCGTCTCAGCTGATCTGCTGAAATAGACCACACGACGCCCAAGAAAAGACACCAAGTAGCCGGCACAGCCTGCCGCTTTCACCTTTTCGCAAAACGCCCGGTAACTGTAGTCCGGACTACTCGCCTGCGCCCAGCGAACCAACACACCAACAGCGGCGGCATCAAATCCCTCGGCAACGACACCAGACGAGATTGGCATCGCCAACGCGACATTATCGCCATCTGGCAGATAGTAGGTCTGGGTATTGCAGCGATAATCCACCGCGTAGCCCTCAAAGCCTCCCGAGATCAACTCGTCGACGATCTGGGGGAAGCTCAAACTGCCGTCGTGAGCAGCTTCCATGCAGCGTTGGGCAACGGCAACTCGTTCCGCGTCCATGGCGCGGATCCTTTCCTGTTTGAGCAGTCGGCACTGAAAGCGATTTCGTCAGTCGACGGGGACGGTCTTCAACCCGCGCCTCTCGGCAAGAAGCTTGAGGAGGCGGTCAAGCGCCAGGCGTTCCTCGGCGTTCAGCGCACTGAAATACTCGGCATCGTTGATGTCGGCGAGCCGTGCCAGGATGGGTACCTTTTGTCGTCCTTCGGCAGTCAGCGACAAGCTCTGTGCCCGACGGTCGTCCGGATCATCGAAACGAGAAACCAGTCCCTTTTCGACCAGACGATCCGCAAGCTTGCTGATGGCTCCCCGTGTCATCCCCATTCGGTCGGCAAGAGCGGAGGGCGCCATCGCCTCGACATCATAAAGTGCCCTGAGAAAGGTCCACTCCGCCACGGTCACGCCCTCCCCGGCAACCTTCCTGGCAAAGTCCAGAGACACGGCGTTCGACACCATTCTGAGCCAGTATCCCGTGTGGGCAGACAGATCGGAAACACCAGCCATTGGATCTCCATTTGTTGACTAGGAAACTAGATCAAGATAATTTCCTAGTCAACAAAATTGTCCTCACCCGCATCGACGGACCGGCATCGCCTCAAGAAAATAGCGCCCGGATGGTTTCCCATCCAGGCGCCGAAGTTCATTCCATGGCGGCGATATCCGCCCCTCGCGTCACTTCCTGCCGAGACCGGTACTGCGGACATTGTCCAGCAGCACGGCGAGCAGCAGGATCAGGCCACGCACCAGGTACTGGTAGAAGGCCTGGATGTTGAGGAGGTTCATGGCGTTCTCGGCGATGCCGAGGATCAACACACCGACGATGACCCCGGTCATGGCCGCACGGCCACCAGCCAGCGAAACACCACCGAGCACGCAGGCCGAGATGGCAGAAAGCTCGAGACCAGTTGCCGCGTTCGGCTGCCCGGAGGTGATGCGCGAGGCGAGAAGGATGCCGGCCACGGCGCAAACGAGCCCCTGAATGGTGAAGATCCAGATACGCATGCCGTCGACATTGACGCCGGCAAGACGGGAGGCCTCTGGGTTACCGCCGATCGCCAAGGTGTTGCGACCGAACACCGAGCGGTTCAACACGAAGCCGAAGACGCAGAACAGGACGACCATGATCCAGATCGGCGTGGGAATGCCAAGGAAGCGCGACAGTGCCAGTTGGTAAAACCCGGGGTCATTGATACCTACCGCCCGGCCATCCGAGGAGATCAGCGCCAGGCCACGAACGATCTGCATGGTGGCAAGCGTGGTAATCAGCGCGTTGATCTTCAGCTTGGCGATGATCGCTCCGTTGACGAAGCCCACGAAAGTACCGCAGGCGAGCGCGGCAATCAGACCAACAACGATCGAACCCGAGGCGTTGGAAGCCATGACAGCCACCATGCCGGTAAAGGCGACGATGGAGCCTACCGAAAGATCGAAATCGCGCGACGCAAGACAGAACATCATCGTGCAGGCAACGATGCCGATGGTCACCACCGACTGGAACAAGCCGAGCATGTTGCGCTCGGTGATGAAGCTCGGCACGAAGATCGACACGGCCGCAAAGGCGATGACGAAGATGACGAGCAGACCCTGCTCACCCAGCAGGAGACGTTTCAGGAAGGCCATCACGATGCTTTCTTGTTCGGCTCGCCAGCTGTCCGGTCCGGCAGGGCCGAGGCTAGAATGGCGTGTTCGTTGAATTCGGCGCGTTCATAGCGGGCAGCGATCCGCCCCTCGCACATGACGACGATGCGATCGGAAATCCCCATGACTTCGGGCAGCTCGCTGGAAACGACGACGATGGCCAATCCCTTCTCGGCGAGGTGATAGAGCAACTCGTAGATTTCCGCCTTGGCGCCAACATCGATGCCGCGCGTTGGCTCGTCGACGATCAGAACCTTCACTCCGGTCTCGGCCAACCAGCGGGCGAGCAACACCTTCTGCTGATTGCCACCGGAGAGATTGACGATGTCCTGCTTGGCCGACGGCGTCCGGATCCTCAGTTGCTTGACGAACTCGGCGGCCGTGCTTGCCTCCCGCCCGAGGCTCAGGATGCCGAATGGAGAGAAATGCCGGCGCGCGGAAATGACGATGTTCTCCGCCACCGAGAGCCCCTGGACGATGCCATCGAACTTGCGGTCTTCCGAGCAAAGCACAAGGCCCTCGCGGATCGAGCGGCGCGGGCTCGAGCCGGAGCTGTCGGCGCCATCGATGGACACCTTGCCTGACCGGCGGGGATCGGCACCATAGACAAGGCGCATCAACTCGGAGCGGCCGGAACCGACCAGACCGAAAAAGCCGACAATTTCGCCGGCTCGCGCTTCAAAGTCGATGGGACGCGGCAGCTTCGAACCGGAAATGCCCTCAACGTTGAGCCGCACTTCACCAGCCGTCCGGCCGCGCCACCCCCAGATGTCGGAGATCTCGCGACCGACCATCTCGGCGACGAGACTGTCGCGCGTCACGCCTGTCATCGAGTGATGATGGGCAGCAAGCTTGCCATCGCGAAGGACCGTACAGCCATCGCAAAGCCGGAAAATCTCATCGAGGCGATGCGAGATGTAGATGATCACTTTGCCGGCGGCCCGCAGTTCGCCGATGATCTTGAACAGAACCTCGCTTTCCTGCGACGACAGCGACGACGTCGGTTCGTCGAGAGCGATGACCCGGGCATCCAGCATGACTGCCTTGGCGATCTCGATCATCTGCCGCTCGCCTAGCGACAGCTTCGCCACCTTGGTGTCGGCATTGACCGTCAGGCCGATCTCCTTCAGGCGGCGGTTCACCTCGTCTTTCAGGGAGCGGAAATCGATGATGCCGGCCTTGTTTGGAAACCGTCCAAGCCTGAGATTCTCAGCGACCGTCAACTCGGGAACGAGCTGCAGTTCCTGATGCACCACCACCACGCCGGCGGCAAAGGCATCGCGGGTGGAGAGGAAACTCTGGGCAACGCCATCGATGGAAATCTCGCCCGAGTCGGCAGCCGTATCGCCGGAGAGAATGCGGATGAGCGTGGACTTGCCGGCACCATTCTCGCCGATCAGCCCGTGAACGGAACCTTTTTCCACTCCGAAGGACACATCCGACAGGGCCTTGACGCCTGGATAGGTCTTGGAAATGTGGGAAAAGCTCAGAAAGTCGACCATGTCCTCGCGCCTCGCTGGGGAGCCGGCGACGGAGATCGCCGGCCCCATTGCATGTAACATCCGGTCAGGATGTTCTCATTCGATGCCGAGGCTCTTGCGCACATCCTTGTAGGTGTCGCGCAATGCCAGTTCACCGGAGGTCAGCGTCAAAGCCGGCGGCACCTTGCCGTTGGCAACCCACTCATACATGTTGAGCGCGGTCTCGTAGCCGTGACGCTTCGGCGAGATGATGACGGTTCCGAAGAATCCCGTGGCGGCCGGCTTCTTGAACTCGTTGATCGCCGAGTCGGCGCCACCGATGCCAACACCGATGAAGTTCTCCGGCGCGATACCGACCGTCTCGGACGCGCGCACGGCACCCAGCACCGCCTCGTCATTGAGGCCGAAGGCAACCCAGTGCTTTACGTCGGCATGCTTGTTGAGGACCACGGTGGCGGCGTTGAGGGCGGCCTCGGTGTCTGTCTTGGCCTGTGGCGCATCGTAGATGTTGGCGGCGGGGAAGCCAGCAGCCTTCAGCGAGGAAATGGCACCTTCCACACGGTCGACGGCGGTCGGCAGCTGGTCGTAGGAGACGCGGACAGCGCCAACCGTGTTGATGTCCCAGCCGCGCTTCTTGATCTCGTTGGCGATGGCTGTACCCACGGCCTCACCGATCTTCAGCGCCGAGATGCCCATGTGCGGCACGCTCTCGATGGGCGAGCCATCGGCATTGACGAGGCGATCGTCGACGGTCATCAGCTTCAGGCCATTGGCCTCCGCCTTGGCGACAATGCCCGGACCGAGCTTGACGTCCGGTGTGCAGACGATGAAGCCCTGAGCCCCCTGAGCCCCGAGGTTGTCGATGGCCGACTGGACCTTCTCGCCATCCTCGGCGCCGATCTTGACCAAGGTGAAGCCTTTTTCCTTGGCGGCGATGTCGGCAAACTTCCATTCGTCCTGGAACCAGGGCTCTTCGGGTTGCTTGACGACGAAACCGATCTTGACGTCGGCCGCGTGGGCCGCTGCTGTCAGCGCACCGACGGCGATGCCGACGGCAGCGAAGCTCTTCAGAATGCGAAGCATGGCGTTTCCTCCATTTTCTCTTCAACGATCGCTCGCCAACGCGGCGCGCCTTTCGCTACCCCAGACGACCTCCCCGGCGGAGCATGCCGAAGCCCGCCATGGACGATTCCGCGCGACCTGCCTGAACAGGATAGCCCGGATCTTCCCTGCCGGCAGACCGTGTGGCGACAGACCGTCTTTCGAGAACGGAAATGGACTCGGACAAAATCAGGGCCGGATGCGCCCGACGATACCGGACGAACCAGCCCAACGCCTCCTCCAGATATCGCCGCTCTCCCGTTCTGTCGCCTTTTCGGCTGCCAAACTTCCTTCCAGCGGCCATCCCACCGCCGGCCGGACCGGTCGCGCCGCCCCCGTCACCTGACAAGCAAGGACGATCATGTGCGGCGGGAATTAGCGTAGGTGGCGGATGTCCTCGCGGGAATGGCTACATCCACGAACTCCATGGACGAAACTCTTAAGACACCGGAGGCTTCTACCTTTGGCGGATAGGGATAGAAATGGAGACACCGGCCCGGTTGAAAGCGATATCACGCCCACCAGAGCCACGTCATTCTAAGCAGTTATCCTTAAGCGCAGAACGCGGACCGTCGTTGACCCGGTCCATTCGACTGCTTACCTTTTGTCTGCAAGGACTTACAATCGGAGAGACCATCTTGACCGAACAGGCAACCGTCACCGTTGGCGTCATCGCCAAGGAACTCGGGGTTTCCGATACCAAGGTGAAGAAGGCGATCGAAGCCTTGAAGATCGAACCCGTCGGCAAGCGCGGCGTGTGCAAGCTCTACGCGACCGACATCGTGGAAGCGATCAAGAAGACCTTGGCCTGACCGCCGGCCAGGGCTCGATGAGCCCCTATTTATCGTTTGCCGCCTGCGCGGTCACGAGACACCAAATGCCGCCGAGGATGACGAGGCTGCCGACGATCTCGCGTATCTCGAGATGTTCGCCGAAGGTGATCCATGCCATCAGCATGATGAAAACATAGCTCGCCGCCGAGAGCGGAAATGCCAGGCTGAGATCGAGTTCCGACAACACGGTCATCCAGACGACGAAGCAGACGATTTCCGCGGCGACGGCGGCCGCGAACCAGGGCGAGAAGAGAAGCCCACCGAACCAGCCTCCCCTTGCTACCGCAGATGATGTGGCATCGGCCGCGCCAAGTTTGAGAAACAACTGCTGCAACGTGTTCAGGACTGGAATGGTCAGCCAGGTCATCCAAAGCCATCTCGACATTCACTCGTCCTCCGAGCGATCCTCGCCGGGCGTCGCGATGGCAAGATAGGGCGCAGCAAGCCGAAAAACGCGCTGCAGCAACGGATTGGAATGGCGAAAGAACATGCTGTTGGCGCCAAGCCGGCTTCCGAGGCGGACCTTGTTGTCGTAATAGGCTTGTCCGCTCTGATAGCGCGTCAGCCCTTCCCTGAGACAGTATTCGACGTTGTCGATCCAGCTGAGATAATAGAGATTGAAGGGACGCCCCTTGTCGACGTCCATGCAGAAGAACTTGTCGATCAGGGTTCGATCGTTCCGGATCAGGAAGTTGGTGGCAACGAGCTGTTCTTCGACGAAATACATGGTAACAAAAGACTGGCCCGGCAGCCCGGCCAGCAAGCCTTCAAAGTAAGCGAGCGTCAGATCCTCGAACTGCCACTCACTCCGTTCGCGCGTCTGGCGATAAAGCTCCATGGCCCGTTCCCGGTAGGGGCCGAGATCAGACCTTCGTTCGATACGAACTGCCTTTCGTGCCTTGAGCTTTCGGCGCAGATCCTTGCGCGTGGCCGCCGAAAGACGCGCGAAGTAGCCGTCTAGGTCGGGAAAATCGATGTCGAGCGCCGCCGTCGGCAAGCCGGCCATCTCCGTATAGCGGCGTGCAGCAATTATGGCTGCGAGCTCGCCGGGGAGTGGTTTCGGAACGTCCTTGAGGGCAAGGAGCGTATAGCCGGCAGTACGAGCACGGGTTTCGAAAGCTTCGATCAGTTGATCGAACAAATCCGCGCGCCGCGCGGCCGGAATGTCAGGATGAAAGCCCGGATAACCTGTTTCCGTGCAGGGAGAGCCAAGACAGGCGAGCGGAAGCATCAGGAAATTGGACCAAAGACCGCGCACGCGCATCATGGCATCCCGGAAGCGTCGACTATCCATCGTCGTCTCAAGACCATAGCGCGTCAGAAATGCCGGCATGGCGGCGACAATCCGTCCGTCCGCCATGCCGACGACATAGCGGAACTCGAAGCCGGGAATCCCCGCTCGCTCGACAGCCAGCAGGTAATCGTAGGCCTCGGCTTCCCCGGGGAAACAGGCGTTCCAGTGGCTGCGGTCAATCGAGGCCAAGCTCGCACAAACCTCGAAGGCGACTTCATCCGGCCTGGTAACCGGACGCAACAGCGCATCAAGCGGCATGGCAGCTCTCGAAGAAGTTGGCGGTTTGATCGGCAACGTCGCGATACTGCCTGTCGACGTGAATCATGTGGTAGCTGTCATCGATGAGGTGCAGCTCGCTTGGACCACCAATGTGCGCGTGGATGTATTGCGCATGATCAGTGCTGGCGAGGTCGTCTTCACGCGAGTGGACGATCAGCGTCGGTGTGTGGATGAAGGGGAGACGCCGACGCATCTCTCGACCAAGGCGATACATTTCAGCGAGGCTGCTGGCAGGGAAGCGCTCGAGTATGCCTTCCGCCGCAGCGCCGGCCACAAGCCGCCGCGCCCGCTCGTCCTTGATCCCCTGTGAGGGAGTCTCGCTGAACTCGAGCAGCCCGATGAACGGCATCTTCGAGATCCAGGAAGCCTGGCGAGAAATGAACACCTTATATTTCGGAATCGCCCAGCCGTCGTAAGTGAAGCACGGAGAGTAGAGGCCAACGGCTTGGACAGTTTCCCTCTGATCCTCAGAGGCCATCAATGCCAGTTGACCGCCAACGCAAATGCCGGCGGCATAGGTCCGATCGACTTCCGGAGCGAACTCGGTGATGGCCTCGCTGACGCTGTCGAGCCAGTCGCGCCAACAGGTGCGGCGCAGAGTTGCGGCATCCTTTCCATGGCCGGCAAGCAGCGGCGCATAAACGCTGTAGCCCCGACGCCAGAGCTGGCGGGCAACAAGCCGCATTTCCGAAGGCGCGCCAGTAAGCCCGTGGACGAGGATGACACCATTTCCGCTGGTACCGGGCATGAAATAGGAAAGAGAATCGTCTGCTTTTGTCTTCATGATACCGATCCGGATTTTCCAGAGCACTTCAGGCGAACACCGGTTTTCCCGAACTGCTCCACCTCTTTGTTTCCTCGCAACTTCGGACGCAAAGCCGGTTTCCACCTTTGCTGAACCTGCCCTAGAGGCCGGCCGAACCAACCGTGGCGACCCCGATGACCACCATGGCGACGCCCAACGCATGCCGTCGGTTGATGCGCTCTCCGAACAGGGCGGCCCCCGCCAGGGCGATGGTCGCGTAGCTCGCCGACATCAACGGGAAGGCGATAGACAAAGGCGCGCCAGCCAGCACCCAGCACCAGGCGACAAGTTCGACGAACCAGAAGACGACGCCCACTGCGGTGGTAGGATTGAGAAACACCTTGAATCCGAAGGCGTATTTCTTTGCTGCAAGTTTGAAACAGACCTCCCGGCCAGTCTCGGTCAGAATGCAGAACCCGATGACGCCAACTTGCGCAGCCGTCAGTCCACCAATCATGGCATCATCGCTCCAAAGACATCGAGGAGCGCATAGTTGGCAGCGCTGTTGATGTTGATGGTATCCGCCTCCGGCGGGGCATCACGGGGCTGATCAATGAGGCATTCCCCACGCTTCAGCAGCCGTGTCAGCAGCCCGCCGCCATAGCGCGGCCGCGAATAGTCGCCGGTCACGTCCGCCCCGATGATGCGATGGCTCTTGCCCACTGCGCTCAGAAGACGCAGGACATCGGCGAGTTTCATCTGGCCTTGGTCCCAGTTGGTGACCGCATCCCACGAGCAAAGGACATCCTTGTCGAGGCTGATATAGACGGCCTCCGTGTCGATGCGTCCCATCAGCAGGTCGAGGAAGCGATCGAAGCCGAGATCTCCGATGGTTCGCCAATGCAGATGGCCCGACTTCTGTTCAAACCCATGCCCCCCCTCCAGCCGGCGCTTCACGCGGCTTGGAGCGTGGTCAAAGGGGTAAAGCTCAAGCCGGCTTCGCGCCAGCAGATCAAGATTTGCCCCCTTGCGCTCCGGTTGCGTGAGGTCGTCGCTGCAGACCCCGACGGTAATGACACGGGCGACCGCCGGATGATCGGCCACGCGATTGACCCAGGAGCCGCAATGCAAGCCGCCGGAGAAATGAACCCAGTCGGGATGATTGTCGACGTGGATGACGGTAACCGGCTCTTCGATTCCATCGAGCGCCAGATCGATCAGCAGGCTGGAAACGTGGTGAAAATCCCCCGAACCTGTGAAGCAGAGCTTCGGTCCCTTCTTCGCCCCGGCAAGGCCTAGACGCAGGGAGCGGTGGAGCTCGTCCACCACGGCCTGTCGTGCCCAGAGCCGAAAAGCGCGACCCGGATCGCGGACGTCGACTTCCGTGCAACCGGCCATCACGCAGGTCCGCACGAACTCGGCCTGCGCCTCCAGCGCCTCGTCGAGATGAAGAAGGAACAGCTGCATCGCGTCACCTCCGCTCGGCGCGGACCAGCAACCTGTCGAGCAACTCGAGCGCGAGGTCGATTTCACCGTCCGAGATCAGAAGGCTCGGAGCCAGCGTAATGACATTCTTGTGGTAGCCGCCGACATCGAGAACGAGACCATAGCTGCGGCCATCGACCATCATGTCGCCCTTCATGCCCTCGTCGACCATCCAGTCGAGGGTCGCCTTGTCGGGCGTAAATCCATCCGGCCCGCAGATCTCCATGCGCAGCGCGAGACCGAGGCCATCGACATCGCCGACGATTGCATGCCGGCTCTTCAGCACCTCAAGTCCATCCAGGAAGCGCTTGCCACGCGCTGTCACGGCGGCTCCGAAATCTTCCTCGCCGATCATGTGGAACGTCTCGAGCGCCACAGCGGTACCCATCGGATTGGACGCAAAGGTCGAATGGGTCGATCCGGGCGGGAACACGGTGGGGTTGATCATCTCCTCGCGAGCCCAGATGCCGGACAGCGGGTTGAGCCCGTTGGTGATCGCCTTGCCGAAGACCAGAACATCCGGCGACACGCCGAAGTGCTCGATCGACCACAGCTTGCCCGTGCGATAGACGCCCATCTGGATTTCATCGACCACCAGAAGGATGCCGTGCTCGTCGAGAACCTTCTTGAGCTCGCTGAAGAAGTTGAGCGGCGGGATCACATAGCCGCCAGTACCCTGGATGGGCTCGACGTAGAAGGCAGCATATTCGGACTGACTGGTCTTGGGATCCCAGACGCCGTTGTATTCGCTCTCGAAAAGGCGGGCGAACTTCTGAACGCAAAAGTGTCCGTACTCTTCCTTCGACATGCCACGCGGGCCGCGGAAGTGATAAGGAAACTCGATGAACTGGGCTCTGTCGCCGAAGTGGCCGTAGCGACGACGATAGCGATAGCTCGACGTGATCGCCGAAGCACCAAGGGTGCGGCCATGGTATCCGCCTTCGAAGGCGAACATCAGGCTCTTCCCTCGGCAATGGTTGCGTACGAGCTTCAGCGAGTCCTCGATGGCCTGCGAGCCGCCTACATTGAAGTGAACGCGCCCCTTGTGCCCGAACTTTTGCTCGGCATCCTTTGCGATGAGGGCTGCCAGCTCGACCTTTTCACGATGAAGATACTGCGAAGCAACCTGTGGAAGCCTGTCCAACTGCCGGTGGGCGGCAGCATTGAGGCGTTCGTTGCGGTAACCGAAGTTGACCGCCGAATACCACATCTGAAGGTCGAGATAGGGAACCTCGTCCCGGTCGAAAAGAAACGATCCCTCGCAGGATTCGAAAAACTTGGGAGACTCCGTGTAGTGAACCGTATCGCCGTATGAACAGTAAAGCCCCTCAAGAGCACGCAGCTCATTTTCATCCGGGGTTGCCTCGGATTCCGAAGGCTCAAGCGATTTCAACATGGATTTCTCCAATTAAAGCTGTTGGGAGAGAGGAAGCGGGTGGAAAGACGGCTGAGGGGACCCCGCAAGAGAGAGCGCCATGTCGAGCACGTCGTGGAAATCGGCGTAGACAGCGTGTGGAATGCCCTCGCGCCGACAGAAGGCGGCGAGCTTGCCTTTGGCGAACACCATGTCGGCACTACGAGCAGCACAGAAGTCAGAGTGTCCGTCACCGACATAGAAGTGGCGGCCAGCTCCCTTGAGCGCCGCGCACTTGCAAACGCCTGCGGCAACACGACAATCCGACCGAGCATTTGGGAATGCCAGATAGAAGCCCGTTTCCGTTGTGACCAGACGGTTGGCAATGATCCTGACGCCGGAGATTCCATTCAGCGCGAGCACTCGACGGATGAAATGGTCGACCCCATCGCTGACGATCACCACCTCAGTCCCAGAGCGATCGCAGAACCGCTTGAAGTCCGGAAACCCCGGATCGATTTCAACTCGTTGAAGAAATGTGTCGATCTCATCGCGACCAGCCTGGATCAGGCGGATTTGCGCCTTCATGCACTCCGCAGAGCTGATGATGCCGGCTTCCCACCGCGCTTCGATGTCCCGCCACTCTGGAAGGGCAAACCGCTCCAGTATGAGATCGGTAACGTCGTCGGTGGCGATGGTGCCGTCAAAATCGCAAAAGGCCAGCATGTCAGGGTCCCAGTCAGTGCTGAGACCCGTCTACGCCCGCTTGCTGAGGGCTACCTGAGGGGAAAATGATGCCAAACTGAAGGTTGCCGCCGTCAGGCAGCGACCGCCGACATGACCAGTTCGACCCGAAGTCCTTCACCCCAATCAGGCTTGGAAAGAGCAATCTGGATTCCGAGGCGCTTGGCGATCTCGGCGACAATGGCCAGACCGAGGCCAGCCCCGTCGCGATCACCAGCGGACACACGATGGAACTTCAGAAATACTGCCTCGCGCTGATCTTCCGGAATCCCGGGTCCCCGGTCGTCAATCGTCAGCCGCCAATCAGCTCCGGCGGCGGAAATCTCGATGCGAAGCTCACCGCCATCCGGTGAGTATTTGACGGCATTGTCGACAAGATTGTCGATCAGCAGGCGCAGAAGCAGCCTGTCGGCGTTGACATACGCCGCTTCGCTTCCCACGAGCTCCACTTCAAAACCACGATTACCAAGGATCATCCCGACATCGGCCAGCGAAGCGGCGGCGATCTCATGAAGATTGAGCGCCTCAAGACGAAGCGGTTGGTGGCTGACGCGAGCGAGATGAAGCAGTTGGGCGATCAGATGCATGGCCCTCTCGTTGCTGGCCACGAGATCCTTCATCAACTGACGTCGCTCTTCGTCGTCAGTCGCCTGCTCCAGCATCTGCAGCAAAAGCTTGATACCCGCCTGCGGCGTTCTGAGCTGGTGGGCAGCGAGATCGGCGAACCGCCGCTCCAAGGTAAGGGACGTATCCAGTTTTTGCATGAACTGGTTGAGCGAGCGGACAAGTGGCAGGAGATCGCTCGGCATGTTGCTCGTCGAGAGGACCGACAAGTCATCGGGTGTCCTCGATCGGATTTGCCTCACCAGGTTTCGAATGTGACTGAGCCCGTTGTTGATCACCAGCCATGTCAGAAGCGCTATAGCCGGCACCAGGACCAGTAGAGGCAAGGCGATATCAAGGAGAATATTGCCAACAAGGCTCTTTCGCAAAGCGACCTTCTCAGCCACCTCGATGACGATGTCTGTCTCGGCAATCGGCAGCGAATAAACCCGCCACTTTTCACCCGTGTAGATGTAGTCGGCAAATCCGACCTTGAACGACGGAACGCTCGCAGGAAAAGCGTTGCTGCTGACCATGGCGAGGGCTGATCCCTTCCATGATCGGAAGGCATGGGCATCGGCGTAATCGTCCGCGTCCTCATTGAGCGCCAGTTGGTTGCCCATGGAAAAATCGATATCCGGCACTTCCACCGGCTCCGGAAAATCGTTCCGGTGCAGATGCCCCTTCAGCAGGATCCAAAGGGTATTGGCGTCGTTGATGAGCTCGGCATCGTAGATATTCTCGATCTCGTGCGTGGCGCTGCGGTAAGCAAGCGCCCCGACGATCAGGATCGTGGCCATGAGCGTCGGAAGAATGCGCCAGAACAGGCGCTGGCTGAGCGTCATCGCGTTATCGCTCCACCATATAGCCCACGCCGCGAATCGACTTGATAAAGGCCGAGCCCAGCTTGCGCCTCAGGTTATAGACGGCGACCTCAATGGTGTTGCTTTCGGTCGTCGATTCCGCATCGTAGAGCGCATACTCGATATCGGTCTTGGTGACGTAACGCCCTGCCCGCTCCATCAGAAGCCGCAAGAGATGAAACTCCTTGGCTGGCAAATGCAATGGTTCGCCAGCCCGGCGGGCCACAAGGGCAGCAGGATCGAGCTCTACGTCACCGGATACGAGAAGCGTCACGGCGCGCCCGTCCCTACGCCGCGTCAACGCGCGAATGCGGGCCAAGAGTTCATCGAGATCGAACGGCTTGACGAGATAGTCGTCCGCCCCGCCATCAAGCCCTTCGACGCGGTGTTTCACGCTATCGAGGGCCGTCAGGAACAAAACCGGCGTCTGATTGGCCTTGCTGCGGAGCGACCGGACAATATCAAACCCGCTCATCCGCGGCAGGTTCACGTCCAGAACGGCCACGGCATAATCATTGTCTTCGCACGCCGCCAGGCCGGATTCCCCGTCGGTGAACCAGTCGACGCCATAGGCGTGTTTCTCAAGAGCCCGTTTGAGCGACGGCCCGAGAATATGGTCGTCTTCGACGAGGAGAATACGCAGCTGAGCACCTCTGTTCTGGTGGCGCTAAAAGCCCCGGCGGCCCACAGTCGACCGCCAGGGCCAAGCAATAAGCGGAGGACTTCGCCCAACAGGTTATTCCGCGTCAATCAAATCGTCTAGCGGCCGGTCAGAGTGATGGAATCCAGCCAGCAAGTCGGAGATAGACATCTTGAACCGTCTCGGTGGGGCAAATCCCATTGCAGAACACACACGGAACATGTTAACTCTGTTCGTGATTTGTACCGAATCGCGCCACGGCGCAACCGGCGTATCGGCCGACCAGCGGGGACCAGACGATGCTCACGCGCAAGCAGCTCGAACTCCTGATGTTTATTCATGAGCGGCTGAAGGAATCTGGTGTTCCGCCGTCCTTCGACGAGATGAAGGATGCCCTGGATCTGAAGTCGAAATCCGGCATTCATCGCCTCATCACGGCACTGGAAGAGCGGGGCTTCATCCGTCGCCTGCCGAACAGGGCGCGAGCGCTCGAGGTGATCAAGTTACCCGAGACCATGCAACCCGGCATTGGTCGCGCACGCAAAGGGTTCGCTCCTGCGGTCATTGAGGGCGACGGTGGCCGCAAGGCACCCGCGTCAAGTGTTTCTGAGCCGCCGTTGGAAAGTCGCGATACCGTGCCGGTGCCGGTAATGGGACGCATCGCGGCCGGTGTTCCGATTGCGGCCATCCAGAACCAATCGCACATCTTGCACGTACCGATCGATCTTGTGGCTGGTGGCGAGCATTACGCCCTTGAGGTGCGCGGTGACTCGATGATCGAAGCCGGCATTCTCGATGGCGATACCGTTGTCATCAAGAAGTCCGATACCGCCGACTCCGGCGACATCATCGTGGCACTGGTCGACGATGAAGAGGCGACACTGAAGCGTCTGCGTCGCAAGGGCGCCTCCGTGGCCCTCGAGGCCGCCAATCCGGCCTATGAGACACGCATTTTCGGACCTGATCGCGTTCGTATCCAGGGGCGTCTTGTCGCGCTGATGCGGCGTTATTAATCCCCTCGCAGCATCGTCCGCCGCTGAAACCGAGTTTCGTATCCCACCAACCGGAGGCGCTAAGCCTCCGTTCCAGTTGGTCGGCCTTCCTCTATGTTTCTAAAGGTGTTGTTCACTGCGACACCCTAACCGAAAGTGCTGCCCCGGTTAGTCTTTCCTCGGCAATCTGCTTTCCCGTGAGGGGTGAAGCAGCGAAGTGTCGCCGTAGGAGTAGAAGCGATAGCCATTGGTGATGGCATGGCCATAGGCGGCGCGCATGGTGTCGAGCCCGGAGAAGGCCGATACCAGCATGAACAGCGTCGACTTCGGCAGGTGAAAGTTGGTCATCAACAGATCGACGGCGCGGAAGCGATAGCCGGGCGTGATGAAGATATCGGTCGCCCCCGCAAACGGCCGAATGAGACCGTCGTCGCCGGCGGCGCTCTCCAGAAGTCGGAGGGATGTGGTGCCGACAGCCACCACCCTGCCCCCGCGCGCCCGAACCGCATTGAGGGCGTCGGCGGTCTCTGCCGAAACATGCCCCACTTCGGAATGCATCTTATGGTCTTCTGTGTCATCCACCTTCATCGGCAGGAAGGTGCCGGCGCCGACGTGCAGCGTTACGAAGTGGCGGCCGATCCCGCGCGCATCCAGGCGATCAAAGAGCTCCGGCGTAAAGTGAAGCCCGGCAGTCGGTGCGGCAACCGCCCCGCTCTCTCGCGCATAGACGGTTTGATAATCGGCACGATCATGCTCATCCTCGGCACGGCGGGCCGCGATATAGGGTGGCAGCGGGATATGGCCAACTGCCATCAGGGCCATATCCAGATCGGGACCGGCGCAATCGAAGACGAGCGTTATTTCTCCATCCTCGCCTTTCTCGGCAACTTTCGCGCCCAGGTCTGAGGCCGCCGCGTCCGCACCGAAAAACGTAACCCGATCGCCGGCGCGCAGTTTGCGCGCGCCTTTGACAAAGGCCCGCCAGCGATCGGCCGCCTCTCGCATGTGCAAGGTGGCGGAGAAGCGAACCGGCTCTGCGCCGGAGCGTCCGCGCCGCCCTTCAAGTTGGGCGGGGATCACCTTGGTGTCGTTGAAGACGAGCGCATCACCCGGCAAAAGCAGCTCGGCTAGGTCGCGCGCATGTCTGTCTTCGAGCGGCTCTCCCGGACGAACCACCAGCAGGCGTGACGCGTCACGCGGAACGGCAGGACGCAAAGCGATACGCTCGGGCGGCAACTCGAAATCAAAAGCTGAAACTTGCATGTCCCTGCATAGGCACGACGCGGCGCGAAAGGCAACGGCCTTTGGAAACAGGGTCAAATGCACCTCGGAGTTTCGCTATGGTCCTGAGGCGCTCAGGCGAGCGTCGCCCTTTGCCTGTCGGTCCTCGGCTCGCCTCACCGTCCTGCCACCACGCCATCGCCGGCAGGGCCACCGAGATGAGGCCCACCGCTACGGACGCGCGATGAACTGGCATCGCCTCGAACATCAATGAATGACAGCTGTCGACGTCATCAGGTGAACACGGTCTCTGGTATCCTCCTCTGGATGGCCGGTCCGTAATGCCAAGAACACGCGCAACGGATCATCAAACCTGTTCGATCCGGAAGTCGCTCGAAAACTGCCGCTTGGCCTCTACGCGAATTTTCGAAGACGGTCTCAAGTTGCTCTTCAGATCGATCGCGAAATGCAAACCAGCCCACGCGGACATGCAGAACTTGAAGGATAACCGGCTAAAAATAACGCGCTCGCGGGAACTGCGACTAGCGCCAGCAGGGTTCATCGGATAAACCGCGTGCCGAAAAGTCCAAAAAACAAGGACCGACCATGCTTGAGTGGTTCCGCAAGCTCCTTCCGCACGAAGAGCAGTTCTTCACCCTGTTCGCCCAGCATTCAGAAACCGTCGTTACCGCCGCTCATTCGCTGAACGCTCTTCTTTCAGGCGACGATCGCGACGCGCGTATCGCAGAGATAGTCGCGCTTGAAGACAAGGCCGACGGCATTACCCGCGAAGTGCTGCTGGCCGTCCGGCGGAGCTTCATCACGCCGTTCGATCGCAACGACATCAAGGATCTCATCCAGTCGATGGACGACACCATCGACACCATGCACCGCGTGGTGAAAACCATCCTGCTGTTCGAGCAGCGCGTTTTCGACCCAGGCATGCAGGACATGGGCCTGGATATCGTCCAGGCATCAAAACTGATCGTCGAGGCCATCCCGCTGCTCAAGAACGTCGGCAACAATGCCCCGCGGCTGACGGCACTCTCCGAAGAGGTCACTCGCGTCGAAGGCCATTCGGACTTCCTGCACGATAACGGCCTCAAGGATCTCTATCGTCGCCATGGCACCGGCAATGCGATGGGCTACATCATTGGCAGCCAGATCTACGGCGAACTCGAGAAAGTGCTCGACCGTTTCGAGGATGTTGCCAAGGAAATCAGCGGCATCGTGATCGAGAACGTCTGATGGAGACGATCGCCCTTCCATTGCTCGTCGGCTTGGTTGGCATCGCGTTGCTGTTCGACTTCCTGAACGGCCTTCACGATGCCGCCAACTCGATCGCAACAATCGTATCGACGCGTGTACTGAGGCCGCAGTATGCGGTTTTCTGGGCCGCGTTTTTCAATTTCATCGCCTTTCTGTTCTTCGGCCTGCACGTGGCGACGACGCTTGGCAAGGGCATCATCGATCCTTCCATCGTCACGCCGCACGTCGTCTTCGCCGCCCTGATGGGCGCCATCGTCTGGAACATCGTTACCTGGGTTGCCGGCATTCCATCGTCCTCCTCTCACGCCCTCGTTGGTGGGCTGGTCGGGGCGGGCCTTGCCAAAACAGGCTTCAGCGCCGTCGTCTGGTCGGGGCTGATCAAGACCGCGAGCGCCATCTTCCTGTCGCCCGCCCTGGGGTTCTTTCTGGCGCTGATGCTGGTGCTGGCGGTGTCCTGGACCTTTGTGAGACGCACGCCGTTTGCAGTCGACAGGACGTTCAGACATCTGCAGTTCGTCTCCGCCTCGCTTTACTCGCTCGGCCATGGCGGCAACGACGCACAGAAGACAATGGGCATCATCGCCGTGCTCCTTTACTCGCAGGGTTATCTCGGCGGTGAGTTCTACGTCCCCTTCTGGGTGGTTATCGCCTGCCAGTCGGCCATGGCGCTCGGCACCTTGATGGGTGGATGGCGCATCGTCCATACGATGGGCTCGAAGATCACCCGTCTCAACCCGATGCAAGGCTTCTGCGCGGAATCAGGCGGCGCCATCACCCTGTTCATCGCAACGTACTTCGGCATACCAGTGTCGACGACACATACCATCACCGGCGCCATTATCGGCGTTGGCGCCGCGCGGCGCGTATCGGCAGTGCGCTGGGGCATCGCCGGCAACATCGTGATCGCCTGGATCATCACCATGCCGGCCGGTGCAGCCATCGCTGCCAGCGCCTATTGGCTCGTCGGCCTGTTCGTCTGATCGGTCTCCTTCTCCGTCCGCCCATCCTCCGGCGGACGGGGCGGCAGAACGAGCGTGACCAACGTAAAACTCACGAACAGCAGCAGGTACCAGGATCCCATTTTCCCAAGGGATACGAGGTGCCATGTCCGCTGCCCAGGATAGAGCCAGGTCCCTGTGAAGGTACCGACATTCTCCGCCACCCACATGAAGGCGGCGGTCAGGACGGCGGCGACGATCAGCGGCATCCAGCGAGGGGTCTCGTCCGTCTTGAAAAAGATCCTCACGCGTCCATAGAGGACACCTGTTGCCGCAAACAGACACCAGCGGACATCGTAAAGGAAGTGGTGGAAGAAGAAGTTGGCGTAGATCGCCAGCGAAAGGACAACGGTCCAGGCGAGCTTCGGGTAGCAGGTGAAGCGCATGTCGAAGACGCGAATGGCACGCGCCATGTAGCTGCCGACCGAACCGTACATGAAGCCTGAAAACAGCGGCACGCCACCGATCGCCATCACCGCCGGCTCGGGATAGGTCCAGGAGCCGATGTGAACCTTGAAAACTTCCATGGCGGTGCCGACGACATGGTAGACGGCGATCACCTTCACCTCTGAAAAACTCTCAAGACGGAACACCAGCATCAGAAGCTGAACTGTCAGCGCAAACGCGAAGAGAAAGTCGTAACGGTGGATGGGCCAATCCCCCCACCAGACGTACTTCGTGACGATGAGTGCCGATAGCATCGCTCCTCCGAAGAGGCAGGACCACGCCTGCTTGAGACCAAAAAGAACGAACTCGGCGACCGGTTTGGGCAAATGGGACAGGACGCGCCGCAACGCCAGGCGAAGCGGTTCCAGCAGGGGGCCGGTGGCGTGCTCTGGCGCAGAAGAAATGACGACCTCGCACGTATAAAAAGAGCGCCGACGGATTGCTCCGCCGGCGCAAAACTCAGATCGGCAGGACCAATCCTCAGGCAGCGTCTGCGGCCACGACGACCGAGACGATCTTGTCAGGGTCACGAACCGGCTCGCCGCGCTTGATCTTGTCGACGTTTTCCATGCCCTCGATGACCTTTCCCCACACCGTGTACTGCTTGTCCAGGAAGCGGGCATCATCGAAACAGATGAAAAACTGCGAGTTGGCGCTGTTCGGGTTCATGGCACGCGCCATCGACACCGTGCCGCGCACATGAGGCTCGGCGTTGAACTCCTGCTTGAGGTCCGGATACTTCGAGCCCCCCGTGCCGGTGCCATGCGGACAGCCGGTCTGAGCCATGAAGCCGTCGATCACCCGGTGGAAGACGATGCCGTCGTAGAACTTCTCGCGCACCAGCTTCTTGATGTGAGCGACATGGTTGGGAGCCAGATCGGGCCGCATCTCGATGACGACGGTGCCCTTGGTGGTTTCCATGACGAGGGTGTTCTCGGGATCCTTGATATCGGCCACGCGGGCCTCCTTTCAGGTCTGATTGTCGGCAGTGCTCTTAACACGGCCGACCGGGAAGTTCGATTGATCAGTTCGGAGCAGATGCGAGACGTGCCTTGACGATCTTGTCCGGCTTGGCCGGCGGCTCGCCGCGATTGATCTTGTCGACCACATCCATCCCGTCGGTGACCTGCCCCCAGACGGTGTACTGACCATCAAGGAAGCTGCCGTCGGCGAACATGATGAAGAACTGCGAGTTGGCGCTGTTGGGGTCTTGGGCGCGTGCCATCCCCACCGTGCCGCGTCCAAAATGGGCCTTGGAGAACTCCGCGGGAATGTCGGGAAGGTCTGAACCGCCCATCCCAGTTCCGGTGGGATCGCCCGTCTGGGCCATGAAGCCCTCGATCACGCGATGGAAGATGATGCCGTCATAGAAATGCTTGCCCACCAGAGCCTTGATCTGCGCGACGTGCTTGGGCGCGAGATCGGGCCTGAGCTCGATGGTCACTTTGCCCTTGCTGGTCTCGAGGATCAGCGTGTTGTCTGGCGAAGCGGCGTTGGCGCCTGTCGCCAGCACAAGGCTGGTAGCGGCGAGCGCCGCGAGAAACGTCCTGCGGATCACATCGATCTCCCTATCTTTCTATTGTGACCGTCTCAGCGGCCGCTGTAGCGGGCGCGGAGTTTCTCCGACACCTGCGGCGGAACAAAGGCGGTAACGTCGCCACCCAATCGAGCGATCTGTTTGACGAGGCTGGAGGCAACGTGGCGGACACCTGACGATGCGCCGAAATAGACTGTGTCGATTTCAGGTGCCATGGCCGCATTCATGCCGGCCATCCCCACCTCAACGTCGAGGTCGGAGCTATTCCGTATCCCGCGAACGATGACACGTGCCTCATGTTGGCGGGCAATGTCGACAACGAGGCAAGTGAACGTCACGACGTCGATTCGGCCACCGGTCCGAACGGCAATCGGCATCACCAACTCGCAAAGCATGGCCTCGCGTTCGGCGGCATCGAACTCGCTCTTCTTCTCGTGGTGAACCCCGATGGCCACCACCAACCTGTCGAACAAGCGAGAAGCGCGCTCGATGATATCGAGATGGCCGTAGGTGACCGGATCGAAAGAACCGGCATAAAGAGCTGTCGTCATGGTCCTCTGAATAGCCGTTTCGCCTGCCGTTAACAACTGCGCCGCAACTCGGCTGACAGATGCATCCGCCCGTTGACGCCTCCCGGGCACTTAGTCGCATTAACCTTTTGTTAAGCATTAACCCCGATGCGTTCAAACGTCGGGATCGCGTTAACTGCTGCGTAACGATCCCGCCCGAAACTCACGCCTTACAACGGGTCTCGCACAGGAAGGCGGACTGACATGACGAAACATCGCGTACTGCGTCTAAGGAAGATGGCCCTCGTCATGGCCGGGCTCTCGGTCGCCGTTCTGTCGATCGGCGCAACGGAGCCTACCTACCCCGAGATTGGCCGGGGCGATCAGGTTTCCGATACCGGGCATTGTGCCACTGAAACAGTGGATGGCCTCAAGGTATGCGCCAGAGAGGCGCGCACGAGCTCTGGTACCAACGTGACCACTATCGTGACCGGCCTCACCATCGTGGATTGATCCAAGGATTGAGAGAACGGAACAGGCGGGTTTCTGTTCAAATCCCCCAAGATGCGGCAAGGGCGCAAGACGGTTGGCCACCGACTTGCGCCCTATCTCTTTCAACTGAGCCCGCGCCGGCGCCGAGGTTACTCCTCAGCGCCGTTTTCCTCGCCGATGTCGGAGATATGCTCGACCGACACGACTTTCTCCCCCTCGCCCGTATTGAAGATGCGGACGCCCTTCGATGCGCGCGAGACGATGCGAATCTGGTCGACAGGAACGCGGATGAGCTGACCGCCATCCGACACCAACATGATCTGGTCGCTCGGCTCCACCGGGAAGGCAGCGACCAGCTTGCCGATCTCATCAAGCTTCGACTGATCGGTCGCCTTGATACCCTTGCCACCGCGGCCGGAGATGCGGAACTCGAAGGACGACGAACGCTTGCCGTAGCCCTGCTCGTTGACCGTCAGAACGAACTGCTGCGCCAACATCATTTCAGCGTAGCGGTCGGAGGAAAGCGCGTCGATTCCGTTGCCCTCCTCTTCGGCTTCGTCCGGAACCACATCCTCCAGTTCCGTATCATCCTCGCCAGCCAGCCGTTGCTCGACGGCCCACTGCTTCTGGAACGCAGCACGCTCTGCCGGGCTGGCGTCGAAATGACGCAGAATGGTCATCGAGATCAGTTCGTCGCCATCGGCAAGCGAAATGCCGCGAACACCGGTGGAATCGCGTCCCTTGAAGACGCGCACGTCGCCAACGGAGAAGCGAATGCACTGGCCGAGCGCCGAGACCAGCAGGAAGTCATCGTCTTCCGTGCAAGTTTCCACGCCGACGATGCCATCGGCCTCGTCGTCAAACTTCATGGCAATCTTGCCGTTACGATTGACCTGGGTGAAGTCGCTCAGCTTGTTGCGACGCACGGTACCGAGGCGTGTCGCGAACACCACGTCGAGATCCGCCCAGCTCCGCTCGTCTTCCGGCAATGCCAGGATCGAGGTGATGCGCTCGCCATCCTGGAGCGGCAAGATGTTCTTGATGAACTTGCCGCGCGACTGCGGCGTTCCGAGTGGCAAGCGCCAGACCTTCAGCTTGTAGGCGATGCCGCGCGAAGAGAAGAACAGCACCGGCGCATGCGTAGAGGCGATGAACAGTCGGGTGACGAAGTCCTCTTCCTTCGTCGCCATGCCTGAACGCCCCTTGCCGCCACGGTTCTGCGCCCGATATTGCGACAACGGCACACGCTTGATGTAGCCCTCATGCGAGACGGTGACCACCATCTCCTCACGGGCAATGAGGTCCTCATCCTCCATGTCCGCGTCGGATTCGACGATCTCGGTACGACGCGGCGTGGCATAGGCCGTCTTGATCTCAAGGAGCTCGTTGCGGATGATTTCCTGCACCCGCTCGTGCGACGCAAGGATCTCCAGATAGCCCTTGATCTCTTCGGCCAGTTGGTTGAGTTCGTCAGAAATCTCTTCGCGGCCGAGGGCCGTTAGGCGCTGCAGACGAAGATCGAGAATGGCCCGCGCCTGCTCCTCGGAGAGGTTGTACGTGCCGTCGTCGTTCATTTCGTGACGAGGATCATCGATCAGACGGATCAGCGCCTCGACATCGGCTGCGGCCCAGCGGCGTGTCATCAGCTGTTCGCGGGCAACGCTCGGGTCGGGCGCATTGCGAATGACCGCGATCACCTCGTCGATGTTGGCGACGGCGATCGCCAAACCGACCAAGATGTGAGCCCGGTCGCGCGCCTTGCCCAGCAGGAAGCGGGTGCGCCGCGTCACCACCACTTCACGGAAGGCGATAAAGGCCCCCAGCACGTCCTTGAGGTTCATCAACTGCGGCCGACCACCATTCAGGGCGACCATGTTGACGCCAAACGACGTCTGCAACTGCGAGAAGCGGTAGAGCTGATTGAGTACGACGTCGGCGACCGCGTCGCGCTTCAACTCGATGACGATACGGATGCCATCGCGCGAGCTTTCGTCCCGGAGATCGGCGATGCCCTCGACGCGCTTCTCTCGGACCAGCTCCGCGATCTTCTCGACCATCACCGACTTGTTCACCTGGTAGGGAATCTCGGTGACGATCAGCGCCTCACGGTCCTTGCGGATCTGCTCTATCGCAACGCGACTGCGCATGATGACCGATCCGCGACCGGTCATGAACGCCTGCCGGATGCCGGAGCGGCCGAGGATCATGGCGCCCGTCGGGAAATCCGGACCCGGCAGCACTTCCATCAGTTCTTCGATGTCGATGTCAGGATTGTCCATCAATCGGATGGTGGCATCGACCACCTCGCCCAGATTGTGCGAGGGGATGTTGGTCGCCATGCCCACGGCAATACCGCCGGAGCCATTGACCAGAAGGTTTGGGAAACGAGCCGGCAGCACCGACGGCTCACTCTCGGAGCCGTCATAGTTGGGATTGAAATCGACCGTGTCCTTGTCGAGATCGTCGGTGAGCGCCTGCGCCACCTTTTCGAGACGAACCTCGGTGTAACGCATGGCGGCGGCGCTGTCGCCGTCGATCGAACCGAAGTTGCCCTGCCCGTCGACCAGCGGCAGCCGCATGGAGAACGGCTGGGCCATGCGCACCAACGCGTCGTAGATCGAGCTGTCACCGTGCGGATGGTACTTACCAATGACGTCGCCGACCACGCGTGCCGACTTGCGATACGGCTTGTTCCAGTCGTAGCCGTTTTCGCTCATCGAATAGAGGATGCGCCGATGCACCGGCTTCAGGCCGTCGCGCACATCTGGCAACGCGCGAGAGACGATCACGCTCATCGCGTAATCGAGATAGCTGCGCTTCATTTCCTCGATGATCGACACCGGCTTGATGTCGGTCGGCTCGGAGCCGTCTGGTGTCTTCGTCTCTTCAGCCAATGGCTTAAACTTCCTGAACTACTCCGCCGGCCTTACAAATGACGTGGAAGCCGCGGGGATTGTCTTTAGGGTCTTATCGTCCAATCGGAGATCAAATTGTCCTATGCGATCGGATCTTCCAAGTAAGCTTTGTTCTAGCCGATTCTGACCGCAGAAGCCATGGAATGGCGCCCCCGTCAACAGGCATCGCCCAAGCCAAATTTATCTTTTCATATCAATAGATTATTCTGGCTTTTTGTTGGCACCGGAAAGCCTTTGCGCGCGGGCTCCGAAACTTCACTCAAAAACAAAGCGTCCGCCGTCCACGAAGGAGCCAGCGGACGCTGTTTTCGGACCCGATCAGCGAATCTCCGTTAGGAACTTTTCTCGGGGACGCCGCACCTTTTTGAGATTTACCAGCCAATCCTTGTCAGCCTCGCGATAGCCGAGCGGCAGGATGGTCACCGACCGCAGACCGCGCGCCCGAAGACCGAGCAGTTCGTCGAGCGCATCGGCATCGAACCCCTCCATCGGCGTGGCGTCCACTTCCACCATCGCCGCTTCGGCAATAGCAAGACCGAAGCCGATGTAGGCCTGACGGGCGGCGTGTTCGAAGTTGGTGCGGGCATCGCGCGGCACATAGGCACTCAGCAGGCGCTGCCGATAGGCGTTCCAGTTGGTAAGGCGTTCGCCTTCGAGCTTCCGCTCGGCAACGACGAAGTCGAATGCCTCGTTGATGCGGTCGGCGGTATAGGTGTCCCAAGCGGCGAAGACGAGGAGATGCGAGGCGTCGACGACCTGGGCCTGGCCGCTGGCGATCGGCAGAATCTTGGCCTTGATATCCTGATTGGTGATGACGATCAGTTCATAGGGTTGCAAGCCGCTCGATGTGGGGGCAAGGCGGGCCGCTTCGATGATCCGGTCGACCTTTTCCTGGGGCACGGTGCGCGACGGATCAAATTTCTTGGTGGCATAGCGCCAATTGAGCTTTTCGAGGAGCATGGTCAAATCCTTGGAACAAGATGAACCTTCAGGACAGCATCAGCAAAAGACGCCGCTGAAGCCTCGTGGCACAAGTCTCGACACTCACCTGGCGCCAAACGTGAAATCAATCACGTGTAACCGTGGTCACCAAGATTTGAGCGTTTTCGGTTGCCGCGGTTACGGCCGCAATACCCGTTGCAGCCTGGGACAATAAGTCGATATCGCGCCCCGATCGAGCGACCGGGGCCAGCGGAACCGCCTTCCTAGTCCTTCTTGTCGTAGGGGTTGTCGCCGCCCGAACGCATCTGGACGCGGATCGGCGTGCCGGGCATCTCGAAGGTTTCCCTGAGTCCGTTCGCAAGATAGCGCATGTAGCTCTCGGGCATGGACTCCGGCCGCGAGCCGAAGATCACAAACATGGGTGGTCGCGTCTTGGCCTGGGTGATGTAGCGGATCTTCAGACGACGTCCCGCGACAGCCGGCGGCGGATGATGTTCGATGAGACTGGTCAGCCAGCGGTTCAGACGTCCGGTGGAAATGCGTGTGTTCCAGATATCATAGGCCCGGATCACCGCTTGCATCAGCTTGTCGATACCCTGCCCGTTGAGGCCGGACAGCGTCACCAGCTCGACACCGCGCACCTGCGGCAACAAGCGCTCGCATTCCTCGCGCAACTCCCTGAGCTTGGTGGCGCGATCCTCGACAAGATCCCACTTGTTGAGGCCGATCACCAGCGCCCTGCCTTCGCGGACGATCAGATCGACGATGTGCAGATCCTGTTTCTCGAACGGAATGGTGGCATCGAGCAGCACGACGACCACTTCGGCAAACTTGATGGCCCTCAAGGCATCGGCAACCGACAGCTTTTCGAGCTTCTCCTGCACGCGCGCCTTGCGGCGGAGACCGGCGGTGTCGAACAACTTCACTTCACGATCGCGCCACGTCCATTCGACCGAGATGGAATCGCGGGTGATGCCGGCTTCCGGCCCGGTGAGCAGCCGATCCTCGCCGATCATGCGGTTGATCAGCGTCGACTTGCCGGCGTTGGGCCTGCCGGTGACGGTAACTCGTAACGGCCGCTGCTCCTGCGGCTCAACGAAGTTGCCCTCCTCGTCCACGTCGAGGTTGACGACGGCTTCCTCGCTGTCAGGCTCGGCAAAGCCCAAGCGTCCCTCGAGCGCCTCGCGCACGGCATCGTAGAGATCGGCCATCCCCTGCCCGTGCTCGGCCGAAATCGCGATCGCTTCGCCAAGTCCCAGTTCAAAGGCTTCCATCAGCCCCGTCTCGATGCCACGCCCCTCGGCCTTGTTGGCGACCAGGATCACCTCGCGATCCATGCGGCGGATCATGTCGGAGAAATGCTTGTCGAGCGGCGTGATGCCGACCCTCGCGTCGTAGAGGAACAGGATGGCATCGGCTTCCCGGATTGCCATCTCGGTCTGTGCCCGCATGCGCCCCTCGAGCGACTCCGGATCGGCATCCTCAAGCCCTGCGGTGTCGATCACCTGAAAAGTAAGGTCACCGAGCCGGCCATTGCCGACCCGTCGATCACGCGTCACACCGGGCGTATCGTCGACCAGCGCCAGCTTCTTGCCGACGAGACGGTTGAACAGCGTGGATTTGCCGACATTCGGGCGGCCGACAAGAGCAACGGTCGGTTGCGCGGGCATGTTCGAGACTTCCTTTAATAGACATTGCGGCGCCGGATCATCCGATCCGCCGCCGCCCGTCCGTTTTCTTGTGACGCCGTGTTCAGTTCACGGCGATGAGCGTACCGTCTCCGGCGAGTATCATCATCTTGCCAGAGCTCAGGATGGGTGCAATAGCGCCACTGAAACCAATTTCCGTCGTGACACCGAGCGTACCGGTCACCGCGTCCACGGAGGCAATACGGCCGTCGTTGGAAGAGGCCCACAGCTTGCCCGCCGCCATCACCGGACCAGCCCACGAACCCTTTCGATTGGACGATGGCTTGGCTGGCAACGTCTGCGCCCAGATCACCTTACCGGTCTTGAGATCAACGGCGATCATCCGATTTTCGAGATCAATCAGGAACAGGCTGCCACCGGAAACGATGGGGGTCTCGGCACTGCCGATCGGCTGCTGCCAGCGAACGCTTCCCGTCTTGAGATCAAGCGCGACCAGCGCCCCGCCAATACCGGTCGCATAGACCGCATCACCGTGAATCACCGGGCTCGCCGAAGCGTCGCGCAAGCCGGTGATCGCGGCGATTGAGGAGCCGCCGGTAATCGAGGCCTGCCACTTCTCCGCGCCGGTCGCAAGATCGAACGCCTGGATCTGCCCTGCGGAGCCGGCGACGACCACCGTGTCAGTGGAGATCGCGGCGCTGCCGGCGCCGGACAAAGAGGCGCCGGACACTTCAGTCGAAGCACGCCATCCAGCGGCACCGGTCGTCGCATCGAATGCCTGAACCGCGCCAGACTGGGCTGTGACTACCACCTTGCCGTTGCCGACGGCGGGCGCCGACCGGGCGGGAGCATCGAGCTTGACGCGCCAGATGATTGAACTGGTAGCCGTATCGATGGCGAGGAGCTCGCCATAACCGGTCGCCGCGTAGACACGGCCGCCAGCCACCGCGATACCGCCGCCGCCCACGGAATCACTTGAACCGGACGGATAGACGCCCACGTGCCAAGTGGCACCACTGTTGGCGACCTTGAACCCCGAGACGACACCGGCAGCATCATAAACATAGATGATGCCATCGGCCGCCACGGGCCGAGCGGAAATACCGCGCCCCTTGCTGGTGGAAAGGCCCATCATGCCATTGCCGAAGCCGGACTGACCGCCCTTCATCGACCAATAATGTACCCCTTGCAAAGCACCGGCGACGTTGCCTGGATCGTTGGTCGCCGTACCACCTGGTTGAGACCAGGCAACCAGCGCGGTAGGCGCCCCGATCGTCGCGCGGCCGTTGGTAATGCCCCGGGTGGGATCCGATACGGCCAGAAGCGATGTACGATTGCCTTCGGCAATCGGGTGATCCTTCTTGAAGGGATTGAGCGAAGAAATCGAGTCCATCGCCGAATCCGAGCCGCAACCGGTCAGCGTCGCGGCAACAGTCAGCGCGATAGCCGCGCAGGAAAGGCGCAGAAGAACGGTCATCCGGCTGCTCCGGTATCGACGTTGCCGGCTTCCGAAGTCGCAAGGTCACGAAGAATGCGAGCCCGGGCGCGCACGTCAGAGGGGGTCGCAGGATCATCGGTCAGCTTGCGGGCTTCCTCGCTCACGCCTTTCCAGTCCTCGGCACGAACAGAGGCGAGCGCGATGATCTCGCGCGCGGCATGGCGCCAGGGAGAAATATCGTTGTTATAGCCGGACACGCGTGCCTTGATCTGATCGAGGCTTTCGCGATCGACGGCGATCAGCGCCGCGCGAATGGTAGCAAGATCGCGGAAGGCCGGATCCACGCCTGAGGCCTTGGACAGATCTTCGAAAGCGGCGAGCGCATTGTCGGTTTCGCCCATCGCAGCATGCTCGGACGCGGCCCTGAAACGGGCAAGTACCTGATATTGCGCCGGCGCGCTGCTCGCATAGACGGAAAGCGACTCGGCAAGCGCCTTGTGATCACCGGCTTTGGCCGAAGCCAGCACCTGAGAATAGGCATCGCCAGCCGCGTTGGCACGGCTGGTCGCCCAATAGTCGTATCCGCGCCAAGCGGCCGTCCCGGCCACGATGACACCGGCGGCCACATAGAGCATCCAGCCATAACGCTTCCACAAGCCCGTCAACCGGTCGCGGCGCAGATCTTCGCCTACTTCGTCGAAAATATCAGACATCTTCTATCCAACTATCGGTCTGCAATCGCGTGGATCACGACCCATGGGCACGGCTTGCGCCAACCCGAGCCAGCACATTTCATTGACGCCGTTTACAGCCTTTTTTGCGAGGACGCCACCTCTTCATGCAGGCGCGTCGAGCACCGCTCACAGCAACGGCATGCCGATGAGCCAGTCATGCAGCGCGAACACCAAGGCACCCCAGATGGCAAGACCGATCGCGACGGCGATCCAGTCCTTCACCGGCTCGGGAGCGGCCGACGAAGGCGGCGTCATCGGCCTGGCAATCAGGGAGAAGCGAGCCGTCAGCGTCCACACGAAGAAGATGGCGCTAAGCAGAACGCCAGCCAGTGTCCCTATGGCCAGAGCATGGGCAACCGACCAAAGCGTCACCGACATCAACATTGGATGGCGGACAAAACGACCAATGCGCGTTGGCACGGGAAAGAAGGAGGCAACAAGCAAAGGCAACGCCACCGCCATCAGCAGGAATGCGAAATGGCGCGCCCAGATCGGCGGCTCGAACAGCACCATCGGGTCCTGTCGAGCCAGACCATACCCATAGATCGTGAGAACAAGCCCAACCAGCGAGACCAGCGAGTAGACGCCGCGCCAGGGGTTGTAGCCGATGCGCCCGATCGCAGCGCTCCGCAGGGACGGAGCCACGATGTAGATGGAGTGCACGCCGATGAAGAGGACAAGGCCAACAAGGAAGATGGACATTTCCCACGCCCTGAGCGACCGGGAACTGGACGCATAGCCGACGGCCGGTCGCAACAGCGCCGTCGCGCGACACGGCACAGCCGTGAAGTCCCTAGAATTCGGCTTAAAAGCACGAAATACAGCAAAGACCCCAGTGACCATAATCAATTAACGCTTGCATGCAATAGTAGTCGGCGTCTTTGCGGGGGATGTCATGTATCGCGTCTTCGCCCTGTTGGGATTGTCTGTGTGCTTGGCGACGGCGCCTCAAGCTTACGCCGCCACAACTGGCGATCCGAGTTTTGACAGTGTTCCAATGCGTCCGTCGCTCCCCCCAAGCGGGAACACCGGCGAGCTGGCGATGACCTTGCCCCCGGCTGCCGACATCGCCGAGGCACTCGTTGCAGGGCCTTCGACACGTCAGGCGCTTGGACCAAAGGTGATGGTGCGCGTCGATATTTCCTCGCAGACCATGACGGTTCTGGTCCACGGCAAGGTCGCCTATGTCTGGAAAGTATCGACGGCACGGCGCGGCTACGCGACGCCGACCGGCTTCTGGACGCCCTATCGAATGCATGTGATGTGGCGCTCACGAAAATACGATAACGCACCGATGCCACACTCCATCTTCTTCCATGAGGGATTTGCAATTCACGCCACACCCTATGTGGCCCGCCTCGGCACACCCGCCTCGCATGGCTGCGTTCGGCTGCACCCCGAGAATGCGAAGACCTTGTTCACGCTGGTTCGGCAATACGGACCATCGGCGGTTCGCGTCTCCATCGAGAAATAGAAGGGGGCAGGGCTTTCCTTCAGCCCGACCTCCTCCCAACTCCGACCAAGCATGACCGGCAACACGGCCGGTCTCGTTCTCCATTGCTCCATATATGATCTGAGCCGAGCGCCGCAGGCAGGCCCGACGATGCGCGAGGCAGGCAACATCTTTTCCCTGCCTTGCACACATGCATCGTGCCCCCAGGAGACATCGTGACAACGCTGTCAACGATCGCTGATCGCGAAAGGTAAAATCATGTCCCTCAGGAAAACGATTCAGTCGCCTTCGAGAGACAAAGAGCCCAAGAGAAAAGCAAGCAGAAGGCCATCAGTGCATTCCCGTAGGCCATTTCGCATTACTCCTGGCTCGGGGCAGGCCTCTCATAACCGTCTCTGACATTCAAAATTTCTTTTGGCAGGTTTTAGCCTAGGTTTATATTGCGACGCAGCAATTCGCTATTTCTGATTAAATGACATCAGAAATACCATCAAACGTTCAAAATGACGGCAATTTGGCGGCCCCGACATCGTCTAAAGTCGCATTTCAGCCGCATTCCCGCATCGAGGGAGTCGGCTTTTCTGAGTTCAATTGCTGCCGCGCGAAAACTGCATTCCTGACATGCATAGCCCCCTCTAGCCCCGCATGGCTCGTTCGCCTAAATGTCTCCCTGTCGAGAGCGAAGCGCAGCAGACGAAAGACTGAAGAGCGCAGCGCCTCACAACCCGAATGGATGAATGAAATGCTGGACACCGTTGTCAACAAGCTCCGCAGCTACCGCAAGTACCAGGAGACTTATCGCGAGCTCTCCCGTCTGAGCGCCCGCGAGCTTGCCGACCTGGGCATCTCCCGCGGTGAGATCTCGAACGTCGCTCGCAAGGCGACGCTCTGAACCCAAGAAATTAGGCTCGCCAGCCGAACTATCCTCCTCCCAGTTCCGCGGCGACCCTGATAGACACCCTGCCGGTTCCTCCTCCCTCCGGCCGGTGTCTTGGAAAGATGGTCCTCCTCCCCCATCTTTCCGTTAGGCGATGATGGTCCCCTCCTCCTCCCAGGACCATTTCGCCGGATTTGTGAGTACCGACCTGCCCTTCCTCCTCCCTGGGCAACGTCGGTTTGATCGCAGCAATCCTCCTCCCTTGCTGCGGTCGTCCTGCGATGCTCCTCCTCCCGCATCGCAGGTTAGCTGTAGCGGCATACCTCCTCCCCTGCCGTCTACAGAAAATTGCAGCGCCCACCGGATCTCCTCCCCCGGTGGGCGTTTGCATTTTGAGGCTTTCCGCCAAAGCGGCCCATCGCGGGAAAGGGCTTCAGGAAAACCGCTGCATGCGGATGGTGGACGTGCTATCTCCCCGCCATGCTCAATCTATCCCCCGCCCCCGTTCATATCGTCGGCGCCGGCCTCGCCGGTTCGGAAGCCGCCTGGCAACTCGTCTCTCGCGGCATCCCCGTCATCCTTCACGAGATGCGGCCTCATCGCGGTACGGAAGCCCACAAGACCGGCGGCTTTGCCGAGCTGGTTTGCTCCAACTCCTTCCGCTCCGACGATCACCAGAATAACGCCGTCGGTCTGCTGCATGAGGAAATGCGCCGCGCCGGTTCGTTGATCATGGCCTCGGCCGACGCCAACAAGGTTCCGGCCGGTGGTGCGCTGGCCGTCGATCGCGATGGTTTTTCAGAAAAGGTCACTGCGGAGCTGCGCGCTCATCCACTGGTGACGGTGGTCGAGGGTGAAATCGATGGACTGCCGCCCGAGGAGTGGGGCGACGTGATCGTCGCGACCGGCCCGCTGACATCCCCGTCTCTTGCCGAGGCCATTCGTTCGACCACCGGCGCCGCTTCGCTCGCCTTCTTTGACGCCATCGCGCCGATTGTCCATTTCGACAGCATCGACATGGACAAGGCTTGGTTCCAATCGCGCTATGACAAGCCTGGCCCAGGTGGCACTGGTGCCGACTACATCAACTGTCCGCTGGATCGCGATCAATACGAGGCTTTCGTCGACGCCTTGCTCGCTGGCGACAAGACAGAGTTCAAGGACTTCGAGAAGACACCCTATTTTGATGGCTGCCTTCCGATCGAGGTGATGGCCGAGCGGGGACGAGAGACGCTGCGACACGGCCCCATGAAACCGGTCGGCCTCACCAATCCACGCGATCCCACCGTAAAGCCCTATGGCATCGTCCAGCTCCGCCAGGACAATGCGCTTGGCACGCTTTACAACATGGTCGGCTTCCAGACGAAGTTGAAGTACGGCGCACAGGCGGAAATCTTCCGCATGATCCCAGGCTTGGAAAAGGCTGAGTTCGCCCGACTGGGCGGCCTCCACCGCAATACCTATCTCGACAGCCCACGCCTGCTCGACGCGGTGCTCCGCCTCAAGGCGGCGTCTCGTCTGAGATTCGCGGGCCAGGTAACCGGTTGCGAGGGATACGTCGAGTCGGCTTCCATCGGCCTTTTGGCCGGCCGGTTTGCCGCCGCCGAGCGACTCGGCTCTGACGCGGTTCCTCCGCCCCCGACCACCGCCCTTGGTGCACTTCTCGGCCACATCACCGGAGGCCATATCTCGGCCGAAACCGAAGGCGCCCCTCGCTCATTCCAGCCGATGAATATCAACTTCGGCCTCTTTCCACCCATCGAGGTGCCGCGCGAACCCGGTCGCCGGCTGCGTGGCAACGAGAAGACCATCGCGAAGCGGCAAGCCATTTGTCGGCGCGCGCTCGACGATCTGGTGGCTTGGCTCGGGTAACAATATCGAATTCTATGCATTCATCTGCCACATTCAACCAGAGGGCGCATTTACTTCGACAGTAATAATTACAAAAGGAAAATCTGGCTTATACAGAGGTAGAAACTCCCTCTGGAAAGCAAACGATGGCTCCTGGCCAGCTGCTTCGAGTTCTGCGGTACACGTGCGGATGGGTTATCCGGCCAGCTAGCGTGCCGGCGCTGGTTGCACTTGTTGCCGTCGGCTTGCTCGGTTTGCTCGCGGACAACCAGAACCGTCAGATATTCGAGCAGCACGTACGAGCGACCGTTGCCGATCGCCTGTCAGTCATCAGGGCGCGTCTTGAAGGCAATACCAGCCGCGACATCCAGATCGGGCGCGGCGTCGTGGCGGCGTTTGCGACTCGCCCAGACCTCGGGAAGGCAGAGTTCGAGGTACTCGTCCGGCACCTTCTGGCAACCGGCTCCGATCTTCGGCTGATCGCGGCGGCGCCGAACATGGTCGTCCGTATGGCGTACCCGGTTGCCGGCAACGAGAAGGTGATCGGTCTCGACTATCTTCAAACGCCCAAACAGCGCGACGCCGTCTTGCAGGCACGGGCAACCGGTCGCCTGGTGATGGCCGGTCCTCTGGAGCTTGTACAAGGCGGCATCGGCCTCGTCGGCCGCTTCCCGGTACTGGTCAATCAACCGGACGGACACCCCACCTTCTGGGGAATCGTGTCGACGGTCATCGACGTCGAACTACTCTATGCCAACAGTGGCATTACCACCGCCGATTACGAACTTGACCTGACCATTCGCGGACGCGACGGCAAAGGTGCGGACGGTGATATCTTCTTCGGATCCGCCGACGTCCTGGCCCGCGACCCGATGACCACCCTCGTCAACATCCCCGGAGGAACCTGGGAGCTTGCAGCAACGCCCAAAGACGGCTGGCCGTCACCACCCAACAATACCATTTTCCGGCTGATGATCGTGCTCATCGGCGCATTGGTCGTGCTGCCGATTCTCGTCACCAGCCACCTTTATTCCGAAAGACGAACCAACCTTGAAAAGCTGAGCGAAGCGAAGAGGTTGGCCGAGGCCCGCAACAGCCTGCTCGAGGAAGCCAACCGGCAGGTTCGGCATACCTCTCTGCATGACGCGCTGACAGGCTTGCCCAATCGTCGCTATCTCATGGACCATCTCGGTCGCCTGGATTCCGGCACGCGAGGCGCCACGGACAGGTTAGCCATCCTTCACATCGATCTCGACCGCTTCAAGCAGGTCAACGATACCTACGGACACGCGGCCGGCGACCGCCTGCTTCAACACGCCGCAGACATGATGCGGTCCATATTCAGGTCCGAGGATGTCGTTGCCCGCATAGGAGGTGACGAGTTCGTGGCGGTATGCATCAGCGATAAGCCGGAAATCCTGGCCCGCGAGCTTGCGACCAATCTGATCTCCGGCTTTCAGCATCCGATCGATCTCGGAGAAGTCAGCTGCCGCAGCGGCGTTTCGATCGGCATCGCCTGCTCCAGCTTTCGCGACAGTCATCCTCCCAAGCTTCTGATCGACGCCGACATCGCTCTCTACCGAGCCAAGAAGCTTGGGCGCAATCGGTTCGAGTTCTTTACCAGAGCGTTGGAAGCCGAGGTGGTGAGCACCAAGCGCATCGCCGACGAAATGCTGACCGGCATAGAAGAGAAGCAGTTCACCGCTCACTATCAGCAACAGTTCGACGCCATGACGCGCCAGGTGGTCGGCATCGAGGCCCTTATCCGCTGGAATCATCCAACGGAGGGTCTTCTTCTCCCCGCCCGCTTTTTGAAGGTCGCAGAAGACATCAATGTCCTGCCTGTCCTCGATCATCTGGTTCTGGAGACCGCGCTCGACCACCGGCGGCGCTGGATGGCGGCAGGCCTGTCAGTCCCGCGCCTCGCCGTCAACGTATCGATGGGTCGCCTGCGCGATGAGCGTCTCATCGAACTGATCAGATCCATGGTAATAGAGCCCGGGATGCTGTCGTTCGAGCTGACCGAAGCGATCTATCTCGACGACAGCGATGAAGTCGTCTCCGGCAACATCCGCAGTCTCAGGGAACTCGGAATCGATATCGAAATCGACGATTTTGGTACCGGCTATGCGTCGATCGTCAGCTTGATGCGGCTGCAGCCGAACCGCCTCAAGATTGCCCACCAGCTCACAGCCGCCGTTTGCACGTCACCCGCCCAGCGGCAGCTCGTCAGATCGATCGTCCAGATTGGGCGGACCCAGGGCATCGGGATCGTTGCAGAAGGCGTCGAGACCCTGGAACAGGCCGATATTCTGACCGATATCGGATGCCAGACACTGCAAGGCTACGCTCTCGGACGACCGGTCGATGTCGATGCCCTGACACATTTGATGCAGGGCCAGCATGACTCGATCTCTTCTGATCGACAGGATGGTCAGCTTGTCTCCGGGAGCGATCGGAGCTAAGGAAACGCTCGGTCGGCAGTTCACCTAGGCGTCGCTGTTCCCGTTGGAAAGCTAAACCTGCCTTGTTCCTCCTGAAGTCGACGGACACTCGTCCCGTGCCCCGTTGCAAGCCAGCGACCAGCGACAATCAGCAATGATCGGGCACGCTCGAGGATAAATCATGTCCAGAGACATCCTACCCTTCATCGCTCCAGACGTGTCGGCCCTCGCAAAGGCGCTCAACCGCGAACTTGCATTGGCCGAAGGCCGGCCTGGCCACGTACAGCTTCTGAACATGCTGGCGCGGGCGACGGGCTATCGGAACTTTCAGCATTTCCGAGCGGCGACCATGGCAGAGGAGCGGCTTGCCGAACCTCTCCCCTCGCCGGAACCGGTGGACTTTGCGCTGGTCGAACGTGTGTCGGGCCATTTCGATGCGGAGGGTCGACTTGTACGTTGGCCCTCCCGCTACGGCCACCAGAGCTTGGCGCTCTGGGTGCTTTGGTCACGCCTTGAGGCGGGAACCGTCTACAACGAGTTCGAGATCAGCGTGATCATCCGCAACGGTCACCTCTTCGGCGACCACGCCCTCATCCGGCGTGCCATGATCGACGTAGGCCTGATCGTTCGTACTCTGGATGGACGGGAGTATCGACGCGTCGAAAGGAAACCGCCCGGCGAGGCTCGCGCCTTGATCCGCCGCGTGATGGCTCGAGCCGCCGCCTGACGGGTTGCGGGATGCGCCTACGGCTTGCGCGCTGCGTGAAGCCGCTCGATGACAAGGTCGAAATAGCCATCGGCGTCGATCTCTGTCAGGACCAGCGCGTTCTTGTGTCGACTGGTCACCGAATGCCAGTCGACCACCGTCATGCCGCGCGTCAGCTCGTCACAGGATATCTCGACGTTGACGAGACGTCCCTTGAACAGCTCGGGCTTCAAAAGATAGGCGGTGACGGTCGGGTCGTGCAGCGGCCCACCGTCCATCCCCCAAGCCTTTTCGTCGAAGCGTTTGTTCCACTCGAGCAGGTGATAAAAGGCCTCCATATGAGGGCCGCCCATGGCACGCAGCTTGTCGAGGCGGTGCTTCTTGGTCAGGGCCGCGTGGGTGCAGTCGAGCGGGATCATGACGATCGGGGCACCGCACTCGAACACCTTCTTCGCCGCTTCCGGATCGACGTAGATATTGTACTCGGCGGCCGGCGTGACATTGCCACCTTCCGAACGCGCTCCGCCCATCAGGACGATGCCTTCGAGGCGCTCGGCAAGGCGAGGTTCTCTCGCCATGGCAAGGGCGATGTTGGTGAGCGGCGCCAGACAGCAGAGCGTCACCGTCTTCTCCGGGCGCGACATCACGAGCTCGACGATCTTGTCGGGCGCAAACCCCTCGGCCGCCGTCGCCACAGGATCAGGCAGATCGTATCCCTCGAAGCCCGTCGCGCCATGTACGTACTCCGCCGTCTCGAGAACGCGCACGATAGGACCCGCCGCACCGGCGTAGACCGGAACATCGTCGGCTCTCCCAACAAGCTCCAGCGCCTTGAGTGCATTGCGCGTGGTGTGGTGAAGCGGCACGTTTCCACCAACCGTGGTGATGGCCAGGAGCTCCAGTTCCCCGGGCGATCCGAGAGCCATCAGGAAGGCAACCGCATCGTCTGGCGAGGGATCGGTATCAATAATGATGGACTTGACCATGAGGGGCTCCGGAATGCCTGTCGGCTCCGAGCCTTATTCGTTTAATTACTTATAGGCAATGGGCAATCGCCCTCGGCATGCCTGCTCAGTCGGAAACGAACAGCTTGCCGTTGGCAAGCCCGAGCAGGGTTGCCAGCAGCACCACCAGCACCAGAAGGGTGGCAAGCGAGAGCTGAGCCCACAGCACCCAGTTCGCGAAGGGGAAGGGATAGGCACGAACCAACGTGAACAGTGCCACGGTGTATGCCGCCGCCGGGAACGTGTAGCTCCACCATGACAGCGCCAGCGGGGCTCTCAGGAAGCGCGGCAGAATGGTGAGGAAAATCACCGCCAGGAAGGAGGCGTAGCCAAACAGGGCCAAAGACGGCCAATCGACCTTGCCCTCAAGCGCCACCAGCGACAGAAAGGCAACCGATGGAGGAGCCAGGAAAATGACCAGCGTTGGCTTGAGTTTCTCCGGGAAAGCAGGCCCCGCCGCGATACGCTGGAAAAGCAACGGCTGCACGGTCAACCAGAAGATCATGCCGATACCGAACAGCAGCCAAGAGGGCATGACGAGACCGAGCCGGACACCGAACACCGGCGCCAGCAACATGCCGACCAATGGAATCAACGTCGGCGGCATCAGCGACATCGGATCGTTGCGAGGCGTCAGCATCAGGCCGCGTACTGTGAACAGCGCGACGAGAAGATGCAGGGTTACCGCGATCGTCCAGGCCCAGAACGCGGCACCGGGCTGCGTCGGGATCAACATCGCGGAGATGAGCATCAGCCCGATGGTGAAGGCGCCGGCAAACGCCGCACGGGCTGGATGACCGATATCAGCGAAAAGCGCGCGTGGATGGCGGATCTCGCGCCAAATATGCAGGAGAGTGAGCAACGCCCAGACAAGGGCCGCCACGGACAGCAGCGCTTCGCCCGGAAAGGAAGGCACGCCAAAATGGGCCGTCGCTTCGCGCCATGCAAGGCCGAGACCTCCTATCCCCATGGGGGCGGAGAAGAGCGGGAACGGCAGATGGGCGATGCGGCTCGGCCGCACCGGGGCGGCCTTCGGTTCCGCTTCGTCACGGTCAGGTCTGGGGGCGGCTGCCATATCGTCCTCCTCGTGCAACGGAACTTCCGCGACACTCTCCTATTTTCGCACAGGGAGGCTAAGGCTCCGTAAAGCCTAAACGGTTCAATTTGGTCTTAAGGCGCACCCCGTCGCCCTTGCCAAGCCAAGCGAACGCACCAGTATGAAGGGAAGTGCCGGGCAATTCCTCCGGCCGTACCTGCCCGAGGGGTCTCGATGCATAACCAGCCCATCATCACGTTTCACGGTGCCGCGGAAACCGTCACCGGCTCCTGCCACATGATTGATTTCGGCGGCCATCGGATACTGATCGATTGCGGCATGTTCCAGGGTTCGAAGAGCGAGAAGGAACTCAACTACCGCGCCTTTCCCTTCGATCCCCGCACCATTGATGCCCTGATCCTGACACACGCTCACATCGACCATTCGGGCCTCGTACCCAAACTGGTGAAGGACGGCTTTGAAGGCCCAATCTTCGCTTCGGCACCGACCGTGGACCTTTGCAAGGTCATGCTGCCGGATTCCGCGCATATCCAGGAAATGGAAGTGGAGCAGCTCAACCGCCGCAACAAACGGCGCGGACGGCAGGAGGTGACACCGATCTACACCCTGCTCGATGCCCTGGAGGCGGTGAAGCAGATGCGCCCGACCGAGCTCGGCAAATGGCAGGATGCGGCGCCGGGCTTCCGCTTCCGTCTATGGAATGCCGGTCATCTGCTCGGTTCGGCGTCGGTAGAACTGGAAGCGACCGGAGGAGAGCGTCCCATCCGCATGCTGTTCTCCGGCGACCTCGGGCCAGACAACAAGCTGCTCCAGCCGGAACCTGAAGCGCCCGCCGGCTGGGATCATGTGATCATGGAATCGACGTACGGCGATACAGACCGCCAGGAGGTAACCGAAGAGCGCCGCCGCGCGGAACTCCGCGCCGAGGTGCGGTCCGCGATCAATCCGGATGGCGTCCTGCTGATCCCATCCTTCGCCGTCGAGCGTACCCAGGAGCTTCTGGCCGACCTCGTGCATTTGTTCGAAACCGGTCAGCTCCCGCCCTGCCCCGTCATCATCGACTCGCCGCTCGCCAACCGGGCGAGCCAGATCTTCAAGTCGTACGCACGCAGTCTCGACAACGGCAATCTGCTGCTCCGCGCCTTCGCATCGCCGCACGTGCGCTTCACCGAGAGCGTCGAGCAATCGATGGCGCTGGACCAGATGCATGGCTTCCACATCGTCATCTCAGCGTCTGGCATGTGCGAGGCCGGGCGCATCCGTCACCGGCTGCGCAACTGGCTGTGGCGCGAGGAGGCCACGGTGTTGCTGGTCGGCTATCAGGCGGCCGGCACTTTGGGGCGGCTTCTTGCCGATGGCGCTCCAGTGGTGCGCATGAAAGGCGAGCAGATCGACGTACGGGCTCGTATCCGCAAACTCGACCTCTATAGCGGTCACGCCGACGGACCGGAGCTTGCCGCCTGGCTCAGAAACCGCCTGCCGATAAACGGCACCGTATTCATGGTGCATGGCGAGGAGAAAGCCATCGGCGGGCTCAGGGCACGCCTCTCGGAGAGCCTGCCCCGCGACCGTCTTGTGGACCCGCGCCTCGATGCATCCTTCCAGCTCGGCCATGCCGCCGCCGTCGAGATAACCGATCCGGCAAAAAGGCCACGTATCGACCCCATGCAGGTTGGCCGCACCGATTGGCACAACGATTTCCAGAGTTTGTTGCTCGACATCCAGGCCGAAATCGGCAAGGCAGCCGACGAGAAGGCGCGCGCCAGGGTCATCCGAAAGCTCAGGAGCGCGCTCGCCGCGGAATAGCCGCGGGAGTTCCCCTCGATGCCGCAACAAGCTAGAACGACACGGCCGGGTGGTGGTCCCTGGCTTATGGACGGGCGGAATGGTGCCCGCAGCAAGAGGCGGTCCGCGATGCCGATCAATGCCACAATCACCCTCAAGAGCGATGGTCCCTCATCGCTCAACGGCGATCGCGTCCGCCTGCTGGAGGCAATCGCCCGCGAAGGCAGCATCTCCGCCGGCGCCAAGGAGATCGGCATCACCTACAAGGCCGCCTGGGACTGGATCGAAGCCCTCGCCAACCTGTTCGGCAAACCGATGCTCGACACGCGTACCGGCGGCAAGGCGGGCGGAGGAGCCAAGCTCACGCCAGCCGGCACCAAGGTGATCGAGGCCTATCGCCGAATGGAAGCGGAGATGGCGCGCGTGGTTCGTCTGATCGAGCCAGATCTCGCCGGCAGCGGCATTTCCCCCCTCAACCTTTTTTCGGGCTACTTCATGCGAACCTCGGCACGCAATGTACTTCGCGGCACTATCGTCTCGATCAACGCCGACAGCCTCAACGCCGACGTCGCGGTGGCCGTGTCCGAAGAGACCACCATCCATGCCACCCTGACGGCCGGAAGCCTCAAGGATCTCGGCCTTGTGGTCGGACGTGAGGCTATCGTGCTGATCAAGGCCCCTTTCGTGATGGTCGCCCCTGGGGTCGAGCCGCCGGCGGTTTCGGTTGCCAATCGCATTTCCGGCCGCATCAGCCGCATCGAACTCGGCGCGGTCAACGCGGAAGTGGTATTGGATGTCGGTGGGGGCAAGTCGCTCACCGCGTCCATCACCGCTCATTCGGCCGAAACGCTGGCTCTTCAGGAAGGTGCCCCGGCATTTGCCCTGTTCGACGCCAGTCACGTGATCATCGCCATAGACTGAGCAGCCCCGGCGCTTCGTTTCGCCCTGCTGACATTTCCGGTCCACGCCATGCGCGAGCATGACGACTTGACACCTCGATACCCGGCTGTCTGGCCAACGACGGACATTGGCGCTAAATGTTCGTTTGAATCGATTCTGAGATTGGTGGCCCGATGACCCAAGTCCGCCTGATCATGCTGATCTTCTTTCTTGATCCGCTCGTCTTCGGCAACTGGCTTTCCCGCATTCCCGAAGTGCAGGCAGGGCTCGGTCTTCGACCTGCCGAACTTGCGCTGGCACTTCTCGGAATGCCGATTTCAAACCTGCTGATCCTGCCGTTTGCCGGCCGGATCTGCGATGCCGTCGGCGCACGCACACTCCTGATCTATACATTCGCAGGCATGCTGCTGATCCTGACCTTGCCGGGTCTGGCCTTCAACATCCCATCGCTCTTCCTGATTCTCGCGTCCTGTGGCGCCTTGCTGGCACTGGCCGAACTGGCCATGAACGTCGAAGCCGCACGCATCGAGAAGGAAGCGAGACGCCTGATCATGAGCACCTGTCACGGGTGCTGGAGCGTTGGCATCGGCGTCGGCAGCTTCCTGGGAGCCACGCTTGCCACGCTCGGGCTCACGGTCACCGAGGCATTGGTCCTGTCGGTTGCCGTCGTTCTGCCGATCGCCGTTTGGGCCAGCCTTCGTCTTCCCGCCACGGAGCAGACCGAAGACATCAGCGGTTCTCCTTCTCCGTCATTCTTCGCCATTCCGCCCAAAGCACTGCTCCTCGTCTGCATATTCAGCGTCGGCTTTGCCGTCACCGAGGGCGCCATGGGCGATTGGTCCGGCATCTTCCTGCGCGATGAGACGGGAACGCCCACTGCCATGCTCGGCTATGGCTACGCTACTTTCGCAGCCTTGCTCTCTGCCGGCCGCTTCATGGGCGACACGCTACGCAAGCGCCTGGGCATGGTGGTCTTGGGCAGGCTGTTCGTATCGATCGCGCTCGGCGGCGCGCTGCTGATTTCGGTCGCCACCAACTTCTGGATGGGGGCGATCGCCTTCGGCATGATCGGGCTCGGCATTTCCGTCGCCTTCCCGATGGCGGTGACCGCCGTTACCGCAGTACCCGGCACACCAGCTGGCAACGTCGCCATTCTCTCGGCGATCTACGTTCTGGGATTCCTGGCCGGCCCGCTGGCAATTGGCGGTCTTGCCGAGTTCCTTGGCATCCGCGTCGGCCTGATGTTTTTGATTCCGGTACTTCTGCTCAGCCTGCTGCTGACCGGATCGCTCCGCCCCGGAGACCGTCAGGCACCCGAGGCGGCCGAGCCAGCGCGCGCCTGACGCCGTCAGGCCGCGCGGTTCAGGATGGCAACGAAGAAGCCGTCCGTCCCCGTCAGCGCCGGCGTCAGGCGCAGCATCGATCCCTCTTGGCCGGCAAGTCCAAGATGCGTCAGATCGGGGGCTTCCATTCCGGTTACCGTCGCGAAGGTTGCGGCCGCGTCACCGAGAGTGAAGTCCGGCCTGCGGGCAAGGAAAGCGGCAATCTGCTCCTCGTTCTCTTCCGGAAGGACCGAGCAGGTAATGTAGACGATGCGTCCGCCAGCCTTCACCAGCCGAACGGCATTGTCGAGAACCGCTGCCTGCTCCTTGAGACGTATCTCCAAAGCCCCCGGGGCAAGGCGCCATTTGGCGTCCGGCCGGCGACGCCAGGTGCCGGAACCGGTGCAAGGCGCATCGACCAGCACAAGATCGCTCTTGCCTGCCAGATCGACCAGCACGTCCTGGTC
This sequence comes from Pleomorphomonas sp., assembly GCA_029976075.1. GTDB lineage: Bacteria > Pseudomonadota > Alphaproteobacteria > Rhizobiales > Pleomorphomonadaceae > Pleomorphomonas. The sequence continues at coordinate 76,301 of JARKNW010000050.1, forward strand.
GCGGCGCGGCTCGCGAATCTGGATGTTGCGGCTGCCGGAGCGATCGATGCGGTCGAGGATATCGCCGAAGCGCCGCTTGTCGCTGTCATAGGCATAGATCTGACCGTGGTTGCCGAGGGCAGCGGACAGGGCAAGCGTCTTGCCGCCCGCGCCAGCGCAGAGGTCGACGACCTGGCGGCCACCGCCAGCCGCGGCGATCAACGCCGCCAGTTGGCTGCCTTCGTCCTGCACCTCGAACCAACCCTTCTTGTAGGCGAGGTCCGAAGAGACATGGCCTGGGCGGAGATCGCCATCGACGGCGGGAATGCGAATACCGACAGGCGACCATCGGCAAGGCTCGGCCTTGAGATGGGTGAGCCCAGCCAGGACCTGCTCGCGGCCACTCTTGAGCGTATTCACCCGCAGATCGACATCGGCCCGTCCAGCCAGCGCCTCGCCTTCCATGACCGCACGCGGCCCGAAAGCGCGGGCAAGCGAAGCAGCCAGCCACTCGGGATAGTCTCCCTTCACCCAGTCGGGTGCATCGTCGGGAACAGTCCCCTCTGACAGCGCCGCGCGCTCGTCATCGGCGAGAGCGGAAGGAGCGAACTTGTCTTCGGTGAAAAGAGCATCAAGGGACGACACGCTTCGCCCCCACAAGCGCACGGTGGCAGCGAGTGCCAACGCACGCGGACTATCGGAGCCCATGATGGCCGAGAGCGATGCCCTGCGGCGCAGCACGTCGAACACCAGATTACCGATCGCGCTACGATCTTTCGAACCCGCGAAGCGGTGGGTCAGCCCCCAATCCTTCAACGCGTCCTGTACCGGGCGCCGCGTACGTTCGACATCCCCCAGCACCTCGATCGCCGCCGCGATCCTGCCGCCATCTCTCATAGCAATGTCCTTCGGTTACCCGTCCAGTCTCGTCGCCGACATATGAATGAGACGGCCGTCGGGAGCAAGCCCGACGGCCGATCTACAATGCGTCAGAAAGCCCTGCCTGGAACGCGTCAGGCGGCGCCGGGGTAGTTGGGGCTCTCGCGCGTGATGGTCACGTCATGAGCGTGGCTTTCGCGCATGCCCGCCGAGGAAATGCGCACGAACTGCGCCCTCTCCTGCAGGTCGGGAATGGTCTTCGCGCCGACGTAGCCCATGGCGGCACGGATGCCCCCCACCAGCTGATGGACGACTGAACCGAGCGGCCCCTTGTAGGGGACCTGCCCCTCGATGCCTTCCGGAACCAGCTTCAACTGGTCGCGCACTTCGGCCTGGAAATAGCGATCGGCCGAGCCGCGCGACATGGCCCCTACCGATCCCATGCCACGGTAGCTCTTGTAGCTGCGCCCCTGGTAGAGATAGACCTCGCCGGGACTCTCGTCGGTGCCAGCCAGCAGCGAGCCGATCATGCAGGCAGTGGCGCCAGCCGCCAGGGCCTTGGCGCAATCGCCGGAGAAGCGGATACCGCCGTCGGCGATGATCGGCACCCCAGCATCCCGAGCAGCAGAAACGCCCTCCATGATGGCGGTGAGCTGCGGCACACCCACACCGGCGACGATGCGCGTGGTGCAGATGGACCCCGGACCGATACCGACCTTGATGGCATCGGCGCCGGCATCGATCAGCGCCTTGGTCCCATCGGCAGTCGCGACATTGCCGGCGATGACCTGCACATGGTTGGAAAGCTTCTTCACCTTGGAGACGGCCTGAAGCACATACTCGGAGTGACCGTGCGCGGTGTCGACCACCAAAACGTCGACACCGGCGTCGATCAACGCCTGCGACCGCTCATGCCCCTTGTCGCCAACCGTGGTGGCGGCAGCAACGCGCAGACGGCCCTGGTCGTCCTTGGCGGCGTTGGGATTGAGCCTGGCCTTTTCGATATCCTTGACGGTGATGAGGCCGACGCACTGGTAAGCCGAGTCGACCACCAGGAGCTTCTCGATACGGTGCTGATGGAGAAGGCGCTTGGCCTCGTCGTGGCTGACACCCTCGCGAACCGTGATGAGGTTCTCCCGCGTCATCAGTTCATAGACCCGCTGGTTGGGGTCGGAGGCAAAGCGGACATCGCGGTTGGTGAGGATGCCGACCAGACGGCCATGGGTACGGCCGCCCTCGCCGGCGTTCTCGACCACCGGAATGCCGGAGATGTTGTGGGCCTTCATGAGATCAAGCGCATCCTTCAGCGTCGCCTCCGGGCCGATCACCACCGGATTGACCACCATGCCGCTCTCGAACTTCTTCACCTGCCGGACGTGCTCGGCCTGCGTTTCCACATCGAGGTTGCGGTGAATGACGCCGATGCCGCCAGCCTGCGCCATCGCTATGGCGAGACGAGATTCGGTGACGGTGTCCATGGCCGACGAGAGCAGCGGGATGTTCAGCTCGATGGTCCGCGTGAGACGGGTACGCATGTCGGTATCGGCCGGCAGAACTTCGGAATGGCCCGGCATCAACAACACATCGTCAAAGGTCAGCGCGAGATCGCCGCCAGCAGAGGGAACGAAGAATGAGGCCATGACCAACTCCTTGGGCTCGCAGGCGACGAAATGAAAATAAGCCTGTCCGAAATCGCGTCTCACGCGACTCGGGGCAAGCACTCATCACCGAATGAAGTTGGCGGTGGTCTCTACCACGAGCGCGGCGTTTGGCAAAGGCAAAAGCGCGACTTTGGTATACTTACGCGTCAGCGCTGATATGCGCATGACAGGTTCGGAACCAAGCGCGCCAAACGCAACCAAGAAGAGAAATACCCGATCAGACTCAACACTTCAGGAAGTGGACTCACAACGTGAAGCCAGGACCGCTTTCGACAAGCTTTTCAATGATTTCAACGACCGCGCTGATTCTTTCCACGACGAAGAGTCGTGGATGGCCGACCGGCTCATCGACATGCTCGTAGGCCCAGGTGAGGTCATGGGGAATATGGATGGCAAACGCCCCAGCATCGAGCGCCGGCAGGATGTCCGAGCGCAAGGAGTTCCCGACCATGAGCCCCGTCTCCGGCCCCTTGCCCATGGTCGAGAATACGCGAGCGTAGGTAGAGGCCGACTTCTCGGAGACAATCTCCACAGCCCGAAACAGATCAGTCAGCCCAGACTGCGCCAGCTTGCGCTCCTGATCGAACAGATCCCCCTTGGTGACCAGCACCAATGGCAGGCGCCACGCGAGCGCTTCCAACGTGGCGCGCACGTCGGGCAGCAGTTCCACTGGATGGCTCAGCATCTCTCGCCCCATGGCGAGGATTTCGGCAATGATCGACGCATCAATGCGACCGTCGCTGACCTCAAGCGCCATCTCGACCATCGACAGGGTAAAGCCCTTGATACCGAAGCCGTAGATCGAGACATTTCGTTTTTCGATGGCAAGAAGGTGCGCAGCGAGCACCGACCGATCGCCGAAATCGGCAAGAAGGTCGAGATATCGATCTTCGGTTTGCCGAAAGAAGAACTCATTCTGCCAAAGCGTATCGTCGGCGTCGAAGCCGATGACGGTAAGGATCGGTTCGGCCATGAAAAACCCCAAAGACGGCAACCTCAAGCCTCTTCGGGCCTAGCGAAACCACGACATCGACGCAAGCAGGAAGCGACACGGCTCAACCGTCAGACGACGATGTCGACGCCATTCCTCCCCGCCCTCTCCTCCGATGCCTTCTTCTGCGCGTCTTCGGCAGCGGCCCTCTTCTGCGCCTCTTTGAACTCTGCCTGCCGCTTTTCGACCAGATCCGTCAACCAGGCAGCCGAACCATGCCGGTTGGAGGACACCGTCGCGGTCTTGCTGAGAAAGTCGGGGGGCAGCGGGCTGTCACTTGGACCGGCTTCCATCACCGACTCCGACGATGCCATGCCGGCATAGGGTACGCCGTCAACCGATGGATTGGTCTCGCTGACCGAAAATACCGAGCCGGTCGTGAATGTCTTTTGGCTTCCGGCCTCAAGGTTGAACGTCATCGATGATGTTCCGGCGTACTCGCGCTCCATCAGACCCATGACTTTGGCCCGATAGTCGGCATCAGTCGCCATTTTCTTCATATTGGTATCGTCGATGTAGAGCAGATTCTTGCCCTTCACCGGCTCTTTCGGCTCGCTATCCGTCAGGGTGTAGCCGGCAAACCGCTTCTTCAGCATTTCCTTGAGTTGGTCGACAGTCATCTCCTTTTTGCCGTCCGCCTCGAACTCTTTTCGATATTTCTCCGTCGCCGTATTGCCGACGCTGAAGAGATATTTTTCCATCGAATCCAGACCGTCAAAACTCAACGACGACAGCGGCGGCGTACCTGAGTTGGCCGGCAGCGTCGGGGACGAAGAAGACACATTCGATATGGCCATTCGGACCTCCACGGTTGGCTATGCACCAATTGTTTCCCGTCGGTGTCCAGCAACAGAGCCACATTTTCGACCTGAACGATATCCTTTAGAAATGCACAACCCGCTCGATTAATCGCTTCATGAGATAAATGAAACGTTTCAATGAATTGCACCAACCTCTCATCTTCAAAGAAGGAAAAACGCGGAGCCGTCCCTGCCACGACTGGCGATCTGGCATACAAAATGGAGGCAGGATCCCAAGATCCTCGGGCAACCTGATTCGCCTAATGTCAGACAAATGGGGCTGCATCCTGCTGTCCTTGTTGCGATTTCGATTTGCCTGGCCGCCGTACGCCAGCCTATAGGAGGGGCAAACAAGGGGACCTCAATGCCAATCCGCGCCGTGCTGTTCGACAAGGACGGCACTCTTCTCGACTATCACCTGACTTGGGGACCAATTAATCTGGCCGCCGCGAGGCTCGCTGCCGCCGGCGACCCGGTCCTGGCCGACCGCCTGCTCGAGATTGGCGGCATGGATCGCCAAAGCCAGATCACTCGGGCAGGCAGTTTGCTGGCTGCCGCCCACACCCATGAAATTGCCGCCGCCTGGGTGGAAGCCGGAAGCCCCCTCCCCTTTGGCGAGCTATCGGCCCAGCTTGACGCGCTGTTCACCGCCTCGGCCAGAAGCTCGGTCCTGTTGGGCGACCTTGGCACCCTGTTCACCGCGCTGACGGACATGGGGCTGCGGCTCGGCATAGCCTCGTCGGACAATGAGGCTTCCATACGCCTGATGCTCGACCATTTCGGGCTGAGCCGGCACATTTCCTTCGTTACTGGCTACGACAGCGGTCATGGTACCAAGCCTGGGCCTGGCATGGCCCTCGCTTTCGCCACCGCACTCGGCCTTCATCCATCGGAAGTCGCCGTCGTCGGGGACAACACCCATGACATCGATATGGGCCGAAGCGCCGGCGCCGGTCTCGTCATTGGTGTGTTGAGCGGAACCGGTGACGCGGCAACGCTTGCGCCTATTGCCGATGCCTGCCTTGCCGACATCAGCGAACTGCCGGCCTTCCTCGCGCCTCACATAGCGGCCTGAAGCGGGGCTGATGCGGCCAGATTGACGTTGACTTGGCCTTCGGCCCGCGCGAAGTCTCGCGCCGATCTCCGCAAAGCTCCCAACAGTCAAGGAATCCCCGCCATGCAACCCGGCCGCGACATATCCGTCCTGATCGACATCATGGCACGACTGCGCGACCCCAAGACCGGTTGCGCCTGGGATCTTCAACAGACCTTCGATACCATTGCCCCTTACACCATTGAGGAAGCCTACGAGGTTGCAGAGGCTATTGCCCGCGGCGATCGCCACGACATTTGCGATGAACTGGGCGATCTGCTGCTCCAGGTAGTCTTCCACGCCCGCATAGCGGAGGAGGAAGGCACCTTCGCTTTCCCCGATGTGGTGGAGGCGGTCACGCGCAAGATGATCCGCCGCCATCCGCATGTGTTCGGCCCAGCCGAAGCGCGAACACCACACTTGGTCAAAGGGCTGTGGGAAAAGATCAAGGCCGAGGAAAAGGCCGAGAAAGTGGCCCGCCATGGCGGCGAGCTACCCAAGGGAATGCTGGATGGTGTGTCGGTTGCCATGCCGCCGATGCTGAGAGCCGTCAAGCTTCAGCAAAAAGCCGGAACCGTCGGCTTCGACTGGAACGATCCGCGCGCCGTGCTCGCCAAGATCCGCGAAGAGCTCGACGAACTGGAAGCGGAGATGGACCGCGCCGACGACGGTCGGAACGGCAGTGCCGAAGCGCGCCAGGCCATAGAGGCCGAACTTGGTGATGTGCTGTTCGCCCTCGCCAATCTCGGGCGCCATCTCGATATCGATCCCGAAGCGGCTGTTCGGACGACCAACGAGAAATTCAGGAAGCGCTTTTCCTATATCGAACGGAAACTCGAAGAAGCCGGGCGACGTCCGGAGCAAGCCACGCTCGAAGAGATGGAAGCGCTCTGGCAGAGAGCCAAGACGGAAGCCTGACGCGTCACGACAAGCTCAAACAAAAAGAAACCCGGCGGGATGGCCGGGTTTCACAATCCTCTCGGGGCCGGACCGTCTTCGAGCCGACGGCTCGTGGTCCGGGGTAGCTGGCGAGCGATCCCGATGACGGGATCGATGTGACGACGATCAGAAGCCGGCATTGCGGAACATCCCACGATCAACGGCGCGCTGACGGTACTCGAGATCGATGCGATCGGTGGCCTCATTGAGATAGGCCAGTTCGCGTTCGGCGGCGGAGGCGGGGCGAAGAGCGCGAGCAGCCTTGCGAAGGTGAGTGAACATTTTATCTTCCTTTCGATCCACGAACCGCCGGTTTTTCTTCAGGACCCAGCGATCCGTTCCTCTGTCCTGACGCTCATGAAGATAATGCATTCTGTTCTTTGGACCAGATCGAATGTTGCATGACGCGCATGCATCCTGCGAATTGGTCTCAAAAGATTTTCTTTGGGGTGCCTTCAGAGGAACTTCATTCGACTTCATCGCCGACAGAACAACTTAACGAGGCATTAATGCACTCGTTCGAGTGCTGCCCCTCGTATCGGCGCGTCCGTTTCGAGCGTCCGAACCGACGGCAGTGCTTGCGCTCCATTCCGTGAAACGCCACCGGGCATGACAAAAGCGCCCGGGCGATCAAGCCATGCGGGCGCTCGTCGATAGGCCAGGGATTTCGGCGCGAAGCAGACCAGCTTGGAAGCTTAGCCGACTTCTCTCACTACCAATTTCGTTGGCACCAAAGTGCGCCAACAATTTTCTCGTTACATATCAAAAGAGTATATCAGAGACCAAGATTCCGGTTGCGGCGGAACAGCCCGCGATCAACTTCGCGCTGACGCAGTTCCAGGTCGATGCGGTCACCAGCATCATTCAGATAGGCCGCTTCACGTTCGGAAGCGCTGATGGAGCGGAGGGCCTTCTTCAGGGTGGTAAACATAGCTGCATCCTTTCTCTGGGTGCCGCCGGGATCATCATCGTTCCGGCGTCCATCTCTTGCTCTTACGATCCTGAGAATAGCTATTTATGCTAATCGTACCAGCGCGTATCGCGCATTGCCGCCATGCGTCATGCGAAAAGCGATGTGAAGAATAACTATAGTCGATCTTCAGGCAAACTTTACATCGGGCGAGCAATCAAGAGTACAATTCAGAAATGACAAAAGCGCTCCGGCCGTTCGGGCCAGGGAGCGCTTGGATGTCATCTCGCGCCGCTTTTAAGATCGGCTGATCAAAGGATGAAAGGACCACGCCGAAACATGCCGCGGTCGATTTCGCGCTGGCGGTACTCAAGCTCGATGCGGTCGCCAGCGCCACTCAGGTACTGCATTTCACGCTCCTCGGTGCTGGGAACATGCAGAGCGCGGGCGACTTTCTTCAGCGGACCAAACATGGCTTTCACTTCTCTCAACGATACGGATCGGCAGCGATTTCGCTATCCTCGCCAGGAGGACCAGCATCATCGCCTCGTCCGTTTATATATACTTTCGTCGTAGAGGTACCAAGATCAGCAGCGCAGCCCAGCCATGCGAAAAGCCTGGAATCGTGTCATTATTTCTTCATGACCTTTTCAGGTAAATTTAAACGCGTGGCAAAAGCATGGCAGCACGTCCATCTTTCCGTAACGTCGCCACAATTGGATCAGGCATCCGGCCCGATCACCTTTCCACCCTCGATCACCATGCCATCGAAGGCCGGCACCACATCCGCCGGAAGGTCGCGAACCAGCGTCCGATAGTCGAGGTCGTGATGCATGTGGGTGAGAACGATCAGCTTCGCACCGATACGACGACCAGCCTCTATCGCTTGGTCGACGGAGAAGTGACTCACATGCGGCCGATAGCGCAACGCGTCGACAATGAAGACATCGACGCCTTCGACAAGTGGCCAGCTTTCCTCGGGGATGGCACTGACGTCGGAGGAATAGGCAAGCCCTCCGAAGCGGTAGCCGATGCTGTGGATGTCGCCGTGCGTCTGTACATAGGGCAGCACGTCGATCGATCCGCCTTTACCCTCGACCCGCAAGGCACGACCGGCTTCGATGCGATGCTCGATGACGATCGGCGGATAGCCAGACCCCAGCGGCGTTTCGAAACAATAACCGAAAGCTTCCTTGAGGCGGGCGGCCGTCGCCTCGTCGGCGTAGACCGGCACCCTATGACCACTGTTATGAAAGAACTGGCGAAGCTCATCGATGCCGTGAATATGGTCGGCATGCGAGTGAGTGTAGAGCACCGCATCGGCCTCGCCGACCCCGGCCCTCAGGACCTGTTCGCGAAAATCGGGGCCCGTGTCGACAATGACGCGTGTCAGCCCACCGCTCCCCTCGATCCGCTCGACCATGAGCGACGACCGCAGGCGACGGTTCCGCGGTTCGCCGGGATCACAAGCGCCCCAGTCGTTGCCGATGCGCGGCACACCAGGCGAAGCGCCACAGCCAAGGATCGTGAAGCGTGTCCGCGCGGTCATGATGCGAACACCTCGTGCGGCACCTTGGCAAACAGACGAGCAAAATTGGCAGTCGTGATCGCCGCCATCTCCTCGGGTGCGACACCTTTGACCTCGGCGAGCACCTTCGCGGTATGTGCCACATAGGCCGGCTCATTCCGCTTGCCACGCCAAGGCAGCGGCGCCAGGTAAGGCGCATCCGTCTCGACAAGAAGCCGGTCCTGAGGCACATCGCGGGCAATGGAGCGCAGCTCATCCGACCGCTTGAACGTCAAGATGCCGGAGAACGAGAAGAAAGCCCCGAGCGCCAGCGCCCGTTCCATCAACTCGCGACCCGATGAGAAGCAGTGCAACAGGATCGGGAAGCTCCCCTTCGCCGTCTCCTCTTCAAGGATCGACGCCATGTCCGCGTCGGCGTCCCGGGAATGGATGCAAAGCGGAAGACCGGTCTTGCGGGCTGCTGCGATGTGGCGCCGGAAGACATCCGCCTGCACGTCGCGGGGCGAAGAATCGTAGAAATAGTCGAGCCCCGCTTCGCCAATACCGATCACCTTGGGATGGTTTGAGAGCTCAACCAGTTGGTCGACACTGACATCCGCCTCCTTCTCGGCTTCGTGCGGATGGGTGCCGACGGTGCAATAGACTTGCCGATGCGCCTCGGCGAGCGCACGCACCTGATCAAAGTCGCGGATACGCGTGCCGATAGTGACCATGAGCTCTACATCGGCCGTTGCCGCGCGGGCAATCAGAGCGTCTGTCTCACCGGCAAAATCGGGAAAATCGAGGTGACAATGGCTATCGACGATCATCGTATCGGAACGCAAAAAGACGAGGGATTGTTCCGACATAGCCGCTCGCACCGTCTCTGTCGAGCAGCAGCGATGGCCGAGCTGATGCGCGCGCCACGCCGGTCGTCATAAAACTCTCACCTGAGGCAACTAGAAAAGCTGTGGTTGCGGTACCCATTCAACCGCTCAACCACGCATATGAAATCAGGACATTTCAAAGCTGCCGGCCATTTCGCCGGCCGAATTTCCGGGCGCCCACGGGCGTCCGCTTTTTCTTAGAGGTGCCCGCCGTTCGGGAAGGGGCCAGCTTTTCGGGCGACCTTCTTGCCGGGGGCATCCGCTTTTCCGAAAAGTCTGCAACTTTTCGGGCGACCTTCTTGCAGGGGCATCCGCTTTTCCGAAAAGTCTGCAACTTTTCGGGCGACCTTCTTGCAGGGGCATCCGCTTTTCCGAAAAGTCTGCAACTTTTCGGGCGGATGCCATAACATCCCGCGCCATGCGTCCCGATATTCTCAATCCGCTCTTTCAACCGCTCACATCGCTTCCCGGCGTCGGCCCGCGCACGGCGCCAAAGCTTGAAAAACTGGTCGGCCCGGGCGGCGAAACGGCACGCGGCGCGGTGATTCTTGATCTGCTCTTTCATATTCCGACCGGCCTCATCGACAGGAGCCACGAAGCGCTGATCGAATCGGCGCCAGAGGGAGCGATCGTGACGCTGCGCGTCCACGTCGATCGTCACCGCCCGACGCCACCGCAGTCGCGAGCCCCCTATCGAATCCAGGTTCATGACGAGAGCGGCGAACTCGCCATCACCTATTTCCGCGCCGACAAGGGCTGGCTCGAAAAGCTCTATCCGGTCGGCGAGACGGTTCTCATTTCGGGTCGCATCGAGCGGTTCAACGGTGTGCCTCAAATGCCCCATCCGGACCACGTGGTCCTGGAGGCGGAAGCCGACAAGCTGCCACGCCTGGAGCCGGTCTATCCTATGACCGAGGGCATAGGCGGTCGGCTGCTTTCCCGCCTGGCCGAGGCGGCGCTTGCCCGACTGCCGGCGTTGCCCGAGTGGCTCGACGAAGCGCATCGCCGACGCGAAGACTGGCCGTCCTTTGTCGATGCACTGCGATACCTGCACAAGCCTGAGATGGCGGAAGACAGCGACAAGCCTAGTCCCGCCCTCACCCGCCTTGCCTATGATGAACTACTCGCCAACCAGTTGGCGCTCGCTCTTGTCCGGCGACAGCTGAAGGGCGTCGCAAGCCGGCCGCGCCTGCCGACCGGTGCTATTGCAGCACGGCTTCGAGAAGCCCTGCCCTTTCGCCTCACGAGTTCTCAGGAAGCGGCCATCGCCGACGCAGTAGCCGATCTTTCGGCCCCCTCGCGCATGGTACGGCTCATCCAGGGCGATGTCGGCTCCGGCAAGACCATGGTGGCCCTGTTCGCCGCCGCCGCGGCCGTGGAAGCCGATGGGCAGGTCGCCGTGATGGCGCCCACCGAGTTGCTTGCCCGCCAACACGCCCATTCCATGGCCAAGCTGGCCGAAGCGGCGGGCCTTGGGCTTGCGCTCCTGACTGGTGCCGACAGGGCAAAAGGCAAACGCGAGACGCTCGAACGCATAGCCGCAGGTGAGGTCGATATCGTCGTCGGCACCCACGCCCTGTTCCAATCGGCCGTGGAGTTTCGCAACCTGACGCTGGCCATCGTCGACGAACAACACCGCTTCGGTGTCCATCAGCGGTTGGCACTGTCGGCCAAGGGCCCGACCACCGACCTGCTGGTCATGACGGCGACGCCGATTCCGCGCACCCTCATGCTGGCCTATTTCGGGGATATGGATGTTTCTCGCCTGACAGAGAAGCCAGCCGGACGGAAGCCGATCGCCACCGTTACCGTGCCCCAGGAGCGCATCGGCGAAATCGTTGGGCGCGTTGGTTCGGCCATCCGTATGGAGGGCGCCAAGATCTACTGGGTGTGCCCACTGGTCGAGGAAAGCGAGAGCATCGACCTCGCCGCCGCCGAAGAACGCTACGCGGATCTCCGGCAACACTTCGGAGACGATGTGGCGCTGGTCCACGGCCGCATGAAGGCCGCCGAGAAAGACGCGGCGATGGCTCGCTTCAAGGAAGGTGAAGCCCATATCCTTGTGGCCACCACGGTCATCGAAGTGGGGGTCGACGTGCCGGACGCCACCATCATGGTGATCGAGCATGCCGAGCGCTTCGGTCTTGCTCAGTTGCACCAGTTGCGCGGTCGGGTTGGACGCGGCGACAAGTCGTCGGCCTGTGTGCTGCTCTACAAGGGGCCGCTCGGCGAGACGGCCAAGGCGCGGTTGAAGGTGATGCGGGACACCGAAGACGGTTTCCGTATCGCTGAAGAGGATCTGAAGCTGAGAGGCGGCGGCGAACTGTTGGGCACCCGCCAGAGCGGCCTGCCGGGCTTTCGCTTCGTCCGTGCCGAGCACCATGGTGCCCTGATGGAAACGGCACGCGACGACGCTGCCTTGCTACTCAACCGCGATGCAGGTCTGGCAGGCTCGCGGGGTGAGGCCTTGCGGCTGTTGCTCTACCTTTTCGGCCGAGACGAGGCGGTGCGATTGATCAGGGCCGGCTGACGACGCTCAGCGCTCGCCCTCGGCCCGGACCTCGCCCGCAACCTCGCGGATCGCTGCCATCATCAGTTCGGCGCCGAGGGATAGCGATGATCCGGAACGAACGATGAGGCCAAGCGGACCGAAGGTGTCGGATGTATCGACCGGCAACTCGCGTAACGTACCGGCCGCGATGTCGCCCACCACCTCGCCGTAATGCGCAATCCAGATGGCATCGCTCGTGGTCGCAAACGCCCGACCAAACACGGTCGACACCGTATCGATGCGCCGAAGCCGCGGCCCGGCCGCCAGACGGATCAATAGCTCGACGGCGTGGTCGTGGATGGTCGAGCCAGGTGGTGGAACCAGGACGACATAGTCGGAAAGACGTCCGAGGCCTGCCCCTTGTGCGAACAAGGGATGCTCGCGCCGGGCGACCACCGCCACACGCTCGGTGTAGAGATGCTCGAAGGCAAGCCCCACCATGCTGGCCGGTGCCCCCATGCGTCCGAGCGCAAAGTCGAGGTCCCCATCCCGTAGCTGATTCAGAATGGAAATGTTATCGGCGGTTATGATCTGCGGTGTCGTTCCGATGCTGGTTCCGAGGAAGCGCGACACCGCCTCGGGCAGAACACGCGACGAGGCGGAGGCAAGCGCCCCTACCCGGACCATCGAAGCGCCCTGCTTCAGCGCCAACTCGACGGATTCGACACCCTGACGAAGGGCCGCGATCGAGGCTCCGGCGAATCGCAGGAATACCTCGCCATAATAGGAAAGAACCACGGATCGATGGCTGCGATCGAACAGCTCGACACCCAGAATCTCTTCAAGCTCGCGGATGGTTTTCGACACAGCAGGTTGGCTGATGGATAGCGACACCGCCGCCTTTCCAATGCTTTTCAGGCGAGCCACTTCTACGAAAGAACTCAGGTGCCTATGTTTGATACGGTTCTCGATCACGTCGGGTCCTCTATAACCTGCCGTTATGTAACGGGGGTCATCGGTTCTATGCCATGAAACAATGGTCGAGTCCGTGTCTGCCCTCGTCCGTAATAGGTGGTAGGATAGTTCGACAGTCTCTTGCCAGCGACACAACCACCTGAGGAGTGCCATGCAGAAAACCAAGCTTCATCTCGACGTCATCGTCGACGTGGTCTGTCCCTGGTGCTTTCTTGGCAAGCGCCGCCTCGACGCGGCGATCGAAGAACTCGACGATCTCGAAATCGAGGTTCGATACCGGCCATTCCAGCTCGACCCGGCTATCCCACCCGAGGGAATCGACCGTGAGGAGTATATCATCGGCAAGTTCGGCAGCGCCGATGCGCTGGATGAAGCCCACGCTCGCCTGTTCGATCTCGGTGCCGATGTCGGCATCACCTATGCCTTCGATCTGATCGAGAAGACACCCAACACGCTCGATGCACATCGTCTCGTGCGATGGGCGGCGGCGGAAGGGCTTGGAGATGCGATGCTGGAGCGGCTGTTCTCCCTGTTCTTCGAGGAAGGCAGCAACCTTACCGACGCGGATACTTTAATTGCGGCTGCCGAGGAAATCGGCCTCGACGGCGACGAAGTGACAATGAAGCTCGAGGATGGCGTGGACCTCGACGCGGTGAAAGCCGACATCGCCCATGCCGGTCGCATGGGGATCACCGGCGTCCCGACAGTCATCGTCGAGAACAAGTTCGCCATATCCGGAGCCCAGACATCGGAAGTGCTGGTCGATGCCCTGCGGCGGATCGCCTCCGAACTCGACGCGTCCAAGGCCTGAAACGCAAAGGGGCGCCCACCGGAGCGCCCCTCTTCATATCCTTCGGCAAACCACGATCAGAGTGAGTCAGTCCGGTCGCGGTCGATGTGCTCGGCCTTGATGCGGCGAACGGTGCCCGTCCAGGAGCGCATGACCAAGGTGTCGGTGATGATCTTGCCGGCCTTGAAGCGTACACCATCAAGCAGATTGCCCTTGGTTACGCCGGTCGCGGCGAACAGCACGTCGCCCTGTGCCATGTCTTCCATGGTGTATTTCTTGGTAACGTCCTCGATGCCCATGCGACGCGCCCGCTCGATCTGCTCGGGGCGGTTGATCATGAGGCGCCCTTGCATCTGGCCGCCGAGGCAGCGCAACGCCGCTGCCGCCAACACACCTTCCGGCGCTCCGCCGACGCCAAGGTAGATGTCAATGCTGGTCTCTTCGGGGTCCGTGGTCTGGATGACGCCAGCAATGTCGCCGTCGCCGATCAGGCGAATGGAAGCACCGAGCCCGCGCACCTCATTGATCAATCGAGCATGGCGCGGCCGATCGAGGATGCAGGCGGTGATCGCCGACACCGGTACGCCCTTGGCTTTGGCCAGCGCGCGGATGTTATCGGTCGGCGTAGCGTCGAGATCGACGAGACCGGCCGGAAATCCCGGGCCGATGGCGATCTTGTCCATATAGACGTCGGGTGCGTTCAAGAGGCCACCCTGCTCGGCAATGGCAATGCACGCCAGCGAGTTGGTCTGGTTCTTGGCGCACATGGCCGTACCTTCGAGCGGATCGACGGCGATATCCACACGCGGCCCCTTACCGGTACCGACCTCTTCACCGATATACAGCATCGGCGCCTCATCGCGCTCGCCCTCACCGATCATGATCGTGCCGTGGACCGGCAGTTGATTGAGTTCGGAGCGCATGGCGTCCACCGCAGCCTGATCGGCAGCGCGTTCGTCGCCGTGCCCCCGCTGACGAGCTGCCGCCATCGCGGTGCGTTCAGTAACCCGAACAATTTCCAGGGTTAGAATACGATCGAGAGAATTCGAGAATTTTTGCGACATGAAACAACCCGCGGTTCGGACAGCCGACCGAATTCGTCGCTGCGGCCATTGGAGGTCTTGGGCCACGCGAACGGGGAGGAAACCCGGTCGATACTCTAGCGAGGTAGGAAGAACCGACGATAGAGGTCAATGCGCCATAGGACGCAATACGGATATTCCGTTCCCATATTAACCATATCTTCACATGGCGTGGTAGTCGATACTTGGCCAAATACCGCCATTTACCGGCTTTGACGAACCTTTGGATCGTCAGACATGCAAAAAGTCGATAGCAGCATTCCCTAAGCCGGACCTGGAAATCGATCGAGCCTCGACAGCCCCTTCAGAGACTGCCGCGAGTTTAGCTGGGTCACGGCGGCAAGCCATGTTCTCGGTGACCGAGGCGGAGCGATACTGAGCCCGCTCTCGCCAGGATCACGAAGGCAAACGCGACTTGCCCACCCGACGGAACTTCCAGTCCCCCTCAGAGACTTTCGATGCGGATCAACGTCGGCTTCGCCGCGATGTGTCCTGCACTCTCGATGGAGGAAAGGGCCGCGCGGATTTCCGTCTCGCGCGTGGCATAGGTGATCAGCACCACCGGCTGCGGCGCGCCAGTGTGGCCGGCGGCATCGTCATCCGCCGAGCGGCGGCGTTGGACGATGGACTCGAGCGAAATATCACGATCGGCCATGCTCTTGGCAATGCCGGCGAAGGCGCCCGGCCGGTCGTAGACCGAGAGGCGAACGTAATACCCACCCTTGTGCGCCTGTATCTCGGCCCTCTGATAGGGCATCAGTTCATTCACCGGCAGGCCGAATACGGGCGTGCGGTGTTCGCGCGCCGCATCGACGATATCGGCAATCACCGACGACGCCGTGGCGCTGCCCCCCGCTCCAGGCCCGACCAGCACCACTTCCCCCAGCGCATCGCCATCAAAGGCAACGGCATTGAGCACGCCGGAAGTCTGCGCCACCACCGACTTCTTGGGCACCATGGCCGGATTGACCCGCGCCTCGATGCCAGTGTCCGTGCGACGGGCGACGCCCAGGAGCTTGATGCGATAGCCAAGCTCATCGGCCGCTTTGATATCGTCCAGCGAGATCGAAGTGATGCCCTCGACATAGATGGCATCGGCGTCGATTTCCGTGCCGAAGGCCAGGCTGGTCAGGATGGCGAGTTTGTGGGCCGTGTCGAAGCCACCCACGTCGAACGTCGGATCGGCTTCGGCATAGCCAAGCCGCTGCGCCTCGGCGAGACAGGTCTCGAATGACAGCTGCTCCTTTTCCATCCTGGTGAGGATGTAGTTGCAAGTGCCGTTCAGGATACCGACGATACCAGTCACGGTGTTGCCGGCAAGGCTTTCCTTCAGTGTCTTGATGACGGGAATCCCACCAGCCACCGCCGCTTCGAAGCCGATCGACAGACCGGCTTTCTCGGCCAGTCGGGCGAGTTCGATGCCATGCCGGGCGAGCAGTGCCTTGTTGGCGGTAATCACCGGTTTGCCGGCGGCAATCGCCGCACGGACCACGTCCTCGGCGGCGCCAGACGCTCCACCAATCAACTCGATCACCACGTCGACGTTTGGGTCGCCAACCATGGCGACGGGATCGTCGTACCAGGCAAAGCCGCTGACATTGATGCCCCGATCCCGGTTGCGGTTGCGCGCAGACACGGCCGTGATCGTCACCGGCCGTCCGGCTCTCAGCGTCAACGAGCTGAGATTGGACTGGACGATGCGAACGACGGACGCGCCGACGGTCCCGAGACCGGCGATGCCAAGGCGAAGCGGTTTACCCATGGTGCTTTCCGAAACTCTCTTTGCCCCTGGAGCATTTCCGGAGAAGCGAGGCTCCGGAAATGTTCTCTAATTTACACCAGCAACTTCCGGCACAGGCCGTGAAGCCTTGCGCCGGAGTTGCCATGGCATGACGATTCTGGTCAGCGAGCTTGGCCAACCGGCGCGTAGTTATGCATGGTTTCGTCAGCCGTGTCGAAAAATCGACGAAGCCCCCGTGCCGCCTGCCGGATGCGCTGCTCGTTCTCCACCAGCGCGATACGGACATAGTCATCGCCCTGCTCGCCAAAACCGACGCCGGGCGCGACTGCCACTTCCGCCTTCTCGATAAGAAGCTTGGAGAACTCAAGGCTTCCCAGCGACTTGAACCGCTCCGGCAAGGGCGCCCAGGCGAACATGGAGGCACGCGGCACCGGAATCTCCCAGCCGGCCCGGCCGAAGCTCTCCACCATGACATCGCGGCGGCGCTTGTAAGTCTGGCGCACCTCGTCGATGTGGGCGTCGGCATCCGGATCGTTGAGAGCCGCCGTCGCCGCGACCTGGATCGGCGTAAAGGCACCGTAATCGAGGTAGGACTTGACGCGCGCCAGCGCCGCGATCAGCCGCTCGTTGCCAACTGCAAAGCCCATGCGCCAACCGGCCATGGAGAACGTCTTCGACATCGAGGTGAACTCGACGCAGACGTCCATCGCTCCCGGAACCTGCAGCACCGATGGCGGCGGGACGCCATCGAAATAAATCTCCGAGTAGGCGAGATCGGACAGCACGAACACTTCGTGCTTGCGGGCAAAGGCCACGACGTCACGATAGAAATCAAGATCCACCACCTCGGCCGTCGGGTTCGACGGATAGCAGAGAATCAAGGCGAGCGGCTTGGGGATGGAGTGGATGACGGCCCTTTCGAGTGCGTGGAAGAACTCCGGCCCGGGCGTCACGGGGACCGACCGGATGACGCCACCGACCATGAGGAATCCGAACGCGTGGATCGGATAGGACGGATTGGGGCACAGGATGACATCACCCGGCGCGGTGATCGCCTGCGCCATGTTGGCGAAGCCTTCCTTGGAGCCCAGCGTCGCGACAACTTGCGTGTCGGGATTGAGCTTCACGCCAAACCGCCGCGCATAATAGCCAGCCTGCGCCTTGCGGAGGCCGTTGATACCGCGCGAGGCGGAATAGCCGTGCGTATCTGGCCGCTGTACCGTCTCGATCAGCTTGTCGACAACGTGACGCGCGGTGGGCAGATCTGGATTGCCCATGCCGAGGTCGACAATATCTGCGCCCGAAGCTCGCGCTGCAGCCTTGAGCCGGTTGACCTGCTCGAAGACATACGGCGGGAGGCGCTTGATCTTGTGGAACTCGTTGTTGCTCATGGGGTTGACCTCGGTATGGTCGTTGAAGTCGGCGGTTTTCGCCCCGCGCCGACAGGCGGGTCTGTGCTTCTAGATCAATTCCGGGCGGGGGGGAAAGTGGCTTTTGGCCGGTCACCGACCGATCTCTCCAAAAAGCCCTCGCTGTGGCCGCCTTGCCCGGCCCCGCGTGGCTTCAGCCAATCGTGGAGAGGGCCGGGAAATTTTCCAGAAGCCAGAACGACGCGCGCTGCATGCCGCCTGACAGAAACAGCGCGCCGGTAATTACCAGCACGCCGCCCATAGCTCGCTCGACCAAGGGGAAATGGCGGCGAAAACGGCGCATGAACAGCACGAAACGGGCCGCGAACAGCGCGGCAATCAGAAATGGCACACCTAGCCCGAGGGAATAGACGGCGAGCAACAGCGCGCCATCTCCGACGGTGTCACGACTGCCGGCAACGGACAGGATCGTCGCGAGCACCGGCCCAATGCAAGGTGTCCAGCCAAACGCGAAAGCGAGGCCGAGTAGAAATGCACCACTCAACCCTGCCCTGACGCGAAAATCATGAAAACGGGCCTCGCGATAGAACAGCGCAACCCGGAAAAAGCCCAGGAAATGCAGCCCCATCAATATGATGAACGCGCCAGCCACGAACCCGAGAACTTCTGACCATTGCCGGAGAAGCTGGCCAAACACGGACGCGGTGGCTCCGAGCGCAACGAAAACGCACGTGAAGCCGAGCACGAAGGAGAGCGCCACCTTGGCTGCGCGTTTCTTGGCGGCGAGCCTTGTCATTTCCTCGCCAGTCAGTTCCTCGATCGACGCCCCAGTCAAAAAGCCAAGATAGGGAGGAACGAGCGGCAACACGCACGGACTCACAAACGACAGGAGTCCGGCGCCAAATGCTGCAATCAGGGTTACGTTCGCTTCCATGTGGCCTCTATCGGACGGGCATCGACTGATACTCGATTTCCTCCGGGCATGCGAGGCAGGTTTTCCCGGCGGCCATCAAATCACTGCGACGCGTCCGTTGGCGACCGTTCACGAGCTCGACGGCAAGCGCGCCCTCTCTTGCGCCTCGGATTTGAAGCGCACTGGCAGCCAGGGGATCGTCCGAGTCGAATCCCGACGGCGCGTCAACGCTGCAATCCGCCGAGTTCAGCTTCACGGAAGGCAAGGTCTTGTCCCGACCAGCAGACTGCTTTGCAACTGAACGGAGTTCTACGGGTGGAATTTATGTATTCACAGTTGAGCTAGCGACGCTGCCGTTGGTTACCCACACGCAACGGCACGCCGCGCAGCTCCACATGAAGGGGATCATGGGGAAGCATTTGCCTTTTTCCGCGAAATAGCGCCATTTATAACGTTAATGGGCACAGTTGCCGCACATCTTGCAGATTAACTGTTATCTAGTAGCTTTCGCATATATTGTTCAGCTGCGTTGCAGGAGATTGCGCGTTCGGGGGAGCGAATGATCAAGCTGTTGGCGATCGCTGGCCTGGCAATCAACGCCAGCCTTGCGACGCTTGCATTTGCAAGCGAGGCGACCGTGATTCACGTCGCCAGCACATTCCCCCTCTCCTTGCCGCTCTTCTCCGAGGCTGTGGGGCGCATTAGCGAGCAAGTGGACAGCCTGACAGACGGGCAAGTCAAACTGGTGTTTCACGTGCCGGGCAATCTGGCACCTGTTTCCGACACCATGAACCGGGTGAGCACCGGCGAGATCAAGGCTGCATGGTCAACCGCCGGCCAGTTTTCGGGGCATGACAGCGCCTTCGAACTGCTGAGCTCCATTCCCTTCGGACCGCGATCAATCGAGTATATGGCCTGGATGTTCGAGGGTGGCGGGCTCACCCTGTCGCGGGAGCTGTTCACCAGTTACGGAATCCACAATGTGCCCTGCCTGGTCCTGCCGCCAGAAGGAGCTGGTTGGTTTTCCAAAGAGATCCGCAGCGTCGATGACCTGAAGGGGTTGCGCATCCGGTTCTTCGGCCTTGGTGGCCGTGTGATGAAGCGCCTTGGCGCAGTCGTCTTGCCGATCCCGCCCGGCGATATCGTCGACGCCATCAAGAGCGGCGAACTCGAAGCGGCCGAATACTCGCTTCCGTCCATGGATCTGACGTTGGGACTTCAGAACGTCGCAAATTACTACTACTTTCCGGGTTGGCATCAACAATCTACCTTTTACGAACTCTACATCAACGACGCGACGTGGCGCGAGCTGACGCCAAAGCAGCAGGATACGATCGAGACCGTGTGCGCGGCGGTGATGCGCGACGGGATCAGTCGGGCCGAGAGCATGCAGATGGACGCTCTCAATGAAATCAAGAAGCAGGGAATCAAGCTTCGTCGCTGGTCGCCGGAACTCATGCTCACCTTCGAAGCAGCCTGGACGGCGGTGGCTGAGGAGGAGATGGCGCTCAACCCGAAGTTCAAGGAGATTTACAAATCTTACGAGCGGTTTCACGGCAACTATGAGGCCTGGAAGCGTTTCAGTTATCTTCACTGAGCTCGCACAGGACTTGAGAGGAGAAGCCGAAGCTGATGGGCTGGCATGAAGACCTGACGGGCAGAGTACGAGATACGAGCATTCGGACCAAGCTGTCCGGGGCGCTCGTTTTTGTTCTATTGCTGATCGCCATGGTCAGCGTACTGGGCGTTGCGCAAGTCGTTTCGGTCAACAAGGTCACGACGGAAATCCGCGAAGTCAGGTTGCCGCAAGTGGAGCTTCTGGAAAAGTTGCGACGCCTGGCCCTGCAGTACAACCTGGTTGTCATGCGGCGCCTGCAGGTCATCGACTATCGAAATCTCGCGGAAATCGACGCCAACCTCAGCGAGACAAGCCGAGAACTGAAAGAGGCCTCCACCAACTTCAAGGCGACGATCAACTCGCCGGAAGAGCAACGCCTTTTCACGATCTTCGCTCACGCTTGGGAAATCTACCTTGCCTCACTCGAGCAGGTGAACGACGCAGTCGAAAGCGGCGAGCTTGAGGAGGCAACAGAGTTTGCGAGCGGCACGACGCGCCTCCAATACCAGGCGGCAGTGTCGGAACTGGAAAACCTTATCGCATATGCCAAGGCGCAGTCGGAAGACGCCGCCTCACGCGCCTCAAGTGCCGTATCGCGCGCCATCGTCCAGTCGCTGCTTGTACTGGTAGTGGCCGGCATGGCGGCTCTCGGGGCTATCGTGTGGGTCCAGCGCAACGTGTCCGGCCCACTCCGCAACGTGGCAAAAGCCATGCGGCGGCTGACTGTGGGGGACCATACGACTCCCGTGCCCAAACCGACCCCGCGCGGAGATGAAATCGGCGTGCTGGTCATTGCACTCGCCGGCTACCGTGACGCACTGATTCACAGCCGCGAGTTTGCAAAGAATGCCGAGAGGGAATGGGAGCGCCTGAGAGCTGCCGTTGCCAACATGCCGGTGGGTCTGTCGATGTTCGATGGCTCCGACCAACTGATCATCTGCAACCGGATCTTCTGCGACATGTATGGCTTGCCGCCGGAAGACACGCTACGCGGCCGAACCTGCCACGAGATTTTTGCCGACGCCATGCAGCATGGGGGCGTCTACGCCTCGATTGAGGAGGTGCTGACAGAGACCAGCTCGAACAAGGACAAGACGAACCATCTGGTCTACGAGACCGGCGATGGGCGCATATTGGCCCTTGGCATTCAGTGCATCGCCGATGGCGGCTGGATCGCCATCCACGAGGACATCACCGCCCGCCGCCGCGTCGAGGAAAAAATCCGCCACATGGCGCGCCATGACGCGCTCACCGATCTCGGAAACCGCGTTCTTTTTCGCGACAGCCTTGAAAACGCCCTGTCCACACTTGGAGACAAGGACAGCATTGCCGTTCTCTGTATCGACCTCGATCGCTTCAAGAATGTGAATGACACGCTGGGCCATCCGGTCGGCGATATGCTTCTGCAGGCGGTTGCCGATCGCCTGAGGTCCTGCATCAGCCAGAACGACATCGCGGCCCGTTTTGGCGGTGACGAGTTTGCGATCATTCAGCTTGGGCCCGTCCAGCAACCCGAAGCCGCCAGCGACCTCGCCCGCCGCGTCGTCCGGATCATCGGCGAGCCCTACGAAATCGATGGCCAGCAGATCATAATCGGCGCCAGCGTGGGCATCGCCGTTGCTCCACTCGATGGCAGGAATGCCGATACGCTGCTCAAGAATGCCGACATGGCGCTCTATAGTGCCAAGTCCGACGGTCGGGGTGTTTTCCGCTTCTTCCGCGACGAGATGAGCCTGCGCTCACAGACCCGGCGTTTGCTGGAACTGGAACTGCGTCGAGCCCTGATCGCCGAGGAGCTGTGTCTGCACTACCAGCCGATGTTCAACATGGAAAACAGGGAGATCGTCGGCTTCGAGGCGCTCCTGCGCTGGAACCACCCAACACGCGGCGTCGTCCCTCCAAACGACTTCATCTGGCTGGCCGAGGAAGTCGGGCTGATCATCCCTATCGGCCAGTGGGTCATGGAGCAGGCCTGCCGCGATGCGGCGAACTGGCCCGATGACATCAGCATCGCCGTCAACGTCTCCCCGATGCAGTTCCGCGACAGGACATTTTCCGACCAGGTAGTGGCTGCGCTCGAAGCAACCGGTCTCGCGGCCC
This sequence comes from Pleomorphomonas sp., assembly GCA_029976075.1. Taxonomy (GTDB): domain Bacteria; phylum Pseudomonadota; class Alphaproteobacteria; order Rhizobiales; family Pleomorphomonadaceae; genus Pleomorphomonas. The sequence continues at coordinate 99,027 of JARKNW010000050.1, forward strand.
ATCGCCTGGAAATCGAGATCACCGAGCGCGTACTGATAGCCGACACGCCAATGACCCTCGCCGTTCTGCAACGCCTGCACGAAATCGGCGTCCGCATTGCGATGGACGATTTCGGCACAGGCTATTCGAGCCTCAGTTATCTGCGCCAGTTCCATTTCGATCGGATCAAAATCGATCGCTCCTTTGTCGCCGATCTCGGCGGGGATGATCAGCAATCGCTGGCAATCGTACGGGCGGTGGCAGGCCTGTCGTCGAGCCTTGACATCTCGACCACGGCGGAAGGCGTGGAGAGCGAACAGCAGTTCCAACGTCTGCTCGCAGAAGGCTGCGATACCGTACAAGGTTTTCTCCTGGGAATGCCCATCCCAGCCGAGGAGGTCGGTCGCATGTTTGCAGAAGGCAGCGCGATATCGGCGGCGTGAGCCCCTCCACGGGAAAACGCGACGAGCTGCGCGCCGTTCCCATACGTCCTGCAAACAACGGCCTTTCAAAGGTTTCGCAGGTCGGACAGGCCAGCCGAAAGCCCCTTCCAGATGAGCAGTTTTCGGCCTACGCCAACGGTGCATCCGTCTCAACCTGCTCGATGCGCATCCTCAAGACTGTCGCCTCCAAAGACGTTCGAGCGAAGACTCTGGCGCTTTCGCCGCAGAAATGGCCTCACGACAAAAACCCAAGACGCGTAGGCTGCCACACAAGCCAAGACGAAGGTCAAGAGCAATGAGGATCCACGACCAACCAAACCAATACTGACAAGTATATTTAGAACCAGCCCATGGTAAATATAGACGCCATAGGAGATATCGTTCCCCTTGAGAATTTTTGCGGAAATATCAGGGATGGTGTAGGCGAAAGAGACAACGGTAACGGCAAGCAGCAACAGGCTAAGGCAATCAAAGATTGGGTTCTTCGGCATGAGGAACACAAACACAATATAGAGGATCACCCAGACGAATCCCTTTCCAACAAGAATTACTGCAAGTTTGGAAACGGATCGCTGTAGCAAAACTCCAGCCAGAAACAGGTAGAAATGGGTGAAGAATGCATACTTCAGGAGCTGCGCTGTCCGCGTCTCGCTCGGAGTCAGCATATCTGGAAACAAGAAGCTTATCGTAAAGCCGACCGAAGAAAAGAAAATGAAAGAAAACAAAAGAAAAACATTTTCTGATATATTTGTCAGCCTTGAAAAATAGTACAGAACAGGAAGAACTATATAGAACTGCAACTCGACCGGGATCGTCCACAGACTGCCGTTATAGGACCCGAAACCGAACCCCTTGAGGAAGTCGGGGGTGTAGATTCCTCCGAACATTTGCAGGAAAAACCACTTTACGGCACCCGCACTCAGAAAACTGAACCCAAAGTAAGACGCAACGAGAACCGTCATCAACAAACAAACCCACAACCCAGGAAAGATCCGAAGAGCACGATTCCGAAAGTAGGAAAATATATCGTTGCTGCGTTCGAAAGAGGCGGAAACAAGAAACCCGGAAATAACGAAAAAAACGGGAACTCCCCGGAAATACCAGAGTTTGTCAGCCCACGTAGGAAAATCGATATCAAGATGCGACTTGGCGTGGAATACCAATACTTCCGTCGCAGCGAGCAGTCGGAGCAAGTCAAAGTTATTCCGCCTGAACTCAAAATTTCCAACCGGGGAAGTTTCCAAATTAGCCTCCGATGAAAGGCTCGCCAAGGCCCCGAGTAACTCAGAAATATTCAACCGCGAGTATGTGTGCGAGCAGGCAACTTGAGCACCATGTCGGCTATGGGACCAAGGAGCGTTGTAGCCTCCGCAAAGCCAAATGCAACATAGGTTCGTGGATGTCTGGTGTCGTCGCCTACCTCGACCCGGCGCAGCATGGCATCCCGAGTCCTGAGACGGCAGGTTTGGGTAGGAAACACTCACAGAAGGGGGCACATCCTCCTTCTTGGGTTATTCAAACAAGGCGGCCGACCGGACAGATGTGTGACTCCCGAGGCCTTCGAGGTACCCCACAGGAACAGCCGCAATCAAAAGCGTCCAGGAGTTTTGACCAATGAGCGCTCCTCATTGGTCCGCCAGAACGTAGCAAGGGCGAACTCAGCTCCCTCGCATGTGACGGCTTGTACCTGTTCCATGGCTACTCGGTATGGCTGCAAATCATACCCTTGGCAATAATCGGGATATTACTTTTGATGGTGTTTAACATGTGTAACAAAAATGCTACTTTTTACAACGGAGATGCAAGAGATAACGAGGGGCACCTGTTTGGCAACACGCGCAACCATCACGCTATCACGAGCCGGCATTACTGCGCTTAACACCGCGCTATCGGGCGAAGAGGTTTCCACGAGCACCGCTGGTTATGCCGCCAGATCAGCCTTTCTTTTGCTCGCCGCCCTGCCATCCGGCACCTTCCGAGCGGACTTGTCGGCAACGGAACTCAGCGAGCTCTTGAGCACGTCCCCAGCCCGTGTAAGCCAAGCACTGACGATCCTGGAGAACGCGGGCCTTATCAGCCGCGTAAAGGTTGGCAACCGGCACGACATCCGCATCAACCCCGCCCATTGCTGGCGATGAAGCCAGATAGAGGGGTGCGGTTCCCGGTCGGCGACAAAGAGAGGCAGGAGTTTCGCCAGCGCTCGACCGCCGCACGCAGAGGTGAATGGCGCAAAGCCGGAATGGATGCACTTGGAGCTCGGACAGACGTCATCCATGCGGACGGGCCCGTCCGGCACAAGACACTGTTCGCCTAAGCAAGCCGGACAAAATATCCCGAAATCATGATGAGAATGGTGGGCGGTGACGGTCTCGAACCGCCGACATCCAGTGTGTAAAACTGGCGCTCTACCAACTGAGCTAACCGCCCGGCACCACCGCCTTCAAAGGCGAGAGGCCCCTGCTCTACAGATTCGTCCGACCGTTTGCAAGGCCGGCATCCCAAACGATGCCCAGGGAATGAGTAGAACAAAAATGGCGCGACCGTTGCCGGCCGCGCCGTTCAAATTCCCGCTGGCCCAAGCCCCATGGGCCTGGGCCAACCAAGGATATCAGCCGTTGACCGCGTCCTTGAGGCCCTTGCCCACGCGGAACTTCGGCTGCTTGGAAGCAGCGATCTTGAGCGGCTCGCCCGTCTGCGGGTTGCGACCCTCGGAAGCGGCGCGCTCGGTCACAACGAAGTTGCCGAAGCCGACGATGCGAACTTCATCGCCCGCCTTCAGCGCTTCGGTGATCGTCGCGAAGACCGCGTCGACGGCGGCACCGGCCTGCGCCTTGTTGAGCGACGCCTTCTCGGCGACCTGCGTGACCAGATCGTTCTTGTTCATGTCGTGTCCCTTTGTCTGACTCTGTCGGTAGCGG
>JARKNW010000064.1 GCA_029976075.1 Pleomorphomonas sp.
TCTCGGCCACCATGCCGAAGGAGATCGGTCAGTTGGCCGGTGAGCTGCTGTTCAACCCGGTCACCGTCTCGGTCGCTCCGGCCGCCACCACCGTCGAACGCGTCGACCAGCGCGTCATCCACGTGGAGGCCGCCGCCAAGCGCCGCCTGCTGCTCGACGTGATCGTCGCCGAAAAGCCGGAGCGCGCCCTGATCTTCACCCGCACCAAGCACGGTGCCGACCGCGTCGTCCGCCAGCTCGGCCAGGACGGCGTCGATGCCGCCGCGATCCACGGCAACAAGAGCCAGGCCCAGCGCGAGAAGGCGCTCGCCGCCTTCAAGGCCGGCACGACGCAAATCCTCGTCGCAACCGACATCGCCGCCCGCGGCATCGACGTAACCGGCGTTAGCCACGTCATCAACTTCGACCTGCCGAACATTCCTGAAAGCTACGTCCACCGCATCGGCCGCACGGCGCGTGCCGGCGCCTCGGGCGTTGCCATCTCCTTCTGCGCCGATGACGAGCGTCCTTACCTCAAGGACATCGAGAAGATCACCCGCCAGAAGATCCCGGCCGAGGATCGGCGCGGCACCATCGCGGTGGCCGAACGCGCCGACAGTTCCGAACGCGGCGAGCGCGGCGAGCGTCCGTCCGGCAAGCGTCCGCAGCCGCGTGGCCGCCGTCCTGCCCCGACCATCTCGGCCGAACAGCAGCGGCGCGACGCCATGCCCGCCGCCAAGGCCCGCCAGCCGGGCGCAGCCAAGCCCTCGCATGCCGCCCACGGCAAGCCGGGCCAGGCAAAGCCCTCCAACCGTCCCAACCACCGCGATACCGGTGCCTCCGAGGAAAGTCTCGGCCGCGTCGGCTTCCTGGCCGGCGGCCGTGACGGCATGAAGCGTCGCCCGGGCGGTGAAGGTCGCGGAGCACGCGACGGCCGTTAAGCCTCAATCTGAAGACCGTTCGGAAACTCGCTCCTGCGAGTCGGCTGGAGTGGCTTTCGAGAACCGGAGCCGAGCGGACATTGAGGTCCGTGAGCACCGGAAGCACAGAAAGTCGCTTCAGACGGCCGCCGGAGTAGAGTTTCAGGACGGTCGTGTTGCTCCTCGCTCGCCTTGGGTCCTATAAGGTCCTGAGGCAAGCGAGGAGAAAAAGATGGCCTACGAAGCAGCGGCAACCCGTTACGACGACATGATTTACCGCCGCGTCGGGCGGTCCGGCCTGAAGCTGCCGGCCATCTCGCTTGGTCTCTGGCAGAACTTCGGCGAGAACGCTCCCATCGAACGCGGCCGGGCCATCTGCCGAACCGCCTTCGACCTCGGCATCACCCACTTCGACCTCGCCAACAACTACGGTCCGCCGCCCGGCACCGCCGAGGAAGCCTTCGGCAAGCTTGTGGCCAGCGACTTCCGGCCCTATCGCGACCAGATGATCATCTCGACCAAGGCGGGGTACGGCATGTGGCCCGGCCCCTATGGCGAGTGGGGCAGCCGCAAATACCTGATCGCCTCGCTCGACCAGAGCCTGAAGCGGCTCGGCCTCGACTACGTCGATATCTTCTACTCGCACCGCTTCGATCCAGAGACGCCGCTGGAAGAGACCATGGGCGCGCTCGATCACATCGTCCGCTCGGGACGGGCGCTCTACGTCGGCATCTCCTCCTACAACTCCAAACGGACCCGCGAAGCCATCGCCATCCTGAAGGCGCTCGGCACGCCCTGCCTCATCCACCAGCCGAGCTATTCGATGATCAACCGCTGGGTGGAGGAGGACGGCCTTCTCGACACCATCGAGGACCTCGGCGTCGGCGCCATCGCCTTCTCGCCGCTCGCCCAGGGCATGCTGACCGACAAGTACCTCAAGGGCGACGTGCCCGAGGGCAGCCGTGGCGCTCGCAAGGGGCCCTTGAAGCCGACCTTCCTCAGCGAGGACAACCTCGCCCGCATCCGTGCCCTCAACGACATCGCCGCAGCGCGTGGCCAGACGCTGGCCCAGATGGCGATCGCCTGGGTGCTGCGCGGCGGCCGAGTCGCGTCGGCACTGATCGGCGCCAGCCGGCCGGAGCAGGTGACGGACTGCGTCGGGGCCTTGAAGAACCTCGACTTCTCGGCGGCGGAACTTGCCGAAATCGACGCCCGAGCGCCCGACCTCAACGTCAACATCTGGGCCGCTTCGGCGGAGCGACAGGGCCCGTCGCGCTGATTTCCAATAGGAAAGGCCCGGACGGGCCGGGCCTTTCCCTCAAATCCCCGGAGGGGAACCTGATTACCACACGCGCACGAGGCGGGTGACGGCGGTCAGGTCGTTCCAGTTCTCCTGACGACCGTAGTCGACTTCGCCCTGCAGGTTGAGACCGGTGGCGAGCTTATAGTCGACGCCGATGTTGCCGTAGAGGAAATCGTCGGCCTTGCTGGAGCCGGCGGCATCGACGATCTGGTAGCGGACGCCCGCGTAGACGGCCAGCGGATCGTTGACCTGATACGCGGCGGCAAGAGCCAGATCGGTGATGTTCTTGGCCTTGAAGCCGGCGATGTTGGTCAGGTTGGCACCGGTGGACCCACCGTCCTGATAGGCCGCCCAGGCGCGCAGCGACAGGTTGTCGACGAGCTTCAGGTTGGCAGTGGCCTTGACACCGAACAGGTCGTTGTCGGTCTTGTCATAGGTGCGATAGATGCCGGACACGTCGAAGTTGCCCCAGGACTGGCCCGTGATGCCGACGATCGCAGAATACTGCAGCTCGGCCTGCTCGCCCGACCACCAAACGGTGCTGGTGGCGGTGTTCTTGTCCTTGGCATAGACGCCGGCGCCGACGAAGAAGCCACCGCCGAGCTTGTCGACCAGAACGCTGGCACCGGTCGAGGTGAAGTCGCCGGGAGCCCAGGTCTGATCGTTGATGCCGTAGAGACCGTCGCCGTCAGCGACTTCGTCCTGACGGCCAACCGTCACGTAGCCAACCTGAATGAAAGCCTGCTTGACGTTGATGCTCTTGCCAACATCCGGATCAGAGTAGGTTTCGATTTCGAAGTAGGAACGCACCGTGCCGAGATCGGAGGCAGTGCGGGCATCGAAGCCGACGTAGGCGTCGGCGCGGAACGCCACATTGTCCGCGGTGCTCTGCAGCGAACCGCCGTAGTTGTTATAGGTCACGCTGGAACGCACGCGGCCCTTGACCTTCAGGCAGGTCTCGCTGCCGGGGATGTAGAAGAAGCCGGCGCCATAGGCGTCGCAAACCTTCACGTAGTCGATGGCGGACGGAGCCGCGTCGCCGGGCAGGTCGGCAGCGAGAGCGCCGGAAGCGGCCATAAGCCCGGCAGCGGTACCCAACAGGATGCTTTTCAGGTTCATTTACATCTCCAAAACCGTGAGCGGACCCCTTCCCCAACGGCAGACAGCGTGGCCGCGACCATTGCGGAAAGGCTCCGTTTACGACCGCACCCCGGTCGTCCGGCTCCCCAGCCCGACCCATCCGAAAGCGGCGGCGAGTTCCGAATTAACGAAGCTCACGATCGCTTGATTGCCGATTACGACATGACGTTCAATGTCATAATTCGCGATAGACTGTCACAATTAGAGTCAAATAATCCATGTTGCAAAAATAGCACTTCACATGTTTAGCCAGCGAATTACGCTCAGGTTGAAACTAGCCATAAGCCACGCCCCGCCCCGCACGATGCAGACCGGCAAATTTACTTTACGTATATGCTTATACTTATATTATTCTGACATGAGTAAGGAAGAGATGCACGGATATATAGGCATCGCCTGCCCAGACGGTGAAGAAAAATTGGAAGCAATTCGGCATATCGAACAAACTTAACTGTGCCCAGAAAGTATGCACCACATACCCCCCCCCCGAATGGGGTTGGACACATAAATCCATGTATTTTAATGCTGGATTGCGACGCCGTTTGGCACGCACTCGTCGGGAGCATCCGAACCGCGCCAACGCATCTGCCGTCGGCATCGACAATACGACGCCCCGCGCAGATCCACCCATGACAGGTAAATGTAACAACCGTGTAACAGACCGAGAGAATATCGCCGCCCCGAAGCGCACGGCCACTTCGACAGACCGCATAGCCGATCTGAAGCAAAGGACGAGGAGGTGTCGGAGATTACTCGGCGGCGAGTGATGTCCGCATCGATGCCGTGGCATCGATGAATCCGCCACCCAATACGCGCGCCTCGTCGCCGGGAGCGTCATAGAGCACGCAGGCCTGCCCCGGCGCGATTCCCTGTTCGCCATCCAGAAGCTCGACGGCCACCCGGCCGTCCTGCCCAACGATCACCGCCGCCTGCGGCGGCCGCGACGAGCGTACCTTGGCGAACACCGTGCGGCCGCTGTCGATCTCGGTTTCGAGCGGCGTTCCACCGATCCAATTGAGGTCGCGCAACGCCAGCCGGTGGGTGATCAGGGCCTCGCGCGGCCCCACAACCACCTGGCGGCTCGCCGCATCGAGACGGATGACGAACAGCGGCTCGCCGGTGGCAACGCCCAGACCTTTCCGCTGACCGACAGTGAAATGGATAATGCCGGGATGACGACCAAGCACGCGGCCGTCGACGTGGACGATGTCGCCTTCCGCCACCGCTTCCGGCTTCAGCTTCTCGATGACGTCGGCATACTTACCCTGCGGCACGAAGCAGATGTCCTGGCTATCATGCTTGTCGGCGACTTCCAGACCGAGGTCGCGGGCGATCGCCCTTGTCTCCGGCTTGGTGAGGCCGCCGAGCGGGAAGCGCAGGAAGTCGAGCTGGTCCTGCGTCGTGGCAAACAGGAAATAGCTCTGGTCGCGATCGAGATCGATCGGCCGATACATGGCGCGATGACCATCCACGAGACGCGAGCGCACGTAATGGCCGGTGGCCAGCGCTTGAGCGCCAAGGTTGCGCGCCGTGTCGAGCAGATCGGAGAACTTGACCGTCTGGTTGCAGGCGACGCAAGGCACCGGCGTCTCGCCTGCGATGTAGCTCTCGGCGAAGCGATCGATCACCGCCTCGCGGAACCGGCTCTCGTAGTCGAGCACGTAATGGGGAATGCCGAGACGCGCCGCCACGTCACGGGCATCGTGAATGTCCTGGCCGGCACAGCAGGCGCCCTTGCGGTGGATGGCCTCGCCGTGGTCGTAGAGTTGCAGCGTCACGCCGACGACGTCATAGCCCTCGCGTTTCAGGAGACCGGCCACGACGGATGAGTCGACACCGCCGGACATGGCGACGACGATACGGGTATCCTCTGGGCGGCCTTCGAGATCGAGCGAGTTCAGCATGGCGTCTTTCCGGCGGACGGCTGAGCTCGGCACAACCGGCCCGCTCCGCTCACAACTCGTTCCTAATAGCTGCTTTGGCCGGCAAGCTCCAGAGCCGTGCCGGCATGGCTGGGTCAATTCTGCCGGGTAACGGCAAAGCTTGCCGGCCGGCAGGACCAAACAAAACACCCTTCACGAAGAAGACGAGAAGAAAATGACATATACATCAATCAACTAGGCACCTCCCCCTCTAGGCCGGATTTTGGCCTTTTCCTTGCACCCCACGAAGGAGATCGAGTTTCTGTCGCGTGTAACGGATCCGTCCATGGCCACTGTCGCTCCCGTCCTGCAGTTTCCCCAGCCGACCACCCCGTCGCCGGCAACGACTTACGCCGCCGCTGCGACCAAGGGCGTCGGCAACGATTTCCGCGACATGGTGGCCGACGCCACAGACTACGAACCAACTGCCCGTACGATCACGACCCGCGATACATCCCTGCCCCAGCGCGCGGATCGCACCGACACGACGAGCAGCCGCCGCGCCGACCGCACGGACAACACCAGCTCCGGGCGCAGCAACAATCGGGCAAGCGACACCGCCGGACGCAGGACGGATCGCTCGGACGACAACACCGGATGCCGTGCAGATCGTACCGATGACACCTCCGGGCGTAGCGCCGATCGTGGCGATGCCGCCTCGCCACGCCAGGGCGACCGTCAGACTGCTTCCGACACCACGACGGACACCGGCAAGAAGAACGCCAGCGATTCCACCGACACCGACACCAAGACCAGCAAGGACGCTGGCGACGCGACTGCCCAGAACACCACCCCCACGGGCGAGACCCCCGTCGCCGTGCCGCTTCCTTTCGCCACTTTCGTCTCCCCAAGCGAAAGGCAATCCGCCGTTGAAGGCGAGGCAGTCGCTGCCCTCGGCGCGACTGCCGGCGCTCAAGCGGCAGCACCTGTGAAAGCCGATGCCGCCGCGTCCGCCGAGGCCTTCCAGCAGGCGCTTGCCGAGGCCGCGGCCGGCGACGCCAAGCAGCAACCCGCCGCCGGCAAAACCGAGGCGACGTCCAATGCGGCCGCCACGACGGCTGCCACCACCACCAACGCCGCCTCTGCCACAAGCGACGATGCCGCGCTCGCCGCCCTTAACGCGGCGATCAAGGCTTCCGTTCCCGAGCAATCGGCCAAGGCAGAGCCCGCCGCCGTTCAGCCGAACGCCAGCCAGTCGGGCGCGACCCAGCCCGCCACCGCGACGCAGGCCACGGCAGCGCAGGCCGCTGCGGCACCGTCCATGAGCGCCGACCAGATCGCCGCGATCGCCGCTGCGGCAACCCAGGCTGCGCAGACCCCTGCCACACAGACCTCCTCCGCTCAAACGCCGGTCGCTCAGGCCCCCGTCACTCAGGTAACGACCGCGCCCGTCGACAAGGCGGCCGATGCGTCGGCCATCGCAACCGCCGTCACGGCAGCAACCAAGTCGAGCACTGCCAGCACCGACGTGTCGCCCGCCACTTCGGCGCAGACGGCACCGGCGACCGAAGCCCCCCGGCCCGCCAGCCAGCCGGCGATCAACGTCACGCTGACCAGCACCCCGTCGGCCGAAACCTCGGCTCAGCCGACGACGATTACTTCCGACAAGGCCCAGCCGGCAGTCGCGACCGCGACGCCGACCACCACGGCCGCGACCAGGACGGCAGATGCCTCTGCGGCTGACGCAACGAAGGCGCCCACCGCCGCGCAGACCACCGTGGCGAGCAGCGGCACCGCCGCATCCACCGCCACGCCGGTCGCCGTTGCCACCCCCTCGACCGCGTCCCAGACGAATAGCAATGACACCTCGGCCATTTCTGCGCCGAAGGCCGCCCATTCCACGGACAAGCCCGCGACGACCGCCACCGCTCAATCCACCGACAACAGCGCCGCTTCAGCCGATGATGCCCAGCCCACGGCGCCGACGGCACGCACTTCTCTGCCGCCGCTGCAGCCCAACGGGCAGGTTTCGGCACTCGATGTCGCACCAGCATCGACTGGTGCAACCGCCAGCGATGCCACGGCAGCCGCCGGGGTGGTCGCCGCCGCCGCTGCTGGCAACCCGGTGAATGCCAAGGCCGCGTCGACCGACAAGCCGGCCGGCACCACCGATGCCACCGACCAGAGCGAGCCGGCCAGTGGCAATGGCGCGGCGCCCAATCAGGCAGCAGATAACGGCCTGGCCAAGCAGAAGACCGTGAGCGGCGTTTCGAGCGCCGCCCGAGCCTTTGCAGACCGCCTGAGGGATGCCGGCGTCAGCACCAGCCAATCCGATACCGCAACGACGACCACCCCGACAGCCGCCCTTTCGACCAGCCAGACCGCCTCAACGGCGACCACGGCCTCGACCGGAACGGCCACGGCTACGGGCGCTGCCGTCAAGCTCGATGATGTCGGCGCCACCATCGTCCGCCACGTCAAGGCCGGCGAGACCAGCTTCTCGGTGCGACTCGACCCGGCCGAACTCGGCAAGGTGGACGTGAAGGTCGATTTCTCGGCCGACGGCAGCGCCCGCGCCCATCTGATCGTCGAACGCCGCGACACCTTCGACGCGCTGTCGCGCGACCAGCGGCACATCGAGCAGACGCTGCGCGATGCCGGCTTCGAGGTGAAGGACGGCTCCGTGTCCATGTCGATGCGCCAGGATGGCGGCCAGCAGGACCGCTCAGCCTCCTTCGCGCGCCAGGACCAGCAGCAACAGCAACAGCAGCAGCAGTCCCGTCAGGCCCAGATGAACAATACCGTCAGGGTCAAGACCGAGGACGATACCAAGACGACCGTGCCCCAGAGTGCCTACCGGCCACGTGGCAACGGCCGTATCGACATTAGCGTCTGACCAGAGTTCGGGAGACCATCATGAGTGTATCCGGCGTCGGTTCCTCCTCAGGCAACTCAAGCAACAACAACTCCAGCTCGGCTGCGACCAAGTCGCTGACGTCCAACTACAACACGTTCCTGACGCTGCTCACCACGCAGCTCAAGACGCAGAGCCCGCTCTCGCCGATGGACGTCAACAGCTTCACCCAGCAGCTCGTGCAGTATTCGGCCGTCGAACAGCAGATCCAGACCAACTCGAACCTCAAGTCGATGATGGACACGATGACCTCGAGCGCCGCGCTCCAGCTCGTCAACTATGTTGGCAAGACGGTCACCGCCTATTCCGACACCACCAAGATGGAGAGCGGCAAGGCCAACTGGACGGTGAACGCGTCGGCCAAGACGACGGGCGCCAAGGTGACCATCACCGATGACAAAGGCGGCGTGGTCTATCAGGGTACCGTCGACCTCAAGGCCGGCAACAACGCCTTCAGTTGGGACGGCAAGGGCACCAATGGCGCCGACTATGCCTCGTCCACCGACGCCTTCACCATCTCGGTCAATGGCACCGACGACACCGGCAAGGCCGTTACCATCGCCACCGAGATCAGCGGCAAGGTCCAGTCGGTCGATACCTCCTCCCAGCAGCCCTACATCAAGGTCAACGGTCGCCTGCTGCCGCTTTCGGCCCTGACGGAGGTCGGTGCCTGACGGTACCGGACCGCCACGCCTCATCCATTCAAGTCGTCGGCCGCTTGAGACACTGGTGGTTGGGTTCCGACATGTGTATCCGCCGGATACGATCCTCGGAGCAAATGCCGGAGTCATCGGAACCACTAGCAAGTTATAGGTTCTATTGGAGCTTTTGAATTTGACATTTGAGCTCGAGCCCTAGGTCGCGGGATTCGAATGTCAGTTTCGCTCCACTAGCGGGGCTCTGACCTTTGGTGATCTGAAGTATCGGCCGGGCGTCATCCCGAAATGGGCTTGGAAACGCTCGATGAAGGCACTCACGGTCTCATAGCCGAGATCGAAGGCGACGGTCGTAACGGAACGCCCTTCCGCAAGCATCTCCAGAGACCGAAGTAGCATCACGCGTTGCCGCCAGGCGGTGAAGGTCAGACCTGTTTCTTCAACGAACCGCCGGCTCAGACTGCGCGGCGCGATTCCGGCCCAGGCAGCCCACTCGGCCATGCGCCGCCGGCCGGTAAGTCCATCGACGACGGCGCGGGCAATCCGCTGCAGGCGAGGATCAAGAGGCATCGGCAGCGCCAGATCCTCTTCCGGTGTCGCGGCGATCTCGTCCAGGATGACCCTGACGATGTTGATCTGTGTCTGAGAAAGCTGCGTTTCTTCCCAACGGCCTGCCCGCGCGACCGCCTCGTTCAGCAAGCCCGATATGCGGATCACGCGCGGCGTTGCCGGCAGGTCATCGCAGGCGGCCTCCTCGACGTAGACGCTCCAGCCTTCGAAAGGGCCGTGCGAGACAAAATCATGCTCGGTGCCGGGCGGAAGCCATATCGCATTGACAGGAGGAATGAGCCAACGGCCGCCATCGCTACCGACGCTGACTACACCTTGCATAGTGCCGAGGAGTTGCCCTCGTCGGTGGCTGTGGCGCTCCGTGTGACGCACACCGACCTGCCGGCGGCTGACCGCGAAGACGACCGGTTCGTCTAGAGACAGGAGGCGCAGAGGATCGACGAAATAATCGGGCATGGCCTTCAATCCGTATTGAATGGCTCTGATACGTTAGCGGCGCAAGCGACGGCCGGCTAGTGTCTGGGCATTCCCACCGGAGATAAGACCGATGACGACGAAATACACGCTGACGGAGAGCGAGGTTCACGACCTGCTGCGGCGAGTGTTTGCCGCTTTCACCAACCCGGAAACGAAGCCTGAGATCTATGCCGAGCTGCTGACGCCCGACTACATCCAGTACGTTGATGGCAAGCAGCTCGACTATGCCGGCTTTCTCGCGCACGGCGCGGCACTGCAGGCCAGCCTGTCCTCAGGCAGCGTCACGTTCGAGCATGTCGTCACGGACGGCACATCCGCCGCGACGGTTCACATCGCTGACGTCGTAAAAGTCAACGGTGATCGTGTCCGCCTCAAGGTGATTGCCTACTACCAGTTTCGCGGCAACCGGATCAGCATGATCGACGAACTTACCCATCTGCTGGAAGGCACAGAACAAGATCGGAACCTGGGCTCAAGAATGCCCACATGAGTTGGCGTGGACCAACGAGGCGTCTGGTTACCGACCGATCCGGCGGATTATAGATCATCGGAAGCGCCCTGCCCCAACAGCGGATTCACTCGCCGCCACACGCAATCGCCTCAAGAATATGTAGTTATCCGTATCGTCTGCCTTCATCGCAAAATGAGGGCAGCCCCTACCCGCCGTGCCGTTCGGGCGGCGCCTGTTAATCTTTCCGAGGCAAAACGACGTCATTTCTGCGGCCGGCGGCTCCAATTCCTAAAGCGCAGCAAACCGCGAGCTTTTGACAAGTCGTTCAAAATCTTACCGAATTCTTGCTAGTGAATTAGGCGTTTTTTAAACGGCTTGATTTAGGATGCTCTTCTGAAGGTCAGATTTGTGTGAGAGTAGAATGACCGAGCAGATGCGTCCGCGCGTAAAATACGTCATAGGGCCCGACGGAAGCCCGTTGACGATTGCCGATTTGCCACCCGAGGGTACCCAGCGTTGGGTGATCCGCCGCAAGGCCGAGGTGGTTGCTGCCGTTCGTGGCGGCCTCCTGTCGTTGGAGGAAGCCTGCAAGCGCTATACCCTTACGGTCGAAGAATTCCTGTCGTGGCAGCAGTCGATCGACAAGCACGGGCTTGCCGGCCTCAGAGCCACGCGCATCCAGCAATATCGCCCCTGACGGGGTGCTTCGAACGTCCTTTCTAGAGAGGCGGCCGGTCCTGACGGATCGGTCGCCTCTTGCCATTTTAGGCAAGTTTCGACCTACCCGGCAAAAAATGCCGTGAATTATGCAAATCTTCATAAACCGGATTTCGCGGATTTCCGCCAATCACGCCGGAAGGGCCTTCAGGCGTTAATAACTTGTTTACCATAAGCGTGTGGAAGTAATTGCCGCCTTGGTCCGTGGCGGCGGTGACGATTCCCGCCGCGTCGAGCAATGGGGAATCGGCGTGGGTGGTATTGGAGAGTTCCTGAAGAGCCTTGGGCCAAGCCGGCTGGCGGCGATGGGTGCCGTCGCGCTGGGGCTCGTCGGCTTCTTCGCCTTCATCGTGCTCCGCTTCTCGGCCATCCAGCAGGTGCCGCTCTACACCGGCCTCAGCATGAGTGACTCGGCGGCCATCGTTCAGCAGCTCACCTCGGCCGGCACCGCCTTCACCCTCAAGGACAACGGCTCCACCATCCTGGTCGACGAAACCAAGCTCGACCAGACGCGCATGTCGCTCGCCCAGCAGGGCCTGCCGGCTGGCGACGGCGTCGGCTACGAGATTTTCGACAAGACCGACGCGCTCGGCACCACATCCTTCGTGCAATCGGTGAATGCCCTGCGCGCCCTCGAAGGCGAACTGTCGCGCACCATTCGCACTATCCGTCAGGTCGATCAGGCGCGCGTCCACCTCGTGCTGCCGGAAAAGCAGCTGTTCAAGAAGGACGAGCAGAAGCCCACCGCCTCCATCGTCCTGAAGACGCGCGGCACGCTCGATCCCGGCCAGATCCGCGCCATCCAGCACCTCGTCGCCTCGGCCGTATCCGGCCTCGACCCCTCCCGCATTTCGGTGATCGACGAGAGCGGCCGTCTGCTTGCCCAGGGCAATGGCGACGAGAACAGCACGTCTTTCCTTGCCAACAACGCCGACGAGCGCACCACCTCCTTCCAGAACCAAGTGGAAGGCCGCGTCCGCGACATCGTCGAGAGCGTGGTTGGCGCTGGGCGCGCCCGCGTCCGCGTGGCCGCCGAACTCGACTTCAACCGCGTCCAGGAAACCCAGGACAGCTTCGATCCCAACGGGCAGGTCGTTCGCTCCACGCAGACGCGCGAGGAAAAGAAGCTGAGCCAGGACAATCAGGGCAACCCGCCCGTCTCGGCCGGCAACCAGATCCCCAACGCCAACCAGCAGCAGAACCCGAACGCTTCCCAGACCTCCGACAACGCCC
This sequence comes from Pleomorphomonas sp., assembly GCA_029976075.1. Classification (GTDB taxonomy): domain Bacteria; phylum Pseudomonadota; class Alphaproteobacteria; order Rhizobiales; family Pleomorphomonadaceae; genus Pleomorphomonas. The sequence goes on from JARKNW010000064.1 coordinate 12,223, forward strand.
AGACCACCGAGGAAACGGTCAACTACGAGATCTCCAAGACCTCCCGGACCCAGATCACCGAGATCGGCGGGGTCAAGCGTCTGTCGGTTGCCGTTCTGGTGGATGGCCGCTACACGCCGGACGCCAAGGGCGTCATGGTCTACGCGCCCCGGCCGCAGCCCGAGCTCGACCAGATCACCTCGCTGGTTCGCACGGCCATGGGTTTCGACGAGAAGCGCGGCGACCAGTTGCAGGTGGTCAACCTGCAGTTCGCCGACAGCCCGCCCGGCCCAGCCGACCTTGCCGCCGCGCCCACCTCGATGTTCGACTTCTCGCGCGAGGACATCATGCGCTTCGCCGAGATGGGCGTGCTGATCCTCGTCACCCTGCTGGTGCTGCTGTTCGCCGTCCGTCCGCTGATCCGCCGCATCCTCGGCTCCGATATCGACGCAGAGACGCTGCCGGCCATCACCTCCGCCCTGAGCGAGGCCGCCGCCGCCGGCCGCAATGCCGTGACCGTGGTGCTCAACCCAGATGGCAAGCCGGTCGTGATGGGGCCAGATGGCATGGAAGTCGGGCCGGAGGGCGCCGAAGCGCCGGCGCTTCCTTCCGATACGCGCATCGAGGACGCCAAGGCACAGGGCGCCATGCAGCTCGATCAGGTCCGCAAGGTCGGCGATCTCGTCAACGACAACCCCAACGAGGCGGCGATCATCATCCGTAACTGGCTGTCGGAGGTTCCGGTTTAAATGGCCCTTTCCCCGACCGCGCTGGTTGCCAAGGGCAACGCGCTCACCATCTCCTCGGACGGCGAGAGCCGCGCACTGAACGGCGCCGAAAAGGCGGCCGTGATGATGCTGGCCCTCGGCGACCGCTACGGTGGCCCCATCTGGAAGCTGCTCGACGAAATCGAGATCAAGCAGTTGTCCGTCGCCATGTCCAAGCTGGGACCGATCACCCCCAGCATGCTCGACGACCTGCTGATCGAGTTCGTCACCCGCGTTTCCTCGTCCGGCGCGCTGATGGGCAACTACGACACCACCGAGCGGCTGCTGCTCGCCGTACTGCCGCCGGACAAGGTCAACGCCATCATGGACGAGATCCGTGGTCCGGCCGGCCGCAACATGTGGGAGAAGCTCTCCAACGTGCAGGAGAACGTGCTCGCCAACTATCTCAAGAACGAGTACCCGCAGACCGTCGCCGTGGTGCTGTCCAAGATCAACTCCGACCACGCGGCACGCGTGTTGTCCAAGCTGCCCGACGAGTTCGCCCTCGAGGTCGTCGATCGCATGCTGAAGATGGAAGCGGTGCAGAAGGATATCCTCGAGAAGGTCGAGCAGACGCTGCGCGTCGAGTTCATGTCCAATTTGACCAATACCCAGCGCCGCGACGCCCACGAGCTGATGGCGGAGATCTTCAACTCCTTCGACCGCAACACCGAAGCGAAGTTCATCGCCGCCCTCGAGGAGCACAACCGCGACGCCGCCGATCGCATCAAGGCGCTGATGTTCACCTTCGACGACCTCGGCAAGCTCGACGCCGGCGCCATCCAGACGCTGCTCCGGCAGGTGGAGAAGGACAAGCTCGCCATGGCGCTCAAGGGCGCGAAGGAAGGCGTCCGCGACTTCTTCTTCGCCAACATGTCGGCGCGCGCCGCCGCCATGCTGAAGGAAGACATGGAGGCCATGGGCGCCGTCCGTCTGCGCGACGTCGACGATGCCCAGGCCGCTCTCATCAACCTCGCCAAGGATCTGGCCGCCAAGGGCGAGATCATGATTTCGAAGAACAAGGGTGAAGACGAACTCGTCATGTGACGGTTCGCTTCGCAAAGGAGTAAAGGCTTATGGCGGCACCGGCCCGCTTCCTGTTCGACACCGACTTCTCGGCTCCGGCCACGCGCGCCGATGCCGTGCCGCCGACCGTCATGATTCCCGAGCCGGAGCATTTGTCGCGCCTCGCCGCCGCCGAGGAAGCCGCCTATCAGCGCGGTGTTGCCGCCGGGCGCGAGAGCGCCGAGGCCCAGGCGGCCGATCGCACCGCCCGCGAGGCCGTGCGCCTGTCCGACGAGGCACAGCGCCTCGCCAGTGCCGCCCAGTCCATCCTCGCCGTCCTTGATACCGAGCGCGCCCGCATCGAGGCCGATGCCATGCGGCTCGCCGAGACGGTGGCCATCAAGATCGCCGGCTCGCTCGTCGAGCGGCAACCGCGCGAGCGCATCCTCGGCCTGCTGGAGGATTGCTTCGCCCCGTTGCGCGCCGCTCCCCATCTCGTCATCCGCCTGTCCGATGTCGACGCCGAGCCGATCCAGAAGGAGCTCAGGCGTCTGGTATCCGAGCGTGGCTTCGAGGGGCGTCTCGTCGTGCTCGGCGAGCCCGGCATGGCGCGCGGCGACTGCCGGATCGAGTGGGCCGACGGCGGCATCGTGCTCGACCACGCCACCATTGTCGCCGGCATCGAGGCGGCGATCGCACGCTATCTGCCAGCCGCTGAGCCGGCCGACGAAACGTCCCAGAGCGGAGCCACGCCATGACCCCCGCCGACGAGCCCTCGGGCATCGATCTCGAAGCCCATGTCGCCGAACGCCGCCGCAACGGCGATGACGGCGAAGACCAGGCCATCACCCGTTCGGCCGCCGAACTGGAAGCGGTGTTCGACGTTCCCGTACGCGTCTCGGCCATCCTCGGCCGTGCCCGCCTCGGCGTCGCCGACCTCCTTCAGCTCGCCCCGGGTTCCGTGCTGGAACTCGACCGCAAGGTCGGCGAAGCCATCGATATCTACGTCAACGACCGCCTTGTCGCCCGTGGCGAAGTTGTGCTGGTCGAAGACAAGCTGGGCGTGACGATGACCGAAATCGTCAAGGCCGAGCGCTGACCGGAGACAGACCCATGCGCCTTCTGATCGTCGGCTCCCTCAACGGACAGCTCACCGCCGCCACCCGCATTGCCATGGACAAGGGTGCGTCGGTACTGCAGGCCGATACCATCGACACCGCCCTGAGGACGTTGCGCTCGGGGCGCGGCGCCGATCTGGTGATGATCGATGTATCCTTGCCGATTTCCAGGCTGATCACCTCGCTTGAGGAGGAACGCATCCACGTTCCGGTGGTCGCCTGCGGCATTGCCACCGACGCCAAGGCGGCCGTTGCCGCCATCCGGGCCGGCGCCAAGGAATACATTCCGCTGCCGCCGGATGCCGAGCTGATCGCCGCCGTGCTGTCGGCCGTCACCGCCGACAGCCGCGACCTCGTGGTGCGCGACGAGGCGATGCTGGCTGTGCTGAAGCTCGCCGATCAGGTGGCGCCCAGCGAGGCGTCGATCCTGATCACCGGCGAGAGCGGCACCGGCAAGGAAGTGCTCGCCCGCTACGTTCACCGCAAGTCGGCGCGTGTCGAAAAGCCCTTCGTCTCCGTCAACTGCGCCGCCATTCCCGAAAACCTCCTGGAATCGGAACTGTTCGGCCATGAGAAGGGCGCCTTCACCGGCGCCGTGGCGCGCCGTGTTGGCAAGTTCGAGGAAGCCTCCGGCGGCACGCTGCTGCTCGATGAAATTTCCGAAATGGACGTCCGCCTGCAGGCCAAGCTGTTGCGCGCCATTCAGGAGCGGATGATCGACCGTGTCGGCGGCGGCAAGCCGGTGCCGGTGGACATCCGCATCATCGCCACTTCCAACCGCAACCTTGCCGACGCCGTCAAGGAAGGCCGCTTTCGCGAGGACCTTCTCTATCGCCTCAACGTCGTCAACCTGAAGATCCCCTCGCTGCGCGACCGTCCGGCCGACATCCTGGCGCTCGCCGAGCATTTCGGCCGCAAGTACGCCGAGATCAACGGCATGCCCGAGCGGCCGCTGTCGGCCGATGCCAAGCGCGAGCTGAACGCCGCCCGCTGGCCGGGCAATGTCCGCGAACTCGAGAACACCATCCACCGCGCCGTGCTCTTGGCCAGCGGCGTCGAAATCGGCGTCGAGGCGATCCGCTCGCCCGACGGTGCCCGCATGGAAGGCGCCGTGGTGCCCCGTTCGGCCGATCCGGCCGTCCGTGCCGCCCAGACGGCGGAGGCGGTGACGCGGGCCCTGGTCGGCCGCACCGTCGCCGAAGTGGAGCGCGACCTGATCCTCGACACGCTCGATCACTGCCTCGGCAACCGCACCCACGCCGCCAAGATCCTCGGCATCTCCATCCGCACGCTTCGCAACAAGCTCAACGAATACGAAGCCGATGGCATCGACGTGCCCGATCCCGGCACCAGCCGCATCGCCACGGCGTAGGAGAAAGGCGGCTCAGCCGCCATCATCTGAAGACGCTGAAGACAGCAGTGGCGTTTCGCTGACCATCGCGGCCGGTTTCGGACGATGAGGAGTGTTGGAGAGGACGGCCGGTCCGGTCTTCATGAAGTCCTCGATCGCCTTGATGTACTGCGCAGGATCCTGCAACAGAGCGAAGTGACCGACGTTCTTCAGCACGACCAGCTTAGCGCCAGGTATCGCCTCGGCAATATGGGCGGCGTGTTCGGGGCGGATCACGCTGTCATGGTCGCCGATGACGATCTCCGTCGGCACCCGGATATCGTCGAGATCCTCGTCCGAGAAGTTCGGCTCGGTCGCCCACAGCCGGCGGAACACCCGCTCTCGGGCCATCTCTCTGCCGCGCTCGTGCACCACCGGGTCCGGGTCGGCCGTTCCGTCGAGCGCCAGATCGTCCGAAAGCGGCGGCGGGTCGATCGGCGGGATCGAGGTCAAGCCGTCGGGAGTGGCGTTGGGCGCTTGAGAAAACAGCCGCGCGAGCAGCTTCGGATGATGGAGCGCGATATCGAGCCCGATGATGCCGCCATCGCTCCAGCCGACCAGCGTCACCTTGTCGATGCCGAGATGACCGAGCAGCGCCACGTAGTCCTCGGCCATCCGGTGATAGGTGAGGCGCGCCAGACCGTGCGTCGACCGCCCCTGCCCGCGGCTGTCGGCAACGATCACCTCATGGTCCTCGGCGAGCGCCGGCACCTCGAACCCCCAGACGTCGCCGCTGGAAAGGCCGCCATGGATGAGCAGGATGGGCGAACCGTTGCCCTTCCCATAGACGGAATAGAACATGTTGATGCCGTTGACCTCGGCATAGCCGCTTTCGTCAGCCTGCGGCAGCGGCGGAGGATCGGGCGTTTGCTGCCACTTGGGAAGAGCCTCCGCCGGTGCGACGGCGCAGACAAGAAGGCAAAAAGCCAGGAGGAGATACTGTAACATCGGCAAGACCACGCCTCGCTCGGCGTCCCTTGGGAGCTTCCGGACAATCTTAGTCACAGATGCGCGCCGAAGCTGCTCAAAGAATTGTCATCGGCTCATGATTGCCGCGCGAGGCAACCTGTCGGACCCTGCGTCACCACAACTTAAGTGGGTACTATTCCAGATGGAAATGTGATGTTAACTTGCTGGCATGGCGCGTGATTGTGGGGGCAATCGGCATTCATGAGATCGTGGTTCGCGATGTTCTTCCTCGGCATTCTGGCCGTGGCTTCTGTCGGACCGTCAGCGGCACACACCCCCTATTTCACGCAGTCGGAACGGATTGCCGACACCGCTTACGGTGAGGTGACGCTCAGGCTCCTGAGTGGAGACGGCATTTTGTTCTCCGATCCGATGAGGGCCGTGATCGTCGGTCAGGAAGGACGTTTGCTCGCAGCTTCGCCAATGTCGGCTTCGTTGCGGATTGTCTGCCAAGGCGCCGAACCGCATCGTCAATGCCTCGCCTATGACGAACTCACCCATCAACTCTATCAGCCCTCGGAACAGCTATGGCGGGATGGTGGTGTGATCGAGGTGGATGGGCAGCCGCAGCTCTACCCGGAAGACATAACATCGGAGTTCGGCTTTCTGGGGCGACAGGCGACACTCGGTGAAATCTTCGGTTTCGAAGTCACCGGCCTCGTGACATCCTGGCAAACCACCGGCGTCGCGCTCGCATGGTGGACGGGGTTCTGGCTGCTTCTCCTGCCGGTCGCCCGCTTCATCGTCGGGCGAAGCGCCCCGTCGAGCATCGGTGCCCTGGTGACCTTGCTGTTGCGGACGGCCGGCGCGCTGCTGATGATCCCGGTCACGGCCTACGCCTGGCTGATGGCCCCCTACTCCGCCGTCTATCTGGCCTTCGTCGTGCCCCTGGGCGCCATGGCAGCCCATCTGATGATCGGCCGGCGCAGGGAACAAGCCATCTGATTCCGGCGTTGGCCGCCCCGATCCTGAGACCGGAGCGGCCTTCCCTCAGCGCTTGCTCGGCTTGTCCTTGATGATCGACCGAACCATCCGCCCGAAGGACCGTTCGCGCTCGCGCCGCTCGGCAAGGCTCGCCGAGTTGAACGCCTCCTCGCGCTGCAGCTTCTGCCAGCGCTTGAGCCGCGCCGCGTCGACCTCTCCGGCGGCGATCGCCGCCTGCACGGCACAGCCGGGCTCGTCCTCGTGGCGACAATCGCTGAAACGGCAGCGCGCCGCGAGATCAGCGAGGTCGGCGAACACCTCGGAGATTCCCTCCGCCGCGTCGGCGAGCTGCAACTCGCGCATGCCCGGCGTGTCGAGCACGGCGTAACCCTCCGGCAGCACGTAGAGATGCCGACCGGTGGTGGTGTGCCGCCCCCGATCGTCATCCTCGCGAATGCCGCCGGTCGCCGCTGTCACTCGCCCGGAAAGCGCGTTGACCAGCGTCGACTTGCCGACGCCGGACGACCCCAGGAAGGCGACGGTGCGGCCTGCTTTGCACCAGGGGGCCAGCTTCTCCTTCGGCTCGGCCCCGAGCGCATCCAGCACCACCACCGGCACCGATGCCGAGACCTCCGACGCGGCGACGGCAAAACCGTCGGGGTCATCGGTGAGGTCGGCCTTGGTGGCGACGATCACCGGTTCGACGCCGGCCTCGAAGGCCAGCGCCACATAGCGCTCGAGCCGCGCCACATTGAAGTCGCGGTTGCAGGAAGTGACGACGAACACCGTGTCGACGTTGGCAGCGATGAGCTGCAGCTCGCGGCCAGTGCCGGCCGCCCGCCGGCGAAACAGGCTCTTGCGCTGAAGCAGCCGGCTGGCACCGGGACGGGTGGCATTGTGCAGCAGCCAGTCGCCGACGGTGGCGTCGTCGCGCGGTGGCAGCGTCGTCCTGACACCGTCGCCCTCGACGCCAAGGCCGCTACGCTCGACCGAGGTGACGCGAACCGGCGGCGTCGCGACGAGCTCGTCGACGCTCACCTGCTGGGTGAAGAAGGTTGTCCAGCCGAGCCGGTCGAGGCCGGTCGGGGTATGCGATTGAGCGCCGCCCTTGAGGGACGGCAGAAAGCGGGAATAGTCCCGTGCCATGGCTAAAGGCTTTCCAATGTCGGCCGTGGGCTTGGCCCCGGCACGAAATGACGATCATGGAAATGCGCAAGCCTCCACGTGCCGGCGTCGGCGCCGGGCAATAGCTGGATCAGACTTGCGAGGGGAGGATCTCCGCCCTCCCCGCCTCAGCGGGACATAAAGCCTCCTTGGGGCAACTGGGAGAACCGTGGCGGCCTCGCCTGAGAAATTGACCCAACAATCGGATAGACCCTCCACCGAACCCGTTTCAGCAGAAGGTCTTGAGCGACACCTGAAAATACCTCTGGGGACAGCCGCTGTCAAAGTGCCATCCGCCACCTCCGTTAACCACCCGTTAACCATACGCTCGGCAAATTCTGCCGGGTGGCGCAGCGTGCGTCGCGACCGGCATTTCGGAAACGATCGACTTGAGCGACATCACATCAGCACCGGAGACGGCACCGTCCAGGATTCCTTTCGGCCTCAGCATGCCGACGGGTTCGGACTTGCGCTCGACGCTGTTGCGCGGCGATATCGGCCTCGCCGTCGGCATCATGGCGATCATGGTGATCCTGATCCTGCCGATGCCGGCGATGCTGCTCGACTTCATGCTGGCGGTGTCGATCATCTTCGCCGTGCTGATCATGATGACGGCGCTGTTCATCCAGACGCCGCTCGAGTTCACCGCCTTCCCGACCATCCTGCTGATTTCGACGATGCTGCGCCTGTCGCTCAACCTCGCGTCGACGCGCCTCATCCTCAGCCATGGTCACGAGGGAACCGACGCCGCCGGTCACGTCATCCAGGCGTTCGGCGGCTTCGTGATGGGTGGCAACTTCGTCATCGGCATCATCGTCTTCGCCATCCTGATCATCGTCAACTTCGTGGTCATCACCAAGGGTTCGGGCCGTATCGCGGAAGTCGCCGCCCGCTTCACCCTGGATGCCATGCCCGGCAAGCAGATGGCCATCGACGCCGACCTGTCGTCGGGCCTGATCAAGGAAGACGAGGCGAGAAAGCGCCGCAAGGATCTCGAAGCGGAAAGCGCCTTCTTCGGCGCCATGGACGGTGCCTCGAAGTTCGTGCGCGGCGACGCCATCGCCGGCCTGCTCATCACCTTCATCAACGTCATCGGCGGCATCATCATCGGCACGATGCAGATGGGCATCACGCTGTCGGAAGCCGGCCACTCCTACACCATCCTGACCGTTGGCGACGGCCTCGTCAGCCAGATCCCGGCGCTGATCGTTTCCACC
>JARKNW010000068.1 GCA_029976075.1 Pleomorphomonas sp.
TCACCGTCGACGCGCTCGGCGAGGAGGAGACCATCCTCGGCACCGTCGAGAGCCTGTCGCCGGCCACCGGCTCGGTGTTCAGCCTGCTGCCGGCCAACAACGCCACCGGCAACTTCACCAAGGTGGTGCAGCGCCTGCCGGTGCGCATCTCGGTTCCCGCCGACGCGGCGGCGAGCGGCAAGCTGCGTCCCGGCCTCTCCGTGGTGGTCGCCGCCGATCCGCGCACCGCGCCGGCAAGCTGATACCTTCCCAAATGATCGACCGGCACGCGCGGGCCACAGCCCGCGCGCCCTCGGCCGACAGCCCTCGGTCGCCCCCATGTCCGCCATCGCACCGGCCGCCGCCGGCCCCGTCTTCACCAAGCGCCGGCTGTTCACCTTCATCTGCATGGTGTTCGGCATGTTCATGGCGATCCTGGACATCCAGATCGTCTCGGCCTCGCTCAGCGAGATCCAGGCCGGCCTCGGCGCCGCCAATGACGAGATCTCCTGGGTCCAGACGTCCTACCTGATCGCCGAAGTGATCATGATCCCGCTGTCGGGCTACCTGTCGCGGATGATCTCGACGCGCTGGATGTTCGTCATCGCCGCCGGCGGCTTCACCTTCTCATCGATGATGTGCGCCTTCGCCTCATCCATCAACGAGATGATCCTGTGGCGCGCCGTGCAGGGCTTCATCGGCGGCGGCATGATCCCCACGGTGTTCGCCTCCGCCTACACCATTTTCCCACGCTACAAGATGGGCCTGGTGACGCCGATCATCGGCCTTGTCGCCACGCTGGCGCCGACCATCGGCCCCACCGCCGGCGGTTACCTCACCGAGCTGTTCTCCTGGCACTGGCTGTTCTTGGTCAACATCCTGCCCGGCATCTTCGTGACGGTGACCAGCTACTTCCTGATCGACTTCGACGAGCCCGACTTCAGCCTGTTCAAGGTGTTCGACTGGTGGGGCCTTGCCGCCATGGCCGCCTTCCTGGGGTCGATGGAGTATGTTCTGGAGGAAGGCCCCAGCAAGGATTGGCTCTCCGACGACCGTATCGCCGTGCTCACCGCGGTGATGACCGTGGGCGGCATCGTATTCTTTTTCCGGGCATTTACCCGCGAGAACCCGATCGTCGATCTCTGGGCGTTCAAGAACCGCAACTTCGCCTTCGGCAGCGCCTTCTCCTTCTGCCTGGGCATCGGCCTTTACGGCCTCACCTATCTTTACCCGGTCTACCTCGCGCGCATCCGTGGCTTCTCGGCCCTGCAGATCGGCGAAACCATGTTCGTCTCCGGCGTCGCCATGCTGTTCACGGCGCCGATCGCCGGCCGCCTGACCGGCAAGGTCGATCCGCGCGTCATGATGGGAGTCGGCTTCATCGGCATCGCCATCGCCACCTATCTGTCGACCGGCTTCACGGCCGACTGGGACTTCTGGGAGCTGTTCTGGCCGCAGATCTTCCGTGGCGTGTTCATGATGATCTGCATGATCCCCATCAACAACATCGCGCTCGGCACCCTGCCGCCGGCCGAGATGAAGAACGCCTCCGGCCTGTTCAACCTCACCCGCAACCTCGGCGGCGCCGTCGGTCTCGCCCTGATCAACCAGATCATGACCAACCGCACCGACCTGCACTTCGACCGGCTGCGCGAGGCGGTGAGCATTTCGAGCTCCACCGCCATGTCGACCATCACGGGCATGGAGCACAGCCTGTCGGAACTGGGCAGCAACGCCCACCTCGCCGCCATCTCCAAGCTGACCGGCCTTGCTCAGCAGCAATCGACCATCATGGCGTTCAACGACATCTTCCTGATCCTGACGGTATTGTTCGGCGTCCTGGTGATCGCCCTGCCGATGGTCAAGAAGCCTGCCGCGGCGGGTGGTGGCGGCGGACACTAAGCCTGTTTGCTCAACCGCCGTGGAAGCCGGCCGGCAAGCTTGTCCGTCGTGCCGGACGGCGCGCCTTTGGCGGAGCGGACCTTCAAAGGCGGCGCATCAGCCAAATCGCCCCGTGACATAGGCCTCGGTGCGCGGGTTCGACGGATGGGTGAAGATGTCGTCCGTGGCGCCGAACTCCACCAGTTCGCCGAGATACATGAAGGCCGTGAACTCCGAGACGCGAACCGCCTGCTGCATGTTGTGGGTGACGATGGCAATGCAGTAGTCGGCGCGCAGTTCGTCGATCAGTTCCTCGATCTTGGCCGTCGAGATGGGATCGAGTGCCGAAGCCGGCTCGTCGAGCAGCAGCACGTCCGGCCGGATGGCAATGGCGCGGGCGATGCAGAGGCGCTGCTGCTGGCCGCCGGACAGGCTGAGACCGCTCTGGTGCAGCTTGTCCTTCACCTCTTCCCAGAGAGCCGCCTTGCGCAACGCCGCCTCGACGCGCTGGTCCATCTCGGCCTTGCCGAGCTTTTCATGCAGGCGAATGCCGAAGGCGATGTTCTCGTAGATCGTCATCGGGAACGGCGTCGGCTTCTGGAACACCATGCCGATGCGGGCCCGAAGCTCCTCGAGGTCCTCGGACTTCGACAGGATGTTGCGTCCTTCGAACAGCACCTCCCCCGTCGCCTTCTGGCCGGGATAGAGATCGTACATCCGGTTGAAGATCCGGAGCAGCGTCGACTTGCCGCAACCGGACGGACCGATGAAGGCGGTCACCGTGCGATCGCGCAGGGTGATGTCGATGCCCTTCAGGATCTCGCGGTCGCCCCCGTAGGAAAAGCGCAAGCCACGCGCTTCGAGCTTGATGGGCCTGCCGGGCGCGGCACCGGCCGAACCGCCATCTGGCTTCGCGACTTCCGGGTGATGAAGATCGATCATGGCGCTGTCCTTCACGAATGCCTGGAGGTGCCGAGCGCGCGGGCGCCGATGTTGATGACGAGAATGGTCAGCGTGATGATCAGCGCGCCGGCCCAGGCGAGGCGCTGCCAATCGTCATAGGGGCTCATGGCGAACTGGAAGATGACCACCGGCAGGCTGGCCATCGGCGCGTTCATGTCCGAGGTCCAGTATTGATTGCTGAGCGCGGTGAACAACAGCGGCGCCGTCTCGCCGGCAACGCGGGCATAGGCCAAGAGGATGCCGGTGATGAGGCCGTTGCTCGCCGCGCGCCAGACCACCGAGACGACGATGCGCCAGCGTGGCGTGCCAAGCGCCACCGCCGCCTCGCGCAGCGTGCCGGGCACCAGTTGCAGCATGTCCTGCGTTGTCCGGACGATCACTGGCAGGGCGATGATGACAAGCGAAACCGCGCCGGCCCAGGCCGAGAAATGCCCCATCGGCACCACCATGGCGGTGTAGACGAACAGGCCGATCACGATGGACGGCGCACTGAGCAGCACGTCGTTGAGGAATGCCGCGGCGGCAGCCACCCGCGACGTGCCGGAGAATTCTGCGAGCGCCGTCCCGGCCATGACGCCAAGCGGCGCGGCAATCACCAGCGCCAACAGCGTCATGACGGCCGAACCGTAGAGCGCATTGGCCAGACCGCCTGCCGCACCGGGCGGTGGCGTGTCGAGCGTGAACAGCTCGGGGCTGAGGGCAGCAACGCCACGGCTCAGGAGCGTCCATAGAATGGCGGCCAGGATGACGAGGCCGAACAGGGTCGCCAGCAGCGACAGCAGCATGGCGAAGCGGCTGGTCAAGCGTCGGCGGGACGTGCGGGACATCGGCAACCTCGTCACTGAAGCTTGGAGCGCTGGATCATCCACTTGGCCAGTCCGAGGACCAGGAAGGTGATGACCGACAGGATGAGACCGAGGGCGATCAGGCTCGCGGTGTAGAGCGGCGTGGTGGCCTCGGTGAACTCGTTGGCGATCGACGCCGAAATCGTCGTGGCCGGCGCCATCAGCGAGGCGGCGATCCGGTGCGAGTTGCCGATGACGAAGGTCACCGCCATGGTTTCGCCGAGCGCCCGGCCGAGGCCGAGCATGATCCCGCCGACCAGGCCGACACGGCAATAGGGAATGACGATGTGGCGCACCACCTCCCAGGTGGTCATGCCGACGCCATAGGCGGATTCGCGCAGCATGGCCGGCACGGTGGCAAACACGTCGCGCGTCACCGCCGTTATGAAGGGCAGCGCCATGATGGCCAGCACCACGCCGGCTGTCAGCATGCCGACGCCGTAGGGGGCGCCCTTGAACAGCACGCCGATGCCCGGCAGGTTGCCGAGCGTGCCGATGAGCAGCGGCTGGATGGTGCTCTGCATGATCGGCGCCAGCACGAAGAAGCCCCAGAGGCCGTAGATGATGCTGGGAATGCCGGCGAGCAGCTCGATGGCGATGCCGATCGGCCGGCGGAGCGGCGCCGGGCAGAGCTCGGTCAGGAAGATGGCGATGCCGAACGACAGGGGGACGGCAATCACCATGGCGATCGCCGAGGTGACCAGCGTGCCGTAGATCGGCGCGGCGGCACCGAACAGGTCCTTGGCCGGGCTCCAGCGATCCGCCCAGACGAACTCGGGGCCGAATTCCCTCAGGGCCGGCAGCGCGCCGAGGGCGAGCGCCAGGAGAACGCCGCCGAGCACCACGACAACCAGCGAGGCGGCGCCCCGGCTCAGAAGAATGAACAGCCGGTCACCGAACTTGGTTCGGACCGGCCGGGTGCGCGATCGCTTGGCCGCTGTTCCGACGCCCTGCGTGGCAGGGCCGTCGACGGCGATTTCATCCGAAGAGCCCGTCGTCTTCAATGGTGGCGCCCCTGCTCGAAGGAAAGGCATCGATGCCGGTAAGCGAAAATCGGCGGGTGAAGCCCGTGCCTCCACCCGCCGATGCCGTGGTCTCCTTGCGGGAGGAGATCACTGCATTGCGGTGAACACGGCCTTGTCTCCGGCCTTGACGGCCGACCAGGACGCCTCGACAAGCTTGGACACGTTGTCGGGGATGGCGACGTAATCGAGATCCGCAGCGTCCTTCTTGCCGTTCTTGTAGATCCAGTCGAAGAAGGTCAGCGCGCCCTTGTAGGCGTCCGGATCCTTGCTGGCGTCGGTGTGGATGATCACCCAGGTCGAGGCGGCGATCGGCCAGCTGGTGTCGCCCGGCTGGTTGGTGATCACCACGTGGAAGTTCTTGGCGCCGGCCCAATCGGCGCTCGAGGCGGCCGAGGCGAAGGTATCGAGCGACGGCGTCACCACCTTGCCGGCGCTGTTCACCATCTTGGCGAAGCCCAGCTTGTTCTGGACGATATAGGCATACTCGTTGTAGCCGATGGCGCCGGCCGTCTGCTTGACGGTATTGGCGACGCCCTCCGAACCCTTGGCGCCGAGGCCGACCGGCCACTCGACGGCGGTATCCGCGCCGATCTTGTCTTTCCACTCCGGCGAGATCTTCGAGAGATAGTCGGTGAAGTTGAAGGTGGTGCCCGATCCGTCCGAACGATGGACGACGACGATCGCCTGGCTTGGCAGCTTCAGGTCCTTGTTGAGGGCCTTGATCGCCGGGTCGTCCCAACTGGTGATCGTGCCGTCGAAGATATGAACCAGCGTCTGGCCGTCGAGAACCAGCTCGCCCGGCTGGACGCCGTCGATGTTGTACATCGGGACGATGCCGCCCATGACCATCGGGAACTGGATCATGCCGTTCTTGGCGAGTTCGTCATCGGAGAGCGGCTTGTCGGACGCGCCGAACGTGACGGTGCCGGCCTCCACCTGCTTGATGCCGCCGCCGGAGCCGATCGACTGATAGTTCAGGGCCACACCCGTCTTTTCCTTGTAGGCAGCGCCCCACTTGGAGAAAACCGGATAGATGAAGCTCGAGCCGGCGCCGGAAATGTCGGCAGCCTGGACGGCGGTTGCCAGGATGATGCCGGCAAGGCCAGTGGCGGTCGTCGCGAGGAGTTTCTTGAAAAGCGTCACGTCGTCTCTCCCAAGTTCTTTTGGACCGGCCCGGAGGGAGCCGGCTTGGTTCGACAAACGTCGGGCTAAGCCCCTTGCGTGACAGTTGGGTGACGGTAACGCGAGTGTGATTTTCAATATGGCTTGGCCGAAATCCGCGGAAACGAGACGCAGCGAACCATATGCGCCGTCACAGGAAGACGGCGCGGAGCCCCGATAGGTTACAGCGTGACGACGGCTTCAGAGTGCTCCAGACGTGCCCCTAAAGCATTCGCCGAACAAATTGAAACATTTGGTCGTGCAGCGAATGCTCCAGGTTATTGCTGGAGCAGCCGCTTTTCGATCAGGTTGATTCAACCTGATCGGCGAGTGCTCTAAGTCCAGGAAGGCAGGCCGTCCCAAATCAGCTTCAAGCCAGCGAGGAAGGTCAGGATGTAGCTGACGCGATAGAACAGCGCTTCGTTCATCACCTTCAACAACCAGACCCCGATGGCGACGCCGATGAGGGCGATGGGAGCGAGCATCAGCGACGTCGAGAGGTTGTCGGCGCTCAGCAAGCCGAGCACGGCGAAGAACGGCAGCTTGATCAGGTTGATGATGCCGAAGAAGTAGACCGACGTGCTGGTGAAGGTCATCCGGTCGAGCTTGAGCGGCAGCAGATAGAACATCAGCGGCGGCCCGCCGGCATGGGCGATGAAGCTGGTGAAGCCGGACGTCACCGACCAGACCACGCCCTGCTTGACGCCCGGCTTTCCCTTGGGAGCCAAAAGGGCAAGGCGGCTGCCGAGCCAGTAGCGCAGCGTGAACAGCACGGTGATGAGGCCGATCAGAAGGCCGATGGTCTTCTCGTCGAGCAGGCGGAAGGTCAGGAAGCCAAGGACGACGCCGCCGGCCGCCGCCAGCACCAACCACCAGAGCATGCGGACATCGACATGCCGCCGGAAGGTCCACATGGCGAAGATGTCGGAAAAGCACAGGAGCGGCAGGACGATGCCCGACGCGACCGTCGGCGGCACGGCAAAGGCCAGAAGCGGCACCGCGAGGCCGCCGATGGAGGTGAGCCCGCCCTTCGAAAGGCCGACGCTGAGAACCGCCGGCACGGCAGCAGCCCAAAAGCCCAGGCCGAGTGTCATCACATGCATTTCCAGCGCCTGAACCTTAACGCTCGTCGTTTGATGTGTCCGGCTGTCTTTTTTCACGAAAGACCGAGTCTGCCTAGTGGTTCGACTCCGACATTTGCATCCACTCGATACCAGCCTCGGGGCAAATGTCGGAGTCAAGGGAACCACTAGCAACCTATTGGTTCTAGTGGAGCTTTTGAATTTGACATTTGAGCGGGCGCCTTATGTCGAGCGGGTCTCAAATGTCAAATTCGCTCCACTAGGTTCAAACTGGTTGGGGCACGAAATCGCCCGGCTCCCTGGGGACCACATCGCGCAGCAGCGTCACCGATCGCTCGACGCCCTCGAGGCGCGCCATCAGCACGTCCTCGTGCTCGATCGATAGCCAGCCATCGTAGCCGACCATCATGAGGCGATAGCAGAAGGCGCGCCACCATGCTTCGTCATGGCCATAGCCAAGGGTAATGTAGCTCCAGGCGCGGCCGGGAATGTCGGTCAGCGAACCGTTCTCCAAGCGGCTGACCAGGGCCGCGCGCGGGGCGTTGAGGAACGTGTCCTTGGCGTGGACGTGGTAGATGGCCGTGCCGAGGGCATCGACGGCGGCGATCGGGTCGGCTCCCATCCACATGAGATGGCTGGGATCGAGGTTGGCGCCCACCGTCTCCCCCACCATGGCACGAAGACGCATCAACGTCGGCACGTTGTAGACCAGTTGATTGCCGTGCAGCTCGAGCGCCAGACGTCTCACCCCCTCGGCTCGCGCCAGCGTGACGAGATCCTGCCAGTAGGGCGCCAGCCTCTCCTGCCATTGCCAGGCCAGCATCTCCTGCGTCTCGGGCGGCCAGGACGAGACGATCCAGTTGGGACAGCGGTCGTCCGGACCACCGCCGGGCAGGCCGGACATCATCACCACCTTCTCAAGACCGAGCTGGCCGGCAAGACGGATGGTGTCGCGGGTGATCGCCGACTGACGGGCACCATCCACCGGATGGAGGGGATTGCCGGAACAGTTGAGCGCCACCAGCTCGAGGCCGCGGCGACTGAACTCCCTCAGGAAGTCCCGTCGCGCCTCGGCGCTTTTCAGCAGGCCCGGAAGGTCGATGTGGGGTGCCGAGGACCAGTTGCCGGTGGCAATCTCCAGCCCTTCGATCCCGAGGGACCGGGCTGTGTCGAGCAGGACCGGAAACGGCAGGTGAGCGAGACTGTCCGATACCAGGGCGATCTTCATGGCTCTGCCCCTTTTCAACCGAGCGCGTCGTAGAACGCGGGGCGATCGCCGCTTTCCACGGCAATCGTTTCACCCGTCCTGAGAGCGCGAAGCGCCGCCTCTGCGGTCAGCGAGGCGACATAGCCGTCCCAGGCGGACGAGCCGAGGAAACGCCCGCCATCGAGGGCGGCCACGAAGTCGCGCAACTGGCAACGATAGGCATCGGCAAACCGGCCGACCCAATCGGTCTCGACGGCATGGCCATCGCTGCCCCCAACCCGGCTCCGGACCGGCGGGTGCGGATCGAGGCTGAGCGTCCCCTCCTCGCAGACGAGCTCGCCCTGGACGTCGTAGCCATACTGGGCATCGAGGAAGGCCTCCACCGACACCACCACTCCGCTCATGGTTTCCAGCACCATCATCAGCGGCTGGCGGTTGGGCGCCTTGCGCGACGACCGGGCCCGGATCACTCGCACGCGCGCGTGGTCCTCGCCGAGCACATAGCGGGAGATGTCGATCTCGTGGACGCTGGAGTTGGCCAGCACCAGATCGGAGGTGACATAGTCGGGCCCGACGGCATTGCGATGAATGCAATGAAGGAACAAGGGGTTGCCCAGCGTCCCTGCCTTGACGGCGGCACGCATCGCCCGATAGCCGGGATCGAAGCGGCGCATGAAGCCGATCTGCACCAGCTGGCGGCCGGCAGCGATTTCGGCGTCGACGATCGACCTGGCCTCGTCGAGGTTCGAAGCCATTGGCTTCTCGCAGAGCACCGGCTTGCCGGCGGCAATGGCGGCGAGCGTCAGCGGCGCGTGCGTCGCATCGGGCGAGGCGATGACGATGGCATCGACACCTGGATCGACGATCAGTTGTTCCGGATCTGCGTGAATCCTGCAGCGATCGCCGGCAACCCTCTTTGCCCTGCCCCAGTCCTTATCCTGGACGGCCACCAGTTCGGCTCCGGCGATGTCGCTCCGCAAGATGCGAGCATGATCGGAGCCCATGACGCCACAGCCGACGAGGCCAAAACGAACCGTCATCCTCATTCCTCCCGAACGCGTCTTTTGTCGCGCGCGTCTATCCTCGAAAGAATAGTGGCACTCACTCCGGCCTTTGGCAAAGGGAGTAGAACACGATCAGGACGAAGGTCTGAGGGGTACGGGCAACCAGGATTATGTGCGGCGCCCCTTCGGAGTTCCACCGCTCCATTCTGCCGAGATCATCGAGCTTATGGGGAAGCCCCAAACGCCAGCGAGGCGGCCTTCGGGGACGACCGCCTCGCGTCCGGCCGGTCAGGTGACGTTGGTGGTATCGGTCGCGCAGACGCGAAGCCTATGCCCATCGGGATCCACCGCCACGAACGTGTAGCCGAACTCGAGCGTGGTCGGCTCGAGCACCATCTCGACGCCTCGTGCCTTCCATTCCGCGTGGAGCTCGTCGACGTCCTCCTGCGTGGCGTTGCTGAACGACAACTCAAAGCCGCCGAAAGCCGACTGAGGCTTGGGGTCGATCGCATGCTTCGACTGCAAGCCGACAACAAAACCGTCGCTCAGGGCGAAGACCGAGAAGTCCTGGAACGTCTCGACGGGATCCGCCTTCAGAATATCCCTGTAGAAAGCCGTGCTGCGGTCTACGTCGTCCACGTAGAGTATGAGGCTGTTGGGGCGAAACATTGCTTTCCCTCGTCTGCGAAATCCAGGCAGGATGCCTATGGAACCGAGGTTCAATATCCGCTAGCCTTACTGACAAAAATCGACAGTAAGGGGCCGAAGATGGCGCGAAGCGACCGACTCCTGCGATTGCTTCAGGCTCTCCGCAGCTTGCCCAGTCCGGTGACCGCCGATCGGTTGGCGGAGGAGACCGAGGTATCGGTCCGGACCATATATCGCGACATCGACAGTCTCAGAGCGGCTGGTGCGACCATCGAGGGTGCAACCGGCTTCGGCTACCGCCTCGTCGAGGATATGGCTCTGCCGCCCCTGATGTTCAGCCGGATCGAGATCGAGGCCCTGGCGCTTGGGCTCGAGGAGGTCAAGCAAGTGGGCGACCCTGAACTGGCCAGCGCCGCCGAGGCAGTATTTTCCAAGATCACGGCGATTTTGCCGGAGCGGTTGCAACTGCATGCCGTTCACGCCGTCAATGGCATCTACAGGCCGTCCGCTCCTCCCGCCCCTTCGTTCGACATGGCCACCCTGCGGTCAGCGTGCTGGCAGGAAGACGCTCTGGCCATCCGATACACGGACGAGAAAGGCCGGACCACGGAGCGGGAAATCTGGCCGCTGTCGATCGTCTACCTGGACAAGTCATTGATACTGATCGCGAAATGCTGCAGCCGCAATGCTTTCCGGCGCTTCAGAGTGGATCGCATCGGCGAGGTCCGACCGACCGGTCGCAGTTTTCGCCCACATAGGGTCGCATTGCTCCGAGAGTTCGTCGCCGAGGCGCAAGCAGAGCGCCGACATTCGCCTGGCACCGAGGCCAACTGATCTCCGCCAGGAGCTGACCGGAACTCAACATCATCGCGCCTCCTCCAAAACGCCAGCGAGGCGGTCTCCGGGGAGATCCGCCTCGCGTTCGACGCCGGGGGGCGTAATGCGCGGTTGGGAAGCGACCGCGCGTTTCTCCGACGACGCGGGAGTTGATCGTCGTCGGAAATCCGACAAAAGGGCGACGCCGGAAGGCAGCCGGCCCTGATAGTTTTTGAAATCCTCGGCGTCTGTTATCCTCTCGAAACGATTCATTTTCAAGACGGAACTCTTGCCGGGGAGTTTCCTCCCCGGCAGCGTGGCTTTTTTATCGTACTATTCAGGCGACGGAGACCGTGCTCTCCATGCGCCAGTTCTTCGGCAGCTTGCGCGTCTTGCCGGAGACTTCCACCTTGGCGCGCAGGCGAATGTCGGCGCTGGAGGCACCGAGCTGAAGCTCGTGCTCGCCCGGTTCGACGATGCGGAAGCCCTCGGGGCCGGTGAAGCACAGCATGTCCACGGGCACGGTGAAAGTAACGACCTTGGTCTCGCCCGGCTTGAGCTCGACACGGCCGAAGGCTTTCAGCTCCTTGACCGGCCGCACCACCGAGGCCAGCACGTCGCGGATGTAGAGCTGCGGCACGGCGACGCCCTTGCGACCGCCGGTGTTCTTCACCTTGAAGCTCACGACGATGTCGCCCTTTTCGACGTCCACCTTGTCGGCCGCGAGCTTCAGGTCCTCGAAGGCGAAGGTCGTGTAGCTGAGGCCATGGCCGAAGGGATACTGGCTGCCGAAGTGGCGGGCGATCGGCGTGCCAGAGCTCTTGAGCTTGTGGTTATAGAAGTAAGGCGCCGCGCCGACGCTCTTGGGCACCGACAGCGTCAGGCGGCCCGACGGCTCCACCTTGCCGGAGAGCACATCATAGAGGGCGTTGCCGCCCTGCTGGCCGGCGAAGAAGGTCCAAACCTGGGCGGCCACCTTGTCTTCGAGACCGCCCAGATTGTACTGACGGCCGGCCGACAGCACCACCACCACCGGCGTACCGGTGGCGACGACGGCCTCGAGCAGCTTCTGCTGCACGCCCGGCAGTTCGAGGGTGTCGGCATCCGAGCCCTCCCCCACCGTGCCGGTCTGGAAGATGCCCGAGAGGTCGCCGACGCAGACGATGGCCACATCGGCCGCCTTCGCCGCCTCGACGGCATCGGCGATCATGTCGGTGCGCGTCGACACCGACGACACCTGCGTCACCACCGACGAGTCGTCGACATCGCCGGGGAACACCGGCGCTCCGGACTTGCGCTCGTCGAGGATGTTGCAGCCGCGGGCGTAGATCAGGTTGGCGTTGCCGGCGGCGGCCTGGAAGGCGGCGCGCGGCGTCACCACCGTCGCGGCGCTCTCGTTGGCGTCCGACAGGATGAGGTGCACCGGGAAGGAGTAGTCGCCGAGGAGCGCCAGCGGATCGTCGGCCGACGGGCCGATCATCGCCACCTTCTTCTTGGGGTCGAGAGGCAGGATGCCGTTGTTGGAGAGGATGGTCACCGACTGCTCGGCCACCTTGCGGGCGACGGCGATCGCCTCCGGGCTCTGGAGCTTGATCGCCTTGTCGTCGACATAGGGCTTCTCGAAGATGCCAAGACGGAACTTCTCGGTCAGCACGCGCCGGACGATCTCGTCGATCTTATCCACGGTGATCAGGCCGCGATCGAGCGCTTCCTTGAGGTGGGTGGCGCAGTCCTCGCCCGGCAGTTCCTGGTCGAGGCCGGCATTGAAGCTGAGCGCCGCCGCCTCGGCCTGGTTGGAGGCAAGGCCGTGATGCTGGTAGAGCAGGCTGACGCCGATGTAGTCGGCGACGACGAGGCCGTCGAAGCCCCAGTCCTCGCGCAGCACCTTGGTCAGAAGGTGCCTGGAGGCATGGCTCGGCTCGTTGTCGATGTCATGGTAGGCCGGCATCACCGAACCGGCGTTGGCCTGCTTCACCGCCATTTCGAACGGCAGCAGGAAGATGTCGTTGAGCTCGCGCCAGCCGAGGTGGATCGGCGCGTGGTTGCGGCCGCCTTCGGAGAAGGAATGGCCGGCGTAGTGCTTCAGCGTGGCGAGGAAATCGCGCTTCGGCCCCTGCATGCCGCGCACATAGCGCGTGGCCATGACACCGACGAGATAAGGATCCTCGCCGAAGGTTTCCTCGGTGCGGCCCCAACGGGCGTCGCGGGCGACGTCCAGCACCGGCGCAAGGCCCTGGTGGCCGCCGAGCGAGCGCACTTCCTGGCCGATGATCTTGCCCACTTCCTCGATCAGCTCGGGATTGAAGGTCGCGCCATAGGCGAGCGACGACGGGAACAGCGTGGCGCCGCGCGCCATCATGCCGGACAGGCATTCCTCGTGGCTGATCGCCGGGATGCCGAGGCGGGTTTCCTCGACCAGGAACTTCTGCAGGCTGTTGAGGGCGCGCACGCCCTCGGCCGGATCGATGGAACGGGTGCCAAGCGGCCGGGTGATCTGCCCGAGGCCCTTCTTCAGCATGTCGCTCAGCGTCGTCTCGTCGGACTGCCCGATGAAGGCGTCCTCGGTACGCGGGCGGTGCTTGCCGTGCTCGTCGAGCACCAGCCACATCGCGTGCATCTGGGCGATCTTCTCCTCAAGGGTCATGCGCCCGAGGAGGTCGGCGACGCGGTCGGCGATCGGCTTGCTGGGGTCTTTGTAAGCGAAGGTCATGATGAACTCTTTGCGGCCGTGCGGCCGTCCTCAAGGAAGTCGGCGAAAGGGATCAGAGGCTGGTGAGGTGATCGAGCGCGAGGCCGTCGCCATCGAACAGGTGGCAGCAGTCGGCTGGCGCCGCATAGCTGGCGGTATCGCCCGCCTTGACACCGCCGTCGCCGGCCACCTTGGCGATCAGCGGCGCCGAGGTGCCGCCGTCGAGATAGACGAAGCTGTACTCGCCGAAATGCTCCACCGCCGACACCTTGCGCGTCAGCGTCTGCGGGGCCGGCCCGACGACCGGGGCGAGATGCTCCGGCCGGACGCCGAGGGTGACGGGGGCGGAGGCGGCGAGCGTCGAACCGTCCACCGGCACCACGATCTCCTCGCCGCTCTTCAGCACCACGCGGGCGCCGGCCGGCTCCTGGGCGACGAAGGTCGCCTCCAGGAAGTTCATGGTCGGCGATCCCAGGAAGCCGGCGACGAACAGGTTGCGCGGCCGGTGGTAGAGGTCGAGCGGCTTGCCGACCTGGGCGATCGAGCCGTGCTTCAGCATGTCCTTGCCGGCATGCAGCAGCACGATCTTGTCGGCGAGCGCCATCGCCTCGGTCTGGTCGTGCGTCACGTAGATCATCGACGCCGCCGGGAAGTTGCGGTGCAGCGTGGCGATCTCCGAGCGCATGTGGACGCGCAGCGCCGCGTCGAGGTTGGAGAGCGGCTCGTCGAACAGGAACACCTTGGGCTGGCGCACGATGGCGCGGCCGATGGCGACGCGCTGGCGCTGGCCGCCGGAGAGCGCCTTGGGCATGCGGTCGAGCAGCGGCTCGATCTGCAGGATGCGGGCGGCGTCCTTGACGCGGCGGTCGATCTCGTCCTTGGCCGTCTTCGCCTGGCGGAGGCCGAAGGCCATGTTGTCGTAGACGGTCATGTGCGGATAGAGCGCGTAGTTCTGGAACACCATGGCGACCTGGCGGTCGGCCGGTTCCACCTTGTCGACCACGCGGTCGCCGATGCGGATCTGGCCCGAGTAGCCGGTTTCGAGGCCGGCGACCATGCGCAGGAGCGTCGACTTGCCGCAGCCCGACGGGCCGAGGAACACGCAGAACTCGCCGTCTTCGATGGTGAGGTCCACGTCGCGGATGACGGGGAAGTTGGCGCCGAAGGACTTGTTGACGCCGGAGAGGGTAATGCTGGTCATGGAGTGTCTCCGAAGCCTCAGCCCTTGAGCGAGCCGGCCATCATGCCCTTGACGATCTTCTCCTGCCCGAAGGCATAGGCGACGACGAGGGGTAGCGACGTGAGGGTGACGACGGTGAGGATCGCCGGGATGTTGGAGGTGTACTGGCCCTGGTAGTCCCAGATGGCGAGCGGCAGGGTGCGGGTGCCGGTCGACGAGGTCAGCACGTAGGCGAAGATGAACTCGTTCCACAGCATGATGCCGTTGTAGATGGCGATGGTGGAGAGCCCCGGCCCCGACAGCGGCAGGAACACCTTGAAGAAGATGGCGAAGGGACCGCAGCCGTCGAGCCGCGCCGCCTCCTCCAGCTCTTTCGGGATCTGGCGCATGAACTCGGTGAGGATGAACACCGAGATCGGCAGCGACGTCGCCACATAGGGGCCGATCAGCGCGAACTGGCTGTCGTAGAGGCCCATCTGGCGCGTCATCAGGTAGATCGGCACCAGGGTGATGTGGATCGGCACGATCATGCCGGCGACGATCAGGCCGAACAGCGCCTCGTTGAAGCGGAAGCGCATGCGGGCGAAGGCGAAGGCGGCCATGGCCGAGATCAGCATGATCAGGATGACCGAGATCACCACCACCATCACCGAGTTCTTGAAGTAGGTGAGGAAGGGGCCTTCGAGCACGCTCCTGTAGTTGACGAGGTCGAGCGCCTCGGGCAGCGCCCAGACGGAGCTGGAGAAGGACTCCTGCTGCGACTTGAAGCTGGTCATCACCATGAACAGGAAGGGCACGGTGGTGACGGCGAGCCAGAACAGGCCGAGGACGGGGACGGCGACGCGGCCGGTGGCGCGGGCGACGGGGGAGCTCGCCATGGTCAGACCTCCGTCTCGTAGCGCTTGGAGAAGCGCAGCAGCACCGAGGCGATCAGGATGACGATGATGAACATGCCCGAGGCCACCGTGCTGCCATAGCCCAGCTGGAACGAGGAAAAGACGTTGCGATACATGTAGGTGGCCATCAGTTCCGAGGCGCCCTCGGGTCCGCCGCCGGTCATCACGTAGATGAGGTCGAAGTAGCGCAGCGCGCCGATGACGGAGAGCACCACGGCGGTGCGCAGCGTGCCCTTGAGGTGCGGCAGCTTCATCTTCCAGAAGATGGTCGTCTCCGACGCGCCGTCGAGCTTGGCCGCTTCCGAGATCTCGGCCGGGAAGGAGGCGAGGCCGGCCATGAACAGCACCATGTAGAAGGGAATGTACTGCCAGCAGATGACCGCGATCACCGCGCCGAGCGAATAGCGTGTGTCGCCGAGCCAGTCCTGGGCGAGATAGCCGAGGCCGACGAAAGCGAGGATCGCGTGGAGCGGGCCGAAGGTTACCTCGTAGAAGTAGTTGAAGAGGACGCCGAGGGCGACCGACGACATCAGGAGCGGCAGGAAGTAGAGGATCTTGAGGATGCGCGAGCCCTTGCCCGCGTTGTCGAGCACCACCGCCAGCACGAGGGCGATCGGCATCTGCACCAGCACCGAGAAGACGGCGAGCAGGATGTTGTTCCAGGCCGCTTCCCAGAACAGCGTGTCGGACGCGAGCTTCTTCCAGTTGTCGAGCCCGACGAAGCGGGCGTCGGAGCCGAGGCCGTTCCAGTCCAGGAGCGACAGGCGGAAGCTGTCGACGAGCGGATAGAGAAGGTAGACGGCAAGCAGCAGAACGGCCGGCGCAAGAAAGATGGCCGGCGCGAAGGTCTTGAGAGACAGGCCCGCCCCTCCCGCTCCGTCTTCGGCGGGGCGCGTCGTAATGTCGGTCACGGTGGAAATCCTCCGTCCACGGTCCTCGGGGCCGGATCCTGGCGCTCTCGCGGGCCGGCCCTCACATTTGCGCCCCGCCGGCGGCGTACCGTCGGCGGGGCTGTTCTTGGGAGGAGGTTACTTCAGCTCGGCCTTGGCAGCGGCCTCGAATTCCTCGGCCACCTGCTCGGGCGTCTTGGACAGGCCGAACAGCGCCTGCGAGGTGTCCTTATGCAGCTCGCCGAGCTTCGGCGGCAGCTCCTGGTCCCACCAGAGCTGCACGCTCTTGGCTTCGCCGACCAGCTTGGAGACTTCCTGCAGGAAGGGGTTGTCGACCTTGAGGTTCTTGATCGGCGGCAGACGCGAGTCGGCCACGCGGCCGGCAGCGGCGGTGTCGTCGGTCAGGAACTTGATCAGCTCCACGGCCTTGTCCTTCTCGGGGCAGGCATTGGTGACGGAGACGAAGTTGTCGCCGAGCGTGCCAAGGAGGTCGGACGGATCACCCTTGCCACCGGGAACCGACGGGAACGGGAAGAAGCCGAGCTTCTTGGCGAACTCCGGGTTCTCGTTGCCGATGGTCGACGCTTCCCACGTGCCCATCAGCTCCATGGCGGCCTTTTCGGTGTAGAGAAGGCGACGCGAACCGCCGACGTCGTAGTCGAGGCCGTTGTAGCCCTTCTGGAAGGCGCCGAGGTTGACCAGCTCCTGCAGGCGCTTGCCGGCTTCCACGAACACCGGATCGGCGAACGAGCCGCCGTCCTTGCGCTGGGCGGCGTTGGCGAAGGCCTCGGGGCCGCCGATGCGGTCGACGAGGTAGCCGTAGTACATCGAGCCCGTCCACTTGTTCTTGTTGGCGAGCGCGAAGGGAGCGATGTCGTTCTTCTTGAGGACGTCGATCACCTGGAGCAGTTCGTCCCAGGTCTTCGGCGGCGTCAGG
>JARKNW010000069.1 GCA_029976075.1 Pleomorphomonas sp.
TCGCCGCCGCCCGCCTCGACATGCCGCTCGTCCACGTGCCCGGCGGCTCCATGCGGCCGGCGCCGAACATGACGACCTCCGACCTCGGCGGCGCCACTGCCCAGTTCAAGAAGGGCGAGATCGGCATCGACAAGATCCAGAACCTGCAGCGCTGCGGCTGTCCGACGGCCGGCGCCTGCCAGTTCATGGGCACCGCCAGCACCATGCAGTGCATGTCGGAAGCCCTCGGCATGGCCCTGCCCGGCAACGCGCTGGCGCCCTCGACCATGTCGGAGATCACCCGCTACGCCCGCATGGCCGGCCATCAGGCGCTGGTGCTGGCGGAAAAGGGCATCACCTCCTCCAAGATCCTGACCCGCGCCGCCTTCGAGAACGCCATCAAGGTGCACGCCGCCATCTCCGGCAGCACCAACGCGCTGATCCATCTGCCGGCCATTGCCCACGCGCTCGGCTGGGAGCTGACGCCGGACGTGTTCGACCGCATCAACCACGAGATCCCCTATCTCACCAACGTCCAGCCGTCCGGCCGCTACGTCACCGAGCTCTTGTGGTTCGCCGGCGGCATCCCGATGGTGCAGTGGATGATCCGCGATCACCTCGACCTCAACGTCATGACGGTCACCGGCCGCACGCTGGGCGAGAACCTCGAAGTGCTGCAGAAGTCCGGCTTCTTCGAGAACAATCTCGGCTACCTCGCCAACTTCAAGCTGGAGCGGCAGGACCTGATCCGCGATCCGGAGAAGTCCAAGATCGGCGCCATCGCCGTCCTCAAGGGCAACATCGCCCCCGATGGCGCGGTCATCAAGTACTCGGCCTGCAGCCCGAAGATGCACCAGCACACCGGGCCGGCCAAGGTGTTCGGTTCCGAGGAAGCCGCGCAGGAAGCGATCATCAACAACCGCATCGATCCGGGCGACGTCATGGTCATCCGCTATGAGGGCCCGCGCGGCTCCGGCGCACCGGAAATGCTGATGACCACCGACGCCATCGTCTTCGACGCCCGCCTCAACGGCACTGTGGCGCTGGTCACCGATGGCCGTTTCTCTGGTGCTACCCATGGCCCGTGCATCGGCCACGTATCGCCGGAGGCCGCCGATGGCGGTCCGATCGCCTTCATCGAGGATGGCGACCTGATCGAGATCGACGTCAAGGCGCGCAAGCTCAACGTCGTCGGGCTCGCCCGCAAGCCGGCCAGCGCCGAGGAAGTCGCTGCCGCCTTCGCCAAGCGCAAGGTGGGTTGGACCGCGCCCGATTTCTCGAACCGCAAGGGCGTCTATCGCCAGTACACGCAAAACGCCGCCTCGCTGATGGCGGGCGCCTATATCCGCTGATCCCAAGCAAGACCGCCAACTTGAAGGCCCGCGCTCTGCGGGTCTTTTTTTGTCGCGGCCGTCAGGCCTTCCAACGGCGATAGTCGGCAGCGATCCGATCGGCGGTTGAAACCACCGCTGCGGCCACCGCGTCGAGATTGGAGCGGTTGATCTGCGAGGACACGCCTGACACGCTGATCGCTGCCGTCGCCTCGCCCGCCGCGTTGAGCAACGGCGCCGCGATGCAATAGACGCCGTCATTGTCCTCGGCGTTGTCGAATGCCCATCCCCGCTCGCGGGTGGCCAGCAGTTCCTCCCGGAACGCTCCGACGCTGACGATGGTGGTGCCGGTTCGCCTGACGAAGTCGATGTCGGGCAGGATGCCGTCCAGCTTGCTCTCCGGCAGCCAGGCGAGAAGTGCCTTGCCGAGGCCCGAGCTGTGCAGCGACAGGCGCCGGCCGACCCAACTGCGGATCACGATGGCCGTCGGGCTTTCGAGCTTCAGCACGTAGATGGCCGAGGGACCCTCGAGCACGCCCAGATGGCAGGTGAGCTGCGTACGGTCGCGCAACTGCGTCAACGGCTCGAGGGCCGCCCGCTTGATGTCGAGCCCCTCCTCGACCTTGTTGCCGAGCTCGTACCAGCGCAAGCCAAGCGCGTAGCGCCCATCCTCGAGACTGACCAGTCCGTGCGCCAGCAGGGACGCCAGAAGGGACGACGAGGTACTCTTCGGCAGCCCCGTGGCTTTCTGGATCTGGGTGAAGGTGGCGCGGCCGCTCTCGGCCAGAAACGCGAATACCGCCATCGCCTTGTCGATCGCCGGCGTCTGTGTGGTGACCAAGAACGAACCCCTTGATATGTGTCGGCTATCCTGTTCGGTTGCACGAACACTAGTCTCGATCAGCCCCACAATCCATAAGGGAACATGCCGAGGTCCGATATCAGATCTCGCTCAGCGCTTCGTCAAATGTCTTGGCGAACCATTCATGGGTCGTCCAGCGTTTCCTGGCGTACTCGGCCGGGAGATAGGACAGGAGCCCCTTGAGTTCCTCGAAATAGGCGCGATTGGCGTCCGTGGCCTGAGGTTTTTGCCGTTCTTCGAGCAGTGCCACCACACGGTCTGCCAATGCTTGGGCATCGTGGTAGCCGGCGACATCTTCAAACGGATTGCTCTGGACCCGGCGGAGATGACCAACCGGAACTGCACCGAGCGCACAGGCGACCCAGTCAAGGTAGCCCTGCGCAACAGTCATGTCGGAATAGGCTGCCGTGACAGCCGTGATGACCGGTTTGCCCAACAGCGTCAGAGCATGCGACCAGGCAAAACTGCGATCGACGAAGGCCTTCATCTGCGCACTGACATGGTTGGCATGAACCGGCGAAGCCAGGATCACCAGATCGGCGGCGAGGACCTGTGCCTGAACCTTGCGGAGGTCATCGTCCAGCACTTCGCAAATCCCGCTTTCAAAGCAGCGAAAACACCCCGTGCAAGGACCGATCCGGCTCGCGCCAAGCGACACGACATTGGCTTCGACTTCGGGGCAGCGTGCAAAGACGAGATCGAGAAAGTCGGCAACGAGGCCGCGCGTGAAAGATGCGGAGCCATGTGGGCTGCCGATGATGGCGGTAATGGTCTTCAACGTGATTGTTCCTTATGACCTGCCGGGAATGACGATCCCGGACAGAAAGGCATCGACGATGCCGCCCGCCTCCGTCTTCAGGGAGTATCGGTCGGCCGTCGTCAGCCAGTTCAGGAAGATGCCGCTCACCAGGCCCAGTACCGCCTTGGCACCGGCCTGAAGATCGAGATCGGGTCTGATTTCGCCGGACGCCACGCCCGCGGCCAACAGTTTCGCGATGCCGGCGTGGTAGGTCGTGTCGGGGGAAGCAGGCAACCGGGGCGCGTCGGGCGGAAGGCCGCCGCGGTGAAACAGCGCCAACTCATTCATCAGCCGGAAGTCTTCATCCTCCTCCAGCCGGACCAGCAATGCCACCATGAAGCCGCGCAACCGTTCGCCCGGCGTCTTGCCGGCGGTCAGCGCTTCGTCGACCGTCTTGACGATCGTCTCCCGTTTGGAGGCCACCAGGGCGGCGAATATCTCGGCCTTGCCGCCGAAGTGATGGGCGACCGCCCCACGCGTCACGCCGGCTGCGGCGGCGATGTGATCGAGCCTGGTTGCGGCGTATCCATCGCGGCTGAATACGCGCGCTGCCGCGTTCAGAAGGTGTTGCCGAGTGATCTCGGCATCTTGCTTGGTTCGCTTCATGCAAACATACATACGTCATCGTATGTATGTTTAAAAGGCCAATCGGATGAAATGAACTACGGACCCGGCAATTGGCCCGAGCCTGGGCGCTCCCAATCGCCGAAACGACGACCGCGCTACAGCTCGCAGAGGTCGCCGCGGCCTTGGAGACTAAGGCCGGCCGGCGCTTACCCTTTCCGGAAAAAATCGTGGATCGCCTTGGCCGTGGCGGCGGAAATGCCCGACACCTTCTCGAGATCGATCAGCGCTGCCCGCTCGATTTCCTTCAGCGTGCCGAAGTGGTTGAGCAGCGCCCGCTTGCGCGTCGGACCGACGCCGGGGATCTCCTGCAGACCGCCCTCGGAGATCTGCTTGGAGCGGCGCACCGCGTGGCTGCCGTTGGCGAAGCGGTGCGCCTCGTCGCGCATGCGCTGGATGAAATAGAGCACCGGATCGCGGGTAGGCAGCATGAAGTCCGGCCGCCCCGGCACGAAGAAGCGCTCTCGGCCGGCATCGCGGTCCGGCCCCTTGGCGACGCCCACCAGGGGAATATCGGTGATGCCGAGTTCGTCGATGATCGATTTCACTGCCGACAGCTGGCCGGCGCCACCGTCGATCAGCACCAGATCGGGCCACGGACCGAAGCCGTCCTCGTCGCGCGGCGCCTCGGCGCGACTGCCATGTTCCTTGACGAGGCGCGAGAAACGCCGCGTCATCACCTCGCGCATCATGCCGAAGTCGTCTCCGGGCGTGATGTCGGTCGAGCGGATGTTGAACTTGCGATACTGGTTCTTCACGAAACCACCGGGGCCGGCGACGATCATGCCGCCCACTGGATTGGAGCCCATGATGTGGGCGTTGTCGTAGACCTCGACGCGCTTCGGCGTCTCGGCAAGCCCGAACACCCGCCCGACGCCCTCCAGCAGCTTCAGCTGGCTCGACGTATCGGCCATGCGGCGGGCCAGCGCCTCGCGGGCGTTCTGGACCGCTTGCTCGACGACGTCCTTCTTTTCGCCGCGCTGCGGCCTCAGCACCTCGACCCGGCGACCGGCCTTTTCGGAAAGTGCCTCGGTCATCAGCGCCATGTCTTCGAAGGTGTGGCTGACCAGGATGAGCGACGGGCACGGCTTGTCGTCGTAGAACTGGGCGATGAACGAGGACAGCGCCTCGCCGGCCTCGGCGCCGCCCGCCTTCGGGAAGAAGGCATGGTTTCCCCAGTTCTGGCCTGTGCGGAAGAAGAACACCTCGACGCAGGTCTGGCCGCCCTCCTGATGCACGGCGAACACGTCGGCTTCCTCGATGCCCTGTGGGTTGATGCCCTGGCGGCTCTGAACATGGGAAAGCGCGGCAAGGCGATCGCGGCAGACGGCGGCCCGCTCGAAATCCAGCGCCTCGGCGGCGGCGTTCATCTCGGCGGCCAGTTGTTCCTTGATCTGGCGGCTCTTGCCCGACAGGAAATCCTTGGCCTCGCCCACCAGTTCGGCATAGCCGAGGGCATCGATCTCGCCGGTACAGGGGGCCGAGCAGCGCTTGATCTGATAGAGCATGCAGGGCCGCGTCCGCGTCTCGAACTCGCCGTCCGAGCAGGTGCGGATCAGGAAGGCCTTCTGCATGGCGTTGATGGTCGCCGTCACCGCCGAGGCGGACGCGAAGGGGCCGAAGAAACTGCCCTTGCGGGAGCGGGCACCGCGATGCTTGACGAGCTGCGGCGCCACATGGTCGCCGGTGATCAGGATATAGGGAAAGCTCTTGTCGTCGCGCAGCAGCACGTTGAAGCGCGGCCTGAGCTGCTTGATCAGGTTGGCTTCGAGAAGCAGCGCTTCCGTCTCGGTCTTGGTGACGACGAATTCCATGGCCGCCGTTGCCTGCACCATGCGGATGATGCGGGTCGGCAACTGGCCGAGCCGGGTGTAATTGGTCACCCGCTTCTTGAGGCTTTTGGCCTTGCCGACGTAGAGCACGTCGCCGGACGGCGACAGCATGCGGTAGACACCGGGACTGTTGGGCAACAGGCGCACCATGGCCTGCACGACCTCGACGCCGCGCCGCGTTTCCGCCGTCGACAGATCGATCTCGCCCCCCTCTTCCTCCACCGTCTCAAGCTCTGGGAGCTCGGCGGTCGGGGCATCGTCGGCGTCGGTATCCGGGATGAGATCGGGCTCGTCGGTCATGGGCTCTGGAGCGATGCGCGTTCAAGGGAACGCACACTGCTCTCTCTTTTTGGTGTCGCATCGTTTCTGCGGAAAACCGGTTCCCACTTTTCCGCACGATGCTCTGGGGTTCGCGGGCGGCTCGTCTAGCATATCAAGGATGGCCGCGTCAGCCGATGGCGGCAGCCTCATCAAAAAGGAAGGTCCCGACCGCAGGAACGGTCGGGACCTTGTTCATTTCGTGGCGGACGGCTCAAGCCTCGCCGACTGTCTCCAAGAGCGCGTGGTCGAGCGCTTCCTTGGCATTGCGGCCGCCGCGCACCACGAAGTCGAAAGCGAGGCGATGCCGCTCACAGGTATCGACCGCCGTTTCGATCAGCGCCTCGATCTGCTCCGACGTCGCCTCGGCCTGGCCCGCGAGCAGCAAGGTGTTGCGGTACATGACGACACCCTCGGCCTGCCAGATGTCGAAATGGCCGATCCAGAGCTGTTCGTTGACCAGCGCCAGGAGTTTGGTGACTTCGGTCTTGCGGGCAACGGGTACCTTGATGTCGAAGGCGCAAGCGACATGCAGCGCCTCCATCTCGGAGAGCCAGGTGACGGCGACGTTGTAATCCGTGTCGTCGCCGGCAATCGAAATGGCGATCTCGTCATCGTCGGAACGCTCGAACGTCCAGTCGTTCTGCGCCGCGAGCAACTCGATCTCGTCCACGGGATTGGCGGTTCGTTCGGGATGCACGTCGATGAGGGTCATCGTGACCTCCAGGGTTACCGCTGCGGAACAGCGTGTGCCGATACCGTTGCCGGCCATCGCTGCGCCACACCGAAACGGGAGCACCGACGCCGACACCTTTTAGCCAGTGGCGGCAAGCCGCCAACCGACAACACCGAAACGATCGAGACCGCCCCGGAATACAGCAACCCTACATGCGCCAAGCCTCGCTACGGCCGGTGCACGAATCTCGCGTTGGCTTCAGAATATGCCTGAAGACCTGAAAAACAAAAGCCCTCAAGGGCCTTCGGAGGCAACGGTCTCGACCTCGTTGTGGGAAAGCCGCTTTTCCAGCTCGGCGACCCGGGCCGAAAGGCGCTCCACCTCGGCCAGCGCCCGTGCGGCGATATCCTGCACTGTCTCGAGATCCTCGCGCCGAACCAGATCGAGCTCGGACGCCAGCCGGTCGCCCTGGGCGCGGAAGGCGGAAGACACCTCGCGCCCGGCCGACTGGGCCAAACCGGCGGCGTCGTTCATCAGCTTGGCGAATTCGTCGTAGATGCGTCCCTGGGGGCCGGTGGTCATGGCAGTCAACTCCCGAATGGCGGACCAGATCCTCTATTTGGCCCCTCGCCCGTTCCGCTTCAAGCGGAAGATGCGCGAGGATGGCACGACGGCGCCACGCCCGGCATCGAAACAGAACCAGGTTTCGCCGAAGAACAACGCGGCTTGACCGAGAATTGCCAAGGTTAAGCCCTTATTAGGCTTGACGACACGATCCGCGGCCATCAATCCTCGCCCGCGGGAGATGTGACCCTCGGGGTTTCGCGCCGCCATTCGACAGAAGGACCACGATGCCGCTTCTTGCCCTGCCCTTCCCGCCAATAAGTCCCGTCCTCGTCGAACTCGGCCCCATTTCCATCCGCTGGTATGGGCTCGCCTACGTCACGGGCCTGATCTTCGGCTGGTGGTACATCATTCGGCTGGTGGAAACCGAGCGTCTTTGGGATGGCCTGAAGCGTCCCAAGGCCACCGACATCGACGACCTCCTGGTGTGGATGACGCTCGGCGTCGTGCTGGGCGGCCGCATCGGCTACATCCTGTTCTACAACTTCGCGGCCTATCGCGAGAACCCGATGGAGATCCTTCAGATCTGGCACGGGGGCATGTCGGTGCACGGCGGCTTCATCGGCACCGCCATCGCCCAGTATCTGTTCGCACGCCGGCGCGGGCTCAACGTGCTCACCGTGTTCGACCTGTCGGCGGCCGCCGTTCCGGTCGGCCTGTTCCTCGGGCGCCTGGCCAACTTCGTCAACGGCGAGCTCTACGGCCGTGTCACCGACGTGCCCTGGGCCTTCGTCTTCCCCAACTCCGACGGCCTGCCGCGTCACCCGAGCCAGCTTTACGAAGCCGGCCTCGAGGGGCTCCTGATCTTCGCCGTCCTGACGCCGCTCATCTGGAAGGCCGGCATCCTCCGCAAGCCGGGCCTCGCCGTCGGCATCTTCGGCTTGATCTACGCGGCGGCCCGCATCCTGGTTGAAACAGTGCGTGAACCCGACCCGCAAGTCGGCTTCCTCTTCGGCGACTTCCTGACCATGGGCATGGTGCTGTCGGCCGTGACCGCCGTTGCCGCGGCTGCATTGGTGGCGCTGGCCCTCGGCGGCCGGACGCGACGACCGGAACCCTCGTCATGAGTGGCCTCGAAGACAAGCTGCGTCGCCTGATCGAAACAGTCGGCCCGATCTCGGTCGCCGACTACATGAGCCTCGTGCTGTCCGATCCCGAGCACGGCTACTACACCACCCGCACCGCCATCGGCCTTGAGGGCGACTTCATCACCGCGCCGGAAATCAGCCAGATGTTCGGCGAGTTGATCGGCATCTGGTGCGTCGCCGCCTACGAGGCGCTCGGTCGGCCGCCACACCTGTCGCTCGTCGAGCTCGGTCCGGGACGTGGTACGCTGATGGCCGACCTGCTCCGGGCCGGCC
Source organism: Pleomorphomonas sp. (assembly GCA_029976075.1). Lineage (GTDB taxonomy): Bacteria > Pseudomonadota > Alphaproteobacteria > Rhizobiales > Pleomorphomonadaceae > Pleomorphomonas. The sequence goes on from JARKNW010000069.1 coordinate 8,407, forward strand.
GCGTCGACCCGGGATTCATCCGCGCCGCCGAGGTTCATCTCGTCGAGATCAGTCCGGAGCTGCGGCGTCGTCAGGACGCCAGCCTCGCTGGTCTCGCCAGCCCCATCTGGCACGACCGGATCGACGATCTGCCGGCCGGTCCACTCATCGTTGTCGCCAACGAGTTCTTCGATGCCCTGCCGATCCGGCAGTTCGTTCGCAGCGAACGCGGCTGGCGCGAACGCGTGGTCGGCCTCGACGATCAGGGCAACCTCGCGTTCGGCATCGGTGCCGCGGCTCCCGACCTCGGCCTCTTGCCGGCTGGTGCCAGCGAGGCGCCCATGGGGTCGGTGGCCGAAATCAACCGCCCCGCCGAAGCGATCGTCGCCACACTCGCCCACCGCCTCGTCCAATACGGCGGTGCCGCGCTGATTTTCGACTATGGACACGTCAAGAGCGGCTTTGGCGAAACCCTGCAGGCGGTACGTGCCCACCACTATGCGGATCCCTTGCGCGAACCCGGCGAATGCGACCTAACCGCCCACGTCGATTTCGAGCGCTTGGCCCAGGCATCCGCCGCCGAGGCGGCAACGGTGTTGGGTCCGGTCACCCAGGGCGACTTCCTTCTCGCCATGGGGCTTGTGGAGCGGGCGGGAGCACTCGGGGCCGGTCGAAGCGCCGAGGATCAGCAGAATATCGTTGCCGCCGTGGAGCGACTGGCCGGCCCCGAAGAAATGGGCACGCTGTTCAAGGCCATGGCGGTGACGCACCCGCCGATGATGCTGCCCGGATTCTAGGCGGAGTGCCGAAAGGGTTTCCCGCATTTCGGAGAGTTTCGATGCGCAAGCAAGGGCCTGGGGCAGCCATCCGAATAGCCCCGGACATGCCTGGCGCCCAGTCGCCGCAAAGCGAGGCCAAGCCGCTCGAACGATGTCATGTTCTTTCCCAAACCCCGCCCGAAAATGGTCGCGATTGCATCGTCCTTAGGGCGATGTAGACATTGCCAACGCCCTCCTTCCGGAACTCATCGATGATCGTCCGATCCCCCGTCCTCTCGGCCCTCCCCGGCATCCGCCATGGCTGGTTCACCCGCGAGGGCGGCGTATCGGGTGGAGTCTATGCCAGCCTCAACACAGGCTATGGCTCCAAGGACGATCGCGCCAACGTCACCGAGAACCGGGGCCGCATCGCCGATGCCGTCGGGGTTCCCCGCAACAAGCTGGTCACGCTCTATCAGGTTCATTCGCCCGACGTCGTCGTGGTCACCGAACCGTGGGCGGTCGAACGCAACCCGGAAGCCGACGCGCTCGTCACCCGCGTGCCCGGCATCGCGCTCGGCACCAGCCATGCCGACTGTGGGCCCGTGCTGTTCGCCGATGCCGAGGCGCGTGTCGTCGGCGCCGCCCATGCCGGTTGGAAGGGAGCTTTCACCGGCGTTCTCGAGGCGACCATCGACGCCATGGTCCGGCTCGGCAGTCGGCGCGGCGACATCATGGCCAGCCTCGGCCCGACCATTTCCGCCGCCGCATACGAGGTCGGACCGGAGTTCGTCGCCCGCTTTCGCGATGCCGGCGAAACCATCGACCGCTGGTTCGTACCGTCGAAGCGGGCGGGACACGCCATGTTCGACCTGCCCGGCTACATCATTTTCCGTCTGGAACGGGCCGGCATCCGCGCCACCAACCTCGGACTCTGCACCTATGGCGACGAGGCGCGCTTCTTTTCCTATCGCCGCATGACGCTGAACGGCGAACCGGACTACGGGCGGCACCTTGCGGCCATCACGCTGGAGGGGCCGTGACGGCCATTGCCCTCCAACCAAGGGATAGACAACGCAAAAACGGTTTTCAGACGAGCCGAAAAATGCTCTAACGGCACACGGCTATGATTTGCCGGGAGGCGGATGGATGGGTTTTCTGAGCGGAACGAAGCGCACCGGATCGGTCCGGCTGCCGGGCGTCGTCCTGGCAATCGCCCTCGCCTCCGTCCTCCAGGCCTGCCAGTCGACTGAAGCCGTCCGCCCGAAAACGGTCGCGGAACTCGCCGGCCCCACGGTGCCGGCGCCGCCCGAGGCGACCCAACCGGCTGTACCCGCCGTGCCGGCCGCCATTGCGACCTTCTCCTTCGACCAGATCAAGGGCGTGCCGACCACCAAGCAGGATAGCCTGGCCAAGTCGATCGCCAAGTATGCCCAGCAGCGCAACCTGCGCCTGGTCCGCCGCATCGACACCAATGCCACCTATCACGTCTGGGGCTATCTCTCGGCCGTCGGCGGCGATGTCGGAACCAACGTGACCTATGTCTGGGACATTCTCGACCAGAGCGGCAATCGGGTGCTGCGCTTCTCGGGAATCGAGATCACCGGCGCCACCGCCAGCGATCCCTGGCAGAGCGTCGGCGGTTCCACGCTCGACAACATCGCCGCTCGCACCGTCGAGGATGTCTACGCGTGGATCAACCGTCTGCCTCAGCCTGCGGCCCCCGGCGCACCGACGACCCAGGCAAAAGCAACCGGGACGAAGCCCCCGGCCGGCACGCTCTGACTTCATAGACCTTCGCCCGACACGTTCTAGCTTCATAAGCCAGCGCATAACGCTGGCGACATGGCAGCATTCGCGCGATCGCGTGTTTACGCGCCCCTGTCACGCTGCTAAAAGGCGCGCGAAACCAGTGGTTCGACACCGACATTTGCCTGCGCCCGATATCGCCATCGGGTGCAAGGTCGGCGTCAACAGAACGACTGGCAACTTTGTTTCTAGGGGAGCTTCTGAATTTGACATTTGGTCAGGAGCGCTTGTAGCCGGGGCTCAAATGTCGGATTTGCTTTCCTAGCCAGCCGGTCGCCGCTCCCGTCCTCTCATGGGGGCGGCGAGGTCTTTTCGCGAGGTCGACGTTCATGAAACTTGTCGCTGGAAACTCCAATCCGAAGCTGGCCGAACAGGTCTCGGAATATCTTGAGCGGCCGCTCACCAAGACCTCGGTTCGCCGCTTCGCCGACCAGGAGATTTTCGTCGAGATTCTCGAAAACGTGCGCGGCGAGGACGTTTTCGTTCTGCAGTCGACCAGTTATCCGGCCAATGACAACCTGATGGAGCTCCTGATCATCGCCGACGCGCTCCGTCGCTCCTCGGCCAAGCGCATCACCGCCGTGCTCCCCTATTTCGGTTACGCCCGGCAGGATCGTCGCTCCCAGGGCCGCACGCCGATCTCGGCCAAGCTGGTCGCCAACCTGATCACCAACGCCGGCGTCGACCGCGTCCTCACCCTCGACCTGCACGCCGGCCAGATCCAGGGCTTCTTCGACATCCCCACCGACAACCTGTTCGCCGCGCCGGTGTTCGTGCGCGACATCAAGGAACGCTACGCCACCGACAACGTGGTGATCGTTTCGCCGGACGTCGGCGGCGTGGTACGCGCCCGCGCGCTGGCCAAGCGCATCGACGCGCCGCTCGCCATCGTCGACAAGCGCCGCGAGCGTCCCGGCGAGTCGGAAGTGATGAACATCATCGGCGCCGTTGATGGCCGCGACTGCATCCTGGTCGACGACATCGTCGATTCGGGTGGCACGCTGTGCAACGCCGCCGACGCCCTGCTGATGAAGGGTGCCAAATCGGTCACCGCCTATGCCACGCATGGCGTGCTCACCGGTGGCGCCATCGCCCGCATCACCGCCTCGCAGCTCAAGGAAATGGTGTTCACCAATTCCATCCAGCCGACCGACGACTTCAAGGCCAGCCCCAAGCTGCGGTCGATCTCCATCGCCCCACTGATCGGCGAGGCCATCTCCCGCACCGCAGCGGAGCAGTCGGTGTCGAGCCTGTTCATCTGAGCGGCAACGCCCTTATCAAATTGGCGCCGTGGCTCGCGAAGCGAACCACGGCGTTTTCATTTTCATCTGCCGCGCAGCGCTGGCCAGAGACCGTTTGGAAATTCGCTCCGGCGGCCGGCTGGTGTGGCTTTCGAGAACCGGAGCGCAGCGGACGTGTGGTCCGTGAGCACCGGAAGCGGAGAAAGTCGCGCCAGACGGCCGCCGGAGTAGAATTTCCAAGCGGTCTCACCCCTTGAGCCGTTCCAGCATCTCAAAGCAGGCGCGACTGTTGTGATAGGGGCACTTCCAGGGACCGGCGAGGCAGGCATCGGCATCCTCGTCCGCCGCATAGGGGCGGCCGTCCGGCGTCAGTTTGGCGTGCCATTCGCCATGGGCGCGATCGACCACATGATCGCGAATGAAGGCCCAGACATCGCGGACCGCATCCAGGAAAGCAGGGTTGCCGGTCATCTCGAAGGCGTTCTGGAACCCGACCAGCGCCTCCGCCTGCGGCCACCAGTGCTTGTTGGCGTCAATCAACTGTCCGTCGCCATGCGCCTCGTAATGAAGGCTGCCGTCGCGGTCGCGCCCCTCGGCAAGCGTCCGCTCGGCCATCAGGATGGCCGCTTCCCTTGCCCTGACGATCAACGCCTCGTTGCCCAGCACCTCGGCAGCCTCCACCAGCAGCCAGCTGCCTTCGATGTCATGGCCATAGGAGATATGACCGTTCAGCGACCGCCAGTTCATGTCGAAGAACAGCTTGAAATGGCCGTTGCCGACGACACGGTCGAGCGTGACCGCGATCAGTTCGGCCTGTCGCGCCACCAACGCCGGGTCGCGCCACACGCGCAAGAGATTGGTATAGGCCTCCATGAGATGGAGGTGGGTATTCATTGACTTCGGACTGTTGAGGTCCTTGTCGGAGAGGCGCATGTCGTCAAGCGGTTCCCAACCCCGGCCAAGTGCCTCGATATAGCCGCCGCGCTCACGGTCGGCGGCATGTTTCTCGATCAGCCGGAACAGATCGATCGCCAGCTTCAGACTGTCGCGGCCGCCGGTGGCCCGGGCATATTCGGATAAGGCATAGATGGCGAATGCCTGGGCGTATATCTGCTTGCGGTCGGAAAGCGGCTGCCCCTCGGCATCGAGCAGCCAATAGACTCCGCCCCTCTCGCCGTCGAGGAAACGGGTTCTGAGATAGTCGAAGGCCCAATCGGCGGTGGCGCGGTAGCTGGCGCCGAGCACCCGCGTCGCCGTTGCGAAGGTCCAGAGGATGCGGGCATTGATGACTGCGGCGCGCGGCGCCTTCTTGTCAACGATACCATTGCAATCGGCAGCGCCGTAAAAGCCGCCGTTCGGATCGCGCATGCGCCCCTGCCAGAACGGCAGGATGTTGTCGGTCAGCTCGCGCAGAATCTCCGCCCGCATGCCCTTGCCGTCCGTTGCCATGACTTGCCGCTCCCTAACTCCGGACCCCTTGGGATCCAGCCCGGCCTTCCTAAACGTTTTCATCAGGAGTTCCAGACCGGAAAGATCCGCAGCACCGCCGGTCGCTCGGGTCAGAGCGCCGAGCGACGCGCAAGCTCGGTCATCGAATGAGCGATCGACTTGCCCAGATAGGCCTGGAACATCGCGTAGTTCTTCTTGGCCTGCTGATAGTTGCCGGCCGAACTGGCAAGCGTGATCAGGAAATGGCTACCCGATCCGGCCGGCATGTGTGCCGACAAAAATCCGCTGTGAAAGTAATCAGCTGGAAAGCTCAGTGCCGGCATTGGACGCCAATGCGTGGGCCGCCCCTTCTTGTCGATGGCGTTGGGATAGTCGCAGGCATCGTATTTGCCGGCATTTTGGCAGTTGATCGGCAGGCGGGGTTCTTGTTGCTTTGCCCGGATATCGGCTTTGCTCGGCGCCGGCTCGTCGTGGAAGTGAAAACTGACGATCGAGTCCTTGCCGCAGATCTTCGGCGAGACACAGTAATAAAAGACGGTTTCCGTTTCTGCGACTTTGGTCACCCAGCCCGGAAACACAGGCGATGGCACCGGCTGGCTTTCGGCGAGGGCCGGCAAGGCGGCAGCCGACAGGCAGGCAAATACAACGGCGGCGGCAAAGGATTTCATCTCGGCACCATGCAGCAACACTTGCAACGAGACAATTGTAACCGGAAGTAGCAACAAGAATCCATCCTCGCCCTTAGGCGGACCACGGCTTCCCTTTCCGACGCCCCCGGAAAATCCCGCGTTCCCTTGCCTTCCCCGGCCGTTTCCGCTATAGCGCCCGCATCCGCGCCGACCCCCCTGGAGGGAGCGCCGGATCGGTGTCGGCCGCGTGGCCGCCGCCGCCAGTAATCCGAATATGAAAGCACGAGAAAATGGCTCATACCTACGAGCTCATCGCCTCGCCGCGCGACCGGGTGGGAAAGGGGTCCGCCCGCGCCCTGCGTCGTGAAGGCAAGACGCCCGCCGTCGTCTATGGCGACAAGCAGCCGCCGCTGTCGATTGCGATCGACACCAAGGAAACCTTCCTGAAGCTGCACGCCGGTGGCTTCCTGACCCACGTCGCCACCCTCAAGGTGGACGGCAAGGAGATCAAGGTTCTGCCGCGCGACTACCAGCTCGACCCGGTGACCGACGCCCTCGTCCACGTCGACTTCATCCGCGTGTCCGACAACACCAAGGTGACGGTCAACGTCCCGGTGCACTTCGTCGGCCAGGAAAAGTCGCCCGGCATCAAGCGCGGTGGCGTTCTCAACATCGCCGCCCACGAAGTGGCAATGCTGGTCTCCGCCAATGCCATTCCTGAGCACCTGACGGCCGACGTCGGCGCCCTCGATATCGGCGATGCCGTGCACATCTCCGCCGTGACGCTGCCGGCTGGCGCGACCCTGGTCGACCACAACGACTTCGCCGTCGCCACGGTCGTCGGCACCGCCGCCGCCACCGCGGAAGAGGCGGCCGAAGAGGCCGCTGCTGCCGCCGCTGCGGCTCCCGCCGAGGAGCCCAAGGCCTGATCATTCCGGTCTTGTGAGTGACATTCGGGGTTCCGGTCGCCAGATCGGAACCCCTGATCTTTTCGGGAGAGGCGCGTGCTCATTCTCGTCGGTCTCGGCAACCCCGGCGCCCAATATGCGTCGAACCGCCACAACATCGGCTTCATGGCGGTCGACGTCATTCATACGCGCCACCGTTTCCCCGCTTGGCGGAAGAACTTCCAGGCCGAGGTGTCGGAAGGCACCATCGACGGCCAGCGCGTGCTTCTGATGAAGCCGCAGACCTACATGAACGAGAGCGGCCGCTCTGTCGGCGAAGCCGTGCGCTTCCTGAAGCTCGCTCCGTCCGATGTCGTGGTCATCCATGACGAGCTCGACCTGCCGCCCGGAAAGCTCCGGATGAAGGTCGGCGGCGGTCACGGTGGTCACAATGGTCTGCGATCGATCACCTCGCAGATCACCGACGCCTATCGCCGCATGCGGCTCGGCATCGGTCATCCCGGCGACAAATCGCTCGTCCACTCTCATGTGCTGTCCGATTTTGCCAAGGCCGACCGTGACTGGCTGGTGCGTCTTCTGGACGCCGTCGCCGACAATGCCGGCGAGCTGGTAAAGGGCGCCGACGCCACCTTCGCCAACCGTGTCCATGCCGTCACCGAGCCTAAGCCGGAACGCAAGCCCAAGCCCGAGGCGGCCGTAGGCAAGACGGCATCGACCGACGGCAAATCGGCCCCAAATGGCGAGCCCGCAGCCGAGAAGCCGCCGGAGAAGAATGCCATGGCGGCCATCCTGAAGGGGCTGCTCGCCCAGAAGGGCCGGCGGTAAGGGTCAACCTCACTCGACGCTCCTCCGCATAAATCCCTTGACGGCCGGCGGGACGCTTCCCTAACACCACGGCCAACACAACGCTCCAGACGAAAGCCTGATCATCATGGGTTTCAAGTGCGGCATCGTCGGTCTGCCCAATGTCGGCAAGTCCACGCTCTTCAACGCGCTCACCAAGACCGCGGCCGCCCAGGCGGCCAATTACCCCTTCTGCACCATCGAGCCGAATACCGGCGAAGTGGCGGTGCCCGACCCGCGCCTGACGGTGCTGGCCGAGAAGGGCAAGTCGGCGCAGATCGTACCGACGCGCATCACCTTCGTCGACATCGCCGGCTTGGTGCGCGGCGCCTCGAAGGGCGAAGGCCTCGGCAACCAGTTCCTCGGCAACATTCGCGAAGTGGACGCCATCGTCCATGTGCTGCGCTGCTTCGAGGACAATGACATTACCCACGTCGAGGGGCGCATCGACCCGGTGAGCGACGCCGAGACGGTGGAAACCGAGCTGATGCTCTCCGACCTCGACAGCCTCGAGCGTCGTGTCGTGCCGCTCAGGAAGCGTGCTCAGGGTGGCGACAAGGACATCAAGGAGCAGGTCGAGTTGATGGACCTCGCCCTTGAGGCACTGCGCGATGGCCGTCCGGCCCGCACCGCCAGCATCCCCAAGGGTTCGGAGGCGGCCTTCGCGGCGCTGAACCTCCTGACTTCCAAGCCGGTCCTCTATGTCTGCAACGTCGAGGAAGCGGCCGCCGCCAGCGGCAACAGCCAGTCGGCGCGCGTCTTCGAGATGGCCGAGAAGCTGGGGGCCAAGGCAGTGATCATTTCGGCCGCCATCGAAGCGGAGGTCGCCCAGCTCGACGACGCCGAGCAGAAGGAGTTCCTGGAGACGCTCGGTCTCGAGGAGCCCGGCCTCGATCGGCTGATCCGCGCCGGCTACGATCTGCTCGGCCTCATCACCTACTTCACCGTCGGCCCGAAGGAGACGCGCGCCTGGACCATCGTCAAGGGCACCAAGGCGCCACAGGCGGCCGGCGTGATCCACACCGATTTCGAGCGGGGCTTCATCCGCGCCCAGACCATCGCCTACGAGGATTACGTTGCCTATGGCGAAGTGAAGGCCAAGGAACTTGGCAAGGCGCGTGACGAGGGCAAGGAATATGTCGTCGCCGACGGTGACGTCATGCTGTTCAAGTTCAATACCTGACGTCAAGCTGTCGCCACATTTTTGACGCCGCCGTGGAACTTTCGCGGCGGCGTTGGCGTTTCTATTGTCGGTGCATTCTTTGTGTTTTCGGCCGGAACACCGCGTTTACCAATCGTTTATCAGGATGAACACGAGATGAACGGCGGGTTCGGGGCTCGTTCAAGCCGACGGCATTAAGGTAACATCATGGCGCGGAAGTGGCCGCGCCGCATGAGAACGGCAGCACGCCATGGCCCGCAGGACCAAACTACTGAGCTGGATCGCCGCCGCGTTGGTGGCGCTGACCACCGTGGTCGCCGCGCGTACCCTGCCAGCTCGCATTTGGCCGGGCGATTTCACCGTCAGCGTCGAGATATCGGGGACGGCCGGCGCTGGCGTCGCCACCAGTTGGCAGGCCCCCTGATCGATCGATCAGGCGACAGGCGCCGCCGCGCTTTCACGACAGACCTTCAATGACAACGGCGGGCATGCCGAGCATACCCGCCGGAAAACGACATCCTGGCGCTGGGGAATGACGCCTGGTTAGGGCCGGTCAGCCGGCGTGATACGAACGTCGCGCAGCCACTTCGTCGAGCGCGTCCTGTTCGGCAGCATCCTGCGCGGTCTTCTCACGCATCTGATCGCGCTCCTCGAGAAGCTCGATCTTCTTCATTTCCTCGACCGCCTCGCTGAGCGCCGCCTGTGCCGCTTCGAGCTGCCCCCTGAGATCGTTGGCCGACCCCATGAGGTTGTCTCGCCGGCCCATCGCCGCCTTGGCAAAGGTCGGATAAGCGAAATGCGTGACGTCGGTGATGCCGCTCCGCTTCTGTTCAGCCAGAATCTGCTCGTCGAGTTCTGAGGCCATGCGCTCGAACTCGGCGATCATCATTTCGATCTGCATCACCTGCCGACGTTTCTCGTCGACCTGAAACCGCTTGAGTCGGATAAGACTGTTGCGAGATTTCATTTCAAGTTACTCCCCGGAATACGGGTAACGTAAACCGACAGTGCTTTCCAAAAGGTGAGCAAGATCACGGTATCCGTCGTGACGACGGGTACATTCGCCCTTTCCCTGCGTTAAAAAGGCCTCGAGCGGGCCGGAAACGTCGATAGACTGGTCGACTTCCGGGTTGCTGCCCCGCCGATAGGCACCGAGGCGGATCAACTCCTCCATGTCCGCGAACGTGGCCATCAGCCGCTTGGCGTCACGAATCATAGGTCGAATCTCTTCCTCTACACAGCCGGGCATGGTGCGAGACACCGTCTTGAGAACGTTGACCGCCGGGTAGCGGCCGCGTTCGGCGATGGCACGCTCCATGACGATATGGCCATCCAGAATGCCGCGCACCGCGTCGGCCACCGGTTCGTTGTGATTGTCGCCGTCCACCAGCACCGTGAAGAGACCGGTGATGGTGCCGCCGCCCACCGGGCCCGGGCCGGCACGCTCGAGCAGACGCGGCAGCTCCGCGAACACCGTCGGCGTATATCCTTTAGACGTAGGCGGCTCACCGGCCGACAGACCGATCTCCCGCTGCGCCATGGCAAAACGCGTCACCGAATCCATCAGGCAGAGCACGTCCTGCCCCTCGTCACGGAAATGCTCGGCGATGGTGAGTGTCAGATAGGCCGCCTGCCGTCGCATCAAAGCCGTCTCGTCGGAGGTGGCTACCACCACCACCGAACGGGCGAGTCCCTCCTCGCCGAGGTCGTCCTCGATGAACTCCTGCACCTCGCGACCGCGCTCGCCAACCAACCCGATGACCGACACGTCACAGGCCGTATAACGAGCCAGCATGGAAAGGAGCACCGACTTGCCGACGCCGGAGCCCGCGAAGATGCCCATGCGTTGGCCGCGGCAGCAAGTTGCGAAGGTATTGAGAACGCGCACTCCGAGATCGATCGGCTCGCCCACCCTGGCCCGTTCGGCCGCCTGCGGCGGCGAAGCGCGCAGCGGCATTTCGCGCGAGCCGAGCGGCAGCGGCCCCTTGCCGTCGATCGGTTCGCCAAAGGCATTCACCACCCGGCCAAGCCAACCGTCAGACGGCCGGACCGACGCCGACGACGTGGCAATCGTCGCCTTGGCGCCGAGCCGCACACCTTCCATCGAGGCGAATGGCAGGCAGAGCGCCTTGCCGTTGTTGAAGCCGACCACCTCCACCGGCACCTGGGCACCGCCGAAGCCGCTGACCGACAGACGCGCACCGACACTCATCTCCTGCACCGGGCCGGCCACTTCCACCAGCATGCCTTGCACGCTGGCGACGCGTCCGTAGATTTCCAGCGGACGGAGGGCGGCGATCTCGGCGGCGAGCCGGTCAAGTGTCATCGATGGGGTTCCGGTTAAAAAGGTTTCCTGATTGATTCGGTTTTGCCACGTGAGTGTAACGCTTCGTTAAGGTCGGGCGTTAATACTTTGCTTAAGAGTACGGCGGCGACCGATTGGGGCCAACCGGGGTGTGGACAAGGAATCTTCATGGAGTCGGCAGAATCGCTTAAGCAGATTTGTTAATCTGCTGGATGAGGATAACCGAAGCCGATTTATCGTTGATTCCTAAGGGCCTGCCCGGACTTTTGTCGGATTATCGTCAAAGTGCTTGCGGCCAAGAATCATTGTTTGTTAACCATTCGGGACTAGCCTTGGATCCGATAAGCCATGTCCGGCGGAAGACCGGACGCGCTACCGACAGAAAGTCGGGCCCGAGGCCCTAGAAAAAGGGGATAACGGAATGCGAGTTTTGCTGATCGAGGACGACAGCGCGACCGCACAGAGCATCGAGCTGATGCTGAAGTCCGAGAGCTTCAACGTCTATACGACGGACCTTGGCGAGGAAGGTATCGACCTCGGCAAGCTCTATGACTACGATATCATCCTGCTGGATCTCAACCTGCCGGATATGTCGGGTTATGAAGTGCTCAGGACGCTGCGCGTGTCCAAGGTCAAGACGCCGATCCTGATCCTGTCCGGCCTCGGCAATATCGAGGACAAGGTGCGCGGTCTCGGCTTCGGTGCCGACGACTACATGACCAAGCCGTTCCACAAGGACGAGCTGATCGCCCGCATCCATGCCATCGTTCGCCGCTCCAAGGGCCATGCCCAGTCGGTGATCGTCACCGGCGATCTGGTGGTCAATCTCGACACCAAGACCGTCGAGGTCAACGGCAACCGCGTGCATCTGACCGGCAAGGAATATCAGATGCTGGAGCTGCTCTCCCTCCGCAAGGGGACGACGCTCACCAAGGAGATGTTCCTCAACCATCTCTATGGCGGCATGGACGAGCCGGAACTCAAGATCATCGACGTGTTCATCTGCAAGCTTCGCAAGAAGCTCGCCAATGCCACCGATGGCCGCAACTATATCGAGACGGTCTGGGGCCGTGGCTATGTGCTGCGCGAGCCCGACGAGATCCAGGAAGCGGTCTGACCCTACCCGACCAAGCGAGCGGCGGCGCGTTTCACCCCTTTCGCGCCACGCTCCGCTTTGCCCCGGCTTTGGCCGGGGTTTTTTGTTTGTACGGGGTTTTCTACTCGACCGACTTGAAACCCTTCGGCAATGCCGTGCTGCCTTCGCCACCCGTTTCAGCCCGGATCCAGGCGGCAACGCCGCGTCCGGCATCGGCGAGCGCCATCACTTCGATCGCCGGCTGCTGGTAGGGATGGTTGGCGACGATCGCCGTGAAAAGCGACTCCACGAAGTCTTCCCGAGTCTTCATGGTGACGAGCACCTCATGGTCCTCGTTGATCTCGCCCATCCACCGATAGACGCTTCTCACTCCCGGCACGATGTTGGCGCAGGCGGCAAGACGCCGTTCAACGACGAGACGAGCGAGGGCAAGCGCCGTCGCCTCATCCGGACAGGTGACACTGACGATGCGCAGGTCGTCGACTGATTTCGACATGAGGTCTCCCGCAGCTTCCGGGCGGGCCGCCAGAGAATCGCGGCCGGCGCGGCACGTTTCCTTTTCCACGGGGCCATGCTAGATCATATCCTACGAAAGTTGACCCCCATTTGCGGCGGGCGCATCGTCCGAATGCCAACATGTGGCACGAGGCGGCGAGGGCCGGCCGAAGCGAGTGGAGCGAGTTTGAGATTTGAATCCGGGCTGGCATCTGGCTCAAGATCGAACGTCAAATTCAAGAACCCTCACTGGAACCACTAGACGACTGACGCGACGGATCTGATGCCGCAAAACGGACGCCCTTCCTTCGAGCACCTTTCCTTCGTCGCCAGCGACACGTCCGAGGCCCAGGACGCCAAGGCGCGCCTGACGGCCGAATACGGCAACGTCGCCGCCGAGGACGCCGACACCATCGTCGCGCTGGGCGGTGACGGCTTGATGCTGCAAACGCTTCATCGCTTCATCAACACCGACAAGCCGATCTATGGCCTCAACTGCGGCTCCGTCGGCTTCCTGATGAACGAATTCCGCGTCGAGGGCCTCAGGGAGCGACTTGCTGATTCGGTGGTCACCGCCTTGCATCCACTGGCCATGGAAGCAACGACGGTGCTCGGCGACACCCATCTCGCCCACGCCTTCAACGAAGTGTCGATGATGCGGCAAACCTACCAAGCAGCCAAGCTCAGGATATCCATCGACGACAAGGTTCGTCTCGAGGAGATGAGCTGCGACGGCGTGCTGGTGGCGACGCCGGCTGGCTCGACGGCCTACAACCTGTCTGCCCACGGCCCCATCCTGCCAATCCACGTACCGCTTCTGGCGGTCACGCCGATCAGTGCGTTTCGGCCGCGCGGCTGGCGCGGTGCCGTCATTCCGGACCGGTGTTCGATCACGATCGACGTGCTCGAACACCAGAAGCGCCCGGTATCCGTCGCCGCCGACCACCAGGAAGTACGTGACGTCCTGCGCGTCGCCATCAAGGCCGATGTGCGCCAGCGCAGCCTGATCCTGTTCGACCGCAACCATGGCTGGGAAGAGCGCGTCCTCACCGAGCAATTCCGAACCTGAGAGAGAAACGGTTCCTTAAGCGGCGGCGACGACAATTGCCCATTGCGGCCATTCGCCGTGCAGTCGACGGAAACAACGCCGATGTCCAAACCTTCCGACGCCACCGAATACATCGAGGCCAAGAACGACCTCCGCAAGAAGGTAAGGGAGATTCGCCGTCGCTCACCCGCCGACGATCCGGTGAAGCGCGCGGAGGCGGCGCTGCAGATCCTGTCGACGCACTTCGACGACTGGATGCTCGACGAGGTCAAGACGATGTTCGCGACCCGCGATGCCTGGGTTGCCGTCGACTATCGCGAGGGCGAGGAGAAGCGCGCCTTTCATCGCGCCGTCCATGACATCAAGGGGCAGTCGACAACGCTGGGCTTCCCGCTGGCCACCCGCGTCGCCGGCAGCCTGTGCGCCTTGCTCGAGCGCATCACCGATCGGCCGCTGGTGCCGATCGACCTTGTCAACCAGCACGTCGACGCCATCAGGGCCATCGTGCGCGAACGCGCCAAGGACGAAGAAAACCGGGTCGGGTCGGCACTGACTCAGACTTTGCTCGAGGTGACCGAGGCCTATATCGCCCGTCATGGCCACGTCGACGAAGACGACGACGGCGTCATCGTCCGCGATCTCTGACCGGCCATCTCCGTGAATTCTTGGCGATCGCCCATTTCAGGCGGTCGCATCGCCCCCCTGATCGGCGAAACCAAGCCAGCTTGCCGGACAAGCGCGCCTTGTCAGGCGGCGGTCCGCTGCCGCTCGGCGCGCCGGGAAGCCATCAGGTCCCGCGCCGCCGTGCGGGCGCTCTCGGCGGCAAGACGCCGCAGCATGGCGAGGAGATCGTCCACTTCGCCCGGCGCGAACTCCTGATAGCGCGTGAGAATCCGTTCGATCATCCGGCGGCCGAAGCGCGGCTCATCGCCTTCGCGGCCGTCATAATCGAGCTCGCGCCAAACATCGAGCGCGGCGAGGAAGGCGGCGTGACTACGCTCCGGCAGCCCGGCGCGCGAGAACAGCGCCCGAAGCGCACCCGGCCGACCGTCAATCAGCAGCGCATAGACGCGAGCGGCCGGCAAGCCGGACAGACGAGCCAGTGCCGCTTCGAGGAAGCGAATGTGCCCCTCGCACATCGAGCGAATGAGGAGGGCTGTCGTCAGTTGCCCCGAGCTCCTCAGATGTTCGACCAGCGCGACGAGTTCCGCCTCGTCGGCCGAGCCGGCCAGAAACACCGTCGCCTTGTCGCAAGCCTCGCGCAATACCACGCCGGCCCGCTTGGGCGCGATCCACGCCCTGCCGACCAGGAAGCGGCCGAGCTTTTCGCCGAGTGCCGAAATCAGCGACTGACGTACCGTGAGCGGCAGATCATGGCGAGCGAAGAGTGCCTCGCGAACGTCGCCGTCGCCACCGAGACGGCCGGCGATCGCCGCGAAAGCCTCGCCATCGAGATCGGCTCCGGGGTTCGCGAGCATGAGAAGCACGGCATCGCGATCGCCTTCGGCGGCGATGGCATCGGCGACTTCGAAGGAAATCCAGGGACGACTGGCCACTGCCTTGGCAATCGAGGGCGTACCGAGCGATACGGCGGCCACCAGCTCGCTATCGATCAGGCAGGGCGAGCGGCGGAAGATCGGTTCGGCAACGGCCGGCAGATCCTGCGACAGGGCAACGATCAGGTGGCGCGGCGCCGTCTCGTGGATCGACAGGGCTTCGGCCAGCGCACGGCGAACATCGGGCGAGGGATCATCGGCGAGCAACGTCAGCGTCGCTTCGATCACCTCGCGCGCATCGAGCGTGAGATCGCCGTGGACGTAGCTTCTGACAAGTGCCGGGACCGCTGAAGCCCGAGCCGGCGCCGGGGCCTTTTCCATCCAGTCGATGAGCCGAAAACGCCCCATGCTCCACGTCCCGTTACGCTAGGGCATCATCCGACCGGAGTGAAACGAGGATCGAAAAGATGATGCTTACCAAACAAGATCCCAGAGCGCCGACCTGATTCAATCGGATCGGACGGCGCCCTGTTGCGCTGGCCATACATGCCAGCGGTATCAACGGGATGTTCCCACGCCGACCCTTAAGGATTGGTTCACCATGATATCGGCAATGCACGGCCTCGGACGTCCGGTCACGCCACGCTGGTGGCGACCACGGCAAGCACGGCATAACGACCGGCCTTTGCGACAGTAACGAGGGCAAGGAAAACCAGAAGCGGCTCGCGTGCCAGACCGGCGACGACGGTGAGAGGGTCGCCAATGACCGGCAACCAGCTCAGGAGAAGCGACCATTTGCCGTAGCGCCGGTACCAGCCCTGCGCGCGATCGAGGGCAGCGGACGTCACGGGAAACCAGCGTTGCCCCCGGAAGCGTTCGATGCCCCGGCCAAGCAGCCAGTTGATCAACGATCCCAACACATTACCCAGGCTCGCCACGACCACCAGGAGCCATACCGGATAGGCGCCGGTAACGAGCAGGCCGACCAGGGCGGCCTCCGACTGCATCGGCAGGATCGTCGCCGCCATCAGTGCCGCCAGAAACAGCCCAAGGTAGGCGACCAGATCGGTCATGGCGATTCCAGCCCGCGACCGGGCAAGGCGGCCAACACGTCACTCGTTGAGGAAAGCGGCGAGATCGAGCGGCCCGCTCGCCTTGAAGCCGCGATCGAGAATCTGGCCCGGCCGGCTGGCGCGCAGTGCCGCGCTGGTGTCGGCCGCCGTGGCCGACACCTTGGCAAGGTTAGAGCTGTCGTCGGCGAGTGCGGCATGGAACAGGTTGGGCGCCAGACTGAAGCCCTGCCAGAATGAGGCGGAAGCGTTGTTGGTACCTTGAGGGGCATCCGTCCGATAGATCGCCTGGAAGGCACTTGTCGGTGCCGCCGCGGTCCAGCCCGAGCCGGAAGGGGTTCCCTCGGTCGAAGTCAGCGCGGAGAGCGCCGATTCCGCTTCGGCGATGCGCCGTGATGCGCCACCGCCCGTTTCGGCATCCGTATAGCCGAGCGCCGGATCCCAACGCGTCGACACCGGCTCTTCCGTCCGGTCCAGGCGCGCCACGACACGGCCGGCGTTGACGGCGAGCGGCGTCGTCTCGCCATGTTTGCCCGTGAGATTGGCATAGACCTCGGCAACCGAGCGTTCCCGCGTGCCCTCGTAGAAGATTGCGGGGTTGGACCGGGCAGCCTGTGGGAACCGATCGGCGGCGCTCGACGTCGGATCGCTGCCGGCGGCACTGATCAGCGAAGACGCGCCCTTGGCGCCGAGAAAGTGGGCGATATAGAGCTCGCCGGCGGTCGCCTCGCGGCCGATATCATCCTTGAGCGATTCCGCGTTGCGGCGCGTGAGGGCGCCGGCCACCAGCGATGACACGGTGGGGTCCTCGCGCAGCGCCAGGATCTTCTCGCGTTCCACCGGGTTCGCCACCTGGTAGCGACCACTGGCGGTCTTGGTGATCTCGGCGCTATATTGCCCGAGCCCCAGCGATGGCCCTTCTTCCTTCAACGTCTGCAGCCAGGTGCTCTCCACGAACTGGAACAGGCCGGTTGCCGACGAGGTCGAGGCCTTCGCGTCGGGACGCAACGAGGATTCGCGTTGCGCGGTGTCGAGGAGATACTGAAAGGACGTGCCGGTGGTATCGCTTGCCGCGTCGAAAGCCTGCTCGATGCGGTCGGAAATACCTGACGAAGTGCTTGTTGACGTGGTCGGCGGCGCCGTCGTCTTCTGCGCCGGCGTCCCATAGACCCATTGGAAAACCGGTTTCATGGGCGTTTCACCAGCAAGTATCCTCCGGGATACCCGGGGGTTCGAAAGGGCGAGGCTGACCAGCCTCAATTAGTTCTTTGTTAATCATTCTCTGCAGGAATGGTTAAGGATTAGTAAATGTCGTTCGTCTTCCAGTTACTCGCGAGAAACATCAGAAAAGACTTGATAAATCGGCCGGCTTTGCTGTGGCCGCTCATCGCCGACGGCGATCCGCTACCAGGGGTCACCTTCTCCGTGGCAACAGCCGATGCCGACGTTGCGCGGACGGCCGTGGTGGCTGGCGCGCGCACCGTGCTAGTTTCCGTGCAGGACGACTTCGTGCCGGCCGACCGGATGGCGGTGGCACTATCGGTCATCGAGGCGGAACTGGGCCTTGCCGATGGCGCCCTGTCGCTGATCCTCGAGATCGCCGGCCCGGGCGCCGCGCTCGAACTCGGACGCAGCCGACCGGCTTCACGACGTGTTGCTGCGATCGGCATAGATCTCGACGGCTTCGCGCTGGGGGCAACGGGAGCGATCGATGGTCCGCGCCTGACCGCCGCCGGCCTGGTGGCGCTTACCGGCGCCGCGCTGCGACTGCCGGTCTATCTCACGGGAACTGGAAGCCTGCTCCCCACCGGCAAGCCGGCCATCGGCGGCTTTACCCACCTGCTCGTCGATGCCGAGGGAACGGCACGCTCCCCCGCCCGCCATGACGGAAGCGCCCGCTAGGCAGGGTCATCGGGCACCCGTTTCTTTCGGCAGGGACTTTCGCAGACCAGCGCAAGTAAAGCCTCGTCCACCGATCATCGCGTCCGGAGCGTGTCGCTTTCCTGGCGGGCAAAGCGGATCGCGGCGTCCTTGTTGATGAAGGTCCCCCCCACGAGATTGCGGTCGTCCCGGACCGTCCAGAGGCCACGGTTGTCGCACTTCAGCAGGAAATGGTCGATGGGTTGGGAGGGGTCTTGCGGTTCGATGGCGCTGGCCATGGTAAGAGATCCTGATCGTGCGTCTATAGTGGTTCTTAAGCCCCGAAAATGTCCTGAGGCTGGCGTTCCGACGACTGAAAATTTCGCCGCGACCGAACCATGAGATCGAAAAAGGCCGGCAATATGTCAGCCGGCCATTGATGTCGACGCAGCAATGGCAGCTAACGTGCCGTGATCGCCAGAGCTGTCCCTTGCGATGCGTGTCTGGCGTTGGCATCTGTCGGGTAAGCCAGACTTCGCGGCAATCGCCAACTTCGCCGCCTTCCACATTGCGACATTCGTCGGCAAGCATCATGAGACAATCGATCTCACGACATTCGACAGGATGAGCGTTCGGGCCTCGATCAATGAAACGATGTGCTGCATGCCGAGGTCGGCGATCAACCGGTCGACCCCGTCGCCTCCACCCTCTGGCTCATCGATGACCTCATCAGGAGGGGCCGTCATCTTCAAGCAGGCGACATCATTGCCACTGGTGCGCTCGCGCCGATCTTGTTGCAAGTCCTGCCGGGGCAGGAACTCAAGGTCGATATCTCCGAAATAGGAAGGATCACGGCTCGCTTTGCCTGACCAAAGAAGGTCGCCAAGGTAGGACAGAGAAGATGTCGAGGAATGACAAAGGCGATTTTGCTCCACTAGAGCCTTGTTTTTCCAACGGCGGTCCGTGGCAAACCTGCAACTTTTCGGACGCGCGCTCTAGCGGTACGGGTGAACAGCCTGTATTTTTCCCTGACGAGCAACTTGCGACGGAGCAGCCGGGTTACCCCCGCACCCCATGGGCTACCTCTTTGAAATCGGCGTCATCTTCATCCTCCTTGTCCTGAATGGTCTTTTCGCCATGTCCGAGCTGGCGGTGGTATCCTCGCGCCGTCCACGTCTTGAGGCCATGGCCGCCAAGGGGTCGAAGGGAGCGGCAACGGTTCTGAAGCTCGCTGCCAATCCCGGTCGTTTCCTGTCCTCGGTGCAGATCGGCATCACCCTCGTCGGCATCCTAGCCGGCGCCTATTCCGGCGCCACGCTGTCGGAGCCCTTCGCCCAGTTCCTGATTTCCGAGGGCGTTCCCACGTCCTTCGCCTCCGCGCTGTCCATCGCCGTGGTGGTCGGCCTGATCACCTATTTCTCGCTGGTCATCGGCGAGCTGGTGCCCAAGCAGATCGCGCTCGCCAACCCCGAGGGCGTCGCCTCGATCATGGCCCGGCCGATGATCGCCATCGCATTTGTCGCCACGCCGGTCGCGCTGGTGCTCGAGGTGTCGAGCCGCCTGGTTCTCGGCGCCCTCGGCCTGAAGGCGACAGGCCAGAGCACCGTCACCGAAGAAGAGATCAAGGCGGTGATCGCCGAGGGCACCAGTTCGGGCATTCTCGAACCGGAGGAAAAGGAGCTGATGGCCGGCGTCATGCGCTTCAGCGACCGCTCCATCCGCGCCGTCATGATCCCGCGCCCCGACATCACCGGCATCGATCTCGACTGGGACGACCAGCGCATCATCGAGGCGATCTCTTCGTCGTCGCACTCGCGCTACCCGGTGTTCACCGGCTCGATCGACATGGTGCAGGGCGTCATCCAGGCCAAGGATCTTCTCGACCAGCACCTGAAGGGCGAGCCGCTCGACCTCCGCAGCCGCATCCGCCAGGTCGACATGGTGCCCGTCACCGCCTCGGCCCTCGACGTGCTCGATACGCTGCGCCGCTCGCCGCTGCAGATGGTGATGGTGATCGACGAATACGGCTCGGTGGAAGGCATGGTGACCGCCGCCGACATCCTGACC
>JARKNW010000072.1 GCA_029976075.1 Pleomorphomonas sp.
TCACCGTCCCATCCACCCGCCGTCGATGGTGATGGTGGTGCCATTGACGTAGTCGGAGGCGCGGGAGGCGAGATAGACGGCCGCCCCGACCATGTCCTCCGGTTTGCCCCAGCGCCCCGCCGGGATACGCTCCAGGATCTGCCGGCTGCGCGTGGCGTCGGCCAGCAGCGCAGTGTTCATCTCGGTGTCCATGTAGCCGGGGGCGATGCAGTTGATGTTGATGCCCTGGCTGGCCCATTCGTTGGACAGGCTCTTGGTGAATTGCGCCACCGCGCCCTTGGCCGCGGCGTACGCCGGCACCGTCAGCCCGCCCTGGAAGGAGAGCAGCGAGGCGATGTTGATGATCTTGCCCCGGCCCTGCGCGAGCATGAGCTTGCCGACTTCCTGGCACATGAAGAAGACGGCGTTCATGTTGACGTCGATGACGAAGTTCCAGTCTTTCCTCGGGAATTCGGCGGCCTTGTGCCGGCTTTGCACGCCGGCGTTGTTCACCAGGATGTCGATCCGGCCGAAGTCGGCCTTGACCCGCGCCACCAGCGCGGGGATGCCGTCGATGTCGGCGAGGTCGTGCGTGTAGAAGCGGCCGGTCCGGCCTTGGGCGGCGATCTGGTCGAGGACGTCCGGGTCGTGCCGGCGGCCGACCACGGCGATGTCGGCGCCGGCCTTGGCCAGGCCCACGGCCATGGCTTTGCCGAGGCCGCGGCTGGCGCCGGTGAAGAGGACCACCTGGCCCTGGAGGTTGAAGATGTCGAGCATGTCGTTTCCTTGCGTTTGGCTTTTTGTCGGTGGTGGTGTTCGCTGTCGCGGGTTATTGGCCGAGCTGGAACAACATCTTGATGGCGTCGGTGCTGCCCTGGAGCAGGTTCTGGAACTGGGCCGGGGCGTCGTCGGCCGCGGCGACGGTGAGCAGCCGCTCGAAGTCGATGCGCCCGCTTTGCAGGATGGCGATGGCGACTTCGAAGTCGCGCCGGGTGTAGACGCGGGTGCCGATCAGGGTGAGTTCCTTGAATTCGACTTTGAGCAGGTCGACTTCGGGCGGTTTCTTGTAGGAGCCGACGACGACGCCGGTGCCCTGCACGCGCAGGATGTCGAGGATGGTGCCGTGCACGCTGGGGTGAGCGGCGCAGTCGAAGGCGAGGTCGGCGTTGCGCCCGCGGGTGTGTTCGAGAACTTTGGCGCGGATGTCGTCCTGGCCGGCGTCGATGGGAGTGAAGCCGAGTTGCCGGGCGACGTCCAGGCGGTGGGGGTTGGCTTCGACGACCAGCACGTGCGAGGCGCCGAAGTAGGCGAGGCAGGAGGCGACGCACAGGCCGATGGGGCCGGCTCCATAGACGACGGCGGTGTCGCCGGGCTGGTAGCCGGAGCGGCCGACGGCATGCACGCCGACAGCCACCGGTTCGATGAAGGCGCCGAGCTTGAGGGAGAGGCTTTCAGGAATGGGCAGGACTTTGTCTTCGGGGACCTTGACGTATTCGGCCATGCCGCCGTCGCAGTCGATGCCGATGAGCTTCAAGGTGTTGCAGACGTGGGCGTAGCCGTTCCGGCAGGGATCGCAGGTGCCGCAGCTGAGCAGCGGGTAGACCGTCACCGGCGTGCCCGCCGGCAGCGTGCTGTGCCCCTTGACGATGGTGCCGGAGAATTCGTGGCCCATTACCAGCGGGGCCTTGGCCCGCGGATGCACACCCTGGTAGATGATCATGTCGGATCCGCACACCCCGGCGTACGCCACCTTGATCAGCACTTCCCCGACACCCACCTCCGGCAAAGCCTTCTCCCCTACCTCCACACTCCGCGATCCCTTGTATTCGATGCTCTTCATGAC
>JARKNW010000089.1 GCA_029976075.1 Pleomorphomonas sp.
AGCCGGGGGCTTCTTCATGATGACGTACCCGGACAGCTCCAAGTGGTTCATCAAGTGCCTCGCCATGAGGTTGGCCATAGCGTCCTCAGCGTAGCGGACCGGCTTCTTTCCGTTGAAACGAAGTGCGAAAGACAGGGAGTACTCCACCTCTTCTTCGGTGGCTTGCCGTAGGGGTTTTTCATCGGACATCGTCAGGTTCTCCACGTGAACAGAAAGAGAACATACGCGATGCAAAGCGTGTTGCCTACTGACAGGTGATGGCGGCGGCGTGAGAGACCGCTGTTCGCAAATTCGCTGTGGAAAAGGCGTTCACCCTGGGGCCCGATGGTGACGACGGCTGTCGCGGACGACTGATAGGGGTTTCGCAAAATCGCGAAACAGGCCATAGAATCAGTCGGCCTGCAAAGCCGAAGGCCCGGAGGTGGTCGCACACCGTCCGAGCCTTCAATTGAAATGCCCTCTGCGGGGCTCCCCAACGCCGATGAGCTTTAAGCGCAAGCTTGAGCAAGTCAAGGAAAACTCGCAGGGGGAATTATCACGGAGAGTTCAAAACGCATACTGAGCATTCCTCCTCCCCCGTTATCTACGTCTATGCGCCCGGTGGCCATGTGTCGGTCAACGGAAATCAGATGGCGTCGACGACCGATCAGGCCACGGCCAATTCCGTGGCTGGCGAGCACCGCGCCAACTGGCTGACCCGTCTCAGCGGTCTGTTGAAGCTCGTTTTCAGCGGTCTGTCCGTCTTGCTTGCTTTGCACTAACCAACAGCGTCACCCGACGGAGGTCTCTGCCGGGTGACGGGCAATGCAGCGGCTTATGGGCATTGCCACCTGATACAAACAGCGCTACAAAACCGGCTGCGGCTGCGCCGAAATATCTTTTAAAATCAACGGGCAGAGAAACCCTCGCCGGTTCCCCGCCGTCCGCACCAACTCCCGAAATGCTCTGGACGCCCGGCTCAGCCGGTTGGCGTCGGCGCACCTTGCCGCGCGATACGGGAGAATATGAAAGGGCAAATCCTTCGAAAGCGGCGAGGTTGACTGCGACGTCAACGAGCGCATGGCACTCTAAGCAATCTCAAATCGCAAGATCGAAAACTTGAACAGTTTGGTTGATTTATTTGAATCAATAAGTTTACGCGCAAATACGCTTTTCCGCGCCGGAAATACGCGCAAAGGTAACTTCATACGTAAAGCAATCTTCATCACCAATGCGACCGGGTCGGCTTCTGCCGGCTCGGTTTTTATTGTGCGCGCGCCCTGACAGCGTTCCATCCCCTTGAACCATTGACGATTTATATCCGCCACAAGGACAACCTCGTCCTGCCAGTGACCGGGACTGATAGGTAATTTCCTTAGCGTCGCCGGCATCGGGCCAAAGATGACAGTGATTAGCAAGTAAACCGTTTATATTGTCATCCCAAAGACTTAAACGTTTTTAGATGGCTTGCGTTTCTGCGACCAAAGTCTGATCTAGACGTCAGAAAATCACTTCCCGGCGTCGGTCAACCACCTGACTCCGCCCCAGAATTCGCAATCGAGAGCCCGCCTCCCACCGTCTCCGACAAGGAGCCGGACGGACTGCACATGTCCGACGAGCCCTCCCTCGTTCCGACAAGGAGACCGCCATGACCGTGATGAACTTCTCCATTCCCCGCACCATCATCTATGGCGAAGGTTCGCTCGCCAAGCTTGCCGACCTCGAGGGCAAAAAGGCGGCGCTGGTCACCGGTGGCAGCTCCATGAAGCGCTTTGGCTTCCTCGACCAGGCGATCGCCATCCTCAAGAAGGGCGGCATCGACTCCATCGTCATCGACGGCGTTGAACCCAATCCGTCGGTGGAAACCGTCTGGCGCGGCGCCAAGGCCATGCAGGAGTTCGAGCCGGACTGGATCGTCGCCATCGGCGGCGGCTCGGCGCTCGATGCAGCCAAGGTGATGTGGTGCTTCTACGAGCACCCGAACCTCACCTTTGAGGACATCATCCCGGTCGGAGCCATGCCACCGCTCCGCAACAAGGCCCGCTTCGTCGCCATTCCCTCGACGTCCGGCACCGCCTCGGAGATCACCGCCTTCTCGGTGATCACCGACACCAAGAACCACATCAAGTATCCGATCGTCGCCGCTGACATGGTGCCTGACATCGCCATCCTCGACCCTGCCCTGCCGATGGTGATGCCGGCCAACGTCACCGCCAACACCGGCATGGACGTCATGTGCCACGCCGTCGAGGCCGTCGCCTCGATCGCCGCCACCTCGTTCACCGACCCCTATGCGGTGGAAGCCATCAAGCTGGTGCTGGAAAACCTGGAGAAGGCCTACACGACGCCGAACGACAAGATGGCTCGCTTCAACATGCACAACGCCTCGGCGCTGGCCGGCATGGCCTTCACCAACGCCTCGCTCGGCCTCGTGCATTCGATGGCGCACAAGATCGGCGGCGAGTTCGGCGTGACCCACGGCCTCGCCAACGCAATCATGTTGCCCTACATCATCGACTTCAATCGGCAGTTCACCGACAAGTACGCCTACGTGGAGCACGTCCTCGGCATCAAGGATCTGGCTCAGGCAATCCGCGACCTCAACAAGAAGCTGGCCATTCCCGCGACCTTCAAGGACTGTGACGAGGTCGATTTCGATGAGGGCAAGTTCAAGAAGGTGCTGAACCGGATGAGCGAGAACGCCTTCGCCGACCCCTGCACGCTGACCAACCCGGGCACCCCCTCGGTGACTGACGTCAAGGCGCTCTACACCGCCGCCTACTACGGCTGAACCATGTGACAGGATGCGGCTTGCAATGGGCGCGGCGCCTCAGGGTGCCGCGCCCTTTTCTTGTTCGGGAAGACGGATGTCATGAATCCGCTCCCCCTCGCATTTTACCGGATTGCTCGCTTCATGCCGTCGATCTACAAATGATAATCATTTGCAACAAGGAAGCGCGAGGCGATTTGCTGCCGCCGACACACTTCCAGATGGTTTCGCATCGTCTCCGGGCTTTGCTTGGTTGTTCAAGGGATGGCGGTCGCTGGTCGCGCGGCGTTCGCTATCTTCGTCGCCGCGGATCAGTCACTCCCTTTCGCGACGGTGGTACTTCGGCGGCCCCCTCCGCCAAACGACCAGCTCCCGCGTTGTCCGTGCGGGTGGTCGCAAACTTTCGGCCGGATATCCGAGACAGGATGTCCGGCCTTTTCTTTGGGCATCTGCAGGTCCTGTTCGGTTCCCGGCCATCGCCTGCAAATGACGCTTTGGAATCTGAGACCGATGTTCTAAAGAGAACGGAATTCTGGCCGCTCGGGAGAAAGAGATGACCTATTGCGTTGGCATCCTCGTCAAGGAAGGCCTGACGATGATTGCGGACACGCGAACCAATGCCGGTCTCGACAACGTCTCCCAATACAAGAAACTGCACATCTTCGAGAAGCCCGGCGACCGCATGATCGCGGTAGCCACTGCCGGCAATCTGGCGATTACCCAGGCGGTACTGTCCTTCCTCAACGAAGGCATCGAAAACAAGGAAACGGGCCAGACGGAGACCATCTGGACCACTCCGTCGATGTTCAAGACCGCCCAACTGGTCGGCCGCGCCGTTCGCGAGGTCTATCGCATCGATGGCGAAGCGCTGGAGCAGTCCAACGCTGGCTTTGAAGTCACCATGCTGGTCGGCGGTCAGGTGGCCAAGGGACGCCTGCGCCTGTTCATGGTCTACCGCCAGGGCAACTTCATCGAGGCGACAGAGGATACGCCCTTCCTGCAGATCGGCGAGCACAAGTACGGCAAACCGGTTCTCGACCGGGCCATCACCTTTGCATCCGATCTCATCGAGGCGACCAAGCTCGGCCTGATCTCCATGGACTCGACCATGCGCTCCAACCTCGGGGTTGGCATGCCGATCGACCTGGTGACGGTGAAGCGTGACGCCATCGCCCACGACATCCTGCACCGCATCGAGCCGGGCGAGCCCTACTTCCACGATCTGCGGGAACGCTGGAGCGCAGCGCTCCGCGCCGCCTACAGGGCAATTCCAATTCCCCCGTACAAGTGAGCGCCGTCTCCCGTTAGTCAGAACGGCAGGGCGCCGTGCGCGCCCATCACCGCCGCCAGGATGGCCGCGATCGACACGAGGCCGATGAAGCGCTGGCGCTGCACCATGCCGGCGAACACCGCGTCAGGTTTGGTCTCGGCCCATCGATCGTTGCGCGGATGCATGTGCAACGGCCCGTAGACGAACCGCATGAACGCCTCGAAGCCCCACAGCAGCACCATCAGATGCAGGTACCAGGAATGGGGATCGAGGAAGCGCGCCCACATGTCCATGTCGTGCAGCATGTAGAGGCCAGTCAGTCCGACCAGAACAATCGACCAGCGCGTGAGCTTGCCGAATAGATGATGCATCGCCTTGAACAGCTTGTGCCGCCCCTCCGGTGGCGCGGCACGGATGATCGCCGGGTGCAGGATGAAGGTGATGTAGAAGATGCCGCCGATCCAGAAGGTGACGACCAGCACGTGGACGGCGCGGACGACGGCGGACAGATCGAACGACATGGCATCCCTCCACCGCCATGAACAGCGGCGGAAGGATGTTCGACTTTAGTCTTAGCGGAGGATAGTCCGGCGAAACGCGGACTACCCTCTGTCGCGGAACCGGTTGGTGATCGGATAGCGGCGGTCGCGACCAAAGTTCTTGGTGGTGATCTTGACGCCGGGTGCCGCCTGCCGCCGCTTGTATTCGGCGATGTAAAGCAGGTGTTCGACGCGGCGCACCGTTGCTTCCTCGAAGCCGGCGGCGATCAACTCGGCCACCGTCTTCTCTTCCTCGACGAGACCATTCAGGATGCCATCGAGCACAGGATACGGCGGCAGGCTGTCCTGGTCGGTCTGGTTCTCACGCAGTTCGGCCGTCGGCGCCTTGGTGATGATGCGCTTCGGAATGACTTCGCCGGTCGGTCCCTTGAGGCCATCCGGCCGATGCGCGTTGCGCCACTCGGCCAGCGCATAGACCTGCATCTTGTAGAGGTCCTTGATCGGGTTGAATCCACCGTTCATGTCGCCATAGAGCGTGCAGTAGCCAACCGACATCTCGCTCTTGTTGCCGGTGGTCAGAACCATCGACCCGAACTTGTTGGAAACGGCCATCAGGATGGTGCCGCGCGCACGAGACTGGAGGTTTTCCTCCGTGGTGTCGGACTTGGTGCCCTCGAACAGGGGACCGAGTGACTTGAGGAAGCCTTCCACCGGATCGGCAATAGCCACGACATCGTAATGCACGCCGAGCAAGGCGGCGCATTTCGCTGCATCTTCCAGGCTGTCGGCCGAGGTATAGCGATAGGGCAGCATCAGGCAGCGGACCTTGTCAGCGCCAAAGGCATCGACGGCCATCGCTGCCACCACCGCCGAGTCGATGCCGCCGGACAAACCAAGCACCACGCCGGGGAAGCGGTTCTTCTCGACGTAGTCGCGCAGGCCGATGACACAGGCCTGCCAGTTGGCGGCGTGAACATCCGGATAGGGTACCACCTCGCCGGGAACGACCCGCCAGCCGTCCTCGCCCTCGGCGAGTGTGACCAGTTGCAGCGCTTCGCGGAACGCCGGCAGGCGGCGGACCAGTTCGCGGTTGGGATTGAGGCCGAAACTTGCACCGTCGAACACCAGTTCGTCCTGGCCGCCGACGGTGTTGAGGTAGACCATGGGCAAGCCGCTTTCGAGGACGCGCGCATGGGCGCAATCAAGCCGCTCGCCGAGGGCCGTCCAGCGATAGGGCGAGCCATTGATGACGATCAGCAGCTCGGCGCCAGTCTCCGACAAATGCTCGACGACCTCCGGCTTCCATATGTCCTCGCACACCGGCAGACCGAGACGAATGCCCCGGAAGAGAACCGGCGTTGGCATGGGTCCGGGCACGAACACCCGCTTCTCGTCGAACACCGAGTAATTAGGCAGGTCGACCTTGAAACGCAGGTCGGCGACGACACCGCCGTCGAGCAGCGCGATGGTATTATGCAGCGCCCCGGCCTCGTCCACCCACGGCGTGCCGATCAGCACAGCGGGGCCGCCGTCGGAGGTCTCGGCCGCGAACTGCTCGATCGCCCGGCGGCAATCGCGCTGCAACGCAGGCTTCAGCACCAGATCCTCGGGTATGTAGCCGATGATATAGAGTTCCGGCAGCACCAGAATGTCGGCGCCCAGCCGAGCCGCCTCGGCGCGTGCCTGCCGGGCCTTGTCGAGATTGCCGGAAATGTCGCCCATCACAGGGTTTGCCTGGGCGAGCGCGAGCTTCAGGGTGCGGGATGAATTAGTCATGATGTCCGCGATTTAGCCAGAAAGGCACCGCCGCAGCAACCAAGATCAACGATTGGGCTTGTTCAGAAAAGGTGAACGTACGCGGATGATCTCGCTCGGGCCGTCTTGAATAACCTTGGCGGGAGGCACCGCCGGGACCAGCCGGTTGCCTCGGCGGGCATACATCTGCCGCGCCGAAGACAGTTCTGCGAGCCGTTCGTAGAGACGGCGCGCCGACAGTGGCTTGACGAGGACGTCGTTGGCGCCGAGTTCCACCGCCGTCAGCATGCGGCGCTTGTCGGCATAGGCGGTCACCATCACCACGGCGAGGGTCGATACACGAACGTCCGGATGGCGGCGCAGAAGATCGAGCAGGGCGGCACCATTGCCGGCGGTCCCGAGATTCCAGTCGAGCAGAAGCACGTCCGGCGACTGCGTCATGACCAGATTCAAGGCCTCGGCCTCCGTCGCCGCCTGCAAAATGATGCGGACGCCAAAGGCAGTTAGCATCGTTTCCGCAAGTTTGCGGAAGTAAGCGCTGTCGTCGACAATCCCGACGCGCAAGGCGTCAAGACGCACATAGGTACCTTGATCCAGCGGATCGATCATGAAGCGAAAAACCTTACAGCCGCAACCTACTAGAGTGTCGTATCTCCTCTGCCAGTCCCGAGGCTTGCCATGAAATGGAGAAAATTTGGTTTATGACGGAAACGTTTTCTGAACCATGACGGAAAAGCAAAAAGGGCGCCCCGTGTCCGGGACGCCCTCCGTCTCGATCGGATAGGAGAACTCGTCAGCCGACGATTTCGGTCTCGGAGAACCAATAGGCGATTTCCACGGCAGCGGTTTCCGGCGCATCGGAGCCGTGCACGGAGTTCTCGCCCATCGACAGCGCAAATTCCTTGCGGATGGTGCCGGCGGCTGCCTTCTCCGGATTGGTTGCGCCCATCACTTCGCGATTCTTGGCAATGGCGTTCTCGCCCTCGAGCACCTGCACGATGGTCGGAGCGGACGACATGAAGTCGACGAGCTCGTCATAGAAGGGCTTGCCCTTGTGAACGGCATAGAAGCCCTCGGCCTGCTTGCGGGACATCCACACGCGCTTGGAGGCGACGACGCGCAGGCCGGCCGCCTCGAGCTTGGCGGTGATGGCGCCAGTCAGGTTGCGACGGGTCGCGTCGGGCTTGATCATTGAGAAAGTACGTTCGATCGCCATGAAATTCTGCCCCTCTATGGTTGGCGGCACGGCCGGGACCGGTCGCCGCCGGATCCTCTGGTCAGGCCCGGCTTATAGCCGTGGGACGAAACCGGAGCAAGCACGGCAAGCCGGACCGGCCAATTGTTATGCCGGGATGCTGTCGGCCGTTGGCTTCAACTGCGCCGTCAGGTCGGCAACTCTTTCGCAGAGCGGCGCCAGCGGGCTGCTGCGGCGCCAAGCAAGACCGATGGTGCGGTGCGGCTCTGGGGCCGAGAACCGCCGGAGGCGCACGCGAGCGGCATCGACCGGCGTTACTCCGAGAAAGAGTTCCGGCAGCAGGGTGATGCCCTGCCCCGCCGCCACCAGTTGCAGGATGGTGGCAAGCGAAGTGACGCCGGCCCGCGTCAGGCGTCGGGCGTCAAGCGCGCCGCAGGAGGCGAGCGCCTGATCTCGAAGGCAATGGCCGTCTTCAAGCAAAAGCAACGCTTCCGTGGGGATATCGGCGGCCTTGTCGAAGACACCGAGCGACAGCGGACCCACCGTCGGCGTCGCCAGCAGGAAAGCATCCGTGAAAACGGGCACCTCCGTGAAGGATGGATCGCCAAGCGGCAGACTGGCGATGATGACGTCCAGCGTGCCGTCCTGCAACTCGCTCACCAGACTGGCCGTCACGGTCTCCCTCACACCGACTTTCAAGGCAGGAAAGGCATCGGCGAGAGCAGGAAGGAGCCTGGGCAACAGATAGGGGCCGATCGAGGGAATGACACCAAGCCGCAATGATCCGGCCGCCGGATCGGCAGCGACACGCGCAAAGGCCTCGAGATCCTCCACCTCGGCGAGAACACGACGGCCACGATCGACGATCTGCCTGCCGGCCGGCGTCAGTCGGGCGCCCGACGCGGCGCGCTCGATCAACTGGCAGCCGAGCGCCTCTTCCAGCTCGCGGATCTGGGCGGACAACGCAGGTTGACTGACGGACGCCCGTTCGGCCGCCCGGCCGAAATGTCCTTCGGCGGCAAGCGCATCGAGGTAACGCAGCTGGCGCAGAGTGATCCTCATAAGGAAATCCTATCAGCACGACCGGACAATGCAATTGGAATGATTCCAAAAAATGCAGTCATGCTTATGGAAGAAAACGGATCTCGCCGCTTCAGCCGCCACACCCCACCGCCTCACACCCTGGAAGAACCAGCATGACAGACAGACCGATCCTGACCACCACCGCCGGCTCCCCCATCTCCGACAACCAGAACTCGCTCACCGCCGGCCCGCGTGGTCCGGTCCTGATGCAGGACTGGCAGCTCGTCGAGAAACTGGCCCATCAGAACCGCGAGCGGATCCCCGAGAGGGTGGTTCACGCCAAGGGATGGGGCGCCTTCGGCGAGTTGACGGTGACACATGACATCTCGCGCTACAGCCGCGCCAGAGTTTTCTCGGAAGTGGGAAAGAAGACGCCCCTGCTCCTCCGCTTTTCGACGGTGGCCGGCGAACTCGGCGCCGCCGATGCGGAGCGCGATGTGCGCGGCTTTGCGGTGAAGTTCTACACCGAGGAAGGCAACTGGGATATTGTCGGCAACAACACCCCGGTATTCTTCGTCCGCGACCCGCTGAAGTTCCCTGACTTCATTCACACCCAGAAGCGGCACCCACGCACCAATCTGCGCTCGCCTACCGCAATGTGGGATTTCTGGTCGCTGTCGCCGGAGAGCATCCACCAGGTGACCATCCTGTTTTCGGACCGTGGGCTGCCGACCGACGTCCGCCACATCGACGGTTTCGGCTCGCATACCTATTCCTTCATCAACGACGCCGGCGAGCGATTCTGGGTGAAGTTCCACTTCAAGTCCCTGCAGGGCCATCGCCATTACACCAACGCCGAGGCGGCCGAGGTCGTCGGTCGGACGCGCGAGTCGACCCAGGAGGACCTGTTCGGCGCCATCGAGGCCGGCGACTATCCGCGCTGGAAGTTCTTCGTACAGGTCATGCCCGAACTTGATGCAGAGAAGACCTCCTACAACCCATTCGACCTCACGAAGGTCTGGCCGCATGCCGATTATCCGCTGATCGAGGTCGGTACCCTCGAACTCAATCGCAATGCCGACAACTATTTCAATGAGATCGAGCAGGCGGCCTTCTCGCCGTCCAACATTGTTCCAGGGATCGGCTTCTCGCCCGACAAGATGCTGCAGGCCCGCATCTTCTCCTACGCCGATGCTCATCGTTACCGGCTCGGCACCCATTACGAGGCCTTGCCCGTCAATGCGCCCAAATGCCCCGTCCATCACTACCACAAGGACGGTGCCATGAACTTCATGCCCAACAAGCCCAATCCGGACGCCTATTACGAGCCCAACAGCTTTGGTGGTCCTCGTCAGGCGCCGGAGTTCCGCGAGCCCCCGCTCAGGATCTCCGGCGACGCCGATCGCTACGACCACCGCGCCGGCAACGACGACTACTCGCAGGCCGGCGCGCTGTTCCGCCTGTTCAATGACGAGCAGAAGCAGCGGCTCTTCCAGAACATCGCCGCAGCGATGGGCGGCGTGCCGCTCGACATCGTGGAGCGCCAGCTCGCTCACTTCGAGAAGGTCGATCCGGCTTACGCGGCAGGCGTCCGGCAAGCGCTCCGCATCGCCTGAACGAGAAGCGCCAAACAGCAAGAGGCCCGGCCAGGAAACCTGGCCGGGCCTCGTTCGTCTTTAAAGCAACCAAGCCTGATCAGGGCTTGGCGGCGGCGCCAGAGGCGGCGCTCTGCGCGTCCAACAGCTTCTGCTGGGCTTCCTTGGCCTTGCGCTGCACTTCGGAAGCAAGCTGGTCACGCTGACGCTGCAGGGCAGCCGTATCGATCGCCGGCCCCTCGTAGGAGGTCGTGAAGCCACTCAGCGAGATCGGGAAATTCAGCGCCTTGGCCTGCTGATTCTGCGTGGTGATGATCAGGTCCTTGCCCTTCTTCATCGACGCGGTGAAATCGTCGGTGATCGGGATCTCGGCGAAGCAGGCGTTGGGCATGCAGATGGTGAACTTGCCCGGCACCTGAGTATTCTGGTCGACCTGCACGCGAATGCCCGGCTGGATCAGCATGGCGACCGGCGTCTGCACCAGAAGAATCTTGCGCGTCTCACCGTCGACCTCGCGCACGCCGGCGGAGGCGAGGAACTGGCCGCTGTCGGTGCGGAGCTCGCGAACCGTGAAGCAGACCTTCTTCTTGGTGCGTCCGTCTTCGCCGCAGAGCTTGTTCCACGGGTTGTCAGCGGAAGCGTCCCCAGCCGCGTCAGCTGCGGGAGCCGCAGCGGCGGCGGGAGCCGGAGCGGCCGGCTTGTCCTGAGCCAGGGCGGCCGTCGCCGACAAGAGCAGCGCCGCAACGCAACCCAGAGTTCTATAAGAAAAAACCGTTGCCATTCGCCCAATCCTTCGCATGCGTCGATCTGGAGGCACACATTTATGGCGCTACCGATCGTCTGATTTCGATCGACTTGTCAACAGCGCTTCGCGCAATCCGAACCCCGGGAAGCCTGCCGAGTGTGACTTTTCTTCGCCCTGCGGCACGCGGGGCGCACCCCTGCCCCCGCCTGGAAGTCGCAGAACCCGATGACGGCAAATTTGGGCAACACGGTGGCTCCGTCGCAATCGAGGAAAAATCGTCGTCGCGCCATGGAGTTCGGCGGTGGACCACGCACCTGACGTGGCAAAAATCATCGGTCTGGGCGGATAGGACGTGTTAACCTCCCGGAAAGATTCGCGTCCGCACGGAGCCTTGTGTTTATGTCTGGCGTCATTACTCGCCGCGTTTTCTGCCTCGGTACTGTTGGCGCCGGCCTTCTCCTGTCGCTGCCGGCCAGGGCAGCGCCTGCCCATGGTATCGCCATGCATGGCGAGCCGGCCCTGCCCGTGAATTTCGACCATCTTCCCTACGCCGATCCCGCTGCCCAGAAGGGCGGCACGTTCGCACTCGGTTTTCCGGGCTCGTTCGACAGCCTCAACCCCTTCATCGTCAAGGGCAATGCGCCGCGTGGCCTTGCGGACATACTCTACGGCAACAACGTCTGGGACACGCTTCTCTACCGTTCGGCCGATGAGGCCTTCTCGCTCTACGGCCTGCTGGCTGAAGGCGTCGAGATGCCAGCCGACCGCAGTTGGGTCGAGTTCACGCTCAACGCCAACGCCACGTTTGCGGATGGCCAGCCGGTGACCGTCGATGATGTGCTGTTCACCGTCGATCTCCTGAAGAACAAGGGCCGACCGGTCTACAAGCGCCGATTCGACAAGGTCGTGTCGGTCGATCGCGTCGGCGAGCGGACGCTCCGCTTCTCCTTCGGCGATGGTTCGGACCGTGAGCTGCCACTCCTCATCGGCGGCTATACCCCCATCCTGCCCCGGCATGCGGTGGATCCGGACACCTTTGACCAATCTTCCATGAAGCCGATGATGGGGTCAGGCCCCTATCAGGTGGCCAGCATCGACGAGGGGCGGCAGGTCGTCCTGAAGCGCAACCCGAGCTACTGGGCGCGGGAGTTGCCCATCAAGCGAGGCCTCGACAATTTCGACGAGATCCGCATCGAGTATTTCAAGGACGGCACTGCCTACTTCGAGGCATTCAAGTCCGGCGCCTTCGATGTCTATCTCGACAACGATCCCGGCCACTGGGCCAAGGCCTACGATTTCCCGGCGGTCAAGGACGGTCGGGTGGCGATGGAGAAGGTCGCCAACGGCTCGCCCAAGGGCATGACCGGCTTCGTCTTCAACACCCGCCGCGACCTGTTCAAGGATGTTCGCGTCCGCGAGGCGTTGACCCTCTTGTTCGACTTCGAAGCCGTCAACCGGACACTTTATTACGGGGCCTACGCTCGCAGCGGTTCCTATTTCGAGGGATCCAGCCTTTCGACCATCGGCGTACCGGCATCCGATGCCGAGATGGCACTGCTGGCGCCTTTCAAGGATCAGCTGAGGCCGGACGTCTTGGCGGGTACCTATGCCCCGCCGGTCAGCGACGGGTCCGGCCGCGACCGCAAGGCGCTGCGCGCGGCGCTCGATCTCCTCGGCGCGGCGGGCTGGAAGCTCGATGGACGCCGGCTGATCGACGCGAACGGCAAGCCATTTGCCTTCGAGTTCATGGCCAAGGTGCCCGATGAAGAACGCCTTGCTCTCGCCTATCAGGCCACGCTGAAGCTCGTTGGCATCGACATGTCGGTGCGGCTCGTCGATTCGACCCAATACTACGACCGTCAGAAAACCTTCGATTTCGACATGTTGCAGATGCTGTGGACGGCCTCGCTGTCACCCGGCAACGAGCAGGTGAATCGCTGGTCGCAGAAGGCGGCGGTCACCGAGGGAACGTTCAACTATGCGGGGGCTTCGAGCCCCGCCATCGACGCCATGATCGACGCCTTGCTCGCCGCCACCGGCCGTGCCGAGTTCGAGACCGCCGTGCGGGCGCTCGATCGCGTGCTCATCTCCGGCCTTTATTGCATACCGTTATTCCACCTGCCCGAAGATCTGGTCGCCCGCTGGACACGCATCCGCCGGCCGGAAACGACGGCACTTACTGGCATTCAGCCGTCCGCCTGGTGGGCGGGCGCCAAGTCCTGAAAGCGGGCAAACAGGGACACGCGCGATGATCCTGACGTCCGAACAACGAACCGAAGCCTACGTCGCCTCCGGCGCATGGAACAATGTGACGCTCGGCGATCTGCTGCATCGCTCGGCCAGCGCGACGCCTGAAACGATCGCCTTCGAGGATGTCGGCGTGGGCGCGGTGCCGGGCCTTTCCGCCCGCTACAGCTTTGCTGACGCCGAAAGGCGCATTGATGGGCTCGCGGCCTTCTTTGCCGCCGTCGGCCTGCGGCCGGACATGGTCCTCGGGATTCATCTGCCACCCTGCGCCGATGCGGCGGTCATTCTGTTCGCGGCCCTGAAGGCCGGCCTCGTGGTGGCGCCACTGCCTGTCTACTGGACCAAGTCCGAGATCGAGGCAGCCATCGAGGCCGCGTCGATCAAGGCGATGGTGACTGCGTCCGAGATCGAAAGCGAACCGTCGGGCGAGTTGGTGCGCGATGTCGCCGCCGACACATTCGCCATCCGCTTCGTCTTCGCGGTCGGCGATGGCCAGCCTGACGGATTGATCGATCTCACCGAAGTGCTTGCCGACGTCGACGCACTGGGCGAGCCGCCGGAAGTCATACGGCGGGGCGAAGCTGCCGATCATGTCGCCCTGCTCTCCATGGCGCGCACGCCCGACGACGAACTGCTGATCGTCCCCTACAGCCATAACCAACTGCTGGCGATTGCGACGGGCCACCTGATCGAAGCGGGCATCGCCGCGCCGGAAACCGTGCTGTCCACCATGCATCCGGCCAGTTTGGCCTCGGTGGCCGGATCGATGGCCACGGCGCTGCTATCGGGCGGTCGCATTGCCTTCCATCACGGCACCTCGCTGGCCGGCCTCGCGTCGGCAGCCGACAGCGCCGGTGCCGATCGCGTCGTCTTACCGGAAGTGTTGGTCGCGCCGCTCGCCGCCAGCTTGGATCGTCCCGTCGCCTTCTCGGCGGTTGGCGCCGGGCTCGGCCTCGCACCGGCGCCGGCTGCCCGCACCGTCGACCTGCTCACCCTCGGAGGTCTGTGCCTCATCCCGCGTGCCCGCGATGCCGACGGCAGCGTGGTGGCACTTCCCGCCGGCGAAGCCCGCATGGGCGGCATCGAAAGCGCCCCGGTGCTGTTCGAGGCAAAGATCAAGACAAAGGCGGCAACCCGCAACCGCAGGGCCGAAAGTGGCGAACTGCTGCTGGGTGGCGCCGCCATACCCGACGCCCCGTGGCCAGAGCCACAGTCGGGCCGGCGCAGCGCCCTGCTCGGCGTCACCTCAGACGGCTTCCTGCGCACAGGTCTTGCCGCCGAAGAACATGAAGGGCGCTTGGTGATCACCGGCACGCTCGGCGAGACCATCGGCATAGCCGGCATCACCGTGTCGCCGAAGCGGCTCGATGCGCTGTTCCGCAGCCATCCGAGCGTCGAAGATGCCGCCGTCTTCCCTATCGAGGCAGGACCGGTCGGTCATCGCCTCGGCTTGGCCGTGGTACCGAAGGCAGGCGAGCGCCCGTCTCTCACCGAACTGCTGATCTGGCTCGATGGCGAAGCAGCCGGCAAGCTCGACCGGCCGGCTGCGCTGGTGTCGGTACCGGAAATTCCGCGCAATGCCGACGGCACGGTGCATCGCGAAGCGCTGTTTCTTGCCGCCGTAGCCTGAGGTCGGTTCGAGCGGACATTCATGTGCTGGCGTGATCCGCGTTTCGCCGTTCGGCTTCCAGTTTGCCGATCATTTGCGCTCGCGCCGGTGGCAGGTCGATGGCGCGCGGTCCGACGACATGCCGATCAAGGAAGAAGCCGGTGAGCTTGAGGGCAGCCGAGACATCGGCCGCATCGGGGCTCCCTTCCGCATCCGGCAGCAAGAAGGCCGGAAGCCTGAGCAGACGATCGGCATAAGGCGCGCCGGCCTCGCCGCACACCGCCCGCGCCGACTTGGGGCTGACGAAACGAAGATCTTCTGTCCGCCCCGTCGCAGCACAGCACGACAGATCCAGCCCGAACCCCAACTCGTCGAGCAGCATCAACTCGAATCGAGCGACCAGCGCCGCCGATTGCAGGAAGCCGTCGAGGTGGTCGAGCAAGGCAATAGCCGCCCGATAGAGCCCGGGATGCGACTCGCGCTCGGCCAGAAGCCGCAAATGACCGGCAACGATCTGCACGCCGAACACCCCGGCCGCGCTTTCCATCAGCCGCGCCGCGCGGGCCTCCGACAGCTCCACCGAAAACAGCCCGAGATGCGTCTCGAGCCGAGCGCGCCAGTTGACCAGGAGCGAGTTGCCCGCCTGAAGCACCGGCTGCAGGCGTCGTGACCGCGCACCTTTGACGAGACCGAGATGGCGGCCATAATCGGGCGTCATCACCTCGATCACCGCGCTGGTCTCCCCGTGCGGTCGAAGGCCGATCAGCAGCGCTTCCGACACCCATTCCATGCGACGATCTCAAGCCACGCCGAGCTTTTCCTCGGCCTCTTCGAGCGACAGTAGCACGACGGCGCGCCCGAGCTGAGTGGCAAAACCTTGTCGCGCCAGCATGGCGATCTCCCGGTTGATGCCATCGCGATCCGGCCGGTCGCCCCGTCGCCATGGGCCGATCCGTCTTCGCCGGCAGAAACGCAATGCCGCCACCATTTCCTCGGTACCATCTTCCTCGATGGCCGCTCTCGCGAGCTCGCCATCGACGCCCTTCGCACGAAGACCGAGGGCAATCTTCAGACGCGAGGTGCCCTTTCGGCGCGCCGACGCGACACGCGAGGCGGCAAACCCGGCATCATCGAGAAGACCCAGATCGCGGAACTCGGATGTCAGCTCGGCGACGAGATCGGCCGCGCGCGCCTCGCCGAGCGCGACGTAACCGGCGGCTTCCCAGCGGCGGAGCTTTTGTTCCATCAACTCGGAAAAATGCGCTTCCGACGAGGAATAGCGCTGAAGATAGGCAAAACCCGAGCGGCGCAGCTTCTCGCGAAGTTTTTTCGGGTCGGTCGGTGCCATCGGTACGGGATCATCCGGTTCGTCCGGAACTCGATCCCAGCCGCCTCCCCGCCCGGCCCTCACGGCCGAACGTCCTCGGTTGCCTCCGTCTCCGCCGACGCCCGGCCCTTGAAGCCCTTGGCAACGACATACATCTCGACGCTTTCCTGCCGCGAGGACGGCGGCTTGAAATGAAAGACCTGCGCAAAGTTCTGCTTCAGCGTCGCCAAGAGCTCGTTCTCGGTGCCGCCGCGGAACACCTTGGCGACGAAGGCGCCGCCGGGGCGCAGCACATCGACAGCGAAGGCGGCCGCCACCTCGCAAAGATAAGTGGTCCTGAGATGGTCGGTCTTGTGGTGGCCGGTGGTCGGCGCAGCCATGTCGGACAGCACCACGTCGGGCGTATGTCCGCCGAGCGCCGCCATCAGCGCATCCGGCGCATCCTCGTCGAGAAAGTCCTTCTGCAACAGCGCCACGCCCGGCACGCCATCCATCTCCAGATAATCGATGCCGACCACCAGGGGATTGGCCGGCGTCGAGCCGGTCTTCTTGGCCGCCACCTGGCACCAACCGCCCGGCGCCGCACCAAGGTCGACCACACGGTTACCCGGCTTCAGCAGATGATATTTCTCATCGATCTCGATCAGCTTGAAGGCGGCACGCGAGCGCCACCCCTCCTTGCGGGCCTTCACGACATACGGATCGTTGAGCTGGCGTTGCAGCCAGCGAACCGACGAGGCGGTACGGCCACGCGCCGTCTTGACCTTCACCTTGAGGCCTGTGTCGGCTCGCCCCTTGCCCTTGGACTTGTCCGGGCCGGCCGGCTTGTCTCCGCCGGATTTTCCCTTGTCAGACATGCGCTTCCGTCCTTGCGGGCTGTGGCCTGCGGCGCCAGACGCCGTCGCGGGCCATGAGTTCGACCAGAATGCCTTCACGCAGGCCACGGTCGGCGACACGCAGCCGCTGGCATGGCCACTTGCGGCGGATCGCCTCGAGAATGGCACAACCAGCCAGTACCAGATCGGCGCGATCCGAGCCGATGCAGGGATTGGCAACACGCTGATCGTATCCCATGTCGATCAGCCGACCGATCATCTCATCAACCTCGTTTCCGTCAAGCCAGACGCCATCGACGCGGCGGCGATCGTAGCGCTTGAGGCCGAGATGAATGCCGGCAAGCGTCGTGACCGTGCCGGAGGTGCCAAGCATGTGGGCTCCGCCGGAAGCGACGAGCTCGGCCGCCCCTTCCATGCCCTCGAACCCTTCGAGAAGGCCGCATACCTCCTCGACCATGTCGCGATAGATCTCAGGCGTCACCATATGGCCGCCGTGCCGTTCGCTGAGCGTGACGACCCCGACCGGCAACGACGTCCAACTCTTGATGAAGCGGGTCAGCGCGAAGCCGCGAGCCTCGCCACGCCGGCGAAGATCGAGCCAGACCAGCTCCGACGAGCCACCACCGATATCGAACAGCAGGACGCCCTCGGAGCGCGGATCGATCAACGTGGCACAGCCGGCGACGGCAAGACGCGCCTCGGTCTCCCGGCTGACGATCTCCAGGCTGAGGCCGGTTTCCCGGCGCACCCGGTCGAGAAACAACGGACCGTTTTCCGCCTGTCGGCAGGCCTCCGTGGCAATCAGCCGCATGCGTCGGACCTTGAGGTCGGCAAGCTTGCCACGGCAGACGGCGAGTGCCTCGACGGCCCGATCCATCGCGGCCTCTGACAACCGGCCGGTGCGGCCGATACCTTCGCCCAGCCGGACGATGCGAGAATAGGCGTCGATGACACGAAAACCGCGATCTTGCGGCTCGGCCACCAGAAGGCGGCAGTTGTTGGTTCCGAGATCGAGCGCCGCGTAGAGCGGTCCGGTCGCGATACCGCGGCGGCTGCCTTCGCGGCCATGCGGCGCATGGCCGTGGTGATGGCCACCTGTTCCGGCGGCAGGCCGTGCCTCGCCGCCTTCAGCGTGCCGGTCCCCGCCCTTGCGCCGGTCGCCGTCCCTGCCACGCCCCTCGTCCGGACGCCCATCCTCGCGGCCGGGCTTGCGGACGCCACGCAAGGCACCCTTGGCAGGCCCCCGTCGACGCCGGCGCCGAGGCCCTTCCTCCCGTGGCTTTCCGGGAGTTGGTTCAGCCTTGCTTGAAGTGGAAACTGGAGGCGAGTCGACGCGCACCGGGGGCGGGGTAGCCACCCGCTCCGGCTGCTTGTCGCCCGATGTCGGCGCATGTCCCACCGAGGTCCTGTCGCTCGCCCCGCCCGATCCGGACCGGCGCTTCCGGCGGCGTCTCGCCGCCCGCTTCGACAGGGCACCGGACGCTCCGT
This sequence comes from Pleomorphomonas sp., assembly GCA_029976075.1. Taxonomy (GTDB): domain Bacteria; phylum Pseudomonadota; class Alphaproteobacteria; order Rhizobiales; family Pleomorphomonadaceae; genus Pleomorphomonas. The sequence continues at coordinate 18,340 of JARKNW010000089.1, forward strand.
CCGCCGTCGCGTTCGCGGCGGGGTCGGCGCGCCCTCTCGTGGTATCTGCGCGGTCGCTTCGATCGCCCGCGTCACCCACTGAGATCACTCCGGCGCACCGCGATCCATGGCCGGTTGCCTTTCGGGCAAACCAACCTTCATCCGCAGCCTCTCCTTGCAGGATTGGTGCGGGGGCTCGAGCGGCACGCATACTCGTTTGTCGTCGGATCGACAGTAACAGTTGCCGCCGACAAAGGCTAGTGGAGGTCCTGCATGGCCGCCGGCCACCAACAGACTAGGCTGGGGCGAGACCGGCTTCAGGGCAGCGGCGCGAAGGCACCGTCATGCCATATCTGCGGTGCGTAAGCTCCCTCGCGCCAATCGCCCTTCTCGTCGAAGCTCACCTTGCCAAGCACTGTGGAAGCACCGCTTTTGCGCAAGAAAGCCGCCTCGCTCGCGAGCCCCCCATCCTTTGCAAGCGCCGCGATCGCCGCCTCCGCGGCGGCGTGAGCGGTGAAGATCGTATCGGTCGGCATCAACTGCCGCTCCTCGAGCGACAGAATGAGGTTCACCGCTTCGGGACGCGACTTGTCAACGAAGGGCAGGAAAAACACCGAGCCTTCGGCAGTCGCACCGGCCAGGGCCTTGAACTCGGCCAGCGCAAGGGATTCGTTGCCGATCAACGCGGCGTTCAGGCCTCGCGCCCTCATCTCGTTGGCAATGACCGCCGCGTCGGCCTGCAGCGCCCCGACCACCACGGCGGAGACGGCCGCATCCTGGATCTTGCCAATCAGGTTGTTCTGGCTCTTCTCGCCCGGCGTGAACGCCTCGGTCATCGCCACCGCACCGCCGACATCGGCGAACAGCTTGGCCGCCTGTTCGCTGAGCCCCTGGCCATAGACGCTGCCGTCATGGACGAAAGCCACACGCTTGCCCTTGAAATGCTTGGCGAGGTAGTCGGCAATCGCCTGCGGCTCCCGATCGGAGCGAATAGCCATGCGAAAGACGCCCGCGCCAACACTTTCGTCGGTGAGGCGCGGATTGGTGGAAGCCACCGACAGGAAGAGGACGTCACCCTGCGCATAGACGCGCGCGGCCGGCAGTGCCGCCGCCGTGCAGGCGTGCCCAATGACCGCCTTGACACCCTTGCCGATCAGTTGATTGGCGACGGCGGTCCCCGTCTCCGCCTCGCATTTGTCATCGACGGATACGGTCCGGATCTTCTCGCCATTGATGCCGCCATGGGCATTGGCCGCGGCCACGGCGATCTCGACGCCGGCCTTGATGTCACGCCCGACGTCGCCAAAGGAGCCGGCCATCGGACCGGCGATACCGATCACCACCTCGGCCCACGCCGGCGAAAGAGGAAGAGCGACAAGGGCCGCGACCAGAAGACCAGCCCGACAAGTGCTGCCCCAAATGCCCGCCATGACCACCGCCGCCTCTGCCATCCGTCCCATGCCCTGCAGCAATAGCAGCTTGGCCGCCAAAACGAAACGCCGCCGGATCACTCCGGCGGCGTCCCATGAAAGATTGCCATCCCCAGCCGCACCGGCGGCAGGCGACAGGCTTACTTCAGCATCTTGTAGGTGATCTTGCCGTCGTCGGCCTTGTACCACTGGTAGACGGTGTAGTCGGCGTCCTTGCGGTCGCCCTTCGCGTCATAGGCCAGGTTGCCGATGACGGTGGCGATCGACTCGCCCTTGTGGATGGCATCGGCCACTGCCTGCGGGTCGGCCGAGGCCGCCGTCTTGGCACCGGCGGCAATGATCTGCACGGCGGCATAGCTATAGAGCGTATAGGCTTCCGGCTCGAACCCGGCGGCGCGGAACTTCTTCACCGCATCGGTCGCGGCGGGATTCTCGCGCGGGTCCGGACCGAAGGTCATCAGCGTACCCTCGACGGCCGGACCGCCGATGGCGGCGAACTCGTCGGAGGCGATGCCGTCACCCGACATCATCGTCGCCTTGAGGCCGGCCTCGGCCGACTGGCGAGCGATCAGGCCGCCCTCGGTGTGCAGGCCACCCCAGTAGATCACTTCGACGCCGGCCTGCTTCATCTTGGAGATGAGGGCGGAGAAGTCCTTGTCGCCGACGTTGACGCCTTCGTAGAGGGCTTCGGTGACGCCGGCCGCGTTGAGCGCCTTCTTGGTCTCGTCAGCGAGGCCCTGGCCGTAGGTGGTCTTGTCGTGCAGCACGGCCACCTTCTTGCCCTTCAGCTTCTCGGCGATGTACTTGCCGGCGACGGCGCCCTGCTGGTCGTCACGGCCGCAGACGCGGAAGGTGTTCCAAAGACCACGCTCGGTATACTTCGGGTTGGTGGAGGCCGGCGTCACTTCCAGGATGCCGTTCTCGGCGTAGACTTCCGAGGCCGGGATCGAAACCGACGAGTTGAAGTGGCCGACCACGAACTTGACGCCATCACCCACGAACTTGTTGGCAACGGAGACGCCTTGCTTGGGGTCCGACACGTCGTCGCCGAGCTCGATCACCACCTTCTCGCCGTTGATGCCACCGGCGGCATTGATGTCGGCGGCCGCCTGCTCCGCGCCCTTCTGGAGCTGGGCACCGAAAGCGGCGTTCGGACCGGTCAGCGGACCAGCAACGCCGATGATGACGTCGGCCGAGGCGGCGCCAGCGAAGGCGAGGCCAGCGGCGAACACGACGCCCGACAGGAGGAACTTCTTCATTTTATGGTCTCCCATTTGTCTTTCACTGGAAGTCTAGTGGGTTCAAGCCCGAACCCCAGGGTCTCAAAGTGGCGGCCGGCGGAGAAAACCCCTGCTCCAAGACCAGCTACCACCCGGAACGCTTCTCGACGGCGGCCGAGGTCCGGCCGCCATCCCGTCGTTTCCGTTCAGCCGCGCTCCTTCCACGAGAAGGGGCCGGTGATCTCATAAAGCCAGTAATACTGCGTAGCCATTTGCCGAGCGCGCGTAAACTGGAATCCCGCGAAAGCGATGGCCTCCAGTACGATCGCGTCAACAATGTAATAATGGAGCGACAACAACGTGCCGCCGAAGATCGAGAAATGGATGAAGCGGATGCCGACGCTCAGGATCGCCACATAGACCGCCATGACGATCCGTGGCCGCCAGGTCTTGGCGCAGGCGCGGCCGGTCATCCAGGCACCGAGCCCTCCCAGCACGATGGTAACGAAGAGGAAGGTCAGCACCGATGCTTCTTCGTAGATGATGCCCTGCATTTTCGTTCTCCTTAATGGGCACCACCCTCGAGGTACGCAGCGCGCACCTCGGGGTTCTCCAGAAGTTCACGGCCGGATCCGCTCATGGTGATGACGCCGTTGACCATCACGTAGCCGCGATGGGCGAGCTTCAACGCATGGAAGGCGTTCTGCTCGACCAGGAACACGGTGAGGCCGTCACGCTTGTTGAGCTCGCGGATGGCATCGAAGATCTGCTTGACGATCAGCGGCGCCAGCCCCAGCGACGGCTCGTCCAGCATCAGGAGCTTCGGCCGGGCCATCAGCGCTCGGGCGATGGCCAGCATCTGCTGCTCGCCGCCCGACAACGTACCGCCACGCTGGTTGATGCGTTCCTTGAGGCGCGGGAACAGGTCGAACATGTATTGGATGTCGGTGTCGAAGAACTCCATGTTGTCGATCGACGCGCCCATCTGCAGGTTCTCGAGCACAGTCATGCGCGGGAAGATGCGTCGCCCCTCCGGCGACTGGGCGATGCGAAGACGGGCGATCTCGTGGGTCGGCAGGCGGGTGATGTCCTGTCCGTCGTAGACGATCGAGCCTTCCCGGGCCCTTGGATTGCCGCAGATGGTCATCATCAACGTCGATTTGCCGGCACCATTGGCGCCGATCAGCGTGACGATCTCGCCCTGATTGACGTCGACGTCGACGCCCTTCAGCGCAATGATGTTGCCGTAATAGGTCTTGACGCCCCTGACGGCCAGAAGGGGCTTGGTCTCCGTGGCGCTCATGCCCTGCCCTCTTCGCTTCCGGTCACCTCGGCGAGCTGTTGCTCGATCTCGTCCACCTGCTCGTCGTCGACGCCCAGATAGGCGGCGATGACGCGCGGATCGTTCCGCGTTTCAGTTGGCGTACCGTCGGCGATCTTGGTGCCGTACTCGAGCACGACGACGTGGTCGGAGATGCCCATCACCACGGACATGTCATGCTCGATCAGCAGGATCGAGGTGCCATCGTCCTTGCGGATCGACAGGAGCAGCGAGTTGAGCTCGGCGGACTCGCGGGGGTTGAGGCCCGCCGCCGGTTCGTCGAGGCAGAGAAGGTCCGGGCCGGTGCACATGGCACGCGCGATCTCCAGACGGCGCTGGGCACCGTAGGGCAGATCGCCGGCTGGATCGTCGGCGCGGGACAAGAGGCCGATCTTGTCGAGCCAATAGCGGGCCCGTTCGATCGCTTCCCGCTCCTTCGTCTTGTAGCCCCCGATGCCGAGCACGCCGAGGATGGTCATCCCGGAGGCGATCATCAGCGGATTGTGCTGGGCGACCAGGAGGTTCTCCAGAAGCGTCATGCCCGAGAACAGGCGGATGTTCTGGAAGGTGCGGGCCACCTTGGCCTTGCGGGCGACGATGAAGTCGGGCAGCCGTTCGAGAAGATGCTGCGACCCGTCCCTCGGCCGCATCGACATCATGCCGGTGGTCGGCTTGTAGAAGCCGGTGATGCAGTTGAACACCGTCGTCTTGCCGGCACCGTTGGGGCCGATCAGCGCCGTGATATCGCCCCGGCCGACGGAGAAGCTGAGGTCGTTCACCGCCACGAGACCGCCGAACCGCATGGTCAGATGCTCGACGGTGAGGACAGGATCGCTGTCCCAGTTCCGATGAGAGGTGGTCATGTCAGCCGTGGCCTTCCTTCACGAGATCGCCTGAAACCGATTTCCGCTTGAACAGGAAGGCGGTTGGCTGACGGGCTGAGACGAAGCCTCTCGGTTTCCACACCATGATGATCACCATGGCGAGGCCGAACAGCAGCATGCGGTACTGATCGGGGTTGAAGTCCTTGCCGAACACCAGCTTCAGGAAATCGAGTTCGCGCAGGAGCTCGGTGCCGCCGATCATCGCCACCGCCGCCAGCGCGACGCCGATCATCGACCCCATGCCGCCCAGCACCACGATGGCGACGATGACGGCCGATTCCATGAAGACGAAGGATTCGGGGGAGACGAAGCCCTGGCGGGCGGCGAAGAAGGACCCGGCGAAGCCGCCGAACATGGCGCCGATGGCGAAGGCCGTCAGCTTGGTATTGGTGGTGTTGAGGCCAAGCGACCGGCAGGCCACCTCATCCTCGCGCAGCGCCTCCCCGGCGCGGCCGATCGGCAGACGGCGAAGCCTGATGGTGATGAAGGCCGTGAGCAGCGCCAGGAGCAGGATGAGATAGTAGAGGAACACCTTGTAGTAGGCCGAGGAGGCCGCGAGGTGGAATGCCTTGGCAAAGTTGTTGGGGGCGCTGACG
>JARKNW010000111.1 GCA_029976075.1 Pleomorphomonas sp.
GTCATCTTCATCTCCTCGGAAATGCCGGAACTGCTCGGAACCTGCGACCGCATCTACGTCATGAACGAAGGTGCGATCGTCGCCGAAATGCCCGTCGCCGAGGCAAGCCAGGAAAACATCATGGGCGCCATCATGCGCTCGAGCACACGCTAGCCGGACCGATCGTCCGGCCGCCAAGAAAAGCGCGTCCCAAGGACTTGTTTGAGATTTTGTTTCTCGATCGGCCCGTCCGACCCGACCGGCGGATGCTTCAGGGGGAGAAGATTTGATGTCCAGCGTGAATCCGCCGGTGGCGGAAGGAACTGACGGGTCGTTGATGGCCGTGCTGCGGCGCAACGCCAAGGATTACGGCATGCTCATCGCGCTGATCGCGGTGATGGTGTTCTTCCAGGTCATCACCGGCGGCGTGCTGTTCATGCCGGTCAACCTGACCAACCTGGTGCTGCAGAACTCCTTCGTCGTCATCATGGCGCTCGGCATGTTGCTGGTGATCATCGCCGGCCACATCGACCTGTCGGTCGGATCGATCGTCGGCGTGATCGGCGCGCTCGCCGCCATCCTGATGATCCGCCTGCAGATCAATCCCTGGCTGGCCTGCCTGATTTGCCTTGTCGCCGGCGGAGCCATCGGCGCGGCGCAGGGCTATTGGGTAGCCTATCACCATATCCCGGCGTTCATCGTGACGCTGGCCGGCATGCTGGTGTTCCGAGGCGTCACCTTCTGGATCCTCGGCGGCATGAACATCAGCCCCTTCCCCGCCGAGTTCACCAAGCTGTCGACCGGGTTCCTGCCCAGCCTCATCGACATCGGCGGCTTCGACTCGACGGCGGTGATTCTCACCCTGCTGCTGGCGGCTGCCTTCGTTCGGGGATCGATCCTCGGTCGCAGGAGCGACGAAGCGCACGGCGAGGACGTCCTGCCGATGCCGGTGTTCCTGGTCCAGACGACCGTCGTCGTGGCGATCATGCTGCTCTTCGGCTACCAGCTGGCGGTCTACAAGGGCATTCCCAACATCCTGCTCCTCATGGGGGCGATGGTCGGTGCCTATTACTTCCTGACGACCCGCACCACCATCGGCCGCTCCATCTATGCCCTTGGCGGCAACGAGAAGGCGACGCGCCTCTCCGGCATCAATACGGAGCGCTACTCCTTCTATACGTTCATCAACATGGGGGTCATGGCGGCCTTCGCCGGCCTGATCGTTGCCGCCCGTCTCAACTCCTCGACCCCGAAGGCCGGCACCGGCTTCGAGATGGACTGCATCGCCGCCTGCTACATCGGCGGCGCCTCGACGACCGGCGGTGTCGGCAGGGTGACCGGCGCGGTGGTCGGCGCCTTCATCATGGGCGTGCTCAACAACGGCATGTCGATCATGGGCCTCGGCATCGACTTCCAGCAGATGGTCAAGGGCGCCGTCCTGCTCGCTGCCGTCGTCTTCGACCTTTACAATAAAAACAAGGGGTAGCTTGCCTCACCTCCACAAGCCCCGATCCTCCTGTCAAACTCAGCGGAGCCGAAAGGCTCCGCTTTTTCATGCAAGAAAAAGCCCCGGCGCCATCGGCACCGGGGCTTTCCCGTTCAGGTGAGAATTTCTCGTCAGGCGGCGCGCTTGTGCGGCGGCATGCGCAGATTGGCCACCGGCTCCCAGACGGCGCGATCCAGCTCATGCTCGGCGGTCTCGCGGCAGAAGCCGACGTCATCGAGCAGATACGGGTCCTCGACCAGCCGCTGCAGGTCATGCCGGAGCAGACTGCGCTTGCGCCACTGCCGATAGAGCTGACCGATGTTGAAAGTGCCACCGGCCCACTGACGGAGGGACATCGAGTTGATCATGATAGAACTCCGTACTGTTCGCTTGGCTTCTATATGACGATGAGCCCGTGCGCCTTCAAACGCCTTTTTCGCCCACTTGACGTTCCAAAAACTCAACCGTAAACAAATCCTTACCAAGTGGGGGACAGCCCGCCCGCAACGGCCGGCGTTCCTTACGTGAAACTACGTGAAACGCCGCCATATTTCTGACAAAACAGCCCTTTTCAGGTTGATATCTACGGGATTTGCGGGATGGTCCGGTGCCGCTGATACCTTGGTCGATAGGAGCTTGCCAAAGGGCGAGGCCATGCTTCGCCGTGCACGAAAATCAACCGGAACACCTCAACGGGAGTGCCGAACGTGGCCGTTCATCGCCTGCCCAGCCTCAACGCCCTCAAAGCCTTTGAAAGCGTCGCCCGCCTTGGCGCGCTCAATCGCGCGGCCGAGGAACTCAACGTCACCGAAAGCGCCGTCAGCCGGCAGATTCGGGCGCTCGAGGAAGATCTGCGCGTCGAGCTGTTCCGCCGCGTCCATCGCGGCGTCAGGCTGTCGCCCGAAGGCGAGCAGTTGGCGATGTCGCTCGGCACCGCCTTCGAGGCAATCCGGCGCGGCGTCGAGCATATTCGCGCCAGCCCAGGCGTCGTTCGTGTCCGCACGCCCCCCACCTTCGGCGCCCGCTGGCTGCTGCCGCGCCTCAGGAGTTTCGAAACGGCCAATCCCGACCTCACGGTGCGCGTATCCGTGTTGTGGGAGAACATGGACCCCAGCGACGTCGAGAACGATGTCGGCATCCTCTACGAGTCGCGCCAGTGGCAACCGGAGGAACTGGTGCCCTTCCTGATGGAGCGGCTGACGCCGGTCTGTTCGCCGGCCTATTATCAGACCGTCGCTCACCTCGAGCCGCTGGATCAGATCAGGCGCGGCCAGATCCTGCATGGCTCCGGCTTTGCCGACTGGCAACGCTGGGTGGCCCGCGCCTTCGGCGACAACGCGATCGATGTCGAGCACGGCGAGATCTTCGACACCATGGACACCGCGCTGCGCGCCGCCGAGGCCGGACGCGGCTTTGCCATCGGCGACCTGTCGATGATCGGCGACGATGTCGACCTCGGCCGCCTCGTGGCGCCGTTCAATATCGTCACCGGTGGCGTCGACAATCTCTACCTCGTCCGCCGCGATCGCCTGCGGCCGAAGCAGGAAGTGACGCGTTTCGTCGAGTGGCTCTATGCACAGGTGGAGGAAATGAACGAAGGAAACTAACACTTCTTGTGTTTCCCCCAAGAATCCACTTTCCTTTTGGAAAAACGGCGCGTAAGGCGCCTGCATGATAACGGCGGCTGCCCAAAAAATGGTCCCGCCGGACGATTCGGAAGGCTCGCGCCGCCAAGGCGCTGCCGCCGGTCGTCACCTCGCCGACAAGGCATATGCAGGATTTTGGTATGAACGACGCAGGGACCCATTTGCGCGGCCTCAATCAGAGCATAACCGAAGGGACGGAAAGCGGCGCCAAGCCGCAGATCCTCTGCGGTGCCGACTCGCCACGCGTCGGCCAACCGGGAGAGCGGCTCTCCCGCGTCTTTGAAGGCCTCGCCGAAACCTATGGCAGCGCAACGGCCGTCATCGACAGCGGGCGCGTCTGGACCTATCGCGAGATGGATGCCGCCGCGAACCGCTTCGCCCATTTGCTGGCCGATCGCGGCGTCAAGCCCGGCGACCGCGTGGCGCTGCTGCTCGATCGCTCCGCCGAGACCTATATCGCCGTGCTCGCCGTGATGAAGGCGGGGGCAGCCTTCGTGCCGCTTGCCCTGGCCTTCCCCGAGGAGCGCATGTCGCTCATCATCGAGGACGCTGGCGTCAGCCTCATCGTCACCATCGCCGACCATGCGGCTCGCGCCGCCGGCCTCGCCGTCCCCCATCTGGTGGTCGCCGCCGACAGCCCGGAAGTCGCCGGCTATCCCGACACGCCGCTCGATGTCGCCGCGTCCGACGACGAGATCTGCTACATTCTCTATACGTCCGGCACGACCGGTCGGCCGAAGGGCGTCGCGGTTCGCCACCAGAGCATCTGCAACTTCGTCCGCGTCGCCGCCGACGCCTATGGCTACCGGCCGGACGACCGCATCTATCAGGGCATGACCGTCGCCTTCGATTTCTCGACCGAGGAAATCTGGGTGCCGTTCGTCGCCGGAGCGACCGTCGTTCCCGCGCCGGGTCGCATGACGCTGATCGGCGAAGAACTCGCGGACTTCCTGCGCGCCAACGCCATCACCTGCATGGCCTGTTCGCCGACGCTGCTGTCCTCCATCGAAAGCGACGTGCCGAGCCTTCGCGCCATCCTGGTCGGCGGCGAGGCCTGCCCGCACAACCTGGTGACGCGCTGGTCGCGACCCGGCCGCCAGATCCTCAATACCTACGGCCCGACCGAGGCAACCGTGACCGCCACCATGTGCTACCTGACGCCCGAGCGTCCGGTGACCATCGGCGCGCCGCTGCCAACCTATTCCATTGCCATTCTCGATGCCGAATCGCCGAAACTGGCGGCACCGGGCGAACTTGGCGAAATCGGCATCGCCGGCATGGGCGTCGCTGTCGGCTATCTCAACCGCCCGGACCTGACGGCCCAGAAGTTCATTCACGACTTCATCGGCCTGCCGAACAATCCCACGCAGCGCATCTACCGCACCGGCGACCTCGGGCGCATCAATGCCGACGGCGAGATCGAGTACCACGGCCGCATCGACACGCAGGTGAAGATCCGTGGCTACCGGATCGAACTCGGCGAGATCGAGGCCGTGCTGCTCGACCAGCCCAGCATAGCGCAGGCCGCCGTCACCACCTGGAAGATCGAAGCCGACCGCATAGAGCTGGTGGGCTATTACGCCCTGAAGTCCGGCACGCCTCCGCTCTCACGCGGCGATCTCGTCAAGGAACTGCGCCGTCGCCTGCCCGACTACATGGTGCCGTCCTTCCTGGAGGAACTGCCGGCCCTGCCGATGACCGTGTCGGACAAGGTGGATACCCGCCGGCTGCCAAAGCCCACCAGCCTGCGTGTGACCACCGAGCGCAACGAAATCCTGCCTTCGACCGACGACGAGCGATTCCTGACCGAGGCGTTGCGCGACGTGCTGAAGATGGACGACATCTACGTCGAGGATCACTTCTTCAACGATCTCGGCGCCAACTCGCTGCTGATGGCACGGTTCTGCGCCCGGCTGCGCGCCCGCAAGGAGTGGGCGACCACCTCGATGCGCGACATCTATCTGCATCCGACGGTGGCTGACCTGGCGCGCCATCTGCGCGGACCGGAAGAGGATACTGCCGCTGCCGAGGAGGTCTGCCTCACGCATCGCGCGTCGAACCTCGCCTACTGGACTTGCGGTGCCGCGCAGCTCGCCTTCTTCGGTCTGTACAGTTACCTCGACCTCTGGCTGCTGAACGATGGTCTCGACTGGGTCTACGACGTGCTCGACGACCCGTTCCAGCTCTACCTGCGGTGCGCGCTCCTTTCGGCAGCCGTGTTCTTCGGCATGTCCGGCTTCGCCATTGCCGTGAAGTGGCTGCTGATCGGTCGCTGGAAGGCCGAGAGCTTTCCGATCTGGGGACTGCGCTACTATCGCTTCTGGCTGGTCAAGACGCTGATCCGCACCGCACCGGTCGTTCTCTTCCGTGGCAGCCCGCTCTACAGCCTCTACCTGCGCCTGCTCGGCGCGCGGCTCGGCCGCAGCACAACCATCGAATGCCGGGCGATTCCCGTCTGCACCGACCTCATCTCCATCGGCGCGAACTCGATCCTGCGCAAGGAATCGACGATCCTCGGCTACCGCGCCCAGGCCGGCTATATCCACACCGGCCCGATTTCCATCGGCCGTGGGGCCTTCGTCGGTGTCGGCAGCATGGTCGACATCGATACCTCGATCGGCGACCGTGCCCAGCTCGGCCATGCCTCCTCGCTGCTGCGCGGGCAGCATATCCCGGACGACGCGCACTGGCACGGTTCTCCGGCCGCCGAGACGACGGCCGACTACTGCAAGGTGCCGGTGGTCACGCTGCCCAAGATTCGGCGCATCCTTTACGAAGCGGTGCAGCTCATCACCCTTCTCGTCGTCGTCACGCCGTTTCCGCTGTGGTTCCACAGTTTCTGGACCAACGTCAGTGACGACTATCAGGAGACGATCGGCATCGTCGCCATCGGTACCACCGTCACGCTGTTCGGGCTCATCCTCGGCCTGCTCTTCGCGGCGCTCGCACTGCCTCGACTGTTCAGCCTCGTGCTGAAGCCGAACCGCACCTATCAGCTCTACGGCTTCCATTTCTGGCTGCAGTCCATCATCGAGGTTGCGACCAACGCGCGCCTGCTCAACCTGATCTTCGGCGACAGTTCCGCCATCGTCGGCTACATCCGGGCCCTCGGCTGGAAGCTCAACACGGTGGTGCAGACCGGTTCGAACTTCGGCAGCAACCAGCAGCAGGACAACCCATTGTTCTGCGAGATCGGCTCCGGCACGATGGTGTCGGACGGCCTCTACATGATCAATGCCCACAAGTCGGCCGCCGCCTTCAGGCTCGAGCACACCAAGGTCGGCGAGCGCAACTACTTCGGCAACAACATCTTCTATCCGCCGGATGGACGGACGGGCGACAACGTGCTGCTCGGCACCAAGACCATGGTGCCGATCGACGGTCCCGTGCGCGAGAACACCGGCCTGCTCGGTTCTCCGTCCTTCGAGATCCCGCGCATGGTCAAGCGCGACAGGGAGCTCATCCAGGGCGTCAGCGAAGACGACCGTCGCGCTCGCCTGCCCTACAAGAACCGCCACAACCTCGCCACCGCGCTGATGTTCGTCGCCGTGCAGTGGCTGATGCTGTTCGTCACGCTGGCGATCTGGGATCGGGCACTGAACTACTACACGGAGTGGGCGCAGGTGGCGCTGTTCGTCGCCGTCGTCCTGACCGCGGCCACCGTCATCCCCATCCACATCTTTGTCGAATGGGCGAGCATGGGCTTCCACCGGCTGCAACCGCGCACCGACACCATCTACGATGTCGCCTTCTGGCGTCACGAACGTCACTGGAAGCTGTCGGATTCCTTCGTCTTGCAGCTCTTTGCCGGCACCCCTTTCCGGCCGATGCTGCTGCGGGCACTCGGGACGAAGGTCGGCAAGCGCGTCTATGACGGCGGGGCCAATCTCACGGAACGCTCCCTGGTGGAGATCGGCGACGATGCCACGCTCAACGAGGGCTGTGTCCTTCAGGCGCACTCGCTCGAGGAAGGCGTCTTCAAGTCCGACTACGTCCGGATCGGCAACGGCTGCACGCTCAGTCCGGCCGCCTTCGTCCACTACGGGGTCACCATGGGCGAAGGCTCGATCGCCGATGTCGACTGCTTCGTGATGAAGGGAGAGATCCTGGAGCCGAACTCGATCTGGCGCGGCAACCCCGCCAAGCTGCTCGGCTTCGTCAAACCGGTCGTGGCCGATTGACCGACAACCCAGCCGAGACCGAACTCAAGGCGGAGATGAGACAACTCGCTCCGCCGACCATCTGGCTCGGCTGCCAGTTGATCCGCCAAGGCGACGAAGCCCTGCTTTTGCCCGAGGAAGCCGCCGCCATCCCAGCGCGTCAGCCTGTCGCGCGGCGCGCGAGCGGCACGGCCCGCGCACTTGCCCGGCACCTTCTGGGGCTCGAGGGGGTGGAGGATGCTCCGATCGGGCGGTCTTCCGCCGGAGCCCCGCTCTGGCCATACGGTTTCATCGGCTCGCTCGCCCATGACGAGGAAATGGCGGTTGCCGCCATCGCCCGGAACGTCGATGCGCTTTCGCTCGGCATCGACGTCGAGCCCGCCGAACCTTTGCCGGGCGACATCGCCGACCTCGTCAAGTGTCCCGGCGATGTCCTGGCGGACAGCGCTTCCCATCTCGCGACGCGCCTGCTCTTCAGTGCCAAGGAAGCTGTCTACAAGGCCGCCTATCCGCTCGATCGGCAAATCCTGGGCTACGAACACATCACCGTCGACTTCGCGCACGGCCAAGCCATGACCGCGAGCGGCCGCAGGATGCGGCTATCCTGGATCCTCCGTCCGCGCATAGTGGTGCTGGCCGAGGCGACCTGAGCCCTCGCCGTCATCAACGCTCCCGAACCGTCACCGCGCCATCAACGCGAATACCCCCCAGCCGAGATACTCCCGCGTATAGGCGGCGTAGCGCTCGGGCTCGGTGCCGAGCTTGGCCCGGACTTCACCGGCGAGTTCGTCATCGGGATTGGCTGCGAGCCATCGGCGCATGGTGAGCCACTTGGCCGCTTCGTACCTGTCCCAACCGTCCTGGTCGGCGAGAACCATCTCGACGACATCGCAGCCAAGCCCGCCAAGGGACGCAAGCAGATCCGGAAGCAGGAGAAAGTCGGACAGGGAACTTGCAAGACATCCCCTGGCAACCTCCTCGGTGGGTGGCAACCGCCGCCAGTAGGGCTCGCCGATGAGGATCAGTCCTCCGGCGCGCAAGCTCCGCGTCAGAAGTTCGATGGTGCCGCCGACACCGCCGGCAATCCAGGTGGCCCCGACACAGGCCGCCACATCGACCTTCGCCTCGGAGACGTACCCAGCGGCATCGCCATGGACGAACTCGACCCTGTCGGCGACCTCCAGCTCCATGGCGCGGCGCCTGGCCTGATCGGTGAACAGTTGGCTCATGTCGACGCCGGTGCCCGTGATGCCATGGTCGCGCGCCCAGGTGCACAGCATCTCGCCCGAACCGCTGCCGAGGTCCAGAACGCTCGCCCCCGGCTCAAGACGCAGCGCCGCGCCGAGGGTCGCGAGCTTTTCATGCGTCATCGGATTATGGATGCGATGGGCGCTCTCGGTGATGTTGAATATCCGTGGGATGTCCACTGCATGCTTCCTTGAACGGCTTGAATCGATTCGGGCGCCGCGCGAAGTCCAAACGCGGTTGGACACCGGAGCGCAAACCCCGAACGGTTTCTAATAAAGGCGTCCGCCGACCACCGCATCCTTGTCCGGCGCCACCAGCACCACGTGGCCGGCGGCGTCGGGCACGCCGAGCGTCAGGACTTCCGAGCGCATTGGCCCGATCTGCTTGGGCGGAAAGTTGACAACGCCAAGCACCAGCCGGCCGACCAGATCTTCCACCTTGTAGTTCTCGGTGATCTGGGCCGACGACCGGCGCTCGCCGATCTCCGGCCCGAAGTCGATGCGGAGCTTGTAGGCCGGCCGACGCGCTTCCTTGAACACCTCGGCCGCAATGATGCGGCCGACGCGAATGTCGACTTTCAGAAAATCATCGTAACCGATGAGATCGCTCATGCCCTCAGCCCGCCAGTTCGCGCGAGCGTCGGGTGGCGGCGGCGATCGCCTCATCGACCAGTGGCTGCCAGCCGTGCTCGCCCATCAACACGGCGAGCGCCGCGGCCGTGGTGCCACCCGGCGAGGTGACGTTCTTCCTGAGCGTGGCCGCGTCGGTCGTCACGCCAGCAAGAAGCGATCCGGAACCGATGATCGTCTGCCGGGCAAGCAGCATGGAAAGCTCGGGGGCAAGGCCCGCCTTCTCGCCGGCAGCGGCCAGTGCCTCGACCAGCAGGAAGACATAGGCCGGTCCGCCGCCGGACAGCGCGGTGACCACGTCGATCAGGGCTTCGTCATTGATCCATGCCGACTTGCCGACGGTGTTGAGCAGGCTCGTCACGATGCGCCGATGCGCTTCGGTGACGACGCCGTTGCCGACGGCCACCGACATGCCCTGCCCCACCTGGGCCGGCGTGTTCGGCATGACGCGAATGATGGGTCCGTCGCCGAGCGCCGCCGCCAGATTGGCCAGCGTCGTACCGGCGGCGATCGACACCACCAGCGTCGTCGGTCCAACCACCCGACGGAGCGCCGGCAGGGCCTCGCCCATCTGCTGCGGCTTGACGGCCAGCACCACGACCTGCGCGGGCTCGGTGATGTCGCCGGCGTCCTTGTAATGGGTGACCGAATACTCGATCAGCATCGAGAAGGCCTCGGACCCGATGTGCGGATCGACGATGGACACCGTCTTGGGGCTCATTCCCTTCTTGAGCCAGCCATGCAGCATGGCTCCGCCCATCTTGCCGGCTCCGACGAGCACAAGCGATCCGATATCCGAAAACGGCATGATGATCTCCCCGTCCGGCCCGACCTCACGCACACGGGGGCCGATGGTCCGGTTGTCTCCGGTCTGCCACAAATTGCTCGGTCAGGAAAGCGAGCAACCGATATCAGCGCGAATCGCCCACTCATCGATTCGCGCTGCGGTCAAAAAGCACCCTGCCCCCGCTTCGCTAGGCTTCGTTTTATGGTTAACCAAATGTGACTTCAAATCGCGCAATTGTGATAATATTCATTTGTATTAAATTTCGATTGCTCTACCGTTTCAGATCAATAACCATACTGTTGCATCAATACACCAGCCAAAAGCTGCCGTCATCTTGCCCAGATTTCGTCAAAATCTCGCATGGACACCGCCTCATTTGACCATCATCTTCCAGTCATCGAACAGCCGGGCAGCAATTGCTTACGGCCAGATGCAAGATGTGCGGGGCTTCTCCCAGGTCACCGCACCGAGTGTGTAAGGAGTGAAAAATGAGCAAGCTGCTTCTTGGCGCCGTCGCCGGTTCAGCCCTTCTCCTGTCGGCCCCGGTCTTCGCCGCCGACCTCAACGAGCCGGTTCCGGCTGCGCCTTATGCCGCGCCGGTTTCGACCGCCTTTGACTGGACCGGTGCCTATGTCGGCGCCGACGCCGGTTACAGCTGGGCCAACAAGGCCTCGGGCCCGCGCAAGGACCACGACGCCGTCGTGGGTGGCGTGTTCGCCGGCTATAACTACCAGCTCCGCAACAACATCGTCGTCGGCGGTGAAGGCGAAGTCGCTTACGGCGGCTCCGACCCGCTGGCCACCTGGACGGGTGCCGTCCGTGGCCGCGCCGGCTACGCCTTCGACAACATCCTGCTCTACGGCACGGCCGGTGGCCTGGTCGGCCAGGGCGAGATGAAGAACAACGGCAGCGACAACACCCGGACCCACGTCGGCTATCAGGTCGGCGCCGGTATCGAAGCCGCTCTGACGACCAACATCACGGCCCGTGCCGAGTACCTCTACACCGGCACCAACACCCGTAGCTACGGTTCGGCCGGCGGCGACGGCGACCTGAGCGGCAACGCCGTCAAGCTCGGTGTCGGCTACAAGTTCTGATCCTCGCAGGTCAGGTATAACAGGGCCCCGGAAGCTCAGGCTTCCGGGGCCTTTTCATTTCGACAGCCGGCAAGGCGCCAAGATTGCACTGCCTCTTTGTTTCGAAGTAACCGCCGGCGCAAAACCGGTCCGACTTTCGCAGAAACGGTTCTAGCTCGTCAGTTGCCCGTCGCGCACGGTCGCGGCCAGCACCTTTTGGAGGTCCGCCTTGTTGAACGGAACGCAATAGGCCGGCCGACCCCGCTCGAAGCGCCAGCCTTCCGACAGCGCCCCCACATCCACGGCGTCGAATCCGAACTGATCGTAGAGCGCGACAGCAACCGCTTTCGCGTCGGCATCATCGCCGGCGACCGGCAGCGCCCGCCGGTCCGACGCCCCGGATGGTCGTCCGCCGCTTTCGAGATCGGTCATCGTGATGGCATTGAAGGCTTTGACGATCCTTGATTGCGGCAAGTGGCCGGCCAGCAACTCACTCGTCGTGGTCGCCCCGCTGTCGAGTTCGGCAATCCGCCCATCCCGCTCATGATAATAGTTGTCCGTGTCGATCACGATCTTGCCGGCGAGCGGGGCAACCGGAACCGAGCGATAGGCCGAAAGCGGGATGGCAACGACCACGACATCGCCGAAAGCCACCGCCTCATCCACCGTGCCAACTTCCCCACCGACCGCGTGGCGCAAGCTGAACAGGGTTTGCGGTCCGCGCGAGTTGCTGAGCATGACCTGATGGCCCGATCGGACCGCCAGCTTGCCGATGGCGCGCCCGACAAAGCCGGCGCCGATGATGCCTATTTTCATGTCCGTTCTCCATGTGTTTGCCCCATGAAGATTTAATTGCCCGCCAAACTTCTATAAATAGCGGTATTTGAACTTCATTCCCTACTGACAGGAGGTAATCATCGACCGGCTTACCAGCATGGCGGTGTTCGTGAAGACATCCGATCTCGGTTCCTTCGCGTCCGCTGCGGAGGCCTTGGGAATGTCGCCCCAGATGGTTGCCAAGCACGTGGTCTTTCTCGAGGATCGGCTGGGCGCCACCCTGTTGCACCGCACGACCCGACGGCAGAGCCTGACCGACGTGGGACGCGCCTATTACGACCGTTGCAAACTGGTCCTCGCCGAGGCCGAAGCCGCCGACACGCTGGCGCTGGACATGCGCTCCCAACCGAAGGGCGTGCTGCGGGTCAACGCGCCCGTGACCTTCGGCTCGTTCAGCCTCGCCCCTTTCGTCACACGTTACCTCGACCGCTATCCCGAAATGCAGATCGACCTCACGCTCAACGATCGGTTCGTCGATCCGCTGGAGGAAGGGTTCGAGGTGATGATCCGCATCGGGGAGATCGAGGACGGTTCGCTGATCGCCTATCCGCTGGCACCCTATCGGCTCATCGCCTGCGCCTCTCCCGCCTATCTGGAACGACGAGGCACGCCGGCGACACCCGCCGAACTGGAACGGCACGACTGCCTTACCTACGGCTACTGGTCGCCAAGCGTTCCCTGCAGATGGTTGTTCTCCCGCGACGGCAAGGTGGAGGAAGTCAAGGCGAACGGGCGGTTTCGCAGCAACGACTGGAAGGTCCTCCTGCATGCGGCGGTCGAGGGCTTCGGCGTGACGCTGGGGCCGCAAAGCGTGTTGCAAGCCGAGATCGCCGCCGGTCGTCTGGTCCGCATACTGCCGGACTACGAGGGGCCGGCGCGGCCCATGCATGTCCTTCGCCCTGCCGGGCGGCGGCCGACCATCAAGGTTCGAAGCTTCGTGGATGCCCTGATCGACGCGTACGGCCCTTCAGCCAGGGCAACGGCAGAACACTGAGCCGGGCTCAGCGCGGAGCGGTTTCGACAAAACCGGGGCAACGCGCGCCGAAACGCTCGAACCAGCCGGCAAGACGCGGCCGACCGGCGCGCCAGTCGTCACCAAGGCGAAAATCGATGAAACCGAGACTGCAGGCAACGGCGATCTCACCCACCAGGATCGCGGTTTCCGATGGCGGGGCTTCTTCCAGCACATCGAGGGCGCGGTTCATCTTGCCGCTCTGATAGCCGAGCCAACGTTGTGACCACAGCGGTTCATCCCGGAAGATGGTCTCGAGCCGCCGGAGAACGCCGGCGTCGAGGATACCGTCTCCGATCGCTTGCAGCTTCAATGCCGCAAAGCGCGCCACCGGCTCGGATGGAACGATGCGGTTTCCACCGACAAGATGATCGAAGTATTCGAGGATCACCCGGCTATCATAGAGCGTGGAGCCATCTCCAAGCACCAGCGTCGGAATCTTGCCGAGCGGATTCTGCGCCCGGAGACTGTCGCTGTCATCGAGGATATCGGCTGCCACCACCTCGATACGGTCGGCAAGGCCGACAACGGCGGCGGCAAGGCGCGGCTTGCGACCGAAGGGAGAGGTCAGGGTCGTTCTGAGAATCATGTCGGGCATGGCAAACACTCACACGGTTTAACGCGCTGGGTAGACATCCTTCCAGCCGGTGCCGGTGGCGCCACAGCTCGTGGCGGCCGACAGGTGATCGAGGCGGAAGGCGGTGTCTGTGAACGTCCAGCTTCCCCGGAAGGCACACCCGTGATCGTCAGCGCCCTGGGCTTCCAGCCGATGGCTCGCCGCGTCATAGGCGACACCGGTTAGCACATCGACACCATACCAGCCGAGCCGGTCTGAGAAGCCGGCGAAGAGGAGCGACGACATGCCACCGATTTCACCGCTCTCGACCATGTAGAGGCGAGACGCAAGACCCGAGGCGTTGCGGAAGCAGGGGATTGCGTAGAGCGTCGCCGTCTCGCTGAGCGGTGCGATCAGCGGCTTGGCGTCGGCGATGTCGGCTGCGTCCGGCGCCTCGCAGGCAGCCGAACCGAGATGCAGCTCAAGAAGGCGCGGCGGCACGCCGGCAGCGGCGAGATGGGCGGCCACATCCACCTCCGGCGCTTCCGGCAAGCCGACCGGCGGGCCAGCCCGACGATCGCCGGCAATGCGCCCCTGCTGACTGTCGATCTCGTTGAGGGCCGGCGCCAGACCATCGAGCGGAAAGCGGTCGGAATGCGGTGCGCCAGCGATGTCGATGAAGGAAAAGCGCAGCATATGGCCGCGTTGCACCTGCAACATCAACCGATCGAGAGCCGTCTGCGATACGAGATAATAATCGGAAGAATTGACGAAGGGCGCATAGTCCGACACCGGACGCAGCGTGATGTCGACGCCGTTGTCGACCGACAGCGCCACCGGTCGATCGCGGTCGGCAAGCACGCCCAGCGTTGAAATGGACACCGTCCAGCGCGCCCGGCTCTCCGGCGAGCGCTGCAGCACAAAGACGCTGGCCTTGTCTGGATTGACCGCCTGCACGCTGGCCGCGCAGTGGAGACTGTCGTCGCAGGCGACGGCAAAGGCACCGAACCGCTTGGAAACCGCCGCAGCCGAAGCATCGAGCGCCGCACCCAGGACGACCGCCGCCACTACCATTCCGAAAACAGACCGCCGCGACATCATCCCCGAACGCCTCATCTCATCGGTGGCAGAACCACCCGATCGGCACGACAACCGCGCCGATCGACCTCCTCGCAGGCACGGAAACCGAGATCGCGCGTCATGCAGATACGCACCTCGCGGAGACGCCGACCGTCGCACGTGACGGCAACACCATCCGGCTTGAGCCCCGGGTTGGCGGCGACGAACGCCGCCTCCACCTCGGTGGGCGAAACCATGACATAGTTGTCGATCCGCTGAAAGGCGGCCGGAATGCGGACCGTCTCGCGCGCTGTCCGGATCGTCTTGAGATAGTCGGCCGGCGCCAGGCCGGAACAGGCACCGTGCTTCTGCCACTCGTGGCGAACAAGGCCGCGCGCCGGCATCAGGTCGGCAAGAGAGCGGATGTCCGCCTCGGCAGGCGAGACGCCTGTCGGACAATCCTCCGGAAAGCCACGCTCGTATTGCGGCCAAAGTCCATGAACCAGAAAGCCGTAGCGGCGGCCGCTCTCGCATTGCGCATCCTTGCGCGAGCCACCCTCAGCCTCGCAATAAGTCGGCGACCAGGTGAGCGACAGCAGGTAGAAGTCGAAGCGCCCCGGCACATCTTCACCGGCCAGCACGACGACCGGCCAGGCGACAACCAGGGACATCAACAGGCCAATGAAGCGAACGATCACTTCAGGACCTGACAGTCGGCGCCATAGACCCGATAGGGATCATGCCCGGAAAGGCAGAACTCGACGTTCCAGCCGTAGCCGGCAAATCCCTCGCCCGCCGACACCACGTAGTAGAGTGCCGTTGGCCGGGCCGCGGTTAGCGCGGCACGGGCGGCACAATAGCGGCGATCGATGGCACTGAAGCCCTCGGTCACCAGCCGGCGCTCGCCCACATGGTCAACGACGGCAATGGTGACGCCATCCTTCCAGGTATGCGCCTCGGCCCAGGCCTGACGGCTCGAAAGGGTGGATATGACCGAGGGATTGTCGCAGCCAGGCAGTTCCCCGGCGGCGGCCATCATGGTCGAACAGCAGAATGCAAGCGAGGCGGTGACAGCAAGGCGCATGATCGTTCCCAATCATTGGCGGGTGGCAGCGGCGTCGAGCGAGGCAGGATAAACGGCCCAGCCGGCTTGTCGACCTCGATTTTCGGCGCGCTCGACGGCGATCAGGTCGCCGGCACATCGCTCTCGCCTTGCCGATAGCCACTGGGGCTGAGGCCCATCCGCTTGCGGAACATCTTGGAGAAATGCAGCGGATTGGCATAGCCAACCCGGATCGCCACCTGTTTCACCGGTGCATCGGTCATCCGGAGGATGCGGCAGGCAAGCTGCATCCGCAGGTCATCGCGCCAAGCCATGACGCTGCACCCGTAGCGATCCTGGAACAGATGAGCCAGGCGCGACACCGAGAGGCGCGCGTGGTCGGCAATGACATCCAGCGTGAGCGGCTTCTCGATGTTCTCGGCAATATAGGAACAGACGCCGGCAAGGCGCGGATCATAGTCGGCAACCGGCTTTTCATTGTAGCGGCTGCAGATCAGGATGGCCCGCTCCAGCAGATTGAACGACATTTCCGTGGCAAACGCATCGGCGTTGATCGACCAGGCATCGATCTCGGAAAAGATCCGGTCGAGCTCATGACGGAAGTCGTCATCCTGCCCGCGCAGCAGCGTCGCCCTTGGACCTCCGCCACGCCAGGAGAGCCAGGGAAGCCAGGTCTGGCGCGGCTGGAAATAGACCCAGCGATGCCACCAGGACGGCGAGTCGTCGTGACGGCGGTAATGGTGCTCGGCCCTCGGCGGAACCAACAATACGTCGCCCTCCCGCAGCACCGTTTCACCCGGCCGATCGAGTAGCAGGCCACGGCCGCGCACCGTGAGAAGCAGTGCCCAGCCATCGAGGCCATTCGGACGCTCGATGGTGAAATCCAGAAGCCCGTCACGCTCCACCGGCGTCAGACCCGACATAAGTCGTTGTCCAAAAGTATATCCGGGTAATAACGGAGCAACCTCCGGGTCCTGCTGCCCGTCGGAAAAGTTGTTCATGAAAGCAAGGCGATGGATCAGACGGTTGGCCTTCGCATCCGTCGCGCTGGCCAGCGCAGCAAGATTTGACATACTCATAGCCAATCAACCCTCTGTCGCCTGCGGCTGGATCGGACTATAGCCAAATAAAAGATAAGAGAAAACCGGACATCCGAGACGGACGAAACGGAGATCTGCGCGCCGACCGAGGGAGGTTCGGACAAGCAGATACACCCATATCCGGCGGACGAGCGCCCTTCCGCAGTCGGCAAGGGACATGCTTCGTTTGCCGCCACCGAAACTGCCATGCGGCAGAGAAATATTCATGGACTCGGAAAAGCTCCTTACACAGCAGGACTTTTACGTTCCAGTTGAAACAGAATGCATCCACCGGAGAGTAGAGTGAGAAAGACGTTCGAAGAGAAGCTGGCAATCCTCCAGGCGAACCCCTCGGCCGATTGCTTCATCCTGGCCGATGCCAAGGACCCGGACATGGCCCGCGGCGTCGCCTCGGCCGGCCGAACGATGGATGGCCAGCTCAGGTCGATCGACGATCTCCGCCAGGACATTCGCGACATCGTCAAGGCCGAGCTGGTCGACATCATGCTGATGTCGGCGAGTACCTCCGCCCAGTTGACCATCGAGGAGCGCATCTTCGACGATTCCCCGGTATTGCCAGCCGTTCGCGCCAACGACACTACCGATCTCCACGTGGTGCGCGGCGGTCGCTATGTGACGGCACCGTCGGCGCCCTTCGGCACGACAACCATCGATCATATCCAGGCCGGCAAGCTGAACCCGACGCCGCTGGAGCGGTCGCGTGGCGCCAACCTCGGCCTTTACTCGGTGACCTTCAACAACATCCCCGATGCCGATCTCCTGACGCTCGAACGCTACAACGCCTTCCGCATCGAGGCCGAGGAGAAGGGCTTCGCCCACTTCCTCGAGGTGTTCCTGCCCAACGTGCCGCCGGAGGTGCATGGCCTTGCACCGGAGGCCATCCCCGGCTTCGTCAACGATCACATCGTCCGCCTTCTGGCCGGAGTGCCGAAGTCGGCCCGCCCGCTGTTCCTGAAGCTGCCCTACATGGGCGGCCGGGCTGTCGCCGAACTCTGCCATTACGACCCGAGCATCATCGTCGGCGTGCTGGGCGGATCGGCCGGCACCACCCATGACGCCTTCTTCCTGATCGAGGATGCGAAGAAGCACGGTGCCCGCGTCGCCTTGTTCGGCCGCAAGATCGTCGCCGCCGAGGATCAGCTCACCTTCATCGAGCATCTGAAACACGTCAGCGACGGCAACCTCAGGGCCGAGGAGGCCGTGAAGTCCTACCACGCGGCCATCGGTGAGCTCGGCCTCAAACCCCACCGGTCGCTCGCTGACGACCTCGTGCTCACCGCCACGGCTACCGCCTACGGCGGCTGATCCAACCAAGGGAGAGAGACGATGACCCAGGCAGGCGGCTCGACGCGGACCACGTTCGCGCTTTACTTCGGCAACCGTGGCTTCTTTCCGGCGAGCCTGATCGCCGGTGCCCGCCAAGAGGTGGTGAAGGCGGTGGAGGATGCCGGCTATGGTTATCTCCTCCCGCCGGTCGAGCTGACCCGCTATGGCGCCGTGGAAACCCGCGAGGAAGGCCGCGCCTATGCCGCCTGGCTCGCTGCCAATCGCGGCCGTTATGACGGCGTCATCCTGTCGATGCCCAATTTCTCCGACGAGAATGGCGCCATCGCCGCCTTGCAGGACTGCGGCGTGCCGATCCTGCTCCAGGCCTATCCCGACCAGATCGGCAAGATGGACTTCGAGCATCGCCGCGATTCCTACTGCGGCAAGTTCTCGATCGCCGATGTCTTCCATCAGTATGGCCTGCCCTTCACCATGCTGGAGCCGCATGTGGTGCATCCGCTGACGGCGGCCTTCCGACGCAACCTCGATGACTTCGCCGCCACATGCCGGGTGGTCAAGGGCATGCGCCGCTTCTCGATCGGCTGCATCGGGGCACGCACCACCGCCTTCAAGACCGTCCGCTTCGACGAGATCGCCCTGCAGAAGGCCGGCATCACCGTCGAGACCTTCGACCTCTCGGACCTGTTCCGGCGCGTCGCCGCCATGTCCGACAGTGGCAGCCGGGTGACAGAGAAGCGCGACCGGCTAGCCGGCTACACCAACTGCTGCAAGGTGCCAGCCGACAAGATGCTGACGCTCGCCAAGGTCGGCGTCGCCTTCGACGACTATATCGACGAGTACCACCTCGACACCGTCGCCATCCGCTGCTGGACGGAGATGCAGGCCGAGCTCGGCATAGCGCCTTGCGTGTTGCTGAGCGAACTCAACGACCGGGGCGTGGTGTCGAGCTGCGAGATCGACATCTGCAGCGCCGTCACCATGCGCGCCCTGAATCTCGCCAGCGGCAAGCCGGCCGCCTGTCTCGACTGGAACAACAACTATGGCGACGATCCGGACAAGGTGATCCTTTTTCACTGCGGTCCGGTCGCCCAGTCGCTGATGACCGAAAAGGGCGAGGTCACCGACCACAAGATGTTCGCCAAGAGCCAGCCGGGCTGCGGCTGGGGCAGCAACGAAGGACGCATCGCCGCCTTCCCGACGACGCTGTCCAACTGCAAGACCGAGGACGGCAAGCTGACCGTCTACGTCACCGAGGGGGCTTTCACCACCGACCCGATCGAGAAGGAGTTCTTCGGCTGTGCCGGCGTCTGCGCCATTCCGGATCTTCAGAAGAAGCTGATCCGTTTGGGCCAGGGCGGCTTTCGCCATCATACGACCGTTGGCGTCGGCCATCTGAAGACCGCCCTCGACGAGGCCTTCGTCCGCTACCTGGGTTATGACGTCGCGACCATCGATTGACGAATTGACGCACCATCGGCCCCGGTATCTCCAATGCCGGTGCCGTTCTCGAATTTGCAAAAGGCGGGTGTATCGTGGCGTTACTCGGCATCGATATCGGCTCGACCGCCCTCAAGGCGACGCTTTACGCACTCGATGGCAGCAGGCTCGCCGGCGCATCGCTGGAATATGCCGCCGCCAAGTCCGGTGAAGGCCTTGCTCCCGATAGCCTGTGGCAGACGCTCATCGATGTCATTCATCGGCTGCGCGCGGCCGCGCCGAGGGCCGAGATCCGGGCGGCGGCCATTTCCAGCCATGGCGAGAGCTTCGTACCAGTGGACCGCGCCGGCATGGCCATCGGGCGGTTCATCCTCAACACGGCGCCAATTGCCGTGGAGGAAGCCACAGCCTTCGCCGAGCATTTCGGCAAGGCGGAGATCTTCCGCAGGACGGGCCTGCCCGTCCATTCGATGTACACGCTGCCGAAGATCGCCTGGCTCAGGACCAATCGGCCGGAGGTCTTCGCCGCAGCCGATCGCTTCCTCTGTGTCGAGGATTACATCCTGACCCGGCTCGGCGTCGGCTCGTGGATCAGCACCTCGCTCGCATCGCGGACCATGGCGCTGGACCTGGAAGCCTGTAGCTGGATCGACGAGTACCTGGCCTTCGCCGGCATTACCAAGGCACAGCTTTCGACGCCCGTCCCCTCCGGCACGCCGATCGGGCGCGCGGCCACAGCCGCCGCCGACGAACTCGGCCTGCCGCAGGATGTGGAGTGGGTGGCCGGCGGCCATGATCAGGGGTGCTGCTCGCTGGGGGCCGGCGGGGTCACCGAAGGCATCGCGGTCGACGGTACCGGCACCTTCGAATGCGTCTCCATTCCCGTTCGCGAGGCCGTCCTGACACCGGCGGCGCTCGGCTACAACTTTCCGGCCGAGCGACATACCGTGAGCGATCTGAAGCTTACCCTCTCCTACATCGCAGGCGGCATCGCTCTGAAATGGTTCCGCAACGTGGCAAGTCGCCACCTCCTCGATCTGGCCGCTCTCAAGGGCGTCGATCCCTACGAGCTGATCCTCGCCGACCTGCCGGAAGAGCCGACCGAGGTCCTGATGTATCCCCATCTCATCGGCACAGGCACGCCCTGGCTCGATGCCCGGGCGCGTGGCGCCCTCGTCGGCTTCGACGCGGGAACCACCTACGAGGAGCTGGCCAAGGCGGCCATCGAGGGGATTACCCTGGAAATGGGCTGGAACCTGGAGCTGCAGGCATCGATCGGCATAGAGATCGGCCGCATCCACGCCGTTGGCGGCGGCGCGCGATCCGATCGCTGGCTGCAAATGAAGGCCGATATCTTCAACCAGGAGGTGGTCACGGTTCCCGGCGAGGCCAGTTGCGCCGGCGCCGCGATGGGGGCCGGCGTCGGCATCGGCGCCTTCGGGTCGCATGCCGAAGCGGCAGCGGCTTTCGTCCGCGAAGGCAAGGCGTTCACGCCACGCCCCAGGCAGGTAGCTGCCTACCGGGAGAAGGCCGCGCACTATCGCGACGTGGCGGGTCGCCTTTACGGCTTCGCCGCCCCATGACGAAGACACCGGGCCTGAACGGACCCGGTGTCGGTTGACATCAAGCGGCGCGGATCAGGCGGCGCGGATCGAGCCGAGGAACGTCGCCAGTTCGTGACGAAGCCGTTCGGCGTTCTTGCTCAGCTCGGAAGCCGAGGCCAGCACTTGCGTCGCGGCACTGCTCGACTCGCTGGCAGCCACGGTGACGGAGGTGATGGACTGCGAAACCGTTCCGGTGCCGATCGAGGCTTCCTGAACGTTGCGGGCGATCTCCACCGTGGCAGCGTTCTGGCCATCCACCGCACCGGTGATCGACTTGGCGATGTCATTCATCGTCTCGATGGTGGAGCCGATGCCGTTGATGGCCCCGGCCGCCTCGGACGTGGCAGTCTGGATGGCGCCGATCTGCGCGCCGATCTCCGCCGTCGCCTTGGCGGTCTGATCGGCGAGTTGCTTCACTTCGGCGGCAACCACCGCAAAGCCCTTGCCGGCCTCGCCCGCCCGTGCCGCCTCGATGGTGGCGTTGAGGGCCAGGAGATTGGTCTGTCCGGCGATCGAGTTGATCAACTCAACCACGGCGCCGATCTTCTCGGCGGCGGCGGCAAGCCCCTTGACCTTGTCGTTGGTGGTGTTGGCCTCGACAACCGCCTTGGAGGCGATTTCCGACGACTTCTCCACCTGCCGGGCGATTTCCGACACCGACGACGACAGTTCCTCGGTGGCCGAGGCGACGGAAGCGACGTTGGCCGAAGCCTGTTCGGCGGCGGCGGCCACCGAAGCCGACTGACTCTGCGTGGACTCGGCCAGCGACGTCAGCGACTTGGCGGATACCTGGAGTTCGGTGGACGCGGAGGCAACCATGTTCACGATGTCGCCGACGGCCTCGTCGAACCTCCGTGCCAGCGCATCCATGTCAGCGGCGCGGCGCTCGCGATCGAGGCGCTCCTGATCGGCCTTGTCGGCGCGCAACCGTTCCGTCTCCAGCATGTTGTCGCGGAACACAGCCATGGTCTTGCCGAGCGCACCGATTTCGTCGCCGCGTTCCACGTAGGGTGCCTCGGTCGAAAACTGGCCGTTGGCCAGCGCCATCATGCGCTCGCCGATGACGCCCAGCGGGTGGATGATGCGCCGCTGCACGAACCAGGCGATCAGGACAGCCAGGGCCAGCGCGCCGACGAACAGGCCGAGCTGCGTCCAGAACGACAGAGTCGCCTGTTGCAGTGCTTCGACCGCCTTGGTCTCGGCAATGGTCAGCGCGGCATTGGCGACGTTGAGCAAGGACGTCAGACGCGGTGCGTTGTAGTTGCTCCAACCCAGCGTGTCGGTATCGGCCTTCTGGCCACCGATCACCGTCTTCAGCAAGGCAGTCTGACGATCGATGGCGCCCGAGCTGAAGTAGTCGCGGTCGGCGGCAGCCATCGCCTCGGCGAACGAGGGCGGCAGATCGACGCCGGAGGCCATGTCCTTGATGGTCTTCCAGGCCACCTGGGCGGCGGCCATGTTGCCGGTGTAGGTCTCCAGCGCATTCTCGGGAACGCCAATGGGCCCCAGGGCGTTGGCCGTCATTCCCGACGCCTCGCCGGCGGTGTTGCGCATCACCCAGGCAAGCGCCTTGATGTCGAGCAGGCGGTCGATCAGGCCGTCGGCAAGACGCACCTCCTCGGCGATCCTGGCCGACACCGACGACAGCTGGTCGATCATCGCCGTGGAGGCCTGGGTGTAGTCATCGGCCAGCGAGGCCTGGCGACTGGCCTTGTCCTGCTTGAAGGCGGCTTCGGTCTTGGCCTGAAGCGCCTTGAGGGTATCAGCCTTGTCGCGGAGCGACTTGGCGAGCTGCGCACCGTCGGGAAGATCTGCTCCCTCCAGGGTGGCTATTGCCGTCTCGATGGCGGGCATCTCGATGCCGCGGGCATCGGTCACCTGCTTGACGTAACCATCCAACCCCTGTTCGGCCTTTATGGCTCTGCCGGTACTGCTGCGATCGATGCGCAAGTTTGGCAAGGCCTGGAACATTTGCGTCGTGGCTTGAGCAACCGTCTCGATGCGAGCGGCCGTTTGGGCACTCTGCCAGGAGGACCAGGCACCAACCGCAAGTTGAACCAAGATACCAGCCACGAGAACCGCAATGGTTACTCGCAGGGTCAGGCTCACAGTCAGACGTTTCATTTCCAGCCCTCGATAAATTGCCACCCAACACTATCAATGATTTATAGAAGAAAGCTTAACCGAGGCTCGCCAAACCGACGACCGAGATGAATATCGTCCCCTGTAAATTATACGAAGGGATATCGAGCAATATCTCCGCGATTTCGAAAACTCATAAGAGGTCGAAGGGACGTGAACGACAGGCCAGTGGCCACCGACGAGTCGGTTCTATTTGAAAATTGCCGCATAGTCCGAGCATACGCGCGCAAGCGCCGACCTCACCCGCACAGGGCGGTGCTTTCGGGCTGCTCGAATGCCTCGGGCTCCCGCCCGGACACGAACTCCGTCTGAGCGACGTTGTAGAAGCTATGCAGGACGGCATCTACATCCTTGGCATAAAACGGCTTTTTCAGGAAGAATTCGACGCCGATGTGGGAAGCGGCACGGCGGATGGCCTCATCGGCCTTGCCAGACATCAGCACGACATGCACGTCGCTCGACGAGTAGAGTATTTCTCCCGCCGCTTCCAGGCCATCGATTCCCGGCATTTCGACGTCGATGAAGGCAAGATCGAACCCACCGGCGCGAAACTGGCGAATGGCATCGGCGCCGTCGGCGGCTTCCTCCACCTGCAGCTTGAACCGGCTGTGCTGGATGATGCGCTTGACCACCGAACGAACCGTCGCGCTGTCGTCGACGATCAGCACCCGGCGCGACTGGACCATCTTGACGATGCGCAGCAGCATCATCGCCACCTTCCCCTTGTCGAACGGCTTCGGCAGCAAGGCATAGGCGCCGCGCGTCTTCAGGGCTTCGAGGGTCGCCGGCCGCATGTCGGTGGAAATGGAGACCACGATCGGCGGACGACGGCCGCCAAGCACGGCATCAAAGCGCTTCAACAGCTCAATGCCATTGATGTTGGGCATGTTGAGATCGAGGAACAGAACATCCGGAATGCTGCGAAGCAAAAAGCGGCCGGCTTCCAGAACGCTTTCGCACTCGAAGACGTGACAGTCCCTGGCAATCTCCCGGATCTCGTTTCGCAACTGGGTCCGGACGATGGCGGAATCGTCGACAATGAGCGCCCTGAGATTCAGCATCTTCTTTTCCGATCGTTGCGAACGCCCTCATATCCGTTTCGGCCCGCCCCCCATCAGGCGGCAAAGGCAACAAGCCGTCGATCTCCCGCCGCCTCGGCGGCCACCTTCTCGAACAAACGCACCAGATCCGGGTCGAGCTTCGTCCCAGCCATCGAACTGAGGATCGAGTATGCCTCGTCGAACGGCTTCGGCGGCTTGTAGGCCCGCTTCTCGGTCAGGGCGGCAAAGATGTCGCAGATGGTGATGATGCGGGTTATGTCATCGATCTGTCCGCCGCCTATGCCGTTCGGATAGCCGGTTCCGTCGAGATACTCGTGATGATCGCGTGCCACGCGAGCAATCTCGCCGCTGGTGTTTTCGTCACGGCAGAGGATGTCATAGCTATGGAGGACGTGCTGCTGCATGACCTTCCACTCGTCAGGATCGAGCTGGCCCGGCTTATCGAGAATCTCGAGAGGAATCATGGCCTTGCCCACATCGTGGAAGAAGGCCGCATCGAACAGTCGTCCGGTCTGCGCCTCACCGGCGCCGAGCGCCCGGGCAAAGGCCAGGGTATAGCCGGAAACCAGGGAGCAGTGCTGTGCGGTACCGTCATGGTAATTCTGGATCAGGTCGATCCATACCGACATCGGAGACTTGCCGATCAACTCGCTCATCGCCCGCTGCTGGCTTCTTGACTCCTCCAGCTTGGGGGCCTGTGGGTTTCCTCTCAAGCGGCTGAACAGGTCGACGACCGAATGCGCGACCCTGTTCGAGACCGATGCACGCATCGCCGCGGTCTTCGAAGCCTGATAGACGGCTTGCGGATCGACCTCGGCGATCAGACCGACAAGGCTTTTCACCGTCTGGTCGGTAGTGACATTGATGAAAGGAAAGCCGGCTCGCTCGAAGAGCGAGAAGCTCGTCGGTTCCAGGTTGCTGAGGAACAGGATCGTCCGATCTCGATGGGATCCAACCAGCTTGGAAAGGTGGGCCGCCGTGTGAAACTCGGACCGGTACTCCCCGGAGAACACCAGGATATCCTGCTTGCCGACCGCCGCGACGGATTGGGGAAAAAGTGGCAACCTATCGGCGGCAAAGCCCTGCGTGAGCAGGCCTTGCAGACAGGTATCGACCTCCTCGCGAAACTCGCCGAGGAGGTGGATGTGAACTCGAGATCGCCCCATCCTACCGTTTCCCGTACCCGACTCCATCATTATTGTTCGGTCGTGCAGGTCCAACTCATGAGACCTGCCTTCTTCGCTTGTACCCGCGTCAAAGGCTTTCACGATCGCCGAGATATTGCGCGGCAAGAACCGTAGCGGCTCCCGACCCGAGCCGCGGCATCTCCGCATCATTCCTGCCCTTCAATGCATGAAGCGGCATGTTCGGAAGGCGGCGTTCTTCAAGCGAAGGCATTCTCGCTCAAGCACAGCGCGCCCTCTTTCATCGAACCGTCTTAAACCATGCACATTGAGAAATTATTACCCGCAAACGGCAGAAATCGTTCATTCAGTTTAGGATTTGGCTCCCGGGCACCGAAGGCACGGCTGCGCCGACTTGGAGCAGTTTTTGAACTGTCGCCAGTTAAGCACGAGGTTGGGCGCGGCAATCAGTTGTCTTCGGCAAGCCTCAGAACGCGCGCTCCCGCACCGTCATCCTCGGCCAACAGGCGCGTGAGCTCCGGCAGGATGGCCTCGGTCTCGTCGGCCAGCGTGAATGGCGGGTTGGCGACGAGAACACCGGCACCGGCGAGCGGCCCGTCGCCGCCCGGTTCGCGCACCCATTGCTCGATGGCAACGAGGCGCGGATAGCCCACCTCGGTCGCACCACGCAGAAAGCCGTCGACGGCAGCAATATCCTTGATCGGATACCAGATCATCAGGCAGCCGGTGGCAAAGCGCTTGCGGGCGTCATGCACGGCCCTGAGAAGACGATCGAACTCGCCAGCCTCCTCGAAGGGCGGATCGACAATGACGAGACCGCGCTTTTCGTGCGGTGGCAGTTGAGCGCGCACGGTGACGTAGCCATCCTCCGAGCCGACGCGTACCCGCCGGTCTCCGGCGAAGAGAGCCTTGAGCGTCTCGGCATCCTGGGGATGCAGCTCATTGAAATGATAGCGATCCTGAAGGCGGCCGAGCGCCGTGGCTATGGCCGGCGAACCCGGATAGAGCAGAAGATCGTCACCGCCATTGACCGCACGGAGAGCCGAAGACCACGGCGCCAGCCAATCGGTCAGGGCCGGCGACAGACGAGAGGCACGGATACGGCCGACGCCCCCCTGCCATTCCCCAGTCCGCAGCGCTTCGTCGGCGGCAAGATCGTAGAGCCCGATGCCGGCATGACTGTCGATGACACGATAACCCGCGTCCTTGCGACCAAGATAGGCTAGGATACGGGCAAGGACCGCGTGCTTCAGCACATCGGCGAAGTTTCCGGCGTGAAAGGCGTGACGATAGTTCATGGCGCGAGAGCTAGAACAGAGCGGCCATCGGCGGCAAGGAAATTCGCCATTGCCTCGGAGGTGCCGCATCTGCAACCCAAGCTACGGATCGAGAGTTGAGTCGCAGTGCCTCGCCCGGAACGAGACGTCCATCGGGCGGAGCTTCGGATCAGGTCGGCAGATGAACGGTCCATGAACGACGAGTTCAGGCCTCGCTCAAGGAAACGATGCGATAAGCCTCAACATGAGAAGCCCGGCCGAGCGACGAAGGAGCCCCTTCGGGGGGGCCAATAGGCAAATGCCGGTCGGCCTGGCCGCAAGGAGTGAAAGCCAAATGTTGAAATCTCTGCTGTCGATTGCTTCGCTGACCGTCGCAGCGACCGTGGCGGCTCCGGCGGCGGCTTCCGCCTCGCCCGCTCAGGTCACGGCCAACGTCAACCTCAGGACTGGGCCGGGTACGCAGTATTATCCGATCCTGGTGCTTCCAGCCGGCGCGCCGGTCGAACTCTACGGCTGCCTGCAAGGCTATACCTGGTGCGACATCTCCTACGGCCGCGATCGCGGCTGGGTTTCGTCGCGCTACCTGTCCACCTTCTACAGCGGACCGATCTACCGGCCTCAGCCCTACCGGTCTGTCCCCTTCCTGAGCTTCAATTTCGGCTACTGGGACAATCACTACAGAGACCGGCCGTGGTATCAGTCTCGTCCGCGGCCGGGTTGGGACCGCGGCCCGGACTGGGGACGTCCACGCCCGGACTGGGATCGCCCAAGACCGGATTGGGACCGCCCGAGATCCGATTGGGATCGGGATCGTCCGAGACCTGGCTGGGGGTGGGACCGGGATCGCGACCGGCATCACGAAGACAGGCCCCTACCCAAGTTTGATTGTCCGCCCGACAAGTGTGGATCATCCGTCGGAAGGGGTAATTCATGAGGACAAGACATCTGGCTGTGCCGCTTTTTTTCCTGGCCGGCCTGATTTCCTCGACGACCGGCGCGCTTGCCGTGCCGGCCGAAGTTCTGGCCGCCGCCAACCTGCGCACCGGTCCCGGTGCGCAGTATTACCCGTTGATGACACTGCCCCCCGGCGCGCCGGTTGAGATCTATGGCTGCCTCAATGACGACAGCTGGTGCGATGTCGGCTATGGCAACACGCGGGGCTGGCTCGCCTCGCGCTATCTGGGCACCGCCCGCAACTGGTCTGCCGAAGACCAGATCATGCGGCCGCCGGTATTCTCGCCACCGCCGATCTATCGCGAGCCCCCCGTTTACGCCAATCCGCCGCCGGTCTATCGCGAGCCGCCGCCAGCCTATCGCGGCCCGGGCTGGGAGCCTCAAGACGCCTATCCCGGGAACGTCTACATCGAACCGCCGCCAACCTACGTGTATCGGCCGCCCGTGGTAACGGGTCCCCCTATGCCCGAGCTGCCCCAGCCGAACGCCGGGGTCTACCGGGCGAGACCGCAACCACGCACGGCTCCACCTGCCGCCGCCCATCCGCCGGTGGTCGCCAGCACGCCGCCAGCGACCGCCCAACCGGCTCCGACCGCGCCGGCGCCCAGCGTGACGCAGCCGAGCGCACCGACGCCCTCGACGACGACACCTGCCACGGTAGCTACCCCATCGACTGCCACGTCCGGCCAGTCGGCGACGGCACCCTCGACGACCGACGCCAAGCCGAAATATGGCAGCGCGGTCGGCAAGCCCGGCGCTCCATGCAAGTGGGTCAACGGCGTCTGCCGCAACGACTGACACCAGGAAGATCGACGGCAGGGGTCCGCTCCTGTCGCCTGCTGCCACGACCTGACCTCAGTCGATGTGATAAGCTGTCCACAAGCTAAAGATATCGACGAGTCCGTTCATGGCACCCCGCAAGCCTGCTTCCACACCCGACACCGACCCGGCGCCCGGCTTCTCCGAGGCGCCGCAGGCGCCGTTCGAGGGAACGCCGCTCAAGGGCTCCTTCTCGGACTGGCTGAAGGACGTTTCGGAAGAAGCGGCGAAGCCAGCGCCCTCGGAGTCGCGCATCGTCGAGGAAACCATCGTCAAGCCCGGCAAGCGCAAGGCCAAGGCTGAGCTGACCTCGCGCAAGTCGTCGCGCGGCGGTTCGCTGGGCGGCTCGACCGATCCGAAGGTGCGCGCCGCCGGCGGTCTCAATCCCGTCGCCGGCATGCAGGTCTCGATGGAAGAGGCCGAGGCTCTGCCGCTCGGCGGCGTCACCGCCACCGTCAAGGCGCTGGAGGAGATGATCCAGAAGGGCCGCGACATCTTTCGCGACGGCCAGCCCTGGGTACCGCACCGGCCGGAGCGCCCGCCGAAATCGGAAGGCGGCATCTCCTTCCGCCTGTCTTCTGCCTACGAGCCGAAGGGCGACCAGCCGACTGCCATCGCCGACCTCCTCGCCGGCATCGAGCAGAACGACAAGACGCAGGTGCTGCTCGGCGTCACCGGCTCCGGCAAGACCTTCACGGTGGCCAACATCATCGCCGCCACCAACCGCCCGGCGCTGATCCTTGCCCCGAACAAGACGCTGGCCGCCCAGCTCTATTCGGAGTTCAAGAGCGTCTTCCCCGACAACGCCGTCGAGTATTTCGTCTCCTAC
>JARKNW010000132.1 GCA_029976075.1 Pleomorphomonas sp.
TCACCGCCGCCGCTTTCGCCGTTGCCCTGGTTCCCGCCTTCGCCAACGCCGCCTCCACCTTCGACCCGGGTGCCGACAACGCCTCCCCGACGTTCGTCCAGGCTCCTGCCCAGGTCAACTCGGCCAACGCCGCCGCGGCGGCCGCCGATGCCCAGCGCTATGCCACCGTCGCTGATGGCGCCGTCGTCGGCACCCACGGTGCCTCGCCGAGCACGGTCACCGAATATGACCCGGGTGCGGATGCAGGCACCGACTTCGTCACCAAGACCGTTCTGCCGGGTGCTTCGGCCCCGATTGCCCAGCAGCGCTACATCCCCTACGCCGACAACAGCGATGTGATCGGCAACTGATCGTCAGCTTAAGCTCAACCGGTCAGCGAAAGCTGACGTTTGTCGGGAAGGCCGCCCACCCGGGCGGCCTTTTCCGTTGTTGATGGGCATCCATGCGGCGAGAAGATCGGGCCATTGCCGTAGATTTTCTAGGACGAGGCCGGCACGAAACGCAGTATCTGCGTCATGATGCGCCGCATCCCCCGATCTTCGGAGATCCCCTGGAAATCGTTGCGCGGCGTATAGGGCGCTTCGAGGCGTCGTACTTCCTCGTCGCTGAGCGTGATCGACAACGAGGCGACGACGTCGTCGATCTGGCCTTTGCACATGGCGCCGACAAGGGGCGTCGTCACCACCGGATGGCCGCGCCCAGGCCGAGCGGCTGATGGACATCGTCATGGATGGCTTGGCGCCCAAAGCCTGATCGACAGGATCGGGCAAGAAACAGGCAGGACCGTTTCTAGTCGTCGCCGGGCGCGGCCGGCTAGATTGCCGGGGCCGACGCGACAGGCGCCGGCGTCACCCAACAGCGGAAACAGTCCCATGAAAACCTGGTTCATCACCGGGGCCAATCGCGGCTTCGGTCTGGAAATCGCGCGCACAGCCCTCGCGGCCGGTGACGCTGTGGTCGCCACCGCGCGCCACCCGCACGAGATCGAGGCGGCCCTGTCCGGCTTTGCCGACCGCCTGCTGCCGCTCCGCCTCGACGTCACCGATTCCATGGAAATCGCTTCCGCCGTCGGGGCCGCCAAGGAGCGCTTCGGGCAGATCGACATCCTCGTCAACAATGCGGGCTACGGCCAGCTCGGCGCCTTCGAGGAGATCACCGGTGAAACGGTGGCGCGGCAGTTCGCCACCAACGTATTCGGCGTGTTCGACCTCACCCGCGCCATCCTGCCGATCATGCGGGCGCAACGCGCCGGTCACGTCATCACCATATCGTCGATCGCCGGCATGGAAGGCTTCGAGGGCTCCTCGATCTATTGCGCCACCAAGCACGCGGTCTCCGGCTGGTCGGAAGGCCTGAGGCACGAGGTGGCGCCCTTCGGCATCAAGGTCACCTGCGTCTACCCCGGCCGCTTCCGTACCGATTTCCTCGACAGCAGCTCCGTCCGCTACGGCGATTTTTCCATCGACGACTACGCGGCCGCCTCGGCCAACCATCGCCAGGCGCTCGATGCCGACAATCACCGGCAGATCGGCGACCCCGCCAAGCTCGCGGCGGCCCTCATGACGCTGGTCGCCGCCGAACAGCCGCCCGTCTGGTTCGGAGCCGGCTCCGACGCCTACGCCATCTTCACGGAGAAGTCGCGGGCGCTGGCTGAAAATGCCGAACGGTGGAAGTCTCTCACGCTCTCCACCGATTTTCAGGCATCATAACTGGGCGACCAGACAGCCACCTCGGCAGGAACGGAATAGAATGACGGACGCCATGGCAACCGAGGAGATCGACCTCGCCCGTCTCAGGATGAGCGAGATCGTCGAAAGCCGCCTTCCGGGCGATGGTTCGCACACCACGGCCATTCCCGGCCTGTCACTGCATCGGCGCGTCGGACCGATGCAGCCGGTCTCCTCGCTGTTCGCGCCGTCCTTCGCCTTCATCATTCGGGGCGCCAAACGGGTCGTTCTGGGCGAGGAGGTGTACGCCTACGATCAGGATCACTTCCTGCTCACCGCCGTCGACCTTCCCACCATTGCCGAGGTGATCGGCGCCAGCCCCACGACGCCCTACGCGTCCTTCATGTTCGATATCGACCTCGACGCGACGCGAGAGCTGATCGCCGAGGTCGACCAGCACGGACCTCAGACCGAAATCGACGGCCCCGGTATCGCGGTGGGGCCGGTGAAGCCGGCACTCGCCGACGCCTCGCTGCGCCTTCTAGAACTGCTCGATCGCCCTGAGGACATTCCCATCCTCGCCCGCTCCATCCAGCGGGAAATCCTCTACCGGGTGATCACCAGCCCGGTCGGCAGCCGCCTGCGACAGGTGGTCCAGCTCGGCACCCAGACCAACCGCGTCTCCGTTGCGCTCCGCTGGCTGCGCGACCATTTCAACCAGCCCA
The DNA here is from genome assembly GCA_029976075.1 of Pleomorphomonas sp. Taxonomy (GTDB): domain Bacteria; phylum Pseudomonadota; class Alphaproteobacteria; order Rhizobiales; family Pleomorphomonadaceae; genus Pleomorphomonas. The sequence goes on from JARKNW010000132.1 coordinate 2,393, forward strand.
TCCGCATCGACGCCCTCGCCGACATGGCTGGCATGGGCGAATCCACCCTGCACCACCATTTCCGGGCGCTGACGGCCATGAGCCCGCTGCAATACCAGAAGCATCTGCGCCTGCACGAAGCCCGCCGGCTGATGATCGCCGAGCGCATCGACGCCGGCAGCGCCGCGCTCCGCGTCGGCTACGAAAGCGCCACCCAGTTCAACCGCGAATACCGCCGCCTGTTCGGCGCCCCGCCCAAGACCGACATCCGCGCCATCCTCGTCCCCGCCTCCTGAGTTGGCGGGCTGAGTGGGATTCAACCCGGCGAGACGGAAAGCCGTCCGCCCGAGTGTCCGATCGGCAGAGTTTTCGCTTATTTCCAAATTCGTCAGAAAACTATGACCCGGCAGCGACAGGCTTTCGTGATCGGGCGGGGGATCCGAGACTGCTGGCCCGTGACCGATCGCCCGACGGTTTCTCCCAGAATACCGGGATGGTCCTGAGCCTCGCCGAAGCCGATCAATTCGCCGCACACGATTTCGCGATCCCATGTTCAACTTTCCCACGCGCATTCGTCAGCAAGCCCCGGTTTCCCCGTGATCGATCAAGGTCCAGATATCGGTCATCGGCAGCGAACGAGACCTCCTCCTCTCACC
>JARKNW010000136.1 GCA_029976075.1 Pleomorphomonas sp.
GAATGCCCGCAAGCCGGTGCAGGACAAGGCGGCCCATGCCGCCTGGTGGAAGCAGATCGATGGCTGGCGGGCCAAGAAGTGCCTGACCTATCGCTCGTCGGCCGAGGCGATCATGCCGCAATACGCCATCGAGCGCCTCTATGCGCTGACCAAGGGGCGCGACACCTACATCACCACAGAGGTGGGCCAGCACCAGATGTGGGCGGCGCAATACTTCGGCTTCGAGGAGCCGAACCGCTTCATGACCTCGGGCGGTCTCGGCACCATGGGCTATGGCCTGCCGGCGGCCATCGGTACCCAGCTCGCCCATCCCGGTTCGCTGGTGATCGACATTGCCGGCGACGCCTCGATCCAGATGAACATCCAGGAACTGTCGACGGCGGTGCAGCACAATGCGCCGGTCAAGGCGTTCATCCTGAACAACCAGTACATGGGCATGGTGCGCCAGTGGCAGCAGTTGCTGCACGGCAACCGGCTCAGCCATTCCTATGTCGACTCGCAGCCCGATTTCATTCGTCTCGCCGAAGCCTATGGCGCGGTGGGCATCCGCTGCTCCAAGCCCTCCGAGCTCGATGACGCCATCGAGGAGATGATCCGCATTGATCGTCCGGTGCTGTTCGACTGCCACGTGGTCAGCCTCGCCAACTGCTTCCCGATGATCCCCTCGGGCAAGGCGCATAACGAGATGCTGCTCGGCACCGACGTATCCGACGAGGAAATCGAGACCGCCATCGGCACCGCCGGCAAGGTGCTTGTGTGAGGCGCGGCCTTACGACCCCTCATGTCCTCGCAAACCCTTTTTTGGAATTGACATCATGATGATCGTCGCAGGTCAGTCCCAGTCCACCTACTTCCTGGAAGAAGAGCTCCCCTCCACCGAGCGCAGCCACACGCTGTCCGTTCTGGTCGACAACGAGCCCGGCGTTCTCGCCCGCGTCGTCGGCCTGTTCTCGGGACGCGGCTACAACATCGAAAGCCTGACGGTTTCCGAGATCGAGCATTCGAGCCACATGTCGCGGATCACCATCGTGACGACCGGTCGTCCGCCGGTCATCTCGCAGATCATGCATCAGCTCGGCCGCTTGGTGCCGGTGCACAAGGTGATCAACCTTACCTGGGCCGGCGATGCGCTGGAGCGCGAGCTGGCGTTGGTGAAGGTGGCCGGCCGAGGCGAGATCCGCGACGAGGCGCTGCGCCTTGCACAGGCCTTCAACGCCCGCATCGTCGACGCGACGCTCGACAGTTACGTGTTCGAGATCACTGGCGCGCCGGCCGACATTGACCGCTTCGTCGGCCTGATGAAGGAATGCGGCCTCGTTGAACTCGCCCGCACCGGCCTTGCGGCGCTGGCTCGCGGCAAGACGGGCATCTGACGGTTCTGGCGGCTCCGATACTTGAGTCCATGGGGAAGACTTCTCCCGGACCGGCGATCGGAGCCGCCTCGGATCCGAGTGCAGGCAAAGCCGGGGCCGTATGCTCCTGCCTTTTCAAGAGGATATGATGAAGTTCCTGTCGGTAGTACTTACGTGGCGCACCGTGTCGGAGGTCTCCCGCTGAGGCCGCCGATCAATCATGGTGCGCGAACGTCAGGTCCCTAACGGGGCCTTTTTTATTACCCGAAAAACGCAATAGAACCCCGGGACGACGGGACGAGAGCTTGAGGTAACAGGCGATGACACGGCAGATGACAGGCGCGGAAATGGTCATCCAGGCGCTGATCGATCAGGGCG
>JARKNW010000138.1 GCA_029976075.1 Pleomorphomonas sp.
GAATGCCCGCAAGCCGGTGCAGGACAAGGCGGCCCATGCCGCCTGGTGGAAGCAGATCGATGGCTGGCGGGCCAAGAAGTGCCTGACCTATCGCTCGTCGGCCGAGGCGATCATGCCGCAATACGCCATCGAGCGCCTCTACGCGCTGACCAAGGGCCGCGACACCTACATCACCACCGAGGTGGGCCAGCACCAGATGTGGGCGGCGCAATACTTCGGCTTCGAGGAGCCGAACCGCTTGATGACCTCAGGCGGTCTCGGCACCATGGGTTACGGCTTGCCGGCGGCCATCGGCACCCAGCTCGCCCATCCCGGTTCGCTGGTGATCGACATTGCCGGAGATGCGTCGATCCAGATGAGCATCCGGGAGCTGTCGACGGCGATGCAGCACAATGCGCCGGTCAAGGCATTCATCCTGAACAACCAGCACCTGGGCATGGTGCGCCAGTGGCAGACGCTCTTTCACGGCAATCGGCTCAGCCAGTCCACCACTGACTCGCAACCGGACTTCGTGCGCTTGGCCGAGGCCTATGGCGCGGTCGGCATCCGCTGCTCCAAGCCGTCGGAACTCGACGACGCCATCGAGGACATGATCCGCATCGACCGGCCGGTGCTGTTCGACTGTCGCGTGGTGAACCTCGCCAGTTGCTTCCCGATGATCCCTTCGGGCAAGGCGCATAACGAAATGCTGCTGGGCGCCGATGTCGCCGATGAGGAGAGCGAGACCGCCGGCAAGGTGCTTGTGTGAGGCAAGATGATGGCACTGGAACTCGATCATCTGTTCGTTTTCGTCGAACCGGAGGACGCGGCGCCTGACGGCGGCGTGTTCGAGGCTCTCGGAGCGTTTGGCCTCGAGCCGTCGTTCAGGCGCCGGCATGTGGGGCAGGGAACGGCCAACCTCTGCTATGCCTTCGACAACGCCTATCTCGAACTGCTGTTTGTTGCCGACGAGGCCGAGCTCCAGTCCTCGTCCCTCAATCGTGCCCGCTTTGCCGAACGATCGGCGTGGCGGCGCACCGGGGCCTCGCCCTTCGGTATCGCCTGCCGAGGCATCTTGCCGGGCGAGAGCTGGACCTATCGCAATCCCGATTTTCCACCCGGCGTAGCGATCGCCATCTCAACGGAAAGCGACGATCCGACGATGCCCTTCGCCTTCTCGTCGCCGGGAAAGACGCCGCCGTCCGCATGGACGGATGAACGAGCCGGGCAGCGACAGACGGCGGCCGGTCTGACGCGCCTTGCCATCGAGCGCCTGACGCTGCCGCGCCTGCCTGCAGATGGCGGCGCACTCGATCACTTCCATCGAGATGGCCTTGTGGAAAACCTTGAGATCGCCGAGGGCGAACCTCAAATGTCGATCCGTCTTGATCCGGGCAGGCGGCTGCGTTTACCGCTTTTCACGGCTACCTGAAGGTTGCTTGTGCGGGGAGGGCCGGCAGATTATCGTCGCGGCTTTCCAACGCTCAGGCCGGTCTCGATGTCCCACACCAAGCTCTCCGTCAACGTCAACGCCATTGCCCACCTGCGCAACCGGCGCGACCTGCCGTGGCCATCGGTGGTTGGTCTTTCGCGCATCGCGCTCACGGCCGGCGCCGTCGGCATTACCGTGCACCCGCGTCCCGACGAGCGGCATATCCGTCGTACCGACGTTTTCGCCCTTCAGGAGATGCTGAGAACCGACTGGCCGGGTCGCGAGTACAATATCGAGGGCTATCCGACCGAGGAGTTCCTGAAGCTGTGCGAGGCGGCTCGTCCCGATCAGGTGACGCTGGTGCCCGACATGCCGGGTCAGAACACCTCCGACCATGGCTGGGACTGCGTGACCAACCAATCATTTCTGTCGGACGTGGTGCGGCGCATCCAGGGGCAGGGTATGCGCGCCTCGATCTTCATCGACGCCGATCCGACGCAGGCGGCCGCCGCGGCGCTGACCGGCACGCGGCGCATCGAAATCTACACCGGACCTTATGGCCACACCTTCGATCCGGCCGAACAGCGGGCGCGGCTCGAAGAGGTGGCGATCACCGCCGACGCGGCGGTCAAGCTCGGCATGGCGGTCAATGCCGGCCATGACCTCACGCTCGACAACCTGCCCCCGCTCGTGCGGCGGACACCGCATATCGCCGAAGCATCGATCGGCCACGCGGTGATGGCCGACTGCCTGATCTACGGCATGGCCGAGACGGTGCGCCGCTATCGCTGCGCGCTCGGCGACTCCGACGCGTGAGTGCGACTGATATTACCGTCGCGTCTTTTTCTGCCTGAGGTCCTGCGCGAAGGCGCAGGACCTCAGGCAGGAAGGAGCAAGCGGCTCGTATAGATTGCCGCCTGCGAAGCCACTGTTATTCAGCGGCTGCTTTCATCTGCCCGGCCAGCGCAAAATCCACCGCGGCGGCGGCATGGATCGCCGTGCTGTCGTAGCCCGGCAGAGGCAGGGCATCGGGATCGAGCAGCAGGCAGATTTCCGTGCAACCGAGGATGACGGCGTCGCAGCCCTCTTCCTTTGCCTTGCCGATCAGATCGAGGAAAGCGGCGCGCGACTCGTCGCGAACGACGCCAGCGCAAAGCTCGTCGAAGATGACGTTGTGCACGATGGTGCGTCCGGCTTCACCGGGCGTCGTCATGGCCAGGCCATGAGCGGCCATGCGGCGCGCATAGAAGCCCTGCTCCATGGTGTAGCGGGTGGCGAGCAGCAGCGGGCGCCGAACGCCGGCCGCGCTCAAAACCTTGGCCGTCTCGTCGATGATGTTGAGAAGCGGGATCTTGACGGCGGCCGCCACTTCGTCGGCGACGAGGTGCATGGTGTTGGTGCAGATGAGGGCGCAGTCGGCGCCGGCCCGCTCCAGTCCCCGAGCCGCCTCGCCGAGGCGTTCGGCGGCGGCATCCCAGCGGCCGGCCTTCTGCAGATCGACAACCGTCTGGAAATCGACCGAATGCATGACGAGTTCGGCCGAATGCAGGCCACCGAGGCTGGTCCGCACCGCCTCATTGATCATCTTGTAGTAGACCGCAGTGCTCTCAAAACTCATGCCGCCGATGAGGCCAATGGTGCGCATCACGCTTTCCCCTTTTTGCGATGGTCCATCATAACGCCGGTCTTGCGCAAGGCGGTTGCAAGCGTCGGCGCCAAACGCTCTGCGTACGCTATTGAGTTGCGCGATATGGTCGATTTATGCAAACTAAGAGCGCCGTCTTTCTCTATCGAAGGATTTGAGGGCGCATGCTCGACGAACGTGATCGCAGGCTCCTGGAGCTCTTGCAACGGGATGCCGGCCTTTCCGTGGTGGATCTCGCCGATCGCGTGGCCCTGTCGGTGTCGGCCTGTTCGCGTCGCGTCCAGCGGCTGGAGGCCGAGGGCTATATCGCACGTCGCACCGTGGTGCTCGATCGCGGCCGGCTCGGCGTGCCGACCACCGTCTATGCGCTGATCCGCACCGCGCATCATTCGGCCGATTGGATGGAGCGCTTCGCCGCCGTCATTGCCGACATTCCCGAGGTGGTGGAGGCGCATCGGCTCACCGGCAACGTCGACTACATCCTGAAGCTCGCCCTGCCGCGCGTCGAGCACTATGACGTCATATACAAGAAGATCATCCGGAAGGTTGAACTATTCGACGTCAGTGCTTCCATTTCGATGGAAACGCTGAAGGATGGTGCGCCGCTGCCGGTAGACTATGCGCCATAATGCTGTTCTCAAGGATAAAACGGCTATTTATTATGCAGTAGGCCATGCCTGACAGGTTTCCTTAACACACCTACGCAGACAACAAGATGTTTCGGGCGTATGTGCGGGAGGAATGCATGGCCCTTAAAAATCTGCGAATTTCGCTGAAGATAGCGATTTCGCTCGTATCCATCATTGTCTTTTCACTGGCCGCTATCTTCTATGCGGCCGAAAGCATGATGAAGCTCAACGCCGAGCAGGCGCAATTCATCGATCGTGATGCCCAGTCGAGCCTTCTTGGCAAGGACATCGAGGGCGCGGCCTATCGGCTGAACACCACGCTCTATCGTCTCATCACCACCTTCGACAGCGAGCAGCTCGACCGGCTTACTGCCGAAGTGAAGGATGCCGAACCCCAGTTCCGAAAGGCCATCGACGATATCAGGGCGCGTCGCCCCGATCTTTCGTCGGGCCTCGACGCCATCGCAGCACCGCTCGACGAGCTGTTCGCCAAGACCAAGGAGGTGGTGGAGGCGGCCAAGCTGATGGATGCCGGCCATGGCCGTGAAGTGATATCCGGCGAGGTGGAGCCGCGCATCGACGCCATCCTGGAAGCGACCAACAAGCTGCAGTCGACCATCGAGGCGCAACTCGTCAGCAACCGCAAGGCGCTCGACGCCGAGGCGGATTCCACCGTCATGGTGATGGTGACCATGGTGGCGGGAGGGCTGCTGGCCGGTCTTCTGGTGGCGCTGGCCATTTCCCGTCGCGGTATCGCGGCACCGATCCGGCGCCTGTCGGATGCCATGTCGCTCTATGCCAAGGGGGATTTCTCCGAAGAGCCTCGGGGAACCGACCGCCGGGACGAGATTGGCACCATGGCGCGGGCGCTTGCCGTGTTCCGCGAAAATGGACTCGAAGCCGAGCGGCTGCGGGCAACGCAGCGTGACGCCGAGACGGCTCGCGAACGCGATCGCCAGGCCCTGCTTGTGGAGCTTGCCAGCGATTTCGAAAGCACCATGGGCGGCGTGGTCGATGCCGTCGGCAAGGCGGCCGTCGAGATGAACGAGAGGGCGTCTTCGCTGCAATCGGCCACCGAGCGAACGGCCTCGACCGCGAGCGATGTTTCGGCCTCGTCGCAGGTGATGTCGCAGAACGTGCAGGAGGTGTCGGCCGCCGCCGGCCAGATTTCCTCGTCGATCGAAGACATTTCCCGTCAGGTGGAAAGTGCCAAGACTATCGCAGAGGAGGCGGGTACCCAGGCGACACAGACCGCGACTATCGTCGGCGATCTCTCGGAGGCGACGCATCGCATCGGCGAGGTGGTGAGCCTCATCACCTCGATTGCCGATCAGACCAACCTTCTGGCCCTCAATGCTACCATCGAGGCGGCGCGGGCCGGCGAGGCCGGCAAGGGATTCGCCGTCGTTGCCGGCGAGGTGAAAGCGCTGGCGGGCCAGACCGCCAAGGCCACGGACGAGATCTCCGGCCATATCTCGACGGTGCAGGATGTGACCGGACGGGCGGTAAAGGCGATCAATCGCATCTCCGCCACCATCGGCGAGATCAAGTCGGTGAGCGTCACCATGTCGGCATCGATGCAGGAGCAAATGGCGGCGACACAGGCGATCGTTCACAACGTCGCCTATGCCGCGTCCGGCGCGCAGAAGGTGTCGGCGGGCATCAACGGCGTTGCCGAGACGGCACAGACCTCGGGCACGGCGGTTGAGACGATCTGCGCGATGTCGGACGAGTTGCTCGGCACCGTCGATCGGCTCAAGAGCAAGTCCTCGGAGTTTGCGAGCCGCATCCGCATCGGCTGAGGCAATGACGCAATGCTAGGGAGACCGTGCGGCCTCGCTCGGTCTCTCTTGCCCGGCGGCTGATGACAGATCCTGGCGATACCAACGGCAATACTGTTGCCGATGGAGCGCAAGATGATCAGCCTTTACGACATATCCGTCCCTGTCTTCGGCCGCTTTCTGGAGCGGCTCGATGCGTTGGTGTTGATTGCGGCCGCCCATGTCGCCGACCAAAACCTGCCGCAAGAAGCGCTGCTGCAGTCGCGGCTCGCCCCCGACATGCTGCCGTTCGAGGCTCAGGTGCGGATTGCCGCGCGTTTCCCGTTGAGAGCCCTCGGACCGTTGGTGTCGCGCCTGCCGGACCTGGATTTCCCCGAGGCATCGTCGTTTGCCGATCTCCGCGCCGATATCGCCGCCGTCGTGGGACCGCTGTCGACGTTGTCGCTGATCGACCTCGATGGGCGCGAGGCAGAGATCGTCACCGATCGCGCCGGCCTTGCCGACATTGCGCTGCCGGCAAGGCGTTTCGTTGCCGAATACGCGCTGCCGAACATGTTCTTCCATCACGCCACCGCCTACGCCATCGCCCGCTGGGAAGGCGTGAAGCTCGGCAAGGCGGACTTCGACGGGTGGCACAGGTACTAAGGGGCTCACTCCGGCCCGATCATCCGCTCCGGTCGTACCAGCGCATCGAACTCGGCGTCGGTGACGTAGCCGCCGCCGACCGCTTCCTCGCGCAGGGTGGTGCCGTTCTTGTGTGCCGTCTTGGCGATCTTGGCGGCGATGTCGTAGCCGACCTTGGGGGCCAGCGCGGTGACCAGCATCAGGGAGCGGCCGAGGGCGGCCTTGATGTTGTCCTCGCGTGGCTCGATGCCGACGACGCAGTTGTCGGTGAAGGAGATGGCGGCGTCGGCCAAGAGCGTCACCGACTGCAGGAAGTTGTAGGCCATCACCGGATTGTAGACGTTGAGTTCGAAATGGCCCTGGCTGCCGGCGAAGGTGAGGGCGGCGTGATTACCGAACACCTGGACGCAGACCATGGTCAGCGCCTCGCACTGCGTCGGGTTGACTTTGCCCGGCATGATCGACGAGCCCGGCTCGTTCTCCGGCAGTGACAGTTCGCCGAGGCCGGAGCGCGGGCCGGAGCCCAGGAGACGGATGTCGTTGGCGATCTTGAACAGGCTCGCCGCCACCGTGTTGAGGGCGCCGTGGCTCATCACCATGGCGTCGTGGGCGGCCAGCGCCTCGAACTTGTTGGGCGCCGAGGTGAAGGAGTGGCCGGTCAGTTCCGCGACGCGGGCGGCGATCTTCTCGGCAAAGCCCTTGGGGGCGTTGAGGCCGGTTCCGACGGCGGTGCCGCCCTGTGCGATCTCCATCAGCAACGGCAGCGTCAGTTCGATGCGCTTGATGCCGTTCTCCACTTGCCTGGCGTAGCCGGAAAATTCCTGGCCGAGGGTGAGCGGCGTGGCGTCCTGGGTATGGGTGCGGCCGATCTTGATGATGTCGGCCCAGCTCTTCGACTTGGCGTCGAGCGCCTTGTGGAGGTGGCGGAGCGCCGGCAGCAGCTTCTCGATCACCTCGGAGGCGGCGGCAATGTGCATGGCCGACGGATAGGTGTCGTTGGATGACTGGCTCATGTTGACGTGGTCGTTGGGGTGCACCGGCTTCTTGGAGCCGAGCGTGCCGCCCAGGATTTCGATCGCCCGGTTGGAGATCACCTCGTTGGCATTCATGTTGGTCTGGGTGCCTGAGCCGGTCTGCCAGACGACGAGCGGGAAGTGGGCATCGAGCTTGCCGTCGATCACCTCCTGCGCTGCACTGACGATCGCTTCGCAGAGCTTCTCGTCCAGTTTGCCGAGATCGCGATTGACCTCGGCAGCCGCGCGCTTCAGCACGCCGAGCGCCTTGACGATGGCCTTGGGCTGCTTTTCCCAGCCGATCTTGAAATTGCCAAGGGAGCGTTGCGTCTGCGCGCCCCAATAGACGGAGGCGTCGACATCGATGGGGCCGAAGGTGTCGGATTCAATGCGGGTGGACAAGCGCGAACTCCCTCATGTCTTGCCGGTCGTCCGGGCGCCATTCGGGGCCATTGGACGCCGGCGCTACCCGGCTCGGGGCAAAACCCGGCCCAGGAAATGCACAAGCGATTGACTTTGGAGCGTTTCCCTACCGATCGGGTCAGTTCATACGATCGGCAACTGCTCTAGGCGATTTTCATCAGGGATTCCACCCATGCATAAGGAGAAAAGCGGAGGTTTCACCGAAATGTGGTCGGGGTGCCGGAGTGCTTGACAACGGCGGATGTCCCCGTTAAAACGACGGAACCGTACCGTACGGTACATAGTCTTGATCTGCCCGACAGAGAGCGAACCATCCGCCATGGAGCCCTTCACCCCCCGCCAGAATGCCGTGCTGGAATGCGCGCTGCAGCTTTTGGTTGCCGGTGGCGAACGGGCGTTGACCACCGCCGGCCTTGCCCGGGCAGCCAACTGCTCGAAGGAAAGTCTCTACAAGTGGTTCGGCGATCGTGACGGTCTTCTGGCGGCGATGATCACCTATCAAGCCAGCAAGGTCAGGACGCCAGGTCCGCGCGAGACCGTGCCGACGCTCGACGACTTCACCCGCAGCCTCGTCGTTTTCGCCGAGGATCTGATCGGCGTGCTGTCGGGCGAGGTGTCGCTGGCGCTCAACCGCCTCGCCATCGGCCAGGCCGATCGCGATGGTGCCCGGCTCGGTGCCCTGCTGCGCGAGCACGGCCGGCAGCCGATCGAGCTGCGGGCGAGGGCTCTTCTGGAGCTCGGGCGGCGCCACGGCTACGTGCAGTTCGCCGATACGCGCGAGGCCTACGAGACGCTTTACGGCCTCATCGTGCACGACGGCCACGTGCGCATGCTGCTCGGCGAGCCGCCAGCCGAAATGGCCGAGGAGCGGGCGCGACGGGCGCGGCTGGCGATCTCGCAGTTTTTCCGTCTCTATGGGCATGGCGCCGCGGACATCGAATAACAGCTTTTACGAGTGAAACACGGCCGGCGGGGGTCGGCCGTCTCAAGAACGCCACTGGCGAGGAAGGAAGACAACATGCGCGTCTATTATGATCGTGATGCCGATCTCAACCTGATCAAGGGCAAGAAGGTGGTCGTCGTCGGCTACGGCTCGCAGGGCCGCGCCCACGCACTGAATCTCAAGGATTCCGGCGCCAAGGACATCGCCATTGCCCTGCGTCCGGGCTCGGCGACGGCCAAGAAGGTCGAGGCCGACGGCCTGAAGGTCATGTCGGTTGCCGAGGCCGCCAAGTGGGGCGACTTCGTGATGATCGCCACGCCGGACGAGCTGCAGGCCGACATCTACCGCGATGAAATCGCTCCGAACATTCGCGATGGTTCGGCGGTTGCCTTCGCCCACGGCCTCAATGTCCACTTCGGCCTGATCGAGCCGAAGGCGACCCTCGATGTCGTGATGATCGCCCCGAAGGGCCCCGGCCACACGGTGCGCGGCGAATACCAGAAGGGTGGCGGCGTGCCCTGCCTCGTTGCCGTGGCGCAGAACGCCTCGGGCAATGCGCTTGAGCTGGCGCTCTCCTATGCCTCGGGCATCGGCGGCGGCCGTTCGGGCATCATCGAGACCACCTTCAAGGAAGAGTGCGAGACCGACCTGTTCGGTGAGCAGGTGGTGCTGTGCGGCGGCCTCGTCGAGTTGATCCGCAATGGCTTCGAGACCCTGGTCGAGGCCGGCTACGCGCCGGAGATGGCCTATTTCGAATGCCTGCACGAAGTGAAGCTGATCGTCGACCTCATCTACGAGGGCGGCATCGCCAACATGAACTACTAGATCTCCAACACCGCCGAGTGGGGCGAGTACGTCTCCGGTCCGCGCATCATCACCTCGGAGACCAACGCCGAGATGAAGCGCGTGCTGAACGACATCCAGTCGGGCAAGTTCACGTCGGAATGGATGCAGGAATACAAGGCCGGCGCCGCCCGCTTCAAGGGCATCCGCCGCAACAACGACGCCCACCAGATCGAGGCCGTCGGCGAGAAGCTGCGCGCCATGATGCCGTGGATTGCCAAGAACAAGCTGGTCGACAAGGCCCGCAACTGATCGCCTCTGGCAACCCACGTTTTATGCCTTGCGCCGGGCGTCAAGTCGCCCGGTCGCGGGGATTGCCCGGGACCAAGCTGGTCGACAAGGCCCGTAACTGATCTTCGGGGTCTAGCGGCCCGTAAGGCTCGCAACAGCCTCGCGGATAATCATTGCAAGACGAAGCCGGAGAGCCTCGGGGCTTTCCGGCTTTTTGTTTGGAAATAATCTGAAGTCATTCAGTCAAGTTAGAGCGGCGAACACGGTTGTTTTCCGTAATTGGCCGTTTCGGGATGCTTCAACCTGGATACAACCTTTATTCACCATCTCCGGAGAAGCGCCAATCAACGCGATATCGCTCTTTGGAAATTTTCTACGCGTTAATCACTCTGAAATGGAAATATTTCTACGATGCAAAGAGGGAAGCCGTTTCTTGTCTAGACTGGCCTTGTTTGTGGAAGCTTGAAAATGAAAATCCAAGGAAAGCTCTATTCGATCGTTGCCTTGCTTGGCGTCATCGCCATTGGCGTGGCACTGCTCGGCATCCGCCTCATGCAGGGTTACAACGAACAGGTCGATGCTTTTCAGCTGGCTTCGCAGCGCGCCTATGACGGCGAACATCTCAACCGGCTGATCACCGCGGTGGTGATGGACTCGCGCGGCATTTACGCCGCCAAGGACACCCAGACCGCCAAGCCCTTTGCCGACGGCATCGTCAAGGGTCTGAAGGAGATCGACACGCTGCTTGGCGACTGGTCGTCGCGCGTGCCTGCCGATCGCAAGGACGCCTTCAACGCCGTGGTCTCCAAGGCCAAGGAGTTCCAGACCTTCCGTACGGAAACGGCCCGTCTTGGCACGGACGTGTCTCCGGCCGCCGCGAACGAGCAGGGCAACAACGATGCCAACCGGAGCAACCGCAAGCAGCTTCAGGCCGACGTCGACAAGCTGGTCGAGCTTGATCGCGCCGATCTCGACGCGGTCCGCGCCTCCATCGGCGATTATTATGTCGCCGGCCGCCGCACCCTGATCATTTTCGCCGTCATCGGCATTCTTGCCGGCATCGGCATCGCCTCGTGGATCGGTACGGCCAAGATCGCCGGCCCGCTCAACCGCGTCAATGGCGCCCTTGCCGACCTGACCCACGGCAAGATGGACGTTTCCATTCCCGCCAAGATCGGTCGTGATGAGATCGGCCTGCTCTGGAGCACCGTCGGCACCTTCCGCGACACGCTGGTGGAGACCGAGCGGCTCAAGGCGGCGCAGGCCGACGCCGAAGCGCAGCGGCGCGCCGAACAGAAGGCGCTGCTCGACCGACTGGCCCGCGAGTTCGAGAGCGAGGTCGGCGAGGTGCTCGCCACCGTGACGCAGACCGCGCAGTCCACCCTGAAGGCCGCCGAGGTGATGGTGACCGACGCCGAGGAAACCTCCGGTCGCTCGGTTGCCGTGGCCAGCGCGTCCGAGCAGACCTCGGCCAACGTGCAGGCGGTGGCCGGTGCCTCCGAAGAGCTGTCATCGTCGATCGCCGAGATTGGCCGCCAGATTGGCGAAGCCTCCATGCTGATCGGCGCCGCCGTCGAGCAGGCCCGGCTGACCGATCATGACGTTCGCTCGCTGGCTGACAGCGCGTCGAAGGTCGGCACCATCGTCGCCATGATTCAGGCGATCGCCGAGCAGACCAACCTTCTTGCCCTCAATGCCACCATCGAGGCGGCACGCGCCGGCGAGGCCGGTCGCGGCTTTGCCGTCGTCGCCTCGGAAGTGAAGGCGCTGGCCAGCCAGACCGCCAAGGCAACGCAGGACATCGAGGCGCAGATGGGCACCATCCAGGGTGCCACGCAGCAGTCGGTGGAGAAGATCGCCGACATCTCCCGCCGTATCGCCGAGCTCGAGCATATTACCTCGTCGATCTCCGGGGCTGCCACGCAGCAGAATGCGGCGACCGGTGAAATAGCTCGCAACATCTCCGAAGCGGCCGTCGGTGCCGCCGAGGTGGCCCAGACCATCGTCGGCGTCCGGACCACCGCAGAGAAGAGCGGCGCGGCCTCGCGCGATCTCCTCGACCGCATGTCGCACCTCGCCAAGCAGTCGCAAGCGCTGGAGCAGAAGGTGTCGGCCTTCGTCGGCACCATCCGCGCCGCCTGATCCGAAACTCTACTGGAGCGGACATCTGGTTTAGTGTTCTGCGTTTCCGGCGCTCACGGACATTGAGTCCGTTCCGCTCCGGTTCTCGAACCCGTCGCCAGCTGCCTCGCCCCAGCGAGTTTCCATTCCGGCTCTACGCCATCGTTCGATTGCTTCGATCCCCGCAGGTTTCCGGCGGGGATTTTTGTTGGGGTGATCCAAATCCGCAACGCGTCTTTGTGCTGCCGTATCGCAAGGCTAGAGTTGCCGGCGAGTCGGCGTCCACCGGTCTTTGCGGAATATGAAATGCTTCACGAAATCAAAGACGTTCACCTTCGCCTCCGGCAGGGAATGTGGCCCATCGCCGACGAGTTGCGCCCCAGGATCGATGCCCACTGGGCGAGCTGCATTGCTGCCAACCCGCATCTCTGGAATGGCCGCGTGCTCGGAACCATTGCGCCCGGAGAGCCAGGTGGCATTGCCATCGACGGTGGCGTGCTGACGGGCGAGGCGGTGGAGGGCGATTTCGCCGGCTTCATCGCCTGGCGCGATTGGGGCTTTCCGGAAATCGGTATCCGCAACCTGTTCGGCTCGGCTCTCGTGATGTCCTCGGATGGCGCGCTGATCCTCGGAAAGATGGGGGCGACGACGGCCAATGCCGGCAAGATCTATCCGCCCGGTGGCAGCCTCGAGCCGGCCGACGTCGACGGCAACGTCGGGGTGATTGCTTCCATCGAACGGGAACTGATGGAAGAGACCGGGCTCAATGCCGCCGACGCGGAGATGGACGGCATGCTGGCTGCGTTCGATGGCCCGCGCATATCGATCGGCCGCGTTCTCCGTTTTTCGCTTGCCGCCGACGATCTCGTCGCCACCATCATGGCCGAACTCGACCGGCAGGAGGAGCGGGAACTGGAGAGGGTGATCGCCTTTCGAGCTGCCCGCGAACTCGATCGTCCGGAGGTTCCGCCTTACTGCCGTGCCTTTGCCGCCCGGTTGCTGCCGGGCTGAGGCGACAAAAAAACCGCCCGCCGGGAGGTCGCGGCGAGCGGCTGAAGGAACTGCGATCTGCCTGGGGTGGTGGCTTTCCCGTCAGCGATAATAGGGGGACTGACAGGGGCGCAGGTTTCCGCGGTTATCGATCCACGTATTGTCGTAGGCGTTGTACGAGCGGTAGCGGCCTGCGCACCACGCCTGATGCTGTTCGGGCAACGGGGCGGCGGCATAGACCGGGGCAGGCTGCTGGTAAACCACGACCGGCGCCGGGCGATACACGACTGGCGGCGGCGGGGGCGCGGCGTAGACGACCGGCGGCGGCGGATCGTAGTAGACCGGCGCCGACGGCTGCGAGGCCAGCGAGCTGCCGAGCAGGGCGCCGCCCAGAAGGCCGATAGCGCCGACCGCGGCGAGGTCGCCTCCATCATAGCGATGGTGCCGATGATAATAGCCATCTGCCATGGCCGGCACTGCCAGCGAGGACAGGACGGCCGCGATGGCAACAGGTGCGGCAATCTTCGACAGCGTGAACATTTCTCGTCTCCACGCCCGGTCCCTCATAGTCGGCGGACCGGTGCATCCTTTCCATTATCCATAGCTGGCAATTTTGGTCGCATTTTGGAAGGGTCGTGGTGAAATTCGGGTGATAACCGACGTGGACTAACGTCAGCGCCGCCACTATGGTGGCCGGCACCGTGCGCCAGGAGAGACCAAGTGGCTCGTCGATATGCGATTCTTGATGTTTTCACCGCGAAGGGACTGACGGGCAATCCGCTGGCGGTCGTACTCGACAGCGACGGCCTCGACACGGCCACCATGCTGGCGATCACCAAGGAGTTCAATCTGTCCGAGACCGTGTTCGTGGAGCCGCCGTCGCGGCCCGGCACATCGGCCAGGATTCGCATCTTCACGCCCGGCCGCGAACTGCCGTTCGCCGGTCATCCGACCGTCGGTACGGCGGTGCTGCTCGCCCACGAGCGTTTGCAGGGCATCGAGCGCGAGACGGATGCCATGGTGGTGCTGGAAGAGCAGGTGGGCGTCGTGCGTTGCGGCGTCACCATCTCGCCGGAACGCTCCGGCCGCGCGGTGTTCGACCTGCCGAAGCTGCCCGAGGAGCGGCCGTTCCACGGCGACATCGGTCTTGCCGCCTCGGCATTGGGACTCAATCGTGGCGACATTGGCTTCGAGAATCATGTGCCCTGCGTCTTCGACGGCGGCGGCCCGGTGTTCGTGTTCCTGCCGCTCGCCGGTCTCGACGCCATGCGCCGCATCCGCGTCGACAAGTCGCTGTGGGCGAGTGCCTTCGGCTCCACCGAGCTCGATCTTTTCGTCTACACCCGCGAGGTGGTCACCAAGGGGCATGATTTCCACGCCCGCATGTTCGCGCCGCATCTCGGCATCGGCGAGGACCCGGCGACGGGCTCGGCGGCAGCCGCCTTCTCGGCGGTGGTGCGCCGCTTCGACCGACCGGCCGATGGCGAGCAGAAGCTGATCATCGAACAGGGATTCGAGATGGGCCGGCCCAGCCTCATTGAACTCGAGATCATCATCGAAAAAGGCAAGCTCACCGGCGGCCGCATCGGTGGCGAGGCGGTCATCGTCGGTCGCGGCGAACTCTACGTCTGACGCACAGGCAGTCTCTACCCTTCGATCAGGCGGCGGCACCGGAAGGAGCCGCCGCTTTTTTCATGAGTCTGCCGGTGAAGGCCCACCCCTTGACCTCTCGGCAGATATTCGCCGCTAGTCGATTGAAAACAAACCATATTCATTTTTTTCGCCTAACTGCTCGAAAAGGGCTTGCGCCCGATCTCTGGCATGGTTATAAGCCGCCATCGCTTCCGGACGACACCAACGTCCGGCGAGAAAAGTGGGCGCGTAGCTCAGTTGGTAGAGCAGCTGACTCTTAATCAGCGGGTCTACGGTTCGATCCCGTACGCGCCCACCACTTTTCACAAAGCCAGTTAATTAGTAAGTGCGCGTGGCCGCCTGACGGTATATCGGCCTGACGGTTCGCCCGGGCGATCAGCCATCATCCATCAACGACTTGCTGAAGAGGGCGGACCGCTCGCTCTATCAAGCCAAGCACAATGGGCGCGATCGCGTGGAAACGGGACCGGAAGACTAGGGGCCGGTTTCCAGTGCGCCGTTTGCACGAGGGTTCAGGCGCCCAGCGCGAACCTGCAGCGCAGGCGGTCGACGAAAGCCAGCAGGCGTTTTGCGGTTCGCTTGAGTCGCTTTCTCGGCGAGTAGGGGTGAACCCAGGCGCCCAACTGGGCCCGTGCCTTATAGGTATCGCAGCGGGTGCAGGGATTGTCGTCGCGGGCTGGCAGGCGGCCGGTCAGCATGCCGCGTGCGTAGCGGATCTTCTCACCGTTGAGGGCGGCATCGTAGTTCTCGAACAGGTTGCCGCCGAAATCCTCCCAGTAGTTCACGCAGCATCCCAGCACCCGGCCGTCGTAGTTCACCTGCGGCATCTCCCAGAGCTGGTCGCACATGTCGCTGAGATAGACGGTCTTGCTCTTTTCCTGGAAATGCTCGCGGGTGGTCGCCTGAAGGCCGCTGTCCCGCAGCACCGCCTCATGGTTCTGGACCGGCGAGATATCGTCGCTCCATGAGAGCTTGGGCCGGAACTCCATGCCAAGCTCGGCTGCCATCCGGCGCGCGGCGGTGATCTCATGCTCGTTGTGGCCGAAGATGACGAACTGCCAGGCCAGCTTCGGGTAGGGCGAGTGGTGCTTCTTCTTGAATTCGTTGATCTTCCGGATATTGGCGATCACCCTGTCGAAGTCGCCGTTGCGCCGATAGAGCTCGTAGGTCTGCTGGCTGGCGCCATCGATCGAGCAGACGATGCTCCTGACGCCATATTGCACCACCCCCTCCAGCACCTCCTCGCGGACGTTGTTGAGGTTGGCACCATTCCTGACCGTCAGTGCCACGCCGAACTCGGAAGCGATCTTGAGGATATCGAGCAGCTGTGGGTTGAGGAAAATCTCGCCGTAGTTGGAAAGCTCGATCATCCGGGTCTTTCCTCGATCCTGCTCGAGGAACGCGCGAAACTGGTCTTTGCGCAGAAAGCCGCGACCTATGTATTTGTGGATTTCGCCCGAGCCCGTCGGGCAGGTCGGGCATTTCAGCTGGCATGCGGTGGATGCTTCCAGACGCAAGAATCCGGTCTCGATACGGAGATCGTCCCGTTCCATCATTTTCCGTCGCCCCAAAAAGCAGCCGACGTTTCTGATATCGGTCATGGTCCGCTTGGCGACGCGAGGGTCGGGAAGCAAGGCAGCGATCGAACTGCGACACCGGCTGCGTCGTAACCGACGCTGCAATCGGCGCCACCTTATGCCGCGCCCGGCAGGGGTGAAAGTGCAATAGTTACCGTATGGATACGATTTGTTACCTGAGCTTTTGGTGTTCAGGCCTTCACTCGCACGAATACTTGAGCGGCAAATATTTCATTTGCCGCGCGGCTCATGGCGCCAAAGCTGTTCGAAACCTCGGTTGGCGATCCGTAGAAGGTGTTGGCTTGCGTCGGCTGTGGCCGTATCGGCCGCTTCCCAGCGACGGCAGGCTTAGAGCATCATCCGACCAGAGCGAGACGAGGATCGACAAGATGATGCTTAAGGCACAGAAGCTTAGCGTGCTGATCCGACTAAATCAGATCGGACAACGCTCCAGAGCATTCGCCGACCAAATTGAAACATTGGTCGTGCAGCGAATGCTCCAGGTTTATTTGCTGGAGCAGCCCTCACTTCATGAAACTCTGGTTTCGCCCGTTCTTCTTGGCGATGTACATGGAATCGTCCGCTCTCTGGATGAGATCCACGGCCAGATCCTCTGGTGAGAGAGAGGACACGCCAATGCTGATCGTGGCACGTTCTCCGAGGTGATCGAGCTTGGTGTTCTCCGTGGCGACGCGAATTCGCTCGGCGATCGCCAACGCTTCGACCCTGTCGGTTTCCACGAGGATGACGACGAACTCCTCGCCGCCGTAACGGCAGGCGGCGTCGGTCGCCCGCAGGCCGTTCTTCAGGACGGTGGCGATGGCCCGCAGAACCTCATCGCCGATGACGTGGCCATGCAGATCGTTGACCAGCTTGAAGTGGTCGATGTCGATGAACAGAAGGGAGAGCGGCCGGCTGTAGCGTTGCGCGCGGTGTATCTCCAGTTCGAGGCGCTCGTCGAAAGCGCGACGGTTCAAGAGGCCGGTCAGCGAGTCCGAGTTGACCAGCCGTTCGAGCTGCTCGGTCCTCTGGGCGACCAGCCGTTCCAGGGTCGTGGTCGTTTCCTTCATGGCGGTGATGTCGGTGTCGGCTCCGATCAGACCGACGAACCGATCGCCGTCGAGGCGCGGCATGACCTTTTCGACGACCCATTTCATGTGTCCGCCTTTGGCGCGGATGCGGTATTCGATCAGCCCGGCATCGTGCCTGAGCAATCGCTCCTCCAGAAAGGCCCTGTAACGCTCCCGGTCGTCGGGGTGGAGGAACATCGTCCAGTCGGTGGCCTTCATCTCGGTTTCGGTCAGGCCGAGGAACTCCGACCATTCCCGGTTGACGAACTCCCGTGCCCCGGACGTACCGGCGAACCACAGCATGGTCGGCGCCTGTTCGGCGAGAAGGCGAAACCGCCGCTCGGACTCGTTGAGCGCGGCAATCAGTATCTCGTGCACGGAGAGCGTGGGCGGCGCGCCATCCGTCGAGGCTTGCGGGCGGCCGGGAAGCATCTGAACCATCCGGTGGTCCAGCTTCAGAATGTGGGTGACTAGCCAGTTGACGAGAAAGTTGAGGATCTCGTTGACCGCCTCTGCCTGGGCGAGATCGGACTTTTCGGCAATGGCTTGCACCTGGTTGAGGAACGAACGGTGTGCGCAGACATGCTGGTGTTTTTTCGCCGCGGTCAGCGACGATTGGCACATCAGTTTTTCCTCGTCGCAGAAGTGCGTGTTGGCGTAGTCGAGAAGCTCGCCAAGCAAAACAGTTGTCTCTGGTAAGGAACCCTGGCCCGAAACCATGTCGGCGATATTGTTCGTCAGTTCAAAAAGCCGCTTATGCTGGCTGTCGATCTGATCGTTTCCGGTCTCCAGATGGGTATTCCAGTAGAAGAGCGCCATTCGTTACAATCCGGCGTTTTGGACGTCATTCGCGAACGTTTCGGTCTTTAGCACTTCCTGTCACAAATCGCGATGAAGACCGAAGCTTTCCATTTAGCCTTTAGGCGCTCTGCCAGCGGAACGCGAGTTCCGGATTGCCATGCCGAGGGGGCTCCCAAACAAATGGATATGCGCAAAGCCCCCACGCCGTCGGCATGGGGGCTCGCGTCGCATTCGATCCGAGGGCGAAGCCGTACTCCGTCAGGCTGCCTTGAGGTTCTTGACGAAGGCCTCGACTTCCTGGCGCAGCGTGACCGCGTTGGCGCTCATGCCTTCCGACAGGCTCATCAGTTGCGTCGCGGCGGAGCCGGTCATCTCGGCGGCGGTGCCGACGCCGGAGATGTTGTGGCTGACGGCCGCGGTACCCTGCGCGGCGCGCTGGGTGTTCTGGGCGATCTCGCCGGTGGCGGCACCCTGTTCCTCGACGGCGCCGGCGATGGCTTCGGAGGCATGCTGGATGGTGTCGATGGTTTTGACGATCCGGGAGATGGACTCGACCGCCACGCCGGTGGCCGACTGGATCTCGGAGATCTTGTTGCCGATTTCGCTGGTCGCCTTGGCGGTCTGGTCGGCCAGTTGCTTGACTTCGGCGGCGACGACGGCAAACCCCTTGCCGGCTTCACCGGCACGCGCCGCTTCGATGGTGGCGTTGAGCGCCAAGAGGTTGGTCTGCGCGGCGATGTTGCTGATCAGTTCGACGACCGTGCCGATCTGCTGGGCGGACACCGACAGCGACTGGACGTTCTTGCTGGAGGCTGCCGCTTCCTCGGCCGCTTCCTTGGCGATCTTCGAGGAGTTGGTCACCTGCTGCGAGATTTCGCTGACTGAGGCGGTGAGTTCCTCGGTGCCGGCCGCGACCGTCTGGACGTTGGTCGAGGCTTCTTCCGAGGCGCCGGCCACCGATTGGGCCTGGCGGGCGGTTTCCTCGGCGGTGGCCGACAGGTTCTTGGCGGCGTCGGCGACTTCGGCCGAAGATCCGGTGAAGGCGGTCGACAGCTGTTCCATGCGGTTGGCGAAGCGGTCGGTCAGTTCGGCTCGGCGCTTCAGCTCGGCCGCTTCCGCCGCCTTGATGGATTCGGCAGCATGGCGGGCGTCCTCGGCCAGCTTGAGGCTGGAGCGGAACTCTTCGAGGCTGTTGGCGATCCGCCCGATCTCTTCCTTGCGATCGCGATTGTCGATGCTGATTCCGTAGTCGCCGTCCTGCATCGACTTCATGTGTTGCAGCAGATGGGCAAGCGGCTGGGTGACCGAGTTGCGGATGATCACGATCGACAGGGCGATAATGCCCAGCGTGGCCAAGAGGATGCCGGTGATGGTCATCCATATGGTCTGGGAAACCGTCGTGGCGTTTTCCTGAACCTGCGCAGCGACGTCTTTGACGATCTGATTGTTGAAGTTGGTCACCGTTTCCTGGGCTTTGCTGATGGCTGGCTGGCAGTCGCTGATCAGCAGCTGGAGCGCCTGGGCATTTTGGGCTGGATCGGTGCTCTGCGAAAGCTTGGCCACCTGGCTACAGGAAGCGTCCATGGCCGCGATGAACTGGCCCTCTATTCCCTTGATCTCGGTTGCGCGCTCCGGAAGAAGGGTCGCGGCCTGCGAGAAGTAGTCTATGGCCGATCCCTTTGCCTTGTCGCGTGCCGCAGCCGCATCCGCATTGTCCTTCTCCGTCGTCGACGCCGCGTTCTTGAACAAGGAAGCTGCGACTTCGGACATGTTGCGGT
This sequence comes from Pleomorphomonas sp., assembly GCA_029976075.1. Taxonomy (GTDB): domain Bacteria; phylum Pseudomonadota; class Alphaproteobacteria; order Rhizobiales; family Pleomorphomonadaceae; genus Pleomorphomonas. The sequence goes on from JARKNW010000138.1 coordinate 19,534, forward strand.
TGGCGCGCGCCAGCATGAACGGCACCTGGGCGTCGTTCTTGAGCAAATCCTGGTAGCTGTTGCTCACCGTGCTGGTCTGCCATCCGAAGTAGCCAGCACCGGCGATGGCGACGAAGCCAATCGTGCCAGCAACCAGAACAACCTTGGTCAGCAGGGACAAATTCTTGAGGGACATTTAGGGGCCTCCGGTCGAATACGTAGGCCCATGACGCGCTCCAACAATTAATAGGCGATGAAAAAGACGCGAGTAGGAACAATGGTTTAGTACGTTAACGCTCGCATTGCTTAACGGCGTGAACGGCTTCTTTCAGGCATTGCGGAAACTACTGACCGGCTGCAATCAGCGTTATCCGGGATCTAGGGGTTCGCGCCGCCGAAAGCCACCGACGCAAGCGTCTATCTGGCAGCGTCCGGCCAAGAATGAGTGAATTGAAGCTGAGGCGCCAGGCCCCGGTTTATTCTGGCGTCCATTGTTGTCATCCGAACCCAGCGGACTACTAGCGCGGGACGATGATGTCCGCCGAAGCGATTAGGCCGGGTCAAGCGCGTCCGGCAGCCGGCGGGGTCCCCCGCCGGCCGACCATTGGTCATCAGCCGCGATCGGGCTGCACCGTGGCGAACACCTTGGTGCTGCCATCCTTGCCGATCAGCAGCACTTCATAGGGTTCGGCATCGGCGTCGGCGCCCATGCCGGGCGAGCCGAGCGGCATGCCGGGCGCGGCGAGGCCGACGGCGTCCGGCTTCTCGGCGATCAGGCGGGCAACCAGCGCCGCCGGCACATGGCCTTCGATGGCGTAGCCATCGACCACGGCGGTATGGCAGGAGGCTGCATCCTCGGGAATGCCGAGCTCCTTCTTTCGCGCGGTGATGGCGTCGTAGTCGAGCTCCTTGGCGTCCACCGTATAGCCGGCGGCCTGCATGTGGCTGATCCAGCCGTGGCAGCACATACAGCCCTCGTTGAGCACGACGTCGACCTTGGTCCCGGCGGCGCCGGCGAGCGAGGTGGTGGAGGCGAGGATGCAGAGCGCGATGAGTTGGGATTTCATGATTGTGCCTTTGTGTTGCCCGAGCGATCGCGGCGCGCCAGTGGCGCCGCCGGAAGCGGGCGAATGGAGAGAAACGGTGTCGAGAGGTGCCGCTCAGGCGCGCGGCGGTTCGAGCGGCGGCGCCAAAGCGCGGCCTACCAGCGCGGCGGTGGCCGTCGGTCTGTCGGCGGAACCCTCGACGAAGGAAACGATCGTCGGCGCGCCGGGAAGCAGGGCAGGCGCGACCGGCGAACAGCCGGGATCGACGCAGTCGCCAGGAAGATTGGCCCTGTCGGTGGAGCCCTGCGACGCCTTGCCGCAACAATCGTGGTCGGCTTTTGCGGTCGTCATCGTGATGGCCATCGTCATGGCTTCATGTGCTGTGGCCACGGGCACGACGAAGGGGCGGCCAGCCAGGAGCCCGATCAGGGCGGCGGCAACAAGGACGAGGCGGAGGCCGGCGAGAAAACGCATGGCGTCAGTTTCACATTGATCAGGGCCCAGTCACAAGCGTTGTTTTGCTGATGGCTCAAAGGTCGATTGGAAACTCGACCAGCTCGCCCATGGAAGGCTGCGAGTGGTTGTCCGTCAGTTCCGAGGCGTGGGACGTGACCAACTCGACGAGCTTTGCCTGGAACGGCTTGGAGACAGTCTGGCGAATAAACAGAAGGCGATAGATCACCGGAGCCACCAGCAGATTCATCAGCCAGTCTGGTGTTGGGGCCGGTTCGCCGCGAGCTTGGGCCCGCCGACACAACAGGTCGAGATTGGCATAGGCGTATCCCGCCGTCTTCCGAGCCAGAACGACGTTGGCAACGCGCTCCTCCAGGAGAACCATACCTGGTCCGGACGAGATATCGTCGACAAACTGTTCCAGCCACATCGTGAGATCCGATTTGAACGCTCCCGTATCCGGAACCGCAGGATCTGCCAGGAAGCGTTCCTCTGCGACGGCCGCCAGGAGATCGGCAAGGTTGCCCCACCGACGATAGATTGTGGATGGCGGCAAGTTGGCCCTTTCGGCGATCTGCGCGATCGTTATTTCTCTGTCAGGATTTTCAGCCTTCAACGCGTTGACCGCGGCATGGACGGCCTTCTGTATCCGTTCGCTACGCCCGCCGGGCCTGATGAGGACGCGATCCGCCATTTAATGATCCGTTAATCTCGCTAATGCTATTTAAATTGCATTAGCGTTGAAGCTCATCACCTTGCGTTTCCTCGACCTCATGGGGCCGGGGAGGGTTCCGAAGTTCCGAACATTATGCGATTCCCGTTGTTCCCTGCCATGTTCCGGCCCGGAATTTCGCGCGATGCGGTCTCCAGAGGCCGGCTGATGATGGTCTGCGCCTTGTTCGTCGGCGTTTACGCGTCAATCTGCGGCAAACTCGCGCTCATCGGTCTGCAGGTCTCTCCCGAAGAGGAAGTGTCCACGCTCGATCGTACGGTCGCCCGGCCGGATATCGTCGATCGAAATGGAGTGCTGCTTGCAACCGATCTCCCGGTGCTCTCGCTGTTTGCCGAGCCGAGAAAGGTGGTCGACGCCGATGAAGCGTCGGAGACCTTGGCAGAGGTTCTGGGGAACATGACGCGGGAGGAAATCTACAAGCGTCTGAGGAGCAAAACCTCGTTCGTATGGCTGAAACGTGGCCTTACGCCGGATCAGGCCAATGAAATCAAGCGGCTCGGGATTCCCGCGATCGGCTTCCGCGGGGAAGTGAGGCGCTTTTATCCGCAAGGGAGAGAAACCTCCCATGTCATTGGACTGACCGATATCGATAACGGCGGCATCTCCGGTTTTGAGAAGTGGCTCGATCAGTCCAGTTTCGGTGCGCTCCGCAAGTCCGGTCTGATGAACGGAGCCCAGATCAAGGCCAGCCAGCTCACGATCGATGCCCGGGTCCAGCACGTCGTGCATGAGGTGCTGGATAAGGCCATGGAGCAATACCATCCGGCAGCCGCTGGGGCGGTCATCCTGAATGCCAAGACGGGCGAGGTGATCTCGCTCGTATCCTTGCCCGATTTTGATCCAGGCATTCCTTCCGAGGCAGCCGAGAAGGACCGACTCAATCGTGTTTCGGGTGGCGTGTTCGAAATGGGATCGACCATCAAGACCTTCACCACGGCCATGGCGCTGGAATTGGGGAACGCCAAGCTCTCGACCATTTATGATGCCAGTCATCCCCTGGTTATCGGCTCCCAGGTCATCCATGACTCGCACAGCAAGGGAAAGCCGTTGTCCCTGGTCGAGGTGTTCCTGCAGTCTTCGAACATCGGATCGGCGCGCGAGGCCATTGCCGTCGGCATGGAGAACCACAAGGCGTTTCTCGAGAGAACTGGCCTTCTCAGCAAAGTTGCCTTCGAGCTGCCAGAGGTCGCCACGCCTGTCTCTCCCCGTGTCTGGCGGCAGGTAAACTCGTTGACCAGCGCCTTCGGACACGGGTTTGCCACGACGCCGCTCCAGACGGCGGTGGGCATCGCAGCCATCATGAACCATGGCCGTCTGGTGCCGCCAACCCTTTTGCCGCGTAGCGAAGAGGAGGCGCGCGCTCTCGCTGTTCAGATGATCTCGGAAAAGACCAGCGAGGACATGCGCTATCTCTACCGCCTCAACGCCGTCAAAGGGTCGGGGCGCAAGGCGAACGTCGCCGGCTTCCGCGTGGGAGGAAAGACGGGGACGGCCGAAAAGGTCATTAACGGCCGCTACTCGCACAACAACAACTTCAATGCCTTCGGGGCCGCCTTTCCGATGGAGGATCCGGCCTTCGTTCTTCTGGTCTTTATCGACGATCCTCGACCAGAGTTTCCCGGTGCCGGCATTACCTCGGCCGCCAACGCGGTTCCGATTGCCGGTGCCATCATCGAGAGGTCGGCGCTTCTTCTCGGCGTCCAGCCGATCTTCGACGATCCGGAGGATATCGCTTTCGGTCTTTCCGACTGAACAAGGTCAGCAGGCTCGTTACCAATGTCGCCGATCTCGTCGTGTCCAAGCCATTGGCCTTCAGGCCCTCTTTTCTTGTCGCCCGCTCCTGATAGGCTCGCGTCCGCACCACCGCCCCGGAGATCCAGATGCGCGTTGCCGTTTTCAGCACCAAGCCCTACGACCGCACCTTCCTGAGCCGCGCCGCCGCAGGCTACGGCCATGAGCTCACCTTCTTCGAGCCGCGGCTCGATCGGACGACGGTGCGGCTCGCCGAAGGCTTTCCGGCCATCTGCGCCTTCGTCAACGACACGCTGGACGCCGACGTGATCGGCACGCTGGCCTCCGGCGGCACGCGGATCCTGGCGCTCAGGGCGGCCGGCTTCAACAACGTCGCCCTTGAGGCGGCGGAGGAGAAGGGGCTCACGGTGCTGCGTGTGCCGGCCTATTCGCCGCACGCCGTCGCCGAGTTCTCGGTCGGCCTGCTGCTCGCCCTCGACCGGCGCATCCACCGGGCCTGGGCGCGGGTCAGGGAAAACAACTTCGCGCTGGAAGGTCTGCTCGGCCACGACCTCTACGGCCGCACGGTGGGCGTGGTCGGCACAGGCCGCATCGGCGCGCTGGTGGCGCGCGCCTATCGCCTGGGGTTCGGCTGCGAAGTGGTGGCCCACGATCGCTACGAGGTCGACGACCTCAAGGCGATCGGCGTCACCTATGTCGAGCGCGACGAACTGATCGCGCGCTCCGACATCATCAGCCTGCATTGCCCTCTGACGCCGGAGACGCATTACCTGATCGACGAAGCGGCAATCGCCCGCGCCAAGCATGGTTTCGTGCTGATCAACACCTCACGCGGCGCGCTGATCGATGCCGAGGCGGTGATCGCCGGCCTCAAGAGCGGCCGGATCGGCGGCGTCGCCCTCGACGTTTACGAGCAGGAAGCCGACCTGTTCTTCGAGGACCTTTCCAGCGAGATCATCCAGGACGACGTCTTCCAGCGCCTTCTGACCTTCCCCAACGTGCTGATCACCGGCCATCAGGCCTTCTTCACCGAGGAGGCGCTGCTCGCCATCGCCAAGACCACCATGGGCAACATCGCCGACGAGGAAGCCGGCAAGGTGTCGCCCAACCGGGTGCTCAGCGAGAAGGTGGCCGGCAAGGGCTGAGGTGGCTCAGCCGTTGGCCACGAGGATGTCGCGGGGAAGGCCGGACAGGATTTCCGGGCCGTCCTTCCTCAGGATGACGATTTCCTCGAGGCGGCAGCCGAAACGACCGGGCAGATAGATGCCCGGCTCGATGGAGAACACCATGCCTTCCTCAAGTACGGTCTCCGAGGTGGCGGTGATGTAGGGCGGCTCGTGGCCGTCGATGCCCATGCCGTGGCCGGTGCGATGGGTGAAGTACTTGCCGTAGCCGGCATCGGTGATCACCGTCCGGGCGGCGGCGTCGACGTCGCGAGCGAGGACGCCGGGCTTTGCCATGGCCAGCGCTGCTTCGACGGCCTGCTCGACAATGGCGTGAATCTCGGCATAGCCTTCCGGGATGCGGCCGACCACGGCAACGCGCGTGATGTCGCTCGGGAAGGCCGACTTGATGCCGCCGATATCGATCACCACCGCGTCGCCCTCGACGATATGACGGTCGGATGCGGTATGGTGCGGGAAGGCTCCGTTGGGGCCGCTGCCGACGATCCAGAAGCTTGGCGCCGCGCCTTCCTGAAGGAAGTGGTTGCGGATGATGGTGGCCAGTTCGTTTTCCGTCATGCCCGGCACGAGGGCCGCGACGGCCGTCTCGATCGCCCGGTCGGCGATGCCGGCGTTCATTTTCAGAAGATCGTACTCCCGGTCGTTCTTGCGCATGCGCAGGCCGCCGAGCGTGTCGGCGGTGAAGGTGCGCAGCACGTCGGACGGCAGGGCGTCGAGGACCAGCAGCGCAAAATCGGCGCGCATGGTTTCGTCGATGGCAACCCGGTCGGGTGCGCTGGCGCCGATGGCGTTGAGCGCCTTGCAGAGCGCGACGTGCGGCCCCATCTCGTCGGTCCAGCGGAAGAAGTCGATGTCGGTGTGCTGGCGCACGTCGTCGGCGTTGAGCGCCGGCATCAGGAAGGCGGTACCGCCGGGCGAGACCAGGAGCAGGCAGGCGCGCTCGTCGGAGGCTGGGGTGAAGCCGAGCAGCCATTGCATGTGCGAGCCCGGCGCAACGGCGACGAGGCCGGTTTCGGTGGCGACCATCCGCTCGCGTAGGGCTGCGAGGCGGGCTTGGGTCTCAGGAGTCATTCTGCGGTCCTTACAAGCATCCACCCCGAAAACCCGCGGGCTTTCCGGAGGGCGGAGGCTGACAAACAAAAAGGCTGGAGCGGGATTGGATATGGCTCCCCAGCACGTCGGCTCTTGCGGCCGGCTATCGGTTTTCCATTATAGACTTTTGGTGGAGATCTACCAACTGCATTGCCGCGTGGCTCCCTTGCGTGGCGGGCATTGTGGCAACCATAATCGGTCTCGGAGTCGATGGGGTGAGGCGGTTGGCCGACGCGTTCAAAATATCCGATGCCGGCACCGGCGCCCTATTGGTCGATATCGCCGTCGGCGCTTTCGACGAGGAGCGACAGGCCAGGCTTCTGGCGCTCGCCGACAGTCTCGCCGGCGGCCCGGGCATCGAGGATGTCGTGCCCGGCATGAACAACCTGATGGTCACCTTCGATCCCCTTGTCGTCGACGCCGCCGACATCGAGTTCCGCCTTGCCGACGGCTGGGCTCGCGCCGTTCCGACCGATGCGGGCGGCAGGACGCATGACATCGCCGTCGTCTATGGCGGACCGGACATCGAGGAATTTGCGGCGGGTCTCGGGCTTTCGATCGACGAGGTCGTGGAGCGGCATTGCAGTGCCATCTATCGGGTGGCCGCGGTGGGAGCCATGCCCGGCTTTCCCTATCTGTCCGGTCTCGACCCGGCGCTTGCCACGCCGCGCCGCGCGGTGCCGCGCCAGGGCGTGCCGAAGGGGGCGGTGATCGTCGGCGGCGGACAGGCCGGCATCATGCCGATCACCGCGCCGTCGGGCTGGCACATTGTCGGCCATACCGATTTCGAACTGTTCGATCCGCACCGCGCCGCGCCGGCAACGCTGAAGCCGGGCGATGTGGTGCGCTTCAGCGTGGCGGGGGTGGAGCGGTGATCGAGATCCTGTCCTCCGGTGCCCTCAACTCGGTGCAGGATCGCGGTCGTCGCGGTCTCTTGTCGAGCGGGGTCTCCCGCTCCGGCGCCATGGATCTGGTGGCGCTCGATGCCGCCAATGCGCTGATCGGCAACAATCTGGATGCCGCCGCGATCGAGGTGGCGGCCTTTCCCTTCCGCCTGCGCTTCGAAGCCGCGACCACCATTGCGATCACCGGCGCCGCCGTCGTGGCGAGGCTGGCGGGGCGCCGCCTGTCGCCCTGGTGGGCGGTGGAAGCGCGGGCGGGCGACGAGCTGACCATCGATCCGCCGACGGTGGGCGCGCGCGCCTATGTCGCCGTCGGCGGCGGCTTGGATGTGCCGGCATTGCTGGGCGGGCGGGCAACCGATCTCAAGAGCGGCTATGGCGGCCATCAGGGCAGGGGGCTTCTGCGGGGCGACCGATTACCTCTTGGCGCGCGCCCTACCGGGAGGCTGCCCGAGGGTGGCATCGGCGCCCTGTCTCCGCCCGGGCGAAACGCGGCCGGTCGGGCGCTGCGCGTCCTGCCGGCGGCCGAGTGGGGCGAGTTTACCGAGGAGGCCCGTGAGCGGCTCTCCTCGGTCGGCTGGTCCGTTACGACCGCGACGGATCGGCAGGGATGCCGGCTCGACGGGCCGGAGCTTCGGCGCGAGCGGCAGCGTGAGCTGTTGTCGCACGGCATCGTGTCGGGAACGGTGCAAGTGCCACCATCCGGACGGCCGATCGTCCAGCTTGCCGAGGCCAACACCTGTGGTGGCTACCCGAAGATCGCGACGGTGATCGAGGCCGATCTCTGGCGGCTCGGGCAGGCGATGCCGGGCGACGAGTTGCGTTTTTCCGTGGTGAGCCGGGCCGAGGCGCTGGCGGCGCTGCGAGAGGCGGCCGACTGGCTCGATCGCCTGCGGTCGGCTGCGGCGCTTTATCGCGTTTCGTAAAGCGGCGTGCCCCAGCCGACCGCGTCGCCGTCGCTTGCCAGCACTCGTCCGAGCCTCAGATCGGCCGCCGCGATGACCGGCAACAGCAGGCCATTGGCTTCGACGAAGGCGATGGTCTCACCCTTTCCGACCGCCTGTCCCTCGGAAAAGCGGGGCGCGTTCTCGAGTGGATGTACCGGGCGAAAGCGGCCGGGCGAGGGGGCGCCTGCCAGAACCGGGGGAGGCTCGGTCGCAACCGGGTCGGCTGCTTCCCTGTCGAAAAACCGCAGCTTGAGCCTCGCCTCGCCGACGCGGATGTCGGCGGAGGCGATGCCTTGGCCGTCGAGCCGTCGAGCGATGGCTTCGATTTCCTCGAAGGTCATGCCGCGTCGTCCGGGGCCAGGCGGAACAGGGGGCTGCCGCGTGTCACCAGGGCGGCGTTTTCCGCGAGGATGGCGGAGATGCGGCCGGCACGGTCGGCTTCGATCGGGGTCAGCATCTTCATCGCTTCGAGGAGCCCGATGGTCTGCCCCTCCTCGACATGATCGCCGACCGCGACGAAAGGCGCCGCATCGGGCGATGACGACCGGTAGAAGGTACCGGTGAGACCGGCGACGATGTCATGATCTTTGGGCTGGTCCGTTCTTGCCGGGGAAGCGGGGAGGACAGGCGCCGCCGGCGAGGCCGACTTGTTCGCATGGGCACCGCCCTTGGTGAGGCGGATATGCACGTCGCCTTCCTCGAACTCGATTTCCCGGAGGCCCGAGTTGTGAAGGAGCGCGACGAGGCGATCGAGAAGGGCTTCCTCCATCACGGTTTGCTCGCAAAGGAAGCGAGCCCGATACCTGCCGCGATGAGGCGTTCGCGCAGCAGGCGCGCCGTCACCACTGCCGTCGGGCTGTCGCCGTGGACGCAGATGGAATCGACCGAGGTCCGCAGCACCTTGCCGGTGACCGACACGATCTCGCCGGTCTCGACCATGCGGCAGGCCCGCTCCACCGCCTCGGCCGGGTCATGGACGAAGGCGCCGGGCCGGGCGCGCGGCATCAGGCTGCCGTCGTCCTGGTAGCCGCGATCGGCGTAGACCTCCGAATAGGTGCGCAAGCCGGCATCGCTGGCAAGCTGCTCCTGCTTGCCGTGGGCAATGGCAAGGCAGGCGAGCGAGGCATCGACGCCCCTGATGGCGCGAACGCTGGCGGCGGCGACGTCGGCATCGGCGACCGCGAGGTTGGCGAGGGCGCCGTGCAGTTTCACATAGGTGATCGGATGGCCCGACAGCGACGACAGCCCCGCCGCCGCGCCGATCTGGTAGGCGATCAGCCGTTCGATCTCGCCGGCCGAGTAGGGCAGGGCACGCCGGCCAAACCCCCAGAGATCGGGAAAGCCGGGGTGAGCGCCGACCGCGACGCCACCGGCCTTGGCGAGGCGGAAGGTCTCGACCATGATTTCGGGGTCGCCGGCGTGACAGCCGCAGGCAACGTTGGCCGAGGTGACCACGCCGAGCAGCGCGGCATCGTCGCCGATGCGATAGGCGCCGAAGCCCTCGCCGAGATCGGCGTTGAGATCGACGGTGCGCGGGCGCGCAGCACTCATTGCAACAGCCTCCGGTTCATTTGGTCTAATATAGAGGCTCGGCTGTCGAACGGAAGCCGGCAAGCACCTCATCCCAAGGCTCTGAAGAGGCAGGAACGTCGTCGCTGGCTTTCGCGTTGGACAGCGGATAGGGTGCGCCCCGCAACCCGCCGGACCAGATCATGACCCATTTGCCCGACCAGCCGGTTCTGACCGAGGACGACAAGACCAAGATCGTCGTCACGGCTCTTCTCTGCATGTTTCTTGCCGCGCTCGACCAGACCATCGTGACGCCGGCGTTGCCGGTGATGGGCGCCTCGCTGGGCGGTGGCGAGTGGGTGTCGTGGATCGTGTCGGCCTATTTCCTGACGGCGACGGCGGTGACCCCGCTCTACGGCAAGCTCGCCGATCTCAAGGGAAGGCGCCCGGTGCTCTATGCCGGCGTCGGCATCTTCGTTGTGGGATCGCTGATCTCGGCGATGGCGCCGTCGATGGCGGTACTGATCGCCGGCCGCGCCCTGCAGGGCCTCGGTGGCGGCGGACTGATCGCTCTCGTCCAGACGATCATCGGCGATGTGGCGCCGCCGCGCGAGCGCGGCAAGTACATGGTGTACATCTCCGCCATCTGGGCGACATCGAGCATCGCCGGCCCGGTGCTCGGCGGCCTTCTTGCCGAGTATGTCCACTGGTCGGCGATCTTCTGGCTCAATCTGCCGCTCGGTGCGATTGCCGTCGGCCTGTCGCTGAAGCCGCTGTCCCGCCTGCCGGATATCCGCCGCGACCACCGGCTGGACGTTGTCGGCGCGCTGATGATCATGGTCGCGACGCTGCTCTTCCTGCTGCCGCTGACGCTCGGCGGCCATTCCTATTCCTGGGCCTCGTTGCCGATCCTTGGCATGCTGGGGCTCTCGGCGACCATCTTCATCCTGTTCGCCTGGTACCAGTTCCAGCCGGAAGAGCCGCTGTTGCCGCCGCGGATCTTCGGCAATCAGGTGATCTCCCTCACGTCCGCCACCACCTTTCTCGCAACGGCCGGCATGTTCGGCCTGTCCGTCTATTACCCCGTCTATCTTCAACTGATCGGCGGCCTCGGCGCCTCGGCGGCCGGTATCGCGCTGCTCGGACCGATGATCGGCTCGGTCATTGGCTCCAACGTCTCGGCTCGGCTGTTGCGCAAGGGGGGGCACTACAAGCGGCTGCCGGTTGCCGGCAGCGTCCTGTCAATGCTGTCGCTGGCGGTGGTTGGTCTTCTGGTGGGCGAGGTGTCGTTCTGGGTGATCGAGGCGCTGGCCTTCCTGACCGCGCTGGGCCAGGGAACGTTGTTCCCGGTGGCCACGGTGATGGTGCAGAACGCGGCCGATCCGCGCGATCTCGGCACCGCCACCGGCGCCTATACCTTCGTGCGGTCGCTGGGGTCGGTGGTCGCCATCGCCGTGCTCGGAGCCATTCTCGGTGGTGCTGGCATCGGGGATCATATCAGCCAGGGCGCGCTTGATCCGGTGGCTCGGGAAAGCGTTGTTGCGGGCTTCCGTGCGCTGTTCTTCGCGGCTGCTGCTGCGCAGCTCGTCTCGCTGGCGATTTTGACCCGCATCGAGGAACGGCCGTTGCGCGGCCGTACGCCGCCGCCGGTGGAAGAGTAAAGGATTGGCCGGCCGAAATGGTTGGCCTGGGGGAGAGGTTGGAATGATCCTGCATTGCGTGTTCCTGAAGATGCCGGCCGCTGCGACATCGGCCGACGTCCTGAAGCTCTACGGCGCCGTGGCGGCGCTGAAGTCGTTCGTACCCGGAATGGTCGACTTCAAGGCCGGGCCGAATGCCTCGCCGGAAGGTCTCGGCCATGGCTTCCAGCACGGCTTCGTCGTCACCTTCACCGATGCGGCGGCGCGGGATGCCTATCTGGTCCATCCCGAACACGTGAAGGTCGGCGACAAGATCGTGGCGTCGGTCGAAGGCGGACTGGAAGGGGTGCTTGTCTACGATTTCGAAGTATGACGGGCGTTTTTCAGCGTTTCTGACGGCTTTCATATCGATTCAACCGCCTGGGCATTGTCGAAAGGCGGCGTTGGCTGTAGAGATTGGGAATGTTGCGGACGATACTTTCGTCTGAGCGACGTTCCCTTTCGCCTACCAATGCAGGCCCATGTCCTTCACCGACCCGCACGACCTCGCCGCCCATTTGCCCGCGCCTGATCGCCTCGCGCTGTTCCTCGATGTCGACGGAACGCTGATCGGCCCCACCTACGCCGATCGCGAACGCGGCATTGTCGCCGAGCGTATCGACCTGATCGGCAGGCTTTACGATCTGCTGGGCGGAGCGCTGGCCATTGTCAGCGGCCGTTCGGTGGAAACCGTCGATCCGATGTTCAAGCCGCTGAAGCTGCCCGTGGCGGCGTTGCAGGGCGCCGATCGTCGCTTTGCCGATGGCCGCCGCTTCACCCCGGTGCAGACGCCCGAAGAGCGCAAGGCGCTCGACGAGATCGCTTCGGTGGTTGCCGATGCCTATCCCACCATGGACATCCAGTGGAAGGTCGGCGCGCTGGCCATCGTCTACAACGAGGGCGAGCCGCTGGTTGCCGAGGTCACGGCGCTGGCCGAGCGCCATTCCGGTGGCAATGTGGCGGTGATCCCCGGCCGGGTATCGATCGACGTGGTGCCGCGTGGCGCCAACAAGGGGGCGGGCATCGCCTTCCTGATGGAGCATCGCCCATTCCACGGCCGCGTGCCGGTTCATGTCGGCGATGACGTTCCCGACGAGTCCGGCTTTGCCAAGTCTCTGCAGCTCGGCGGCTACGGCATCACCATCGGTCGCAAGGTGCCCGGCGTCGATCGTCGCCTGCCCGATCACGAGGCGACCTGGGCCATGCTGGCCGCCTACGAGGCGCGCTGGATGGACGACGAGCGCGCCGCCGCTCAATAAGGCTGTTCGTCTGGGTCAGCCCACCGCGATGCGCAGATAGGTGGTGTCGTCGAAGTAGTCGCGCCCCGGCATGAACGGGCGCGACCCCATGACCTGTTCCACCATCAGCGGATCATTCTCCCGGATGCGGGCGATCTCCGCCAGCCCCTCTGCGAGGGTGGCCGGCGGCGACAGGAAGCCGTCCGAGGCGAGCACGACCTCGCTGGCGTCCGCTGCCGGGAAAACCTCGATGAAGCGATCGGGCACGAACGTGCCAGCCAACGCGCCATAGGCGAGGGGATCGTCGCTGTCGAGGTTGAGAAAGGCGTGCTGGGCGAGAACCAGAGGCCGGAAGGGCTGCTCCATGGTGGAAATGCGCCGCTCGTTCTCGAGGCTGGTCATGCCGAGCCTGAGGCGCGCCCGGATGACGGCACAGCGGAACTCGTAGCCGATGCGGTCGATTTCCTTGCCGCCGGGATAGTCGCGGCCGTCGATGCGAACATGACAGTCGCCGACCCGCCAGACCTCGCCGCGCGCCCGCGACCAGACGGCGGCGACGGCCGAAGGGCGCATCCTCGTCTCGTCCGGCCAGTCGCCGATCGCGGCGGCGATGCTCGCGGTGGCGCGATCGACAAACTCGCGAACGGTGGCGTTCGGAGGAAGATCTCCGACGGTCTGCTCTACCGCCTCGGCGGCGACGATGCCGCCCGGCCGGTCGCCAATCGGACCGGACGAAGTGGCTCCGTCGATGACCGCGGCGAAGTCATCGGTGACGATCAGCCGGTCTTCCTTCTTGGCGTCCGTTTCCTTGCCGGTGGCGCACAGGCTTTCGAGCACCCGGAAGGGGCGATGGGCGGCAGTCATCTGGCTCTCCATGTCCCAGCCTTGGGCGTGTTGCAGTATCCCTCGTCAGTCGGCGTGGCCGCTGATCTTGGGCAGGTACTCGCCGCCATGCTCGACCCAGAAGCGGTACATCGCCTCGGCCGACGGCAGCAGCCGCTTGTCGGTCCGGCGAACCACGTGCCAGGTCTTCATCAGCGGCAGGCCGACCACGTCCATGATAACCAGCCGGCCGGCTTCGACTTCGGCGGCGATGGTGTGGCACGAGATGAAGGATATGCCGAGACCGGCCATCACCGCCTGCTTGATGGTCTCGTTCGATCCCATCTCGAACTCGCGGACGTCGCGGCCGCCATCGTGCTGACTCATCAGGTGAGCGAACGAGTGGCGGGTGCCCGAATTGGCCTCGCGAACCAGGAACGTCTCGCCCATCAGGGCCTCGATGGGGATGTTGCGCTCCCGGGCCAGCGGGTGATCGGGTGCGCAGATCATCACCTGCGGGTGCTTGCCGATGGCTTTGGCCTCGACGTCGAACTCACCCGGCGGCCGACCCATCACGGCGAGATCAACCTCGTAGTTCCGAAGCCGCAGGATGGTCTCGTCGCGGTTGCCGACGATGAAGTCGATGTCGACCTTCGGCCGCTCCTTGCGGAAGGCGGCGAGCACCGTCGGCGCAAAATAGCGGGCGGTGGACACGACGCCGACGGCCACGCGACCCGATCCTGCCTCGCGCATCTCGGCAAGCGCGCCCGAGCATTCGTTGAGAAGCGCTTCGATGCGATCGAGCGTGCTGGCGATCTCCTTGCCGGCCGACGTCGCGATGAAGCGATCGCCGACGCGCTCGAGGAGCGGCAAGCCGACGAGGTCTTCCAGCGCCTTGACCTGGGCGGTGATGGCCGGCGGCGTGACATTCATGGCGGAGGAGGCGGCGGTGACGGTGCCGGTCTTGATGACCGCCGACAGGAATCGCAGCTGCTTCAAAGTTGTGTGGCGCATGCTCGGATTCCCGTCTCTCCATGTCTTGAAGCCGGCAGGGCCGGCCAGTGATGCCAACTCCGGAATCACAATGGTCTTCCGAAGCTTACCGCAAGCTCGCGTCCGACACCATTTGCCGGGTGCCGTTTCGACCATTGTCGCGGGGATAAGGTCGAGGACCTTTCCCGTGCCGTCTGGCGCCCCCTCGGTGCTCGTCAAAAGCGACAGTATCGTGACCGTCGGGCCACAATCGGCGGACGATGGCCGGCCGGACGGCGCTCCGACGTTGACGGCCCGTCACGCGGGCGGCAGGATCGGCCCATCGCAACAGGAGCGTGGATGTCACGTCTGTCTGAATCCCGGTGAGGGCCCGTCCCGGCATGGTGCCGGCAACGCGGGCCAATCCCAATGTCGCCCCGGAAGCCTCTCGGCTTTCGGAACGCTTTGGTGCGCCCTAGAGCATTCGCCGACCAAATTGAAACATCTGGTCGTCGAGCGAATGCTCCAGTTTGTTTGCTGGAGCAGCCGCTTTTCGATCAGGTTGATTCAACCTGATCGGCGGGTGGTCTAGCGGCGCCATTCCCGGATTTTCAGACGATGGACATTTCACGTGCCGAGCAGCGCATCCTGCACCTGCTCGCCCAGGGCGGACGCATCGAGATCGTTCGCGACGAACGCGGCGATATCGAGGAACTGGCCTGCTACAGCCGCGATGGCTGGCTCTATACCGATTTCAACTTGCTCCTGTTTCGCAGGCTGAAGAACAAGCGAGCGATTGCGTCGCGGAACAGCAAACCCTATCGCATCACGCAGCGCGGGCTGGAGCTGGTCCGCTCGCAGCCGGATAACCGCTGAAATCGCTCCGGCGGCGGGCAATCGCCGCCGGAGCTTGATCGATCATGTTCGGCGATGTGCGGGATTTTTCCGAGCGATATGGGGAAACGACATTAGCGCTCGGCGGCGTCTTGCTTTAAGAACGTCTGGCTTTTGAACACCTTTTGCCGGAACGACCCGCCATGACCGTCAAGATTGCCCCCTCCGTGTTGTCGTCGGATTTTTCTCGCCTCGGCGAGGAACTCGCAGCCGTTGAAGCGGCCGGCGGCGATTGGGTCCACGTCGATATCATGGACGGCCATTTCGTGCCCAACATCACCTTCGGCCCGTCGGTGGTAAAGGCGATGCGTCCGCATACCAAGCTGCCGTTCGACGTACATCTGATGATCGAGCCTGCCGATCCGTTCATCGCGGCCTTTGCCGAGGCCGGCGCCGACCTCATCAGCGTTCATGTCGAAGCCGGGCCGCATGTCCACCGCTCGCTGCAGGTGATCCGTTCGCTCGGCAAGAAGGCCGGCGTGGTCCTTAATCCCGGGACCGACGTCGGCGGCCTTCAGTACATGCTCGACGAGATCGACCTGGTGCTCTTGATGACCGTCAACCCCGGCTTCGGCGGACAGGCGTTCATTCCGGCCGTCGTCGAGAAGGTCCGCAAGGTGAAGGCGCTGGTCGGCGACCGCCCGATCCACATAGAGATCGACGGTGGCGTCTCCACCGCCAATGCCGGCCTGCTGGCCCGCGCCGGAGCCGACGTGCTGGTTGCCGGCACTTCGGTGTTCAAGGGGGGCACGGAGGCCGATTACCGCCGCAACATCCAAGCCTTGAGAGACAGTCTATGAGTATTCGTGCCCTGATCTTCGACCTCGACGGAACGCTGGTCGACAGCTTGCCCGATCTCGCCGACGCGGTGAACGAACTGATGACCGCAAATGGCCTCGCCGCGCATTCGTCGCGCGCCGTTGCGTCGATGGTCGGCAAGGGTGTGCCGGTTCTGGTGCAGAAGGCCTTTGCCGCCCATGGCATCACCATGGAAGGCGAAGCGCTCGCCGCGCAGGTGAAGACCTATCTCGGCTTCTACGAGCCGCGCGCCACCCGCCTGACGCGCCTCTTCCCGCACGCCGCCGATGTGGTGAAGGATCTCTCCAAGACCTATCGCCTTGCCGTTTGCACCAACAAGCCGACGGCCGTCTCCCGCGAGATTGTCGACAGCCTCGGCATCGGCTCGGAGATTTCCGTGGTGGTCGGCGGCGACAGCGGCGTCACGCCGAAGCCGGCGCCGGATATGATGTGGCTGGTGGCCGAGCGCCTCGGTCTCCCGAAGGAAGACGTGCTGATGGTCGGTGACAGCGCCAATGATGTCGCCTCGGCCAAGGCGGCGGGCATCAAGGTCGCGGTGGTGCGCTATGGCTACACCGACATTCCGGCCGATGAGCTCAACGCCGATTTCGTGATGGACGATTTCCGGGGGCTTCCGGCGGTCTTGAAGAAGCTCCACTAGAACGACATCTTGGTTGTGGAAAGCGTTGTCGCGCCTTCCACAACCTGCTCCGGCAACGAGGGCGTAATGGCACCCCCGATCAAGGCGCTGATCTTCGACGTCGACGGTACGCTGGCGGAAACCGAGGAAGTTCACCGCCTTGCCTTCAATCGCGCCTTTGCGGAAGCCGGTCTGCCCTGGGTGTGGGAGTCGGACTTCTACGGCGAACTGCTTGCCGTTCATGGTGGCCGGGCGCGCCTTGTCCACTTCATCGAACACTACGCGCCGCCGATGGCCGAGCTTGGTCGGCAGAAGATCGACGAGCTGCACGCCGCCAAGACGCGATTGTTCGCCAAGTTGGTGGATCGGCGCCTTGCCCGCCCTCGACCCGGTATCGAGCGGCTGATCGACGACGCGCGCTCACAAGGGCTTGCCGTGGTGCTTGCCACCACGTCGAGCATCGAGAATGCCGAAGCGCTGATCCTTGCCAACTTCGGCCTGGATGGCCTCGAGAAGATCTCCGCCATCGTCGGCGGTGCCGGTGTGGTGCGGCCGAAGCCGGCGCCGGACGTCTACGAACTGGTACTTTCCCGTCTCGGCCTCACGCCCCGCGCGGCCATTGTCTTCGAGGACAACGGCCCCGGTCTGGCCGCTGCCACGGCGGCTGGCATCCGCACCATCGTCACGCCCAGCCGCTACGCCGGCAATGACGACTTCAGCACCGCTTTCGCCGTTCTGTCGCACCTTGGCGATCCCTTCGAGCCCTACCAGCACATCGCCGGCGTCGGAGACGAGGGGGGCACCGACATGGTGACGGTGGCCGCCCTGCAGCGCTGGGTGTCCGATGACGACGACATGCTCGGTCTGCTCACCATCGGTGGCAGGCCGGTGTACTGACGCATCCGCCCGAAAAGTTGCAGACTTTTCGGACAAAGCGGATGCGCAAAAGGCCGCCCGAAAAGTTGCAGACTTTTCGGGTAAGCGACTCACCCGAGGACGCTCCTATCCGAGCCCCACCGGCAAACCCGTGAATGGCTTGATCTCCTTCAGGACGAAGGTGGTCTGCATTTCCTTGATGCGGGGCAGGCGGCGGATCACCGTCATGGCGAAGTCGGCATAGGTGTCGAGATCGGGCGAGACGACCTGCAACAGGAAATCGGCATCGCCAGCGATCGAGTAGCAGGCGATCACCTCGCGCAGACGGGCGACGCTTTTGGAAAACTCTTCCGCTTCCGCCTCGTTGTGGCTGTCGATCTTGACGCGGATGAAGGCGAGAACGCCGAGGCCGATCTTCTGGCGATCGAGCGCGGCGCGGTACCCGCCGATGACGCCGCTATCCTCCAACTGCCGGACGCGCCTCCAGCAAGGTGACGTCGACAATCCCACGTCCGAGGCAAGGGCCTGATTGGTGAGGCGACCGTCAGTCTGCAGGGCGTCGAGGATCCTGATGTCGACTGGTTCGAGCGGCTGAATTGGCATGTCCTACCTATGAATTGCCTTTGATGGGTAGAGCTTACCAGTTTTCCCGGTAATTGCACAAATTTCGGCAGAACTTGTCGCGACGGCCCCGATATCCTGCCGACATCCTTCCTTTGCCTCGGAGTTATCATGCAGCCCGACAACCGCCTTGCCATCGTCGTCAACCCCGAGCTGCCGCTCGGCCTTCTCGCCAACACGGTCGGGGCCATCGGTATCGGCCTCGGGGCCCGCCTGCCATGGCTTGGCAACCGACCTCTGACCGACGCGGATGGCCGGGTGATCGACGACAGTTCCATCCTGCCAGTTCCCATTCTGGCCGCGACGCCGGAGGTGATCCAGGCGCTGATGCAGAAGGCGATGCCACGCGCCGACGATCGGGCACTGGTGGTGTTTCCAGCCTTCTCGCGGGTTTTGCACGATTATCGCGAGTACGAGGCGCTGCTGCCCGACAAGCACCTTGTCGACGAGGCTATCGACGGTCTCGGCCTGTGCGGACCGGCCAAGTGGGTGAAGTCGCTCACCGGCTCGCTGCGGCTGCTGCGGTAATCCTCAGCGGAAGGGTTTGCTCAGGAAGGGCGATCCCTTGAGGCCGAAGCGCCAGGGATGATCGGCTGCCTTGGTGATGCCGATGCGCGGCCCGGTGACAATGTCGGGTCTGCGTTCACGCGGGATCAACTGGAAGGGCGGCGTATCGAGCGGCAGGCCATTGTGGGCGATGTTGATGCCGAGCGCCTCGGTCAAGCGGCCTGGGCCCGAGGCGAGAAGACGCGGCTCGGTCGTCCGCCGCCGCTCGGCCATCGCGGCAAGGCCGACGGTCGGCTCCAGGGCGCGCACCAGCACGGCGGCACCATGGCCAACCGGGCCTGTGACGATGTTGAAGCACCAGTGAACGCCATAGGAGCGGTAGACGTAGGCCGTGAGTGGCGGGCCGAACATCGCCCGGTTGCGTGGCCGCTCGCCGCCGAAGGAATGCGAGGCAGCGTCATCGGCCTCGTAGGCTTCGGTTTCGACGACGATGCCGCCTATGCCGTCGAGAAGAAGCGTGGCACCGATCAGAAGCGGCGCCAGTTCGATGGCTGGCAGGGCTTTCCATTGCTCGGCGGTCATGGTGTTTCCGGTGCAAGTGACTGTGGGCGGCCTAACCGAGATAGGTAAGCCCATAGCCTTGCAAAGCCAATCTTTTCGGCGACGGGCTTCGAGCAAATGGAAACGGGGTCGCATCTGGCGACCCCGTTCGAAAGTTTCGGCGGTGACGCGGTCCTAGAGTAGCTCGCCCTGCACGGCAAAGCAGGCAACGTCGGCGTTGCCGCCGGGCGCCTTCAGGAGCTTAGGCTGATCCACGTCGCACGGCTCATAGGCGAAGGGGCAGCGCGGATGGAAGGCGCAACCTTTCGGCGGGCGTAGCGGCGACGGCAGTTCGCCGGTGAGACGGATGCGCTCGCGCCGCTTCTCCGGTTCGGTGGTCGGCGTCGCCGACAACAGGGCGCGTGTGTAGGGGTGGCGCGGCGTGCCGAAGATCTCGTCGGCGGTGCCGAACTCGACCGGGCGGCCAAGGTACATCACCATCACCTCGTCGGCGATGTGGCGTACCACGGAAAGATCGTGGCTGATGAACAGGTAGGCGAGGCCGAACTCCTGCTGCAGGTCCATCAGGAGGTTCAAGACCTGCGCCTGGATCGAGACGTCGAGCGCCGACACTGGTTCGTCGAGCACCAGAATCTTCGGGTTGAGCATCAGCGACCGGGCGATGGCGATGCGCTGGCGCTGGCCACCGGAGAACATGTGCGGGTAGCGGTCGTAATGCTCGGGCCGGAGGCCGACCTTCTCCATCATCGCCCGCGCCTTGGCCTGCCGCTCGGAGGCGGAGAGCGACGTGTTGAGGCGCAGCGGTTCCTCGAGGATGGCGCCGACCTTCTGGCGGGGGTTCAGTGAACCATAGGGGTCCTGGAAGACGATCTGCACGGTGCGGCGCAGTTCGTGGCTGGGCGCCCGGTCGAGGTGGACCGGCTTGCCGTCGATGATCAGGTCGCCGGCGGTCGGGGGCTCGATCATGGTGACGAGACGGGCGAGCGTCGACTTGCCGCAGCCGGATTCGCCGACGACCGCCAGCGTCTTGCCGGCTCTGAGCTTGAAGGATGCCTCCGACAGCGCCCGCACGGTGGCCGGCTCGGCGAACATGCCACGCTTCAGGCTGTAGTGGCGGGCGAGGTGCTGGGCCTCAAGGACCACGTTGGGCAAGACGGGGGGAGAAACGAGAGCGTTCATGCCGAGATCCTCCGTTCGAGGATGGCGCCCGGGCCGGGATGACCGACCGGCTTGCCCTGGTTGAGCGGATAGTGGCAGAGGGCAAAACCGGCTGCCTGTCCCTGTGTGACCGGCGCCTTGTCGACGCAGCGTTCGGTGGCGAAATCGCAGCGCGGGCTGAACAGGCAGCCGGTGGGGCGATCATATTGGCCGGGCACCACGCCGGGGATGGACGGCAGGCGGCGCGTCGTCGCCCGTTCCGGCAGCGCCGAAAGAAGGGCCGCCGTGTAGGGATGATGCGGATCGGCGAACAGTTCGCGGACCGGCTGCTCCTCCACCTTCTGTCCGGCATATTGCACCGAGACACGGTTGGCGGTTTCGGCAACGACGCCCATGTCGTGGGTGATCAGCACCAGCGCCATGCCGGTCTCGCGCTGCAGCCTGGCCAGCAGGTCGAGGATCTGCGCCTGAATGGTCACGTCGAGCGCGGTGGTCGGCTCGTCGGCGATCAGGAGCTTGGGATTGCAGGCGATCGCCATGGCGATCATCACGCGCTGGTTCATGCCGCCCGACATCTGGTGCGGGTAGGTGTCGAGGCGCTCGGCGGCCGAGGGAATGCCGACCAGTTCCAGAAGCTCGACGGTGCGATCGCGCCGGTCACGCTTGCTGAGGCCAAGATGGACTTTCAGCACCTCGCCGATCTGCCAGCCGACCGTGTAGCACGGGTTGAGCGAACTCATCGGCTCCTGGAAGATCATGGCGAGGTCGTTGCCGATGATGCGGCGGCGTTCGCGGGCGGGGATGGTGAGCAGGTCCTTGCCGTCGAACACCATGCGGTCGGCGGTGATGGTCGCCGTCCATGGCAGCAGTCCCATCAGGGCCAGCATGGATACCGATTTGCCCGAGCCGCTCTCACCAACGATGGAGACGATCTCGCCGGGATCGACGGTCATCGAGACGCCGTCGACGGCGCGAAACTGTCCGCCCACCGTGCGGAAGTCGACCGAGAGGTTGCTGATTTCGAGAATGGGCATCACGACCTCTTCAGCTTCGGATCGAGGGCGTCGCGCAGGCCGTCGCCCATCAGGTTGATGGCGAGCACGGTGATCAGGATGGCAAGGCCGGGGAAGGTCACCACCCACCAGGCGCGGGTGATGAACTCGCGCGCCTCGGCCAGCATGGTGCCCCATTCCGGCGTCGGCGGCTGGGCGCCCATGCCGAGGAAGCCGAGGGCGGCGGCATCGAGAATGGCGCCGGAGAAGGACAGGGCGGCCTGGACGATCAGCGGCGCCATGCAGTTCGGCAGGATGGTGACGAACATCAGCCAGAACGGGCCGGCGCCCGAGACGCGGGCGGCCGTCACGTAGTCGCGGTTGCGCTCGGAGAGCACCGCCGCGCGGGTGAGGCGCACGTAGTGCGGCTGCGCCACGATGGCGATGGCGATCATCGCGTTGGTGAGGCCGGGGCCGAGGATGGCGACCAGCGTCAGCGCCAGCAGCAGCGAGGGGAAGGCGAGGATGACGTCCATGACGCGCATGATCGCCGTGTCGACCCAACCGCGGAAGAAGCCGGCGAACATGCCGATGACGACTCCGCCGATCAGCGACACCGAGACGACGACGACGCCGATGAACAGCGAGAAGCGGGCGCCGAAGATCAGACGCGACAGGATGTCGCGGCCGAGCGCGTCGGTGCCGAGCAGGAACAGGCCCTCGCCGCCGCGTGTGAGCGGCGGCACCAGCAGCGCGTCGCGGAACTGCTGGTCGGGATCGAAGGGGGCGAAGAGCGGCGCGGCGAGCGCGACGATCACCAGCGCCACGAACAGCACGAGGCCGGCGACGGCTCCGTGGTTTTCCGAGAAATAGCGCCAGAATTCCTTGAGGCGCCCCGGACGGGCGGAAGCGGAGACGGCGGTCATCGGGTTACCTCTGGTGCCGGATCTTGGGATTGACGAGGCCGTAGAGCATGTCGACCACGAGATTGACGCCCATGACGATGAGGGCGATCAGCACGAGGCCGCCCTGCACGGCCGGATAGTCGCGGCGGAAGATGGAATCGACCATCCACTTGCCGACGCCCGGCCAGGAGAAGATCGTCTCGGTCAGGATGGCGCCGGCCATCAGCACGCCGATCTGCAGGCCGATGGTGGTGATCACTGGGATGAGGGCGTTCCGGAGCGCATGCACGGCGACGACGCGGAACGGGCTGAGCCCCTTGGCCTTGGCGGTGCGGATGTAGTCCTCGCCCAACACCTCGAGCATGGCCGAGCGGGTCTGGCGGGCGATGACGGCGAGCGGAATGGTGCCGAGCACGATGGTCGGCAGGATGAGATGGCTCACCGCCGACTGGAAGGCGCCCGCCTTGCCGGACAGCAGGCTGTC